>JBBQNK010000008.1:0-109721 GCA_038329865.1 Tepidisphaerales bacterium | reverse complement strand
GGAAACATGGCCGCCCAAATCGTCCCGATTCAAGTGGCTGCCAGCCAGGAAAAGTCTTTGGGCGAACGCCACTACTCGGTATCATTCACGAAGTGGCCGACGACGTTCGTCGGTGGAAGTCCATATGGGAAATCCCGGATTATATGAATGCCCCTATTCATCTAACAGGGTCGGCGACGTGCCGTTTAATCTTGCATGCAAGATTAACGTTGAATATTGAATTCTGCAAATATGAACGGCGAGGTTTTGTAGAGTAGGGACTGCCCATCGCTCGGTTAAAACAGTTTTGTAGGGCGGGATAGCAATCCCGCCGCTTCGCGGGAGGCTACATCAACGCTTAGCTCTCGCGTGAGACAGCGACTTGCTCGCGGGCGGCTTGCATTTGCTGGCGGGTGGGGATGGCGTTGATGCCGGGGATCAGCAGCAGTTCCGCCGGGGCGGGGAGCATGAGCGGCCGTTTCGCTTGGGCGATCGCCAGCAGAAGATCCGTCTGGTTCAAGGCCACTTCGCAAGCGACGGAGATCGCGACCGACTCAACCAGCCCCGCCGCCAGCGCCGCCTGCTTCGCAGCCGCAAACACCACGCCCCGTTGATTGCTTCGCCGATGCAGCCGGCCGTAGTAACCGGGGTTGCGTTCGCGGAACTGCCGCTGCCGCTCGGTGTTGGACACGGGCGCTGAACGCAGCTTGGGTGGGAAATTGGAAACCATATCCTTCCCTGCATCGTCCCGCCGACCCGGCCGCTTAAGCCGGTTGTGCGGATTTCACCGCTTATGCCGCCCGGCTCCATAAAAACGACCCGCTGGCGCTGCCGCGAGGGCTTCTTTTTCTTCCCGGCATAACGAATTGCCCTCGCGGCATAACGAAAAGAACTCCGTGCATAACGCACAGATGTCTCTGCATGGCGAAAGGAAGTCCCTGCATAACGGAAGGATGCCTGTGCATAACGAACGGGTCTCCCTGCATAACGAAAAGAGTCCCGTGCGTTATGCCGGGACATTCTTTCGTTATGCACGGATTTGTTTTCGTTATGCAGACATCTCCCTGCGTTATGCCGGGAATGCTTTCCGTTATGCAGAGACACCCGTCCGTTATGTCGATGCACGCGAATGCCGCTCCCGAGTGTGATTTCACTACGCTGCGATAGACGGACGCGATGGAATGGTTGTCGATCGATCCGAATTGAGAGGATTTAGCCCCGCTCGCGTTGGCTGCTAGAGGTCGGCGGTACTCGGCAGACCTGTGCCACACGACAAGCACGGGTCTGCCGAGTACGGCCGACCCGTGGCACCCGGCGCGAATCATGCAGGACTGGCTATTGCCTGCCCTTCATGACTCACTGTAGCGACCGTACCGCATTCGGGGCATCGATTTGGGGTGGCCCGGAGATCATATCCGCACTGAGTGCAGAGTCCCTGCGCTGCGCGCCGCGCATGGTGCCGGTTGATCAGCGCAATCAACAACCACAAGCCCGGCAGAAAGGCAGAGACGGCGATCACAGACCATCCTGGCAACACGAGAGCCCGCGAGCTTTCGCTGAAGTTCCTTGTCCATGTCCGCCATGGCCCGCGAGCGGGCGGTGCCCTCGCCGCCGGAGGTGGAGCCCGACGCCCAGACGCTCATCCAGCGGACGGCCTCCCGCGCGGCCGCCTCCGCGCCCGGGCGGTCGTGCAGGGCAAGCCGCCGGTCGACCTCGCGTGCGTACAGCATCGCGATGCGCTCGTACAGATCGAGCACGAACCGGCCGAGTTCCTCGGCATTGGCTTGCGTTAATTGCGCGGCCTCATCCACTCGCCCCGCCGCCTGCATCGCCAAGACCTCTTGCCACCACGCTTCTTCACGACGCCGGCGGTCTTCCGTATCGCGCCGCGTCTTCGCCTGCATCGCCAGGAAGCCGGGCAAGCGCCGTTCCATTGCCTGGTCATACTCCGGCGAATGGGCCGAGGCTGAATGAAGAATCCACCAATCGCGAAGTCGTTGGAACATGCAGGAAGTCCGGGATCAAAATTGGATTCGTCTTAATATATAGAATTAAGTAAGCCAATGAACTAGAAATGTCGCCATCTGTGCTCCAAGGCAGGACGACGCCCTCGACAAAAGGAACATCGCATGGCCTGGATTCTTCTCATCATCGCCGGCATGCTCGAAGCCGGCTGGGCGATCGGGCTGAAGTACACGCAGGGATTCACCAAACCGGTCCCCAGTGTGCTCACGATCCTGGGCATCATCGCCAGCATGTACCTGCTGGCCGTTGCCGCCCGCACGCTACCGATCGGCACGGCGTACGCGGTCTGGGTCGGCATCGGAACATTCGGCACGATCGTTCTTGGGATGACCTTGCTCGGCGAACCCGCGAACCCGATGCGGCTGTTCTTCCTCGCGCTTCTGATGGCATCGATCATCGGCCTGAAGCTCACCGCGAAGGGCTCATAGGGCAAGTTCACACCAGCAGCGGCGCCACACGCCGGGCTGCTGACTTCACGCCATCGAATTGCTGAACGTGTAAACCGGAACCCACGCCCCGAAGACGCACACGAACAGCGTGTCTTTCCACTCCGCACCCGTGGGACTGAAGTAATGCCCCGCCTCAATACGAGCGCAGACCCACCAAGTCCAACGCACGTTGACATAAATGCGCGGCCTCGTCGGCGTTGGCGATTCTCGCAGCTGTTGCAAAAGATACGTTTCTTGAGAACGCGAGATCGACGTCTGCCCGCGATCGACAGTAATCGCGGGCGCCGACGTCACCAGTTCGCCGTCGCGAAGGTCCTTGATGGCTGCCCACGCGAGCCGACGACTTCCCCAGCCAAGACCGCCGACGTAGAGCAATCCGCCCAAGAGGAAAGCAACGACGATCTGTTTGCGACTGCGAGTCATTCGAATCAATGGTACCCGTCCCGCTCAGTTCTCGTCTCAATCTCGTTGTCCCGTTTTATCTCTGCCGGGCGAACCAGGAGCCAATCGTGTTCAACCGGAGATCGAAACCCTAGCGATTCGGCCCAACGCATGGCCGGCGTGTGGCCGGCCACCGTGCTGACTCGCGGTTGCCATCGCTCCGCGAGACAAGTATCGATGAACCGCGTGGCCACGATGCGCGCCAAGCCTTGGCGCCGGAAATCCGGGGCCGTGGCGATGCCGATCTCCGCCATGCGCTCGCAGATCGGCGCCCACGCGTAGGCGATGCATCGGTCGCCTCCTCGCAACACGTAGCCCCTGACGTCGGCCCGTTCGTCACATCGGCCGCCGGAAAAACTGCGATCCAGTTCGTCCACGATGCGCGGATAGAGGTCGGGCGTCAGAACGTCGATGCGGCATCCGTCGGGAAGTGCGGGACAGTTCGAGCGCGCGGTTGAATAGGCGGCCAAGTCGAACGAGTACGATACCCGCCGCACCCGCGTGAATGACGGCGATGCCAATCGCGTCACCTCGGCGCACCATTCTTCGGTCACGCTGAGGAAATTCCAGGGCGCGTTGTGATCGCGAAGCAACAAGGGAAGTTCCCGAGCCACCATTCGGCATGCGCCACATCGCCCCACAGAAATCCAACGCGTGTCCAGGCATTGATGAGGCAGTCAACCTCGGGCTCGTGACTGCCATCCACTAACCGCAGGGCGGATGGATCGCCCGCAGCCAACGCAAAAAATGCTTCATCCAACGGTCCACTTCGATCCGTGGCTGGCGGTCGGGGGTGCGTCGAATAGTTGCGATCTTTCGAAATATGAAGCCGCACAACACCTCAATATAATAGTGCGTGCTCGCCAGGCAATAAGGCGATCACGTTATGCCCGATGTCGAAGAACATGATGGACGTTGATTATTCTCTGCCGAAATCTCGCCTGATCCAGTCCGGCATTCTCATTGCATTCCCCACGGCGGGCGGTAGGCTTTTTCAATCACCTTTTACAGGAGCAAACCATGCGCAGCGGATTCATCGCGGTACTGGCGGTTCTGGCGTTGCTATCTCCCCTCATGACGGCAGGGGCTCGGGCGGCGGACGATCAGGCCATCAAGGCCAAGCTCGAGGAATTCAAAGCCGCGTGGGACAAGGACGACGCGGCCGGTCTGGCGGCGGTGATGACCGACGACGCCACCCTCATCAACCCGGGCGGCGTAGTGGCCAAGGGACACGACGAGATCGTCAAGTTGCTCGAACACGAACACGCGACGATGTTCAAGGCCACCACCTACACGATCAAGGACGTGACCGTTCAGCAGGTGACCGACGACGTGGTGGTGGCCGACGTATCGGCGACGATCACCGGCATGCACAAGCCCGACGGCTCGGCCGCCCCGGACTTCGATCACCACGTGGCGTGGGTGTTCGTCAAGAAAGACGGCAAGTGGCTAGGCGCCGCGGCCAGGCCGTACCAGCTTCTGCACAAACCGGCCGCTGCGATGAAAGCGGATAAGTAGCGGTCGGAGCGAGGGAAATTACGCAGTGCCCCGCCGTCCGATGGCGGATTGGGAACTCGCGATCCATGGGCAGGAACTGAAAAATATGGGGCGGATTGACACTTCAAGCGCGACGCGCGACGAGAGATTTCGACCCACATAGCACTTAAAGAGTTTATTCGCCTCGAATTTAGTATCGCTTCTGCGGTTCGAGCCAGCTTGGTTGCCCCGATACGCCTCCCCTGGTTCGCATCGGTAGCAACGAAAGCGGGCGAAATTTAGCCCCGACGCAGTACGGCGACAATCCCCCAAATCTAATGGACTCAAAAGGCATTCTTCTTACAATGAAATCTAAACGTCACGATGATGTGTTTTCAAAAATGGGGAGTGCCTGAATGGGGAAAAGCCTTCGACCTTCCATGGCAGAGATGCTGGCGATCATGCGTCATCTGGCCGACGTGGCGGCGATGAAGAGCGATCCGACAGCACAGCGGCAGTTGTTGGTAGATGGGATCAATGCGCAAATTGGAGGAGACACGTCGTTCTTTTACGTCGCCGACGAATGGCGGTCTGAAAAAAAGCCCCACTTTGTACATATGACGGTCACAACTGATCACGATCGGATGTTCGGCCAGTACGTAGGCGAGTTTGCCACACGGTTCCTGCTGGAGGCCGACCCGTATTGCTATACGTCGATTCGCGATGACGCTCCCGTCGCCGGATGGACGATCGGCGATACGCTACCCCATCGAGACGCCGAGCGCAGACACAGCAATTTTCTTCAACTCATCAGTCAGGGGCGATACGGCGACGGAATGATCAGCCATTTCCGTTGCGGTGCGTACGGCGATCGCGTCGTCGGTATTGCGTTCCACCGATTCGGTCAGACATCAAAATTGACTCGACGACAATTGGCATTGGCGAAGTTCGCTATGGATGAGATGAAGCAATTGATGGATCGGGGGCATCTCACGCTGCCGTCCGCCGAGGCGAGCCGCGGGCTGCCGCCACGACTTCAGCAGGTGATGGACTGGTTATTTGCAGGCAAACAGCCGAAGCGAATCGCGCGGGAGTTGAATTTGAGCGTGCATACCATTCGAGAGCACATTCAGCGGCTCTACATGCGATATGATGTCAGCGGACGAGAAGAATTAATGTCTCGATTTTTACGCCCGTGAGATGAGGAATTAATAGGACCCGTAGCGAATCTTTCTGTCTTTATTTAAAATCATCGAACCAGCAAAATCGGACGCGTTGTACTCTTCACCAACTCATGCCAATAATCTCGCGTTTCGTCCAAGCCGTACGCTTCCAATGTGAATGCCATCGGATTCTTGTCCGCCGCAAAAGTCGGTCGCGAAAATATTAACACATGAATCGAGATGACCTGCCCCGCGATATTGACCACTTCCTCCACGATGCGCCTCGGAAATGCGATTCCAGCAATATCGGAATAGTAGGTGACGCGACCTCGCATGGAGGTCGCATCGCGCTTCTGTTCGTATGAGGCGACGGCCCAGTGATTGTCCGGATCTAGCACAGCAGTGCTCGGCACGAACTCCCCCGAGTCGGACATCTTTAAATCAAAAAGAAGTTGAAGGAATTGCCTGCCCTCTATTCGTATCCATGAGGTCGAATTGAGCCGGCCCGTCCTGCCGGTGATAACGTCTTCAATGCGGGTGCCACAAATGCGTTCGCCCGTATCAACAAAGCGAAGAAGCGACTGATCCAACCCTTCATCCACCGACGTCCCGTGGCCGGCGGGTTCGAAATTCATGATTCTGTAATTGGCGTCGCCTCGACGTTTATCAATTTCGAAGGCGTACTGATCATTCCGGCCCTGCACGAACTCACGTTCCCCGTCCGGGATTGCGCGGAGCGACCGTATAGCGCCGGATTGGCTTACTCGATATGCTGTCCTGCGCACGAAATTCGGCTTGGATGGTTGCGTAGTGCTGATTCCCCGGGAGTCGCGCGTGAACTCTTCGTCAAACGTACCGCCGCAGTCAGCAACCGCTAGCCGAAACCGGTTCCATTCGATCCCTGCGACTTGAACCAATTCGTGTGGTAGCAGCGGTTTTGGTTCCGGGGAAATAGCGGGATCGTCGACGGCACACCCAAACACGGTCGCGAATACTGCCATCGCGAGCACAAGCCACGATCGATGAAAGTTCTTCAAAATGATGTCGTCCAAAGGGCGCGTTGTCTCCTCTTCACACTAGTGCGCGAATCCTTGAGCGTCGCTGCGCAAATCATCGCCGTTGCATCGTCGCTCGCCGCAACTCCCGATCCTGCTCTTTCCGTTTGATCGTCTCGCGTTTGTCGTGCTGCTGTTTGCCGCGGGCCACGCCTAGTTCCAGCTTGGCTTTGCCTTCCTTGAAGTAGATGGCCGTCGGGATCAGCGTGGTGCCGCGGAGTTTGAGTTCGTCTTCCAGCTTTTTGATTTCGCGCTTGTGGACCAGCAGTTTCCGCTCGCGCAGGGGCACGTGGTTGTACAGGCCGGAGTGTTTGTACGGGTCAATGTGGCAGCCGTGCAGGATCAGCTCGCCCTTTTCAACGCGGGCGAACGATTCGTTCAGCTGCACGTTACCGAGGCGGAGGGATTTGACCTCGCTGCCCTGCAGAACGATGCCGCACTCGATCTTGGCTTCGATGAAGTAGTCGTGCGTCGCCCGGCGGTTGAGGATGCGCGGCGCGAAATTGTCGCGGTCTTTTCTCGACATTGCTGTACTCATCATACGATCGGAAAGACGAATGCGACACCGAGGCACTGAGGCACGGAGAGGAACACAAAATAAGACGCATTCTTTGAGTGCTTTTCTCAGTGGCTTGGTGCCTCTGTGTCGCAGTAGCTTGACGGAAAAAACCAGTGCGGTATCTTGTGCGGCTCGCCGCGGCCGTGGCGGAATTGGCAGACGCGCTAGATTCAGGTTCTAGTGAGGCAACTCGTGCTGGTTCGACTCCAGTCGGCCGCAATGCAGCCCCGAAACCATCGGAAACGCAAGTTTTCCGCGGGATTCGGGGCTTTTTTTGCGCGAGTTGTTCTCGTCGCTTTACGTCATGGCAGGTAGCGCTGTGGTATCAGCCGTCACTTCGCCGGCTGCGTCGTGGGCGGTTCGGCCTTGGCCAAATCGCTGCGTTGCCAGACTCGGACGTAGTCGATGACGAAATCGTCGGGCAGGCCGGTGCCGTCGGGATCATTGCCGTCCCATCCGCCGCGCGGGAGGGTGAAGATGATGTAGCTGGGGACGGCCGAGATTCGCGGATCTTCCCACCGCGCGACTTCCTGGCCGTTGCAGTAGTAGACCGCCTGGCCCGGGAGCCACAAAAGGCCGCTGGTGATGAAGCCGTCTTTGTCGGGGCTGACGTAGACGTTTTCCGTGCCGATCATCTTGTGCTTCTTGGCATAGCCGTCCCAATGCATCGCGACGTTGTAACGGCACGTGCCCCAGACGGCGAGATTTTCCATGATGTCGAACTCCATCCCGCCGTCCGAGGTCGAGCGGCGCTTGGCGTTCTCGCCCGGCGCATCGCCGGCGTTCGGGCCGCGATCGGGCATCAGCCAAAACGCCGGCCAGAGACCGGCCGCGGTCGGAAGCTTCATGCGCGCTTCGAAATACCCGTAGCGCTGCGAGAACTTGCCGAAGGTATCGAGATAGCCCGCGACGAGATCGGTTTTCTTCTGCTGCGGGTCGTCGTTCTGAAAGCCGGTCTTCTTCTCCGCCCGCAGGCGTAGCAGGCCACCGCCGAGGATGTCGTTGTCCTTGCTCCAGTGGCTCACCTTGTCCCAGTAATTCGGGCCGAAGTTGTTCCACTTGGTGAGGTCGATGGCGGGCGCGTCGAAATCGTCCGACAGCGTCTGTTTCCAATCGCCCTCGACCGGCGGGCGCTGGCCGAGCCATTCGGGCAATTCTGCGGGCGCGCGGCGGACGACGATCGACTCGATCTGCAACTTGCCGGGATGATCGACGGTGAACTCGACGGCATCAGTCTTATCGCTCGCAAAATTGGTTCCCGTGCCTGCGACGGTGCCGTGATTAGCCTTGAGTTGATCGGCCCGCACGCCCTTCCACGGCGTACTTGCAGCAAAGGGCAGAACGACTTCCACCTCCGCGCCGGCCGCCAACGGCTTGGCGACGATCTTCGGCCCAGGCGTTTGGGCGCTGAAGAGCATGATCGTCGGCGTGAGCTCATTCGTGCCGGTATTGCGGAGTTTGATGGCGACATCATTCCCTTCGCCGAGATTCCAGCGACCCTTGACAGGCCTGAAGGTGAACTTGCTCCCGGCCTGCTCGAAGGCGATGACTATACTGGCGCCGTCGACGCTCGCTGTCGCACCGTTCTTCGCGTCGAGTTGCTTGGCCGGATCGATCGTCACATTCGCGCCGAGAAGGACGCCGTCTTTCGGCTTCAATCGCAATGTTTTTTCAACGATCGGGGGTTTGGTTTCAGGCGGCTTAGTCGGAATCTCTTGCGCGATCGAGTGTGCGCTATTGCAGAACATCGCGGCCATTACAACAAGCAAATATTTGTGCACGATCACTGCTTTCATAAAAAAGACGACGGCATCGACGACATTTCTTCGCACGTAACGAGGCGTCCGAATGTACCCTCAAGCCCGATGCGGTCAAAAACCTTCCTATCCGCCGCGGCCTCAGTTCATGGGCCCGCAATCGCTCGTTATTCCGCGGATTTCGGGCTTTTTTGTTGGTATCTCAATGAATTCCGTTGAATCTCTCCGCCGCTTTCTGCTTTTGCCTCCGCCAAACGTATAATCGGACCGGAGAATCGGCCAATATTCGCCGATATTCTCCGGCTATGCGGAATCGTTGGATCAGGTTCGAGTGGTCGATCGCGATCATCCTATCCGTGCTATTGCACGGTTGGCTGATCGGGTGGATGGTGCGCGACGAGATTCGCATCCTGGCCGACCAGTTGGCCAGGGGCGTGAAGAGCGATTGGTCGCTGCTGGCGCATCGCGTCAACAAAGATGAACTCGGCGAAGCGGACGGCCTGGGGACCGCGATCGCCGAATCTGCGGGCGAGAAGCCTGCGAGCGGCATGGAGGCGGACATGGATCAGCCCTTCCTTAGCCGAGATCCGGTCGGCATGGGCAAAGTCGGCGATGCGCCGTCGCCATACACGGGCCCGACTGGCGGCGGGCCGTTGTCTTCTGAAATGCGGCAAGCCGCTGCCGCGAGCGCGGCCGTCGAGCAAATGCCCGCAGCCGCGCCGGCGGTTCCGCCGGGAACTATTTCGCCGCTGGTGAAGTCGCTCAATTCCAACGCGGATGAATCCGCAAGCTCGCCGGCGCCGATCGCGAAGGCGGATCCGCGGGCGGCGGATTCGAACTCCCCGACGCCTCCGACCGCCGTTGCCAAGGGCGATTCGCCAACCGCGCAAACTAGCCCGCGTCTCTCGCCGAACGCCGTCGCGAAGACTGACGAAAAAACTCCGCAGGCGGGTCGGACGGATAACCTGCCGAAGTCGAACGATCCCAACGCGCCGGCCGCCGCGGAGAAATCGAGTGAGTCGCTCGATCGCCCTTCGCCCGCCATCGCAAAATCACCGCCCGCCGAGCAGCCGAAGGCTTCGCCGACGGGAGACAAGAAGCTGATCGATCCCAAGGCGCTGGCGTTGAATGTTCCGCCGCGTGCGCAAGCATCAAGGTCGCCGGATAAATCGCAGTATCAGCTCGCCGTTCCGCCGAAACTCGCGCCGGAGCAAATGGCCGAGTCCACGCCTACGGATCACTCGGCCCAGGCGAGCCCGGCGAAGAATTCGTCCGCGTCAACGGCCGCGGCTTCGTCGCCGGCGGCGAAGGCGGGCTTGCCGATTCCATCCGCCGACCCGGCGCCGCAGAGCGATTCTGAAATCGACCCGTTCGTGCATGGCGGCGGATCGGTCGAGTTCCGGTCCGGCAAAACCGTTGTGCGCGTCGGGCGAAAATCCAAGCTCACCCGCCCGCATATTCCGCTCGTCGGCTACTGGGACGGCGTCGCCATGGGCCGGGCCGCCGTCACGCTGCACCTGGTGATCGATCCGACGGGAAAAGTGATCAAGGCCGACGTGTCCGAGTCCAGCGGCAGCAATGAGATCGACAACCCGATTTGCCTCGAGGCGTACAACTGGTGGTTCGACCCGGACAAGAACGCCGCCGGCCAGCCGATCAAAACTGAAATCCCACTCACCGTTTGCCTCTTCCGCTGATGAAAATTTCCGAAATTTTTCATTCGATCCAGGGCGAAGGCAAACTCGTCGGCGTGCCGTCGGTGTTTGTGCGCGCCAGCGGGTGCAACCTGCGGTGCGTGTGGTGCGACACGCCGTACGCGTCGTGGAATCCGGAAGGCGACGAAATTTCGGTCGCGGAGATTGTCGCAAAAGTGCGCGGCTACGGCTGCAAACACGTCGTAGTCACCGGCGGCGAGCCGATGATCATGCCGGACGTCGCGGAACTCTGCGCGCAGCTTCACGCCGCCGGCCTGCACATCACGATCGAGACCGCGGCGACGGTTTTCAAACCGGTGAAAGTCGATCTCGCGTCGCTCTCGCCGAAGTTGAGCAACTCCACGCCGCACGAGCGCGACGGAGGCCGCCACGCCGCGGCCCACGAGCGGCAGCGGCTGAATTTCTCGGTGATACAGCAGTTCATCGATCACTCGCCGGCGTTTCAGTTGAAGTTCGTGGTGTCGGCCGATCAGGATTTGCTGGAGATCGACGAGATCTTGAATCGCCTCACCGGTTGGCAGCCGAGCGACGTGCTGCTGATGCCGGAGGGAATCGACCAGCCGACGCTGGATTCGCGGGCGGGTTGGATCGCGGACGTGTGCAAGCGGACGGGCTATCGGTACTGCCCGCGGCTGCATGTGGCGCTGTATGGGAATAGGCGCGGAACGTAGGAAGGAAGAAATGCAAATTGCAGAATGCAAAATGCAAAATAAAGGCTCAAGCCTTATTCACTCCTAAATGATTTTCTTTATTTTGCAATTTGCATTTTGCAATTTGCATTTGCCAACTCTTCCCTCACCGCGAATTCGCCACAATCCCTTCCCCCACGCGAAACGCCAGCGCCATGATCGTCAGCACAGGATTCATCCCGCCGTTGGTGACGTGGAGCGAGCCGTCGGCGATATACAGATTGTCGTGCCCGTGCACGCGGCCCCAGGAATCGGTGACGGACGCTTTTACGTCGTTGCCCATGCGGGCGGTTCCCGCCTGGTGTTGGCCGCCGGTGAGGCCCATGCCGTGGCCCCACGTCCAGGTGTTTTCCGCGCCGGCGGTCTTCAGCCAGAGCATCGCTTTTTCGCGAAGGAAGTCGGCGACATCGCTCGTTGCCTGGTGGATCTTGCCGCTCAGCTTCACTACAGGGATGCCGTACCGATCGCGCACCGTCGGATCGACTTGCACGCGCGCTTCCGGATTCGGAATTTCCTGCACCGGCCCCTGCACGTGAATGCACTTCACGTACTTCTCGCGCATGAATCGCTTGGCCGACAAGCCCCACTTTTTCTCGCCCGGCGGGAAGCCGCTGTTCCAGAAAATAATCGGCAGCTTGATGAACTCATCCGCCAGCAGTCCGCCGCCCACCACGCCGGGGTTGCCGTGATTGAACTGCAGCGTCGCGATGCTCACGCCCGGCCCGCGGCCGTCGTACATCGAGTCCTGCATGTAACCGACAGCGCCCACGTACACGTGCCCCTGCAGATTTCGGCCGAGGTAATCGTGCTCGTTGCCCAGCCCGTTCGGGTGGTGCGTGCTGGTGGAATTCATCAGCAGACGCGTGGTTTCGATCGCCCCGCCGGAGACGATTACGCGCTTGGCGCGCACGCTCTTGCGTTGCGGCTGGCCGTCGATCATCACGACCATCGTCACGCCAATCACCTTGCCTTGCGAATCAGTGTCGATGCGTTCCGCCATCGCCTGCGTCACGCGATCGCACAGGCCCGTCGCCAGCGCCCGCGGGATGACGGTATTCTGCGAGCCGTTCTTACCATCACTCGGACAGGCGAAACCGATGCAGCACCCGCAGTGCACGCACGCCTGCCGGCCGTTGTACGGCACGGAATTGATCAGCACCGGCACAGGCATCGTCTTCCACCCGAGCGAGTGCGCCGCCTTCCGCAGCACGGGCCGCGGCGGGCGGTCTTCCATCGGCGGCATGGGGAACGGCTTTTTCCGCGGCCAAAATTGGCTCGCCTCGGTGTGGTCGCATGATACGCCGATCTCCCACTCCGCCCGCTCGTAGTACGGCTCGAGCTCGTCGTAGGTGATCGGCCAATCCGAAAGCGAGCTTCCCGCCGGCGTGCCGTAAATGCTGGCCATGCGAAAATCTTTCGGCAGGAATCGCCACGCCTGCGCGCCGTAGATGAGCGTTCCGCCGCCTTCGACCATGGCGTTGTTCATGTACCCGCCCTGGTGCGGCTGCAGAACGTGCCGCTTCCCGGCGGAATCGATGAACACGCGCGGGTGGCCTTCCAACTCCGGCCCGGTGTTGTTGCCGTACTTGCCGAAGCGGTGATTGCGCACATGATCGAGGCTGACCTGCGTGTAGCTCATCGTCTTGCCGCGCTCGAGCAGCAGCACGGTCTGCCCCGCCTCAGCCAGCACGCACGCGACGATCCCGCCGCCCGCCCCGCTGCCGACCACAATTGCGTCGTAAGAATCTTTCATTCCAAGTCCCCTTTTTCGCGCGGGAGGTAGCCGATCATCTTCCACGAGATCTCGCCGAAGTTCCCGCCGTTGCCGGTGTCGGCGTAAAAACCTTCGCTGGTGAGGGCGACGAGTTCTTCGAAGAAGCGCTCGGATTCGATTGAAGCGAGCAACTCGTCCTGCTTCTCCGCGGGCAACTCGGCGAAACCGCAAGCGGATTTTTGACGGGCTTGGGCGTCTAAAGATTCCAGCCCCGTCTCGATCGGCTCAGCCCACTGCTGGGCATCGCCCACGAACTGCCGGGCGAGGTAATTCATCACCCCCGCCTGCGAGGCCGACGGAAAATCGTCGGCGGGGATGATCCGGTCGATCACCGCGATCAGGATTGATTTCATCGACGCATCCACAACTGCCTCCGATTCGGTTACACTTCTCGGCCCTATGTTCGTCAAGCTGACCAAGCAATTCCACTTCGAGGCCGCCCACGACCTGCCCACGTTCCCCGCCGGCCATAAGTGCCGCCGGCTGCACGGGCACTCGTTTCGGTTCGACGTGGTCGTAGAAGGTAACGTCGATCCCGCCAAAGGCTACCTCGTCGACTACGGCGACATCAAAACCGCGGCTGCGCCGATTTTGAAGCAGCTCGACCATTACTATCTGAATGAAATCGAAGGACTTTCGAACCCTACGAGCGAAGTGCTCGCTCAATGGATCTGGGACCACCTCAAGCCCTCCCTGCCGTTGCTTTCGCAAATCACGGTCTACGAGACGTGTACGTCCACCTGCGAATATCGCGGCTCGTGAGAAAATCGCAGATAAGTGTGCCACAGAGGGCACGGAGAACACAGAGAAGGAACTCTTTTCTGCTTTCCCTTGTGTTCTCTGTGTTCTCTGCGGCAAATTCTCTTTATGCTTAAAACAGCCTTCATATCCCCTACATCTCCACATTTATGCGGACTTTTGAAAAAGCATGAATAAACTTGACAAGTTTTAGAATCTGATGAATAATAATGACGACATCTGACAGGCGGAGACTTACAAAACATGGCCTCGACAACACTGAATCGCCGGGAAGTGGAATCCCTCGTTCGCGAGGTGCTCACACAGCGTTTGCGGGGGAACATCACCCCGCCGGCGTCGCAGGAGCGGTCGGTTTACGCTCCGAACAGCGGGCCGCCCAATCCGCTGGTCGTGAACGTTTCCGCCCGGCACATGCATGTAAAGCCGGCCGATCTGGAGACGCTCTTCGGGCCTGGCGCCAAGCTCACCAAGCTCAAAGACCTTTACCAGCAAGGCGAGTTCGCCAGCGAGCAGCTCGTCACCGTCGTCGGGCCGCGCCAGCGAATCATCCCCAACGTCCGCATCCTCGGCCCGGTTCGCGACTACACGCAAATTGAACTCAGCTACACCGACGGCATTTACCTAGGCGTTGATCTCCCGCTCAAAACCAGCGGCGACCACGCCAACACGCCAGGCGTGACGATCCTCGGCCCCAAGGGCGCGATCAACCTCACGCAAGGCGTCATCCGCGCCGAACGTCACGTGCACATGTCGACGCAGGACATGGCCTACTACAACGTCAAAGACGGCGACTACCTCAAACTAAAAATCACCGGCCCCTGCGGCGTCACGTTCGACCGCATGAAAGTTCGCTATCACCCCAAGGTCATCCTTGAAGTGCATATCGATACCGACGAAGGCAACGCGTGTGATCTTGAAACGGCTACGAAAATGGAACTGGTCAAATAAGGACTCAGGACACAGGAATTTTCTCCTGAGTCCAATTTCGGAAAAAGGAACGCACTATGGCAAGCGAAGCACTCGGACTATTGGAAACCAAAGGCCTCGTCGCCCTCCTCGAAGGGACCGACGCTATGCTCAAGTCGGCCAACGTAGAGATGGTCGGCTGGGATAAGGCCGGCAGCGCGATGGTCACGACGTTCGTCAAAGGCGACGTCGCGGCCGTCAAAGCCGCTGCCGACAGCGGCGCGGAAGCGGCCGGTCGCGTGGGCACCGTCGTCGGTGTACATGTCATCGCCCGCCCGCACGACGATCTCGTCGGCATGCTGCCGAAGCCGAAGAAGCCGGCCGAAGGCAAAGTCGCCACCAGCCCGACGCTCGCCATCGGCGCGATCGAAACCAAGGGTTGGGTCGGCCTGGTTGAAGCCACCGACGCCATGGGCAAGGCCGCCAACGTCGAAATCGTCAAGACGATCCAGATCGGCGGAGCCTTCGTGACGACCATCGTCAAAGGCGACGTCGGCAGCGTCAAGGCCGCCATCGACGCGGGCGCCGAAGCCGCCGCGAAGGTCGGCGAGCTGATCGCCAAGCACGTCATCGCCCGACCGCACGTGGATCTGCTGGCGGGATTTGGAGCCTGAAGCAAAGTCAGAATGCTGAATGCAGAATGATGAATTAATTCTGCATTCTGCATTCTGCAATTCCTCATGCTAGTCCTCGTCGCCAACCTCGGCTCAACGTCCTTCAAGTTCAAGCTCCTCGACATGGAGCAGAACGGTGAAGAGATCGCGCGCGGCGGGTACGAGCGGATCGGCCAGCCCGGCGCTCCGTACAAGAATCACGGCGAAGTGATCGACGTGATTCTGAAAGAGCTGAAGAAAAAGCCCGACGCGATCGGCTTCAAGGCGGTACACGGCGGGCCGATCAGCGGCGCGGTGCGGGTGAATGACGAAGTGATCAAGACGATGGAACAGTTCGCCGATATCGCCCCTGCCCACAACCCGCCGTACATCGCGGCGATGAAGGCGTTCGCCGAGAAGATGCCTGGCGTGCCCCAGGTGGCGGCCTTCGAGACGGCGTTCCACCAGACGATTCCGATGAGCCGCCAGACGTACGCGATCCCGTACGAATGGACGGAGAAGCTCGGAATCCGGCGGTACGGCTTTCACGGCGCGAGCCATCGTTACATCGCAACGCGAATGGCGGAGTTGAACCCCGCGGCGAATAAGATCATCAGCTGCCACCTCGGCGGCAGCAGCAGCGTGTGCGCGATCGAGAACGGGAAGAGCGTCAGCACGAGCCTCGGCCTGACACCGCAGACCGGATTGCCGCACTGCAACCGAGTGGGCGACTTCGACACCTTCGCCCTGCTTCGACTTTTGAAGCACGGCATGACGGTTGATGACGTGCTGAAGAAGCTCGGCAAAGAATCCGGCATGCTCGGCATGAGCGGCGTGAGCGCTGACATGCGAGACATCGAAAAAGCCGCCGCCGAAGGCAACCCGCGGGCGAAGATGGCGTTCGACGTGCTGGTCGAAAGCATTCGGCAATACATCGGCTCATCGCTGGTGAACTTAGGCGGCTGCGACGCACTCGTCTTCACCGCAGGCATCGGCGAGAACGGCATGGAACTCCGCGAGGCGGTTTGCAAGAACCTGGGCTTCGCAGGAATCATCCTCGACCCGGCCAAGAACAAAACGCGCGGCCGCGAAATGAAAATCAGTGCAGTGGAATCGAACGCGGATATCTGGATCGTGCCGACGAATGAAGAACTCATCGTCGCGAGACAGACGGAAGCGGTCTTGAAGGCGAACTAGGATTTGGCAAAGAATTTCTTTTTGGAGTCAGTCATGGCAACAGCAGAAGCAATCGGAATGATCGAGACCAAGGGCATTATCGCCGCCGTTGAGGCGCTGGATGCGGCCCTGAAGTCGGCCAACGTGCAGTTCGTCGACCAGCACAAGGTCGGCAATGGGATGGTGGCGTTCACGGTCAAGGGCGACGTCGCCGCTGTGCGGGCCGCCGTCGATGCAGGCGCCGAAGCCGGCGGCCGCGTCGGCGAGATCATCAGCGTCCACGTGATCCCGCGCCCGAGCGTGGATCTGTCGAAGATGGGTTGAAACGACAAGGACTAAGGACTTAGGACTTAAGACTAAGTGGATGCGGGCTTTACTAAGTCCTAAGTCCTTAGTCCTAAGTCCTCTCCCGGAGCGCCCATGTTCCTCGCAAGAATCACCGGCCACGTCGTGGCGACGCAGAAGGATAAAACCCTCAGCGGGCAGAAACTGTTCGTCATCGAGCCGTTGAACGTGAAGTTCGACGACGCCGGCAAAACACCCACGTCGCTGGGCAACACCGGCCGGGCGATCGTGGCGATCGACGTCGTCGGCGCCGGCGAGGGACAGCTCGTGCTCGTCGTGCAGGGCAGCAGCGCCCGCATGACCGAGCAGACGAAAAATCTCCCGGCCGACGCGACGATCATCGGCATCGTCGACACCGCCACCATCGGCGGGAAGACGTTTTATCAGGCCAAGGACTAAGCCATGAGTTCAGCACTCGTACAAGACGTCGTCGCCGAAGTATTGAAGCGGCTGAACGCGCGCAGCGGTTCCGGTGTTCGCGCCGGTGAAGACGAAGCCGCCAATGATGGCAAAGCCCGCGAGGCCGAGCAATCGCCCCACCGCGCCACCGGCCCGACCGGATCGAACGGCATCTTCACTAACGTTGACCAGGCCGTCGCCGCGGCGACGGAGGCGCAGAAAAAACTCGTCCGCCTTTCGATGGACGACCGCGACGGCATCGTCAAGCTGATCAAATCGCTCGCCAAGCAGAACGCCTCCGCCTGGGGCCGGATGGAACTCGACGAAACCAAGATCGGCCGGCTCGATCACAAGATCGAGAAGCTGCACATCCTGGAACTCGTGCCCGGCGTGGAGTTTCTCAAGACCGATTCGTTCAGCGGCAGCAACGGATTGTGCCTGCAGGAATACGCCCCGTTCGGCGTGATCGGCGTGATCACGCCGGTGACGCACGTCATCCCCACGCTCAGCGCCAACTGCATCAACATGATCGCCGCCGGCAACAGCATCGTCGCCAACCCGCACCCGAGCGGCGTGAACTGCGCTGTGCACGCTGTGCGCGAATACAACAAGGCGATCAACGCCAAGTACGGCATCGATAACCTCATCACCTGCCTCAGCGCCCCGTCGCTCGAAACGGCCGACGCGATTTTCAATCACCGCGGGATTCCGCTGCTGGTCGTGACCGGCGGCCCGCAGGTGGCTCGTGCGGCCTTGGCGGCGAAGAAACGTGCGATCGTCGCGGGACCCGGCAATCCGCCGGTCGTCGTCGATGAAACCGCCTGCCTGCAGAACGCGGCTCGCTCGATCGTGGCAGGCGCCGCGTTCGACAATAATTTGCTCTGCATCGGCGAGAAGCAGGTCTTCGTTGTCGAAAGCGTGTACGACGCGCTGATGAAGGAAATGGAAAAAGCCGGCGCGTTCATCCTGAACGCTCAGCAGATCGAAAAACTCACCGCCGCCGCGTTGCCGGTCGATCCGAAGGACGGCAAGGCTCACGTGCACAAAGATTTCGTCGGCCAGGACGCCGCCGTCCTCGCCAAGGCCGCCGGCGTGAGCGTGCCGCCGACGACGCAGCTACTCGTCGGCGAAACGCAGGCCAGCCACCCGTACGTGCAGATTGAGCAGATGATGCCCTTCGTGCCGTTCGTGAAATGCCGCAACGTGGATGAAGCGATCGACCTCGCGATCGAGTCCGAACACGGCTACCGCCACACCGCGATCATCCATAGCCGCAACCTGAACACGATCACGAAATTCGGCAAACTGGCGAACACGACGATTTTCGTCGCCAACGGCGCTTCGCCATCGGCGCTGGGTCTCGGCGGCCAAGGTTACCTGAGCTACTCCATCGCCACGCCGACCGGCGAAGGGATTACCTCGCCGCTGACGTTCACGCGGTTTCGCCGAATGATGGTCGCGGGTTCGATGAGGATGATTTAGGAGAGTAGGCAGCAGGCAGTTGGCAGTAGGCAGTTAATGCCTTTACTGCCAACAGCCCGCTGCCCGCTGCCAGCTTATGCAACTAGGCACCGTCATCGGCTACGCGACGAGCACGATCAAGCACGAGAGCTTCATCGGCTGGCGGATGCTGATCGTTCAGCCGCTGAATGCCGCGAAGCAGCCGGAAGCTGATCCGGTGGTGGCGTTCGACAAGTTAAACGCCGCCGTCGGCGCGACGATCGTCTTCAACAGCGACGGCAAAGGCGCGCGGGATTTGGTCGGCAGTGATAAAAGCCCGCTACGTTATTTCGTCGCGGCGATTGTCGACGAGAAGAACTGAAGTGGCATGGGCGGCCCGCCCATGGTTTTAGAAAGTAAGACACGGGCGGGCCGCCCGTGCCACGCGAAGCTGATCGCTGCGGATTTTGAATAATGTTTTACACCGCGCGCCAGCTCGAATCGCTGCTGAAGGAATCGGGGACGATCGTGCTCCCATACCGGGCGCGGTTAACTCCCGCGGCGCGCGACTTCGTCCGCGAAAAGAAAATTTCGGTCGGATACGCGGACCTGGAAAGTCCGATGGGACGCGAGGGTTCGCAGAACCCTGTTCAGCCGTATCTCTGGTGGTGCGACGGTCCCTGCGGAATCGCAAAAGCTGCGATTTCAAGTGTCGCGAGCGACAGTCCGCTGCAACCGATGGTGATTCTCGCTGACGCGACGCGCGTGAAAAGCGCCGTAGATCACCTGGCGCGCGAAGTGGCAGAGAACAAAGCCGCCGGCGCAATCCTGGTCGTGAAGCACGCCGCCGTCGCGACGGTGCTCGCCAACCGCAGCAAGCCGCTGCGGGCGATCGTCGGGACATCGCTGGCGGCCGTCGAAGCGGGCATCGCCGAGGTGGCCGCGAACGTGCTGATCGTAGAAACCGATCGGCTGAGTATCGGCGAGATGCGACAGTTGATCCGCCGGTTCGTGACCGCGAAACGAACGCGCGAATTTGATGAATCGGTGTGAGTATTCCCTGTCGCACGGGCGGCTCGCCCGTGATTCTGCCGGCAGACACGGGCGAGCCACCCGCGCCACAGATCAGAAGTCGGCGAGATTGCTATCCCGCCCTACGAAGAGTCGGTGCATCATGCGAATCGGCAAAGTCATCGGCCGCCTCACGCTCAACAGCGCTTACGAAACGCTGGCGGGTGGGCGGTTCATGATCGTGGCCGTGCAGGACCGATTCGCCCTGGCCGGTGGCAAGAGCAAGTCGGCGGAAACCGTAGTGGTGTACGACCACCTCGGCGCCAGCGAAGGCGATGTGATCGCCTTCACCGAAAGCCGCGAGGCGACGATGCCGTTCTATCCGGAAAAAAAAGTCCCGCTCGACGCCTACAACGCGGCGATCCTGGACGAAGTGAAGATTGAATTGGAGTTGTAACTAAAACGGCGGGATTGCTATCCCGCCCTACGAGAAGCAAAGGTGACTTATGGCCTACGCAGGCAATGGTAAAAACAACACGCGTACGTTTGTCAGCGAATTCAAAATCCGCGAGCAGCTCTGTGACATCGGTCGGCGGATTTGGACGAAGGGCTTCTGCGCCGGCAACGAAGGCAACCACTCCTACCGCCTCGGCGATAACAAATTCCTCTGCACGCCCACGGGCATCAGCAAGGGAAATCTTAAGCCTGATGATATTTGCTTAGTCGATGGCGCCGGCAAGCAACTTGCCGGCCGGTTAAAGCGGTCGAGCGAGTTCCTCATGCACGCGGCGATTTACAAAGCCCGGCCGGACGTCGTCGCCGTCATTCACAGCCACCCGCCGCACGCGACCGCGTTCGCGATCGCCGGCGTGGAGCTGCCGACCTGCATTCACCCGGAAGCTGAAGTGTTCCTCGGCCCGGTTGCGATGGCGAAGTACGTCACGCCCGGTGACCAGCGATTGGCCGACTCGATCCTGCCGCACGTGCAGGGCGCGAACACGGTGCTCATGGGCAACCACGGCGTGGTCTGCTTCGATACCGATCTCGAACAGTGCTACTACAAGCTGGAAATCGTCGACGCGTACAGCCGCATCCTGCTGCTGGCCAAGCAGCTCGGGAATGTGAATCCGCTCGGCGCGACGGAGATGGTGGAGTTGATCAAGCTCAAGGCGAAGTTCGGCCTGAACGACCCGCGAATGGACGACGCCAACAAAGGCGCCGTCTCCTGCGGCACCAGCGATTTCATCAGCCGCGTGCGGGCCGAAGTCGGCGGCCGAGGCAAGATGAGCATTGATGGTGGCACGGGACCGGTGGCGAAAGCTGATCCGCTCGCGGGCGCGATCGCTTCGATGATCCCCGCCAACGCGAGTGGGCAGGATATTGAAATGCTCGTCCAGCAGATTACCGATCAGATCATGGCGACGGCGTAAGCATTCACCGGCCCGTCCCGCGCGGGACGCACCACTGAATTGAAGAAGGACAGCGTATGAAAGTCAGTATCATCGGCGGCGGCGGACGAGTCGGCAGTAACGCGGCGTTCGCGCTCCAGTGCGCCGGCATCGTCTCCGAAATCCACCTGCTCGACGCCAACGCTCAAATGGCTGAAGGCGAAGCCTTGGATCTTCTCCACGGCACGAGCGTGATCGGCGATCAGAAAATCTACGCCGGCGGGTACGAGAAATGCGCCGACGCCGATCTCGTCTGCATCACCGCCGGCCTGCGCCGCAAGCCGGAAGAAAGCCGTCTCGATCTCATCAATCGCAATGTCTCGCTCTTCAAGCAGATTCTGGATTCGCTCAAGGGCTCGGGACTAAAGAAAGACGCAATCATCTTCGTCGTCTCCAACCCGGTCGACATCCTCACCCGCCTCGCGATCGACGCGCTGAAGTGGGACCCGAAAAAAGTCATCGGCCTCGGCACGCAGCTCGATACCGCACGATTCCGCTCGCTCATCGCGCAAGAAGTCGGCCTGCCGCCCAGCCAGGTGAAGGCACTGATCCTTGGCGAGCACGGCGACAGCATGGTGCCGATCTGGTCCACCGCGACGGCCGGCGGAATCGCACTCACCAAGCTGCCGGATTTTTCCGGCACGCAGCAGGCGAAAATCTTCGAGCGCACCAAAACCAGCGGCGCCGAGTGCATCAAGCTTAAGGGCGGCGCCGGTTGGGCCGTCGGCCTGACGATCGCCGAGGTGATTCACCCAATCGCGCTCAACCAGCCGAAGGTGATGCCCGTCAGCAGCCAACTCACCGGCGAGTACGGCATCCGCGGCACATGCACGAGCGTGCCGACAATCATCGACCGCGCCGGCGTGGTGAAGCGGCTTGAGATCGAACTGTGGCCGCGGGAAATTACCGGCATCGTCGCCGGCGCGCGGCAGTTGGATGAGACGTACGCGAAAGTGAAGTGAACATTTTAGCCACAGATAGGGCACTGATGAACACGGATACATACGACAACTGCCCTTTTTACCTAATTTTCATTTCATCTGTGTCAATCTGTGCCCCATCTGTGGCTAAAATCTGATTCAATTATGCTGATCCCCGCCAGACAATCCCGAATCAAAGAACTCCTCGCCGAGCGCGGCATGGGCAACCATGAGTGGCTGGCGGCTGAGCTTCAGGTCAGCCCCTCCACCATTCGCCGCGATTTGGAGATGCTCGAGCAGTCCGGCCTCGTGCAGCGCACGCACGGCGGGGTGATCTGGGTCGGCGAGAAGGCGCCGGGCACTCGGCCGTACGCGTTCGATCAGCGCATGAGCTACCAGACCGAGTCGAAGCGAAAAATCGCCAAGGCCGCATCTGCCCTGGTGCATCCCGGCGAAACGGTACTTGTCGACGGCGGGACGACGACGTTCTACCTCGCCCAGGAACTCCTCGGCCAGCCGATGCAACTCGTCACCAACTCGCTGCCGATCGCCAATCTTTTTCTGAACGACGACCAGGTAGAGCTGATCCTCGCCGGCGGGCTGATGTACCCGCGCTACGGCGTGCTGCTCGGCCCGATGGCGGAGGAATCGCTCACCAACATTCACACCAAAACGCTCTTCATGTCGGTCGCCGGCATTCACGAGGGACGGCTGTACAACCAGAACATGCTCCTCGTACAGGCCGAGCGACGGATGATGAAGCAGGCGCAGCAAACGGTGCTCTTGGTCGATTCCGGCAAGTTCGGCCAGCAGGCGCTGGTGGAACTCTGCGGCCTTGAAGACATCGACATCGTCGTCTCCGACGCCGCCCTCCCCGAAGACCGCCGCGACCAAATCACCGCCGCGGGGTGCGAACTAATCGTGGCGGAGTGAACTTTCCGCAAAGAAATTTGAACTCAGAGACACAGAGGCACAGAGAAGAAAATTTAAAATTGATACTCTCGATTCTTTTTCTTCTCTGTGCCTCTGTGTCTCTGTGTTCATACCTCTTCTCCTTTCTGTACTACCAAATGCGGGAAACCTGCCTTATCATCGCCCGCCCATGACACGCGTTTCCATTGCTCAGACGTTTAAAGCCCTCCGCGCGAAAAAGCAGATCGCGCTCATGCCCTTCGTGCCGGCCGGGTATCCGTCGCTCGCAGCCACCGAAGCCATTCTGCCGGCGCTCGAAGCCGGCGGCGCGAATTTGATCGAGATCGGCGTGCCCTTCTCCGATCCGATCGCCGACGGGCCGGTGATACAGGCGGCGTTCACGGAATCGCTGGCGAATAAGATCAAGGTGGCGGACGTGTTCGCGGTCGTCGCGAAGGTCCGCAGCAAAGTTTCGATACCGATGCTGGCGATGCTCAGCTACAGCATCGTGTTTCGCTACGGCGTGGAGAAGTTCGTGAAGGATGCCAAGGCCGCCGGGTTTGACGCACTGATCATCCCCGACCTGCCGCCGCCCGAGGCGCAGAAAATCTGCAAGCTGATCCGCGCCGGTGGGCTCGATACGGTTCTGCTGATCGCGCCGAGCACCACGCCCGCCCGCCGCAAGGAAATTGCGGACCTCAGCAGCGGTTTCATCTACTATCTTTCCGTCGCAGGAATCACCGGCGAGCGCACCACCCTGCCGGCGGACCTCGCGACGAATCTTGCTTCGATCAAGGCGATCACCAAAACGCCGGTCTGCGTCGGCTTCGGCATCAACACCGCGGCTCACGTGAAGCAACTCGCCGGCGCCGCCGACGGCGCGATCGTCGGCACGGCGTTCGTCCGGCGGATCAACGATGTGAAGGCGAAAAGCGCGGCGGAGATCGCGGGAGTTTGTCGGAAGTATTGCGAGGAATTGCTGAGAAAGTAGGACGGGTATTCGGTATTAGGTAATGGGTATTTGGTGTGGAAATCGTAGTGATTCGGAATCGGTAAATTCCTTCTTCCTAATACCAAATACCCAACACCAAATACCACCTCAAAGCGTTGCCAAACTTCCAAACTTACCGCGGCCGACTACAATCGCCTGTCCGCCAACAGGTTACGGTGATTATCGGCGATTCAATGCTGCGTTTTTTTCTCTAACCCCCTGCCGGGTAAAGTGTCTGACCTAATGGAAGAGCAGGCTCCCAATCCGACCCCGCCCGGCGAATCGCTCTCGCCGGCCGACGCGGAGTTGGTCGGCAAGACGCTCGCGGGCGACCGCAAGGCGTTCGACCTGCTCATCCTGCGATACCAGCGACAAGCCGTCGCCGTCTCGTACCGGCTGCTCGGCAACACCAACGACGCCCTTGAGGTCACGCAGGACGCGTACCTCAAAGCGTACAAGGGCTTGAGCACGTTGCAGAAGCCGGCGGCGTTCGCGGGTTGGCTGATGCGGATCGTCAGCAACCTTTCGCTGAACTACCGACGAAGTCGCAAGACGCGGCAGCAACTTCCGCTCGACGACACGTTCGGCAAAGTAGAATCGAGCGGGTCGGCCGGCGGCGAATGGATGGCCAAGACCGGCGATCCACTGCACAATCTCGAAAGCCGCGAGATGGGCGCCAAGCTACAGCAGGCTTTGCTACAATTGCCCGAGAAGCAACGGCAGGCGATCCTGATGTTCACGATCGAAGAAATGCCACAGAAGGAAGTGGCCGAGGCGCTGAAGATCAGTGTAGAAGCCGTGAAGTGGCACGTGTTCCAGGGCCGTAAGAAATTGAAGGAACTGTTGAAGGACCATTTGTAGGAGAAGACTTAGTGCTGAGGACTTGGGACTTAGTGAAGGAAAATTCATTCTTCACTAAGTCCTAAGTCCTCAGTCCTAAGTCCTGCATTATGATCGATGAACAATTCGAATTTCGCCTCTCCCAATACCTCGACGGCACGCTGCCGGTCGATGAAGCGGCGGCGTTTTTTGAGGAACTCTCGAAAAGCCCGGCGGCACTGGCGATGCTCGACGAGTACCGCCGGCTTGATCTGCTTTTGAAAGCACAGCCGACGACTGAGATCAACTGGACCGGATTGGCCGAGGACATCAGCGGGCAGATTGATGAAGCCTCGCGCGTCAAGATGCGGATCGGCTTCTTCGCCTCGCCGCTTCGCATGGCGGCGGCGGCTTGCGTGCTGCTGGCGGTGGGCATCGCCGGGTGGATCGCGCTGCGATCCAACCCGGGCGGCGGAATCACCCCACGGACGGCTGTCGCGAAAATCACCGGCCCAACGGCGGAAGTTGCAACGGCACCGGCGGTCTCGCAGATCGAGATCGGCCCGGCCCCGACCGTCGCGATCAACCAGACCGCCACCTACCATTACGCCGAACTTTCCCCGCAGGCCGCCCGTGTGATCATTGCCAGCGGCGTGGATGTGCGGCAAGATGAACGCACGTTGCCGTACTAGTGGGAAATGAACAATGTCCAAATCCCAATGACCAATCCATTTTCGTCATTGAGCATTGAGTCATTGGTTGGTCATTGCGGCTTGGTCATTGGTCATTTACTCAGGTCTCCCATGCGATTCTCCTTCATTCTTTTAGCCCTGCTTGTCGCCACCGCGACCGCTCAGGCCCAGAACCTTTCCGCGCTCATGAGCGAGGCCCTCGACAAGCAGGTCAGGCTCGATCTCGCCAGCCCGCTCCCCGCGGCGATGGAAAAGATCGGCAGCGACACCGGCGTAAAAATCCAGGCCGACCCGGCCGTGTGGGATCTGCTGCCTTGGGGAGAGCAGACAAATCTCACCGCGCACATCGAAAACCAAACCCTGCGCCAGGCGCTGGCCGGCATCACGCAGAAGCTCGGGCTGACATTTGAAGTCAAAGACCAGTACGTCGAGCTCAAGCCCACGCCGCCGCTGCGCCGGCTGGGCCGTCGCGCGACGGTTGGCGAACTGCACGCGCTCGACCTACTCGCCTCTACGCCGATCACGTTCAAGACCGATCGCCCGACGGTCAAGCAACTCGTCGCCGCCGTCGATGCCAAGCTGCAGGAGATCGACCCGAAGGGATTGGCCGTCGAGTACCGCAGCGGCGACACGGTGCTGGCGGATCAGCCGGTGTTCGTCGCCCGCAACGGGACGCTGGCCGACGCGCTCGAAGCGCTGAGCAACAACACGCGCGCTACGTGGTACCCGTGGGGCAAGAGCATCGTGATCGTGCCGAAGGAAGACCAGATCCGCAACCAGCTCGGCAAGACCGTCACGGTCCGCTACAGCGGCGTGGATGTCTCGCAAGTGCTCACCGAACTCTCGCAGGCGGCCGGCGTGGACTTCAACATCGAAGCCGGTGCGATCCAGAAAATCCCGCCGGACTTTCGCAAGATCAACCTCCTTCTTGAAAACGCCTCGGTGCGGCAGGCTTTGGAAAATCTCTCCGGCTTCACCGGGCTGGGATATGTGGTGAACGAAAAAGGCGTCTACATCTGGAACCAATCCGCCGACGCACCCGCCGCCGGCGCTCGCGATCCGATCCTCGGCTCGATCCCGCTGGAAGGGATGACGATTTTCGTCCCGACGTCGGCCGTGCCTCCTGATGTTCGGGATTTCATCAAGTACAAGACGCAAACGCAGATCGAAGCGATCCGGCAGAAGATGAAGGATGAAGGGTTTAAGCCGTCGACTCAACCGGCTACGCAGCCGGCGCGGAATTGATGAACGCGGACGCAGAGGCGATGAACACAGAGACACAGAGGCACGGAGAAGAAAAAGCTGAGTCAGAATTCAGAGTCAGATAATCAGATGATGATGCGTTTGATACCATCCTTTAGTACGGCCGTGTTGAAGTTCACTAGCAGCCCGAGCCGCATCTTCTTGATCTTCAAATAAGTTCGGACCTGCGCTTTATGAAGCGGCGTGAGTAGCTCAACTGCCTTAAGTTCGAGGATCACCTTTCCTTCAATAACGAAATCGAGGCGTTTCAGTCCGATTTCCACACCTTTGTAAAACACAGGCACCCACACCTCGCGATCATACAAAATATCACGGCGGCGGAACTCTTCGACCAGGGCATTGCCGTAAAGCGATTCGTCCAATCCCGGCCCGAGTTCACGATGAACTTCAATGCAAGCGCCAATCACACCTCCCGAAATCCGATTGAGCTCATCATCACCCAGTTGATTCCAATTCGTATCTTCGCTCTCGTATGGCATCTCAATCCTCCCCTAAATTTTCTTCTCTGTGCCTCTGTGTCTCTGTGTTCAAACCCTCTTAATAAGTAACCGCCCCCACCGCCGCCGGTCTCACATGCGCGGCGTACTTGGCCAGCGCGCCATACGTATACCGCGCCTCGATCGGTTTGAATGTTTCTGCTCTTTTTGCAAGGTCGGCCGACGACAGTTCAACGTCGATCGTTCCCTTCTCGGCATCCACCACGATGATGTCGCCGTCGCGGATCAGGCCGATCGGGCCGCCTTCGAACGCCTCGGGGCCGACGTGGCCGATGCAGAGCCCTCTCGTCCCGCCGCTGAAGCGGCCGTCGGTGATTAAACAGACGTCGTAGCCGTGGCCCTGGCCGACGATCGCCGCGGTGACGGCGAGCATTTCGCGCATGCCCGGGCCGCCGCGCGGGCCTTCGTAGCGGATGATCACCACGTCGCCCTTCT
The DNA here is from genome assembly GCA_038329865.1 of Tepidisphaerales bacterium. Lineage (GTDB taxonomy): Bacteria > Planctomycetota > Phycisphaerae > Tepidisphaerales > Tepidisphaeraceae > JANMES01. The sequence goes on along the minus strand of JBBQNK010000008.1, from coordinate 81,973 downwards.
TGATCTTCTGCGCCTGCACCGCTGCCATGCATTCTTCCTCGCTGTTGAAGCAGACCGCCGGGCCGCGGTGCTGCAGCTTTTTCAGGCCGGCGACTTTGATCACCGCCCCATCCGGCGCGAGGTTGCCCTTGAGCATCTTCAAACCGCCGGTCGGGCGGATCGGATTTTTCGGATCGAGGATCACGTCCTGCTCACGGCCCGGCAGCGGCACGTCCTTCAGATTTTCCGCCTGCGTCTTTCCGGTCACGGTCAGGCAATCGCCGTAGATCAGCCCCGCCTCGAGCAGCGTTTTCATGATCGCCTGGATCCCGCCGACTTTGTACACGTCGTACGCGGTGTACTTCCCGCCGGGCATGAGGTCGACGAAGTGCGGCGTTTTGTGGCAGATGCGGTCGATCTCGGCCATCGAAAGTTTCAGCCCCGCCTCGTGCGCGATGGCCGGCAGGTGGAGGAAGATATTCGTCGATCCACCGGTGCAGGCGGCGATCGCGATCGCGTTCTCAAACGCGCGCGGCGTCATGATGTCGCGGCTGCTGATCCGCTTCTCCAGCAAGTTGAGCACCGCACGCCCGCTCTTGGCGGCGAAACCGTCTCGGCCGACATCGATCGCGGGCATCGATCCTGATCCCGGCAGCGCCATTCCGATTGCTTCTGCTACGCATGCCATGGTATTGGCGGTGAACTGCCCGCCGCAGCTGCCGGCCGTGGGGCAGGCGGCGCATTCCAGCGTGTACAAGTCCGCATCGCTCATCTTGCCGGCCGCGTTGGCGCCGACGCCTTCGTACACGTCCACGATCGTCACGTCGCGGCCCTGGAACTTGCCGGGCATGATCGTGCCGCCGTAGAGAAAGACGCTGGGGATATTCAGCCGGGCCATCGCCATGAGCGTGCCCGGCAGCGACTTATCGCACCCCGCCAGACCGACCAGGCCGTCGTACCCGTGGGCGTGAACCATCAGCTCGATGGAATCGGCGATCACCTCGCGCGAAATCAGCGAGGCCCGCATGCCTTCGTGCCCCATCGCGATGCCGTCGGAAACGGCGATCGTCACGAACTCGCGCGGCGTGCCGCCGGCTTCCTTCACGCCTTCCTTGGCCGCCCTGGCCTGGCGGTCGAGCGTGAGATTGCATGGAGTCGCCTCGTTCCACGTGCTGGCCACGCCCACCCACGGCTTGGCGATGTCTTCGTCGGTCAGCCCCATGGCCTTGTAGAAGGCACGTTGCGGGGCGCGGTTCTTGCCGTCATTGACGATACTGCTGCGGGGGCGATCCATGATGATTCTCCTGAAAAAGTCGGTCGGGCATCGTAAGTTTGCCCGGCCCTACCGGCAAGCCCGAGGGCGATTCCGCCGGGTTGATTCGCGGGATCGGCGAGGAGTCGAATATCATGGGCGCCCTATGCGGCGACGGCTGGTCGATATTCTTTCGATGGTTTCGTTGCTGCTCTGCGTCGTCTGCATTGTCTTCTGCATTCGCAGTTTTTGGGTTGTGGACGAATTCGAATGGCTGGATGGTGCGCTCAAGCCGATCCCCTTTTTTAACGAGTATGAAATTCTTTCTTCACGTGGAAGAATTAATTTCACTCACAGGCATTACAAAGGAGAAAGCCGGTATTGGGGCGAACGTCTGACGGGGCACGTTTGCAGGTGGAATACGTGGGCCGCTCATTCATATCCCTGGTGTTCTTATTGGGGATTAGCTGCAGAACCGAAGTCACCCACGCACCTTGGTTTTGACGCTATCTACTTGCGAAGTTCCGGACCGGATTCTCCCTTAACCGTTATCAGCTTCACATTGCCGCTAATCGTGGCAATCCTGGCGTTTGGCATTTGGCCGACTTTCCAATGTTTGCGATGGCTACGCAATCGGCGTCGTTTCCGCATCGGCCATTGCATCAAATGCGGCTACGACCTCCGCGCCTCGCCCGATCGATGCCCCGAATGCGGCACCATCGCCCCCGCCGCCGCCTAAAGCTGCGGCACGTGCGGCGAATCTTCTTCTGCAATCATGCGAGCCTTGCGAATCCGGTAGAGGCTATACGCCCCCGCCGCGGCGCCGGTGATTCCTGCGGGGATGTAGATCGTGTTGTAGCCGACGTGGTTGTACGCCACCGAGCCCGCCACGCCGCCGAGCAGGAAGCCGGAGATGATCAGGACGCAGAGTTTGAAGCGGTTGATGTCGGCATGTACGCCGGCGAGGCGCTGGCCGAGGAAGATGCCCAGGTCCGTGAACATGCCGGTCATGTGGGTGGTGCGGATGATGGATCCGCTGTAGGTGCTGGCCATCGCGTTCTGCAGGCCGCACGCGGCGGCGAGGAGGTAGACGCCGATCGGGTTCGAATGATTCAGAAACGGGACGGCGGCGCAGAGCATGAGGCATTCGACAAAGAGCGAAACGCCGTAACGCCGGCCGAGGCGGAGCGTGTTGTCTCTCACCACGAACCCGCCGGCGATCGTGCCGATCACGAACGCCAGGATGACGGCGCCGATGCGCAGGGCGGTCGTGGAATCCGCCCGGGCGATCGCGACGCCGACGTTTGAAGTGTTGCCGGTGGAATGGCTGACGGGCAGGTGCTCGAAACCTTGAATCGCCACGACGTTGATCATGCCGGCCACAAACGCCAGCACGCCTACACCGAGCCAGATCCATCGGGGGAGTTTGGAAAGCATTTTTGTTCGATTACGAGGAGCGCCGGATCGGATTCTTCATCGGTCCGACCCGCTTCAGCGGGTCAGATAAACGAGCCAAAGACTTGCCCCGCTATAGCGGGACGGACCGATGTAGAAAATCGACTCTCGGACCGTTCTCTCCATCGACCGTTCCCGAGAGTTTATTGCAAAATCCCCCGGTTCGACTCGGTTTGACGCGATTATCCGCCTGATGTAGAGTTGCCTCTCTTCCCCGTTGAAAAGGGGATTTTCCATCTGGTAACACCGAAAAGGACGAATCATGCGAGCCAGTGAAATCCGTAAAGGCACCGCCGTCATCATTGACGGGAAGTTGTACGTGGTCACCGGGGCCGACCATAACACGCCGGGCAATCTGCGGGCCAAGGTGCAGTTTAAGATGCGCGACGTGGCCAAGGGCACAATCCAGGACAAGCGCGTCGGCGCGACGGACAACATCGAAACGACCACGCTCGACAGCCGCAAGGTGGAATACCTCTACAGCGACAATGAAGGCCACGTCCTCATGGACCTGGAAACCTTCGACCAGAACACGATCCCGAAGGAAGTGTTCGGCACGGACATTCTCTACCTCAAGCCGAACACCGAACTGATGGCGATGTTCCACGAAGGCAAAATCGTCAGCTACGAGTTGCCCCAGACGGTCGATCTGAAGATCACCGACACACCCCCGGCCATCAAGGGCGCGACGGCGACCAATCAACTCAAAGAAGCGACACTGGAAACCGGGCTGACGACGCGCGTGCCTGGATTCATCCTGGTCGGCGAGACGATTCGCATCAGCACAGTAACCGGCGAATATATGAACAGAGCGTGAACGAAGAAATGCAGAAGTCAGAATGCAGACTGCAGAATGCAGAATGAAATTCGATTCATTCTGCATTCTGCATTCTGCATTCTGACTTCCAAGCGAAGCGCAAGCGAAAGGCCCTCGAAACGATCGAGGGCCTTCCTTTGACACCGACGGGTCCGGCGAGACCATCGGCGTTTACGATTTTGACCGGCTTTGGGTCGGTCTGACTCTAATATGCGCCCGCCGGGGGAAAGTTTCAGGGGATCTCTACGTCCGAAAACCCCGTGGGTTGCCCGCCTGGACTGTCCCTCTCCCGGTAATCCGGGAGAGGGTAGGGTGAGGGCTCTGCTGCGACCGCGACGCAACTTCCCGTTGTGACAGAACCCTCACCCCGCCCTCTCCGGCTCGACTGAGCTCGCCGAAGTCCGGCGTACCGGGAGAGGGAGAAATGCTCTACCCCTTCATCCCTCAATCCCCGCTCGTTGCATTGCGCGCCCGGCGGGTTAGATTCATGTCTATGACCGTGCGACATCTCCTTTTCGTCGTTCTATTTGCACTGATTTCCCCACACATCGCGTCGGCCGAGTTTCGGCTGGCGCAGGTGTTTCAGGACAACATGGTGCTGCAGCGGGAGTTGAAGAACCCCGTCTGGGGCTGGGCCGACGCGGGGGCGGCCGTCACCGTGTCGTTCGCGGGGCAGGAGAAGACGGCGACGGCTGACGGCAAGGGGTATTGGATCGTCACGCTCGATCCGCTCACGGCCAACGAGAAGCCGCAGACGCTCACGGTCAAATCCGGCGCGACGACGGTCGAACGCAAGAACGTGCTCGTCGGCGAAGTGTGGGTGCTGGGCGGGCAATCGAACATGGCCAGGCCGCTCTCGCACGAGTCGTTTGATTACCCGTTCTACAAGAAATATTACGACGACGCGGAATACCCGCTGATCCGTTACATGCCGTTCGGCATGGGCGCGTCGAGCGTGCCGCTGGATGACGTCGAGCCGATGCTCCGCAAGGACGCGCCGTGGAGCATCCTGAGCAAGTCGACCGCGCCAGAGGTGATGAGCATCGGCTTCTTCTTCGCCAAGCGGATCGCCGCGGAATTGAAAGTGCCGGTGGGCCTGGTGGGCGTGGCCGTGCCGGGCACGCCGCAGAGCGCGTGGATGGCGAAGGAGACGCTCGAATCTTTCCCGGCCGACAAGGGCGGGAAAGGTAATTTCTACCAGAGCCTGTTCGACGACATGGAAACTCGCGTCTCCAAAGGCAAAGGGCACTACGCCAAATTCGCCGACTACGAGGCCAAGCTCGACGCCTGGCGTAAAGACCCCGCCCCCGCCCCGCGGAGTTGGCCGGGCGATGACGTGATCACCGATTATCCGTCCGTCCTCTACAACGCGCGGGTGCACCCGCTGGCGCCGTTCGCTTTCCGCGGCATGCTCTGGCACCAGGGCGAAGCCGGCCCGGGCGGGGATTACGGCGGGCGAATGCTCGCGACGATCAAGCAGCACCGCGAACTGTTCCACAATGATTTCTACTTCATCTTCGGCACGCTCACGCGCAAGACGATGGTTCCCCCGCCCCTTTCGCCGCAGCTGGTTTCATTCGCGACGATCAACCAGTCGATGATCCAGGGCGATAAAGCGTTCGGCGAGAACGGCAGGGAAGCGCTGGTGAATTTCTTCGACCTCGGCGACCCCGGCACGCACTGGGCCCGCAAGGAAGAAGCCGGCCGGCGCATGGCGCTGGCGGCGCTCGACCGCGCGTACGGCCAGAAGGAAATCTTCACCGGCCCGGAGCTGCTCGAAGGCAAAATCGACGGCGGCAAGGTGACGTGCAAATTCCGTTACGTCGGCACGGGGCTGAAGTACGAGCCGTCAATCGACAGCATCAGCGGATTTGTGATCGTCGACAAAAAAGGCACGCGCGAGTGGGCCGACGTTAAAATCACCGGGCCGGATACGCTCGTCATCTCCAGCGCGAAAATCCCCGCCCCCGTCGCCGTTTGTTACGGATGGCACATCAATCCGCATGAGACACTCTTCAACAGCGAGGGTTTTCCGGCGTTCACGTTCAGCGTCGGCACGATCCCCGGCGGGAAATCGGACGACACGGCGGCCATCGCGAAAATCGCGTCCGGCGGGAACGAGAAATCGCAACTGAACATCTGCCACGTCCGGCGCGACGGTTACAACTTCGAAGCCGTCGAAAATAAAGCCGGCACGGGGACAAACGTGATGGTCAAGGCGTACGTGCCGTCAGAATGGAAAGGCCTGGAAGTGCGGCTTGGCGACAAGGTGATCCAGCCGAGCAAAACGAGCGAGGACAACGGCAAGAAATTCATCGAAATCGAAGCCCCGGTCAATGGCGGGCAAATCACGGTGGCGGAGCAGGGACACGGCGAGGCGCTGAGCAAGATTATTCGGCCGTGAAGTCAGCGTGAATACAGCATGCATCGACTTCGTAGGGTGGGTTTCGACCCACCATTCGCAGACGGTGGGTTGAAACCCACCCTACACAAAGTGATCGTCATCCTGAGGTACTCCGAAGGATCTAGCGTCCACGGCAGGTCGGCTAGATCCTTCGGAGTACTTCAGGATGACGAACCATGCGATTCACGCCTTAGTTAGATGTGATCATCCTCGCGGTGCTTTTCGATTTCTTCCTTCAGCGGCACGAGGATCCGCACCAGTTCGCTCAGCACGCGAATCTGCGACTGCATCGCTTCGATCCGCACGATCTTGTCGGCCGGGTAGTAGTTGATCAGCGGATGCGTCTCGGCCTCGTACACTTCCAAGCGCCGCTGGATGACTTTGTCGTTGGCGTCGTCGAAACGGTTCTCTTTCAAAGCGCGGCGACGTAAACGTTCGACCATCTTGCTGTTGTCGGCCACTAGGTGGATGACCTTCAGCACTTCGATCGTATCTTCCAGCAGCTTGGCCTGGTTCATGTTGCGGGGCAGGCCGTCGAGCACCAGAATTTCCGTCTCCGGGTGGAACTTGTTGACCAGTTCCATGCCCTTGATGAATTGCTTCCAGACCTTGATCGTGAACTCATCCGGCACGAGCTGCCCGCGGCCGGCGTATTCCCAGAAGATTCGGCCCATCTCGCTCTGCAGATCCAGCGAACGAAAAATATCGCCCGTCGAGCTGTGATAAAGCCCCGGAACGGCGCCGAGGATCTTGCCCTGCGTACCCTTACCGCTGCCGGGCGCGCCGAAAAGTAAAATGGCCTTATATTTCATGAATCTCCTGAGACCACCGAGAATATGACGGAGCAACCGGGACTTTGCAAACAATTTAAAGCGCGGAATCTGAATGGCGTGCGGGCTTTGGCCCGCATGACCGGAACAACCATGCCGGCTTAAGCCCGCACGCCGGTTTACGCCTCGTCCTGCTCCTTCAACTTGGCAAGGACGGAAAAGTCTTCCAAAGACGTGGTGTCGCCCTTCACTTCATTACCGGACGCTATCTCCTTGAGCAGCCGCCGCATAATCTTGCCGCTGCGGGTCTTGGGGAGCGCCTCGGTGAACCGAATCTGGTCGGGCTTAGCGAAGCTGCCGATCTGCTTGGCGACCTTGTTCACGAGCTCCTTCTTCAGATCGTCCGACGGCTTCATGCCGTTGCGCAGCACGACGAACGCCGCCAATCCCTGCCCCTTCAGCTCGTGCGGCATGCCGACACACGCCGCCTCGGCGACGGCCTCATGGGCGACGATCGCGCTCTCGACTTCCGCCGTCCCCAGGCGATGGCCGGAAACGTTGATCACGTCATCGATGCGCCCCATGATCCAGAAATACCCGTCGGCATCTCGCCGCGCGCCGTCACCCGTGAAGTACATGCCCGGCACGTCGGTCCAGTACTGCTTCACGTAGCGTTCCGGATCGTTGAACACGCCCTGCAGCATCGCCGGCCACGGTTTGCGGACGACCAGCAGCCCGCCCATGTTCGGGCCGAGCTCCTTACCGGATTTATCCACGATCGCCGCGTCGATCCCGAAGAACGGCAGCGTGGCCGTTCCCGGTTTGAGCGGCGTGACGCCCGGCAGCGGCGTGATCATGATCATGCCGGTTTCTGTCTGCCACCAGGTGTCGACGATCGGACATTTCTTGTAGCCGATGACTTCGTGGTACCACATCCACGCTTCCGGATTGATCGGCTCACCCACGCTGCCGAGCAGGCGGAGCGACGACAGATCGTGCTTATCCACGAACTCGCGACCGGCCCGCATGAACGCGCGGATGGCCGTCGGCGCGGTGTAGAAGATTGTCACTTTATGACGCTGAATGATGTCCCAGAATCGGCTGAAGTCGGGGAAATTCGGCGCGCCTTCGTACATCAGCACCGTCGCGCCGTTGGCGAGCGGGCCGTAGGTGATGTAGCTGTGGCCGGTGATCCAGCCGACGTCTGCGGAGCAGAAGTAAACGTCGCTGTCTTTCAGATCGAAAACATACTTGCTCGTGATGTACGTGCCCACGAGGTACCCGCCGGTGCTGTGCTGCACGCCCTTGGGCTTGCCGGTGCTGCCGCTGGTGTAGAGGACGAAGAGCGTGTCGTTGCTGTCCATCGGCTCGGCCGCGCACTCGGTGCTCTGGCCGGCGACTAAGTCGCTCCACCACACGTCGCGATCGGCGACCATGTCCACGGCCTCGCCGGTGCGCTTCAGCACGACGACCTTCTTAACCAACGCCGTCTTGGCCAGTGCGCCATCGACGTTCTTCTTCAGCGGCACGACCGTTCCGCGCCGGTACCCGCCGTCGGCGGTGATGATCACGTTGCTCTTGGAGTCTTCCACTCGGTCGGCGATCGCCTGGCTGCTGAATCCGCCGAAGATTACGTTGTGAATCGCGCCGATCCGCGCGCACGCGAGCATGTCGACGCTGGCCTCGGGGATCATGGGCATGTAGACGGTGACGCGATCGCCCTTCTTCACGCCGAGCTTTTTCAAGCCGTTGGCGAGCAGGCAGACTTCATCGCGCAATTGCTTGTAAGAAATCTTGCGGACTTCCGGCTTGCCGTCTTTGATCGGCTCGCCTTCAAATAGGATGGCCGTCTTATCGCCCTTGCCGGCGGCGATGTTGCGATCGAGCACGTTGTAACTGGCGTTGAGCTGCCCGTTCACGAACCACTTGGCGTTGGGGGTCTTCCAGTCCAGCACCTTGTCCCACTTCTTAAACCAGTGCAGCTCGCCGGCGATGCGCGACCAGAACGTATCGGGGCTGTCGATCGATTCGCGATAAAGCTTGTCGTACTCGGCGCGGGATTTAACCCACGCCTTTTCGCTGAATTGAGTGGTGGGCGGGAAAAGACGGTTTTCCTGCATCGTGGATTCGATGCCAGTATTCGTGTCGGCCATGTGAAAAATCCTCCGGGACAAAAACGTGCGTTAATTGGCAAAGTATAGCAATGTGGATTGCTGCCGCCATCGTGGTTCAAACGATCTTTTGCATCTTGGGAGCGGTTTTGATAAACACTTTAGTGCACTTCAACCTCGGGAGCTCGTCATGGAACCTGAAAAATCCGCCGCTTCGCCGGCTGAACACCAATCCATCATTGGGTACAACGCCAAACTCGGCATGGTGTTTTTTGTTGTTTACCTGCTCATTTACGCGCTGTTCGTCTTCCTTTGCACCTTCACGCTCGACTTCATGAGCAAACCCTGGATCGGCGGAGTCAACATCGCCGTCTGGTACGGGTTCGGCCTGATCGTGGGAGCGTTCGTCCTGGCGTCGGCATTTCTCATGATGTGTAAAAAATAAGTCGGCCCGACGGCGTTGTGGATTGTTCTTCCTGATTCGTCCCATTCGTTAGCAAGGTGACCATGCCCGCAAATATCTCGGTACTCGCGATTGCGATTTTCCTGTTTTTCGTTGGCTCCGTCCTGGGCCTGAGCTTTTTCCTCGCCCGCAAAGCCAAGAGCGCCAGCGGATATTTCGCGGCGCACGGCGAGATCGGCTGGTTCATCAACGGCGTGGCGTTCGCCGGCGATTACTTGTCGGCCGCCAGCTTCCTGGGCATTTGCGGGATGATCGCCTTTTACGGCTACGACGGTTTCCTCTACTCGATCGGATTTCTGGCCGGCTGGGTGGTGGCGCTGTTCGTCATCGCCGAGCCGATCAAGCGGATGGGCAAGTACACCTTCGCCGACGCGCTCGATTCGACGTTCAACAGCAAGGGCATCAAGCTGGCGGCGGCTTTCAGCACGCTGGTGATTTCGATCTTCTACCTGATTCCACAGATGGTCGGCGCCGGCGCGCTGCTCAAGGCCCTGCTCGATTTGAAGGAAAACCTCTGGCACGGGATCGATTTGAACCACGCGATCGGCGTGGTCATCGTCGGCGGCGTGGTGATGGTGATCGTAGTAACCGCCGGTATGGTCAGCACCACGTACGTGCAGTTCATCAAGGGTTCACTGCTGGTCGCTTTCTGTGCCGTGCTGGTGGTGGCGATTTTGGCGCGCGGGATCAACGTTAACGCGCAGCCAAGCGCGATTGCCGCTTCTACCGGCACACTCACTGCCTACGGCGACGCGCCGCCGGCGCGGCAAGTCGTCCGCATCGGCGGTACCGGCGGATCGACTGGGGCGCTCGGGCCGCTGCAGTACATCAAGGAATTTTCCAACGCCGATATCGTCCAGTGGAAGAAGGACCCGAACGTGGCCGGCACCTGGCACGGGACCATCGTTCACGGCGATAAGCTGCTGATCCCCGGCGGGTACTTCAAAGGCATCCGCGCCGCCGACGCGAGCCAGAAGCTCGATTTCGTCTCGCTCATGCTCGCGCTCTTCTGCGGCACCGCATCGCTGCCGCACATTTTGATCCGCTACTACACGGTGAAAGACGCGTCGGCTGCGAGAAAAAGCACCGTCGTCGGCATCGCGGCGATCGGGTTTTTCTACGTACTCACGCTCTACATCGGCCTGGGGGCGATGGTCAGCGGCGCACTCACCGCTGACAGCAACATGGCCGCCCCGCTGCTGGCCAAGACGTTCGGCGAGCTGCCGTTCGCGCTGATCACCGCGATCGCGTTCACGACCGTGCTGGGAACGGTGAGCGGGTTGATTCTGGCCGCCTCGGGCGCGGTGGCGCATGACATCATCGAATCGGTAATGGGACACAAGCTGCCCGATCACGCGAAAGTTGGGGCGGCAAAAATCGCGGCGATCGTCGTCGGTCTGATTGCAATCGTCCTGGGGATCCTGTTTCGTTCGCTGAACGTGGGTTTCCTCGTCGGCTGGGCGTTCAACATCGCCGCCAGCGCGAATCTGCCCGCGATCGTCATGCTGCTGTTCTGGAAGCGCACCACGCGCCAGGGAATGGTCTCAGCGATCGTCATCGGCACGGTCAGCTCGCTGGTGTGGTTGATGTTCACCAAGGAAGCGTTTCAAAATGTCTACGGCTACACAACAAGCCTCGGCTACATGCCCTTCAGCCAGCCGGCGATTGTGACCGTGCCGCTGGGGTTTGCTGTGCTCGTAGTTGTCTCGCTGTTGACGAAGAAAGAGACTTCGCAGAGTGCTTAGGACTTAGGACTTAGGAAAATCACATTCGCGTTTTTTTTCACTAAGTCCTAAGTCCTTGAACCTAAGTCCTACTCACTCCCACACCGCCACGCCCGCCGGCTCCATTTTGGCGGTGCCGATGACGAACTTCGCGCCGCGGGGCGCGGGAGCGAGTATCGGTTTATCCGTGTAATTCAGGCAGATCGTATACGGCCCGCGCTGGTAGACGCAGACGCGTTCCGGGAGCGAAGTCGTCTTGAAATCCCCTTGTTTGGTGAGCTTGACCAGCAGCGCGTCGAAGTACGATTGATCGCCGTACACGCCGCTGTAGGTGACCAGGCCCTCGCCGTGTTTTTTCTGCGTGGCGGCGGTGGTGCCTGCATAAAACTGGTCGGCGTACTTGGCGATCACCTTCGTGCCCTCCTCGGCGTAGAGCAGATCGCCCCACACGCTCCAGCCGTGCTTGCCCGCATCGATCACCTCGACCTGCCCGGTCGCGCCTTCCGGCAGGCTGTCGTACGCTTCGATCCGCGCGCCGATCAATTCCACGATCGGCTCGGCGGTCAGGCCTTCCCAGAAATGGCCGTCGCGATTCATCAAACCCGAGCGACAGGTGAGCACCAAATGCCCGCCGGCGGTGGCGAAATCGTCGAGGCGTTTCACGAGCGCTTCGTCGATCATCTGAATCCCCGGCGCGACGATCATCTTCAACTCGCTCGGCCATTCGCCGTTCGGCTGCAGGATCCGCACATTGAGCCCCGCCCGCGTCGCGGCGGTGTACCAGCGCTGGATGAACTCGGCGAATTTCCACGCCTTCGCCTGCGGCTGGGTGATGAGGCTCCACATCTGCTCGAAATCAAACACCAGGCCGATGGTGCGCTCCGGGTCGATCTTCTCATTGATCGCCGGCACGCGCGAGTGGTCAAGCCGCTTCATCTCGCTCGCAGCCAGTGAGAATTCGCGCCCGCCGGGCGAGGGCGTTACGCCGTCGTGCTCGATCAGTCCGTGGTGGAACTGCTCCGTGCCGAACCTCGGCTGGCGGAATCGGTACGTGGTGACGAACTCCGCTCCGTGCGCGAAGGCGGTCCAAATCCATAACCGAATCGCACCGGGATAGACGAGGATCGGCACGCCCGTCCAGTTGACCGTGCCCGGCTGCAGTTCCATCAACGCCCACCGACCGGTGTAGCTGGCCATCAGATCGTGCATGAAGCCCATGCCCGTTGGCGAGGCGATGCGGAAATTTTCGTCCTTCGGGTTTTTGTCCCAACCCGTGGCCGGGTACGCGTCCCACGAAAAGAGCGAGAGCGAGTCCGTCATATCGCCGGGGTCGCAGTCGGCGTGCAGATTCATGAAGTTGGTGGTGATAAATCGCTTGCCGACCTTCGGCTTGAGTACGTCGGCCTGCAATTTCACGTACTGCGCGAACGACCACGACCAGAACCGCGACGCATCCACGCACTGGTGCGGATTAGCGTAAACCGGATCGCGCTGCGGCGGGAAGAAAATCTGCGACCAATCGGTATAGAACGTGTTCCAGAAGGCGGTGCCCCACGCTTCGTTGAGGCGATCGATCGTGCCGTACTTACTGCGCAGCCAATCGCGGAAGGCCGCGTGCGTGGTCGCGCTCTGATCGAACGGCCCGGCGAGTTCGTTATCAATCTGCCAGCCGATGACCGATACGTGATCGCCGAAGCGGTCCGCCATTGCCTGCGTGACCTTTCGCGAATAATCCTGCAGCGCCGGATGCAGATGATTCCCGTGCCGCCGTCCGCCGAAGCGGTGGCCGGTGAAGAGAATATCGGGGTGCTTTTCGACCATCCAGATCGGCAACACCGCCGTCGGCGTGCAGAGAATGACCGCCATCTTCCTCTTCGCCGCCATCTCTACGCATTCGCTGAGCCAGTCGAGCTGATAGTCGCCTTCGCGCGGCTCGATCATGCCCCACGCGAACTCGCCCATGTGAACGATCTGCATTCCCATCGCGGCCATGCGATCAAAATCCCGCTCCCACTGCTCGCGCGGCCATTGCTCGGGATAGTAGTACGTGCCGATTTTCATAATTGAACTCGATGTAAAAGTTTTCGCTCGCGCCGGACTTGTCGCAATCGCTCCGTGACCACCCAGCAGAGCAGCGCCCATACGATCCCCGCCGCCCAGCCGGCCAGTACGTCGGTCGGCCAGTGGATTCGGAGATACACACGGCTCACGCCGACGAGGAAGACGATCAGGCCGGCCATCACCAGGATGTACGCCTTGGTCCGCCGCCGATTCGCCAGCTGCGCGAGGATCACGCCGAGCGTGAGGTAGACCATCGCCGACATCATCGAATGCCCGCTGGGAAAGCTTGGGTAGTAATGAATCGGATTCGTCTCGTGCATGTTGCCGGGCGGCACGCGGTCGATCGTGCCCTTGAGAAAAATCGTGAGGACCGCGCCGCTGGTCACCGTCGCGACGAGCCACGCCGCGGTGTAGTAGCGGTGCTCGACGACCAGGTAGCCGCTGATCATCGCGGTGACGAGCAGCCAGCAGCCGGGCCCGCCCATGGCGGTGATGTCGGTCGCGATGTCTTCCACAATGCCCGGCCCGTGATGGTCGCGGAAATAGGTGATCACCCGCCGATCGAAATGATTCGCCCGGCCGGAGCTGACGTAGTTGGTGATCGCGATGAACGCCAGCGTGCCGAGGATCATCAGCAGCATCGCCGCGAGCATTCCCGCGCCGTGGCCGGCCAGGAAGTCGATGAATCGCTTGAACGTCTGTTTCACGATCGACGGAGAATACTGGACTCTCACGTCCGCGCGTAGAGCTTGGTCGATCGAAGTTGACCGGCGGTGTTGTACGAATCGTGCCGCATCACGCCTTCCAACGTGAAACCGGCCTTTTCCGCGACGCGGGCGCTGGCGATATTTTCTTCGTCGCACTTGATAATAACGCGATCGGCCTTGAGCACGCTGAATGCGTATTCCGCCACGGCGATCGTCGCCTCGGTCATCAGCCCCTTGCGGGCGTCGCTGGTGCGGATCCAGTAGCCGATCTCAAACACCACCGGTGACCAACTATGCACGCGTAAACCGGTGGAGCCGACGAAGCGGGCATCGTCGGCGCTCCAAAGATTCATATGGAGCAACGTGCGGGAAAGGAATGCCGCGGCGCTCTCGCGCATGTATTTTTCAGTGTCCTCCGGCGTCGGCAGCGTTTTGGCCCACGGCATCCATTGATGCAGCGCCTCGAACGACTCCGTCACGGCTTGGTTGACGATCGCGCCGTCCCCGACGCGCGGCTCGCGGATCACAAGCCGGCGGGTGACGATCGGCATCGGCACGTCGATTAAAATCGGGGCCATTTTGATTTCCCCCAGACGAGGAAAGATGAACACAGAGGCACAGAGACACAGAGAGGAAAGAAGTGAAATCTAGATTTTTTCTTCTCTGTGCCTCTGTGTCTCTGTGTTCATTCCCTCTGCTTGATGCCGATGCGCGGCGAACCTTTCCTACATCGTCCGATCAACCGCCAGCGCCACGCGCTTCGTCGCCGCCATCATCTCTTTGAACGCCGCCGGCGTGAGCGACTGGGCGCCGTCGGTCAGTGCGTGTTCCGGGTCGGCGTGCGTCTCCACGATCAGCCCGTCGCAGCCGGCCGCGACCGACGCTTTACACATCGGCGCCACCAGGTGGCTCTTGCCCGTGCCGTGGCTCGGGTCGACTACCACCGGCAGGTGGCTCAGCCGCTGCAGTTCCGGCACGATCGCCAGCGGCAGCGTGTTGCGGACATAATCCTCGAACGTGCGAATGCCGCGCTCGCACAAGATCACCTGCGTATTCCCGCGGGCCATGATGTACTCAGCCGCCAGAAGGAATTCTTCGAGCGTCGCGCTCAATCCACGCTTAAGCAGCACCGGCTTGCGGGCCTCGCCGACTTTGCTCAGCAGGTTGAAGTTCTGCATGTTCCGCGCGCCGATCTGCAGCACGTCGGCGTATTCGCAGACCATCTCCACCTGCTCGATGCTCATGACTTCCGTCACGATCGCCAGCCCCGTCGCGTCGCGCGCGGCGGCCAGGTATTTCAGCCCTTCCTCGCCCATGCCTTGGAAGCTGTACGGATTGGTTCGCGGCTTGAACGCCCCGCCGCGCAGGCCGATCGCGCCGGACTCCTTCATCATGTGCGCGATCTCGATGATCGACTGCTTACTCTCCACGGAGCACGGCCCCGCGATCACGCCGATCTTCGTCCCGCCGATGCTGCCTGCCGTGCCGATTTTCACCACCGTGCGCTCTTTCTTCACTTCCGACGAAGCCATTTTGTACGGCCTTAGGATCGGCACGACACTGTCCACGCCTTCGGAGGTTTCCAGTGCGGATTTGTCCTTGAAGCGGTCATTGCCGATGACAGCCACCACCGTTCGCTCTTCGCCGACGATGACGTGATCTTTAAGTCCCATTTCGCGCACCAGTTTGATGACGTGATCGACCTGCTTCTGCGTCGACCCTTGTTTCATGACTACGATCACAGCACACCTCCAGTAATGAATCGCCAATAACGCATGGGCCACTCCAATCAAACGAAAAAAGCCTCAGGACGATTGTCCTGAGGCTTGTGAAAATTCCGATTAGTTCGGCAGGCTCAGGACAGAGTTGCTCCGGACGGATAAAAGTATCCGCTAAACCAGAAGCCAAACTTGCCGCTCGTGTGGGCCATCGCCAATAACCTTACAATCGATTCGCCGGAAGTCAAACACCGGTCATTTCAATCACGCCGCGATCGGCGAGGGCAGCATCCGTCCCGCGATTCCGCCCGGCAGTGGCGCGGGTATCGCCTGATCGCTCTCGATCCGCCGTCGCACGTCGTATTTGCCGCACCCGATCAGCGGCGCGGCGTTGATCTGCTCCAACCATCGATCGCGCAGCTCTCTCGCCGCACTCACCAGCCGTGGATCGCAGACGCGTTTGACTCGCTCCGCCTTCGGCTTGGCCGCCTTCGCGGGCTTGGCTTCGGGTAGTGGTTCGCCTTGCTTGGGGATGTCGAACATCAACCCGTTGCGACGCACGGGCGGGGGCAGTGCCGCCGGTTTTGTCTTCTGTAGGGTGCGCCTGGGCGGACCGGTTATTGCCTTTCGATCCTCCGACGGCGTAACCGGCCCGCCAAGGCGGACCCTACTTTCTGCCAAGGCATCGCCGTTCACTTCGTTCACCGCTGACTGGCTGGGCAGAATCATCGGCTTGGCGTCGCTCCAGTGCGTGCCCGGCGGGATCGGCAGGACGATGCGATCCTCGCGAATGCTCCCGCCCGCCGTCTTCGCGGGGAACCACCACGGCGTGGTCTCGTCGCCTTGCCGAATCCGCTTCTGCCAGAAGATATGCGTCCGACTCTTCTTCTCGCTCCCCGCCCGAAACGCCAGCGGCACGAATCCCATCGCTTCCCAGAATTTATTCGCTGCGATGTCCTGCGCGCACCAGCAGCAGTACAGCTTGCACCCGTACGCACTCCGCTCGAACTGCGCCTTGAGCAATGATGCCCCGACCAACCCCCGCTGCCTGCCTGGCAGCACGTTCATCTGATAAATGATGCCAACGTCATCGCGCTTAAAATATTGATCGTTGCCGATGAGGTAGCCCACTGGGGTGGGAGATTGCAAATTGCGAAATGCAAATTGCAAATTGGAAGATAGGTCTGACTTCTCTTCATTTTGCATTTTGCATTCTGCATTTTGCATTTCCCCGATCGCTTCAGCCACCAGCACATGCCCCAGCTTGATCTTCCCTTCAAACTGCGCCGTCGGCATCCAGCCGACTTGCTTCGTATGCAGCTTCTGCAGCGAATCCATGAACGGAATATCGCTCATCACGCCCGGCCTGATCGTGATCGGCACGCTCGGCAGCGGCAACGCCTGCGGCGAGGACTGAGGCACGAGGACTGAGGTCAGCGTATTCATGTTCCAACTCCCGTGACGTGAACCACCCATGTAGGGTCCGCCTTGTCGGACCGGTTATTCCTGTCCACCCTTCGCAGAGGTAACCGGCCCGCCAAGGCGCACCGTACAAAACCGACCCGGCCGAGTGCCTTGGACTCAGTCCTCAGCACTCGGCCGTCAGTCATGCCGCTACGCTGCGATCTTCAACTCGCCTTGCGCCGACGCCGCTCCGCCGCCCTGCACGTTCGTGCTGATCGGCACACTCGCCGGGCCGGTATCGCCTTTGCGCGAAACCCACGCGGCGCAGATCCACACCTGCGAGCCGTTCGCCACCGTGTTCGGCAGGGTGAATTGGAAGTCGGCTTTGTTCGCCGGGCCGGCAAACTGCCAACCCGTCGGGTCCGACGGATAATCCTCGCCCGCAAACCAGTACACGTACGCCTGCACCGCGCCGGCAGGTTTGCGACGATTGGCCGACGTCGCGCTCTCGTGAATCGTCGTCGATACCGTCCGCCCGACGACCGAGCTGACGATCATGCCAGGCCGCACCGTCGGAGCCGGCACCGGCGTCGGCCCCGCGCCGCGAACATGCACGCCCACCAGCGTCTTGTCGGTGTGGCTGACGGAATTGTTCGCAGAGATCAGCGCGTACAACTCGCGAGCATAGCTCACGACGGCTGTCTTCTTGGTGTTCTTGGTCACGGTCAGCGCTTCCGAGCGCGTGCCATCCGCCCGTGCGTTCATCATCGCGTTATACGCGTTAACAAACGCCTGCTTGCGGCTGTACAACTCCGCCCCTTGCCCAGCCACCAACCCGAACGTAGCCGGACTCGCCTGAATGCGCGTGGTGAAGTTTTCCACATACGGCACCAGCAGAGAGTCTTTCAGCGGGATCATAATGATCTCCTGTATCTGAAAATCTCGCGGTGCTGTGGGTGGAACCGTTCCGCCACACGCCCGCGTTACCCAGTGCATCGGCGGGATGAGTGAGCGGCTTAACGAGATGACGCGGAATATTGTGATTTCAACGCGCCGTGGAGTGATCCGCATGCGCCTTGACGTGACTTGCACGCGCCTGCGCGTCACCTCCACGCGCCTGCGAGTCATTTGCATGCGCCTGCAAGTCATTTGGATGCGCCTGCGAATGACGTGCATGCGCCTGCCAGTCATTTGGATGCGCCCGCGAGCGAGCCGCATGCGCCTTGAGGGGACGAGGGACAGGGATGGATAAAGGGGATGGATAAAGGGACATTTCTCATTTCAATCAGGGATGTCCCCTTTGTTTTCCTTCCCCTTTGTTTTCCCTTATCCCCTCCCATGATGACCCCTATCAATTTCCTAACAACATACCCGAATTGCTTTTCCTAATACAAGAAGATTCTGGCGTTTAACTGGGATGGCGTTAGAGTGTTACGATCAAGAATGGTCTAACCGGGGGCAATGTGTTCTCTGGTTGGTGACCATATAATACTGGTTATCTGCCCTCGGTTTCCCGCATGCCCACGCCCTTGGACTACGCGACCGACCGCCTCGACCCACCCGGCTTGGTTTATGCCTATTTTTGTCCGGCAACGGGGAGAGGTCTGCGTCTGAGGAATTGTCGTCGAGATGAGGATGGTCTGCTTAGTCCGTTCGCAGATGTTCGCGCACAGTTTTCGGGATGGGCGATGCTGCTGGGCGCGATAATTGTGTTCGTCATCAGCTTCTTTCTGACGAACGGAATGCGCGGCGGCGTTGAACTTACAGCCGCCGCAACTTTGGCATTCGTTTGTATTGGTGTATTGCGATTCATCAGACAGTTTCGCGCTCGCCGCGCCTACGGCAATTCGGCGGGCAGATAACCCACCGATGCAGTAGACCGGGGGATGGATAAAGGGACATTTCTCATTTCGGATGGATAAAGGGGATGGATAAAGGGACATTTCTCATTTCAATCAGGATGGATAAAGGGACATTTCTCATTTCAATCAGAAATGTCCCCTTTGTTTTCCCCCCTTTGTTTTCCCTAGAAGCTTCATGATGACCCCTATCAGTTTCCTAACAACATACCCGAATTACTTTTCCTAATACAAGAAGATTCTGGCGTTTAACTGGGATGGCGTTAGAGTGTTACGATCAAGAATGGTCTAACCGGGGGCAATGTGTTCTCTGGTTGGTGACCATATAATACTGGTTATATGGCCAAGACGCTCTTGCTCATACTCGCACAGGCAGATCCGGAGAAGACACTCTGGCAACAGATCCAGAGTAAGTCACTGCCGCTCTCAATTATTCTCGCGGGCGTTTTACTCGCGGCGGCGTTGCTTGCAATACTTCGGGGGCATCGAACGCCAGCTGGCGAATTGCCGAAGTCTCAGCGGTGGCTACTCTTGGTTGTGATTGCCATTGCCATAGGTTCCTCAGTGGTTATCGTCATTCGGGCCATATAACCAGGGATGGATAAAGGGGGGATGGATAAAGGGACATTTCTCATTTCAATCAGAAATGTCCCCTTTGTTTTCCCCAATCAGAAATGTCCCCTTTGTTTTCCCTGACGTCCTCACTTGAACACCCGAACCCTGCCAATCTCGCTCGCCCTTTGCATCGCGGCAATTTGCAGCGGGGGCTGCGTCGCATTACCGACGCCCGGACGAATCGAGCGTGATTCTTCCGGTCCAAATGTTGATGTTCGGAGTTTGGCGAAATCGACAGAGCCAGACCGACTTCTTCAGCCGGGAACTGAGCGCAAAACGATACATGCCAAACTTGGTGAACCTGATCAGGTCTTCCAAGACGGCTCAGTCGAGCGTTCGACCTACCGGTCGTATAATTGGTGGGCCTTCTGCCTCATCCCCTTGGGACATTTTTGGGGCGACATATCACCAACGGAACGCGTGTATATCCTCAACCTACGTTATGATGAACAAAGTCGGCTTCAGTCGTTTTTCCTGGAAAGCCGGAAAGACTAAGGGGGATAAGGGGACATCACTCAATTCCGGCCCCGCGTCGATCCGGCCTCTTCGGCAAGCTCAGGGTGCTGAATAGCCGATATCCAGAGTGATGCTGGCGCTTTCGATCAGACAACCGTACGTCGAGTTGATCCTGCGGGGGGTCAAGCGGATCGAGTATCGCAGTCGGCCGACGAGGATCGTCGGGGAGCGGTTTTATCTCTACGCTTCAAAAGGAAGAGCCCTCACCCTGCCGAAGACCCTCACACTGCCCTCTGCCGGGGGGCGAAGGTATTCGTCGGACAATCTGTCGCTGCCGGAGAACCCGCCGCCGCCGTGGATGATCGAACTCGCCAACGCGCTGCGGCTGTTCCCGGGCGAGCTGCCGACGGGCGTGATCGTCGGGTCGGCGGTGATCGAGAAAGTCACCCCCGGCGAAGGATCGACCGCCGGCTACTTCCACTGGCACTTGGCGGACGTGCAGCGACTGAAGACGCCCCGCAAGCCGAAGGGCCATCCGCAGCCGGTGTGGTTCACGCCGTTTTAGGCGTCGCCAGCGCCAAATCCCCCATCCTGCCTCGGCCCGTTCGAAACCGCCCGTTTCGTTGACGACAACTCCCGCTTGGATTAGGCTTTGCAACCCTTACCCATGACCGCACCGGCCGCTAAAACTAGTAAGGTCAAGCCGTATCTTTCGGCTCGACAGGAGACCGTCCGCAACGCGATCATCTCGCGCGGGTTGGATGCGCTCCTGCTCACTCACCCGGCCGATCTGGCGTACCTCACCGACTTTACCGGGCATGATTCAATCGGCGTTCTGACGGCTGATCAATTCATCCTCGTCACCGATTTCCGATACACCGAGCAGTCGCAGATTGAAGCGCCGTGGCTTAAAACCGTGATGCGTGAAGGCAAGATGTCTGACGCACTGGCGGCGGCGCTGGTGGAGGTCAAAGCGAGCAAAGTCGGCTTTGAATCGAACTTCACGATGTACGGGCAGGTGGAATCACTCCGCAAAACGCTTGAGGAGAAGAAAATCCCCGCCACGCTGCACGGCGAGGAGTTGATGGTCAACGTCCGCAAGGTCAAGGACGAGGTGGAGATCGGCATCATCCGGGAAGCGATCCGCGTGGCGGAGGAGGCGCTGATCGCCACCAAGCCGGAGATCAAGGCCGGGCGGACGGAAAATTACATCGCCGGGCTGCTGACGTTCGAGATGCGCCGCCGCGGCGCGAGCGACGCGAGCTTCGAGCCGATCATTGCCACCGGCCCGGCGAGTTCGCTGCCGCACTATCGGCCGGCGGATATTGCGATCAAAAACGATACGTTCCTGCTCATCGATTACGGAGCCCGCTACCAGGGCTACTGCAGCGACATCACGCGGACTTTTTCGATCGGCAAACTGCCGGCGAAGCTGGAAGAGATTTACAAGGTTTGCCTGGAAGCGCAGCTGGCGGCGATCGCGGCGATCGAACCGGGCGTGAACAGCAAGGTGGTCGATACGGCCGCGCGAAGCATCATCGAAAAAGCCGGTTACGGTCAATACTTCGGCCACGGGCTGGGGCACGGCATCGGGCGCGACATTCACGAACAGCCGACGCTTCGCAAGCAAGGCGAAGGCGAGCTGCTGCAGCCGGGCCATATCGTGACAGTGGAGCCTGGGATTTATCTGCCCGGCCTGGGCGGTGTGCGGATCGAAGACGACGTGCTCATCACGAGCACCGGATGTGAAGTGCTGACCCACCTCGATAAATCACTCGAGGGCGGGCGGCTGTCAATCTAAGAATTCAACCGAGGTTTGCCTTGAAAGAAAAAAGCAAAGGGAAGAAGGCCGCCAAGCCTTCGCCGAGCATCAAAACATCGGGCAGCCCGATGGACGTAACCCTGCTCGAGCAGATCGTGCAACTGATGGCGGCGAATGATCTGAACACGGTGGACGTTCGCGACGGCGAGAAGCGCGTCATCCTGAAGCGCGGCGCAGCCGAGGTGACTTACGCCGCCGCCCCGCCGCTTGCGGTTTCGCAGGCCGCCTCGGCAAGCGCACCGGCAAGTTCGAGCGCTGCGAAGCCGGCAGCGCCCGTCGATGAAAACGCAGGGCTGATCGCGATCAAGAGCCCGATGGTCGGCACGTTCTACGCAGCCGCCACGCCCGATGCCAAGCCGTTTGTTTCCGTCGGCAGCACGATCGATGAAGACACCGACGTCTGCATCATCGAGGCGATGAAAGTCTTCAACAACATCAAAGCCGAGATGCGCGGCACGATCGCCAGGGTGCTTTGCACGAACGGCCAGACCGTGGAGTTCGGCCAGCCGCTTTATTACGTCAAGCCGTAAGGTGAACCATGGCCGACCACCGCACGCTTAATTTCGCCGCTGAAGCCGACGCGATCGCGGAAATCGAGTCACTGCGTCGCGGCTATCTGCAGACGGGCAACTGGTCGCTGCCGCAGATCGCGTTTCACATCGGCTTTCCGATCTCGCACCCGCAGGCGTCGCCGGCGACGCTCGACGTATCGCCCGAGCAGAAGCAGATGCAGGGATTCCTGGAGAACGTCGTCGCTCACGGCTGGCCGCAACAGCCCGGCGAATCGCCCCCGCCGATGCGCCCGCCCGCGAACGTCGGGCCGGAAAAAGTCGATGAGCTGATCGCGAATCTGAAAAAGCTCGCGGCGTACAAGGCGTCGCACGTGAACGCGGGACCGTTCGGTGCTGTAACGACCGAGAAATACCGTCGCTTTATCCTTGTCCATGCAGCACACCACTTGTCTTTCCTGACTCCAAAGCAACAAGAAAGTTGACCGAATGTTTTCGAAGATCCTGATCGCCAATCGCGGTGAAATTGCCCTGCGGATCATCCGCGCCTGCCGCGAGCTAAGCATTCAAACGGCCGTGGTGTACTCCACCGCCGACAAGGACGCTGCGTACCTCAAGCTCGCCGACCAGGCGATCTGCATCGGCGACGCGCCGCCGGCTGAGTCGTACCTCAACATTCCGCGCATCATTTCCGCCGCGGAGATTGCCGACGTGCAGGCGATCCATCCCGGCTACGGTTTCTTGAGCGAGAAGCACCACTTCGCGGAAATCTGCCGCAGCTGCAAGATCGAATTCATCGGCCCGCCCGTTGCCGCCATGCTGGCGCTGGGCGACAAGGTGCAGTGCAAGAATCTGGCGAAGAAAGCCAAAGTGCCGACCGTGCCGGGCTCCGACGGCGCTGTGGATGACGAAAAGGAAGCGCTCAAAGTCGCCGAGAAGATCGGCTACCCGGTCATCATCAAAGCCGCCGCGGGTGGCGGCGGGCGCGGGATGCGCGTGGCGCACAATGACGTTTCGCTGCGAGCGGGTTTGAAGCAAGCGCAGGCCGAGGCGGAGAATGCGTTCAAGGACAGCACCGTCTACATCGAAAAATACGTCGAGTACGGCCGGCACGTTGAGGTGCAGGTGATCGCCGACATGCACGGCAACGCCGTTCATCTGTGGGAGCGCGATTGCTCGATGCAGCGCCGCCACCAGAAGCTGGTGGAAGAATCCCCGTCGCCGGTGCTCACGCCGAAGATCCGCGAAGAGCTCTGCGCCGCCGCCGTGCGACTGATCAAGACGGCCAAGTACTACAACGCCGGCACCGTGGAGTTCCTCGTCGACAAGAAGCTGAATTACTACATTCTTGAAGTGAACGCGCGCATCCAAGTCGAACATCCGGTGACGGAAATGGTGACCGGCATTGACTTGATCAAGGAGCAAATCCGCGTCGCCGCCGGCGAGAAGCTGAGCTTCACGCAGAAGGAAGTGATCCAGCGCGGCCACGCCATTGAGTGCCGCATCAACGCCGAGGATCCGGCGAGAAACTTTGCGCCATTCCCGGGATTAATCGAAGAATACCGCAGCCCCGGCGGTCCCGGTGTGCGGCTCGACAGCCACGCCTACGCGGGTTACCGCATCCCGCCGAACTACGACAGCATGATCGGCAAGCTGATCGTGCATCGCAACACGCGAGAGGAAGCGATCGCCGCGATGAAGCGGGCGCTGAGCGAGTTCCACATCGCGCCGATCAAGACGACGATCCCGCTGCATTTGAAGATCATGGATAACAAGGAATTCCGGTCCGGCGATGTGGACACGGGATTCGTCGAACGCGTGCTGTTGGGCAAGTGATCACTTCAGGTGAAGTTGCAACGCCCTGGATCCGTCCGCGTTCTCCTACACCTCAAGGCTCGGATCTAGCCCCAGCGACCCCACCAAATCCGCCGCGTACGAATCGCTCATCGCACGATCGAGCTCTTCATTCACGATCGCCTTGCGACTCGCCAACTCCAGCCCCAGCAACTCTCGATACACCGGCAGCACCAGGCAGTGCTCGATGTACGAGAGGTGACGCTTCCAGAGCGTGATATCGGCCTGCTGCTTGGCCTTCAGGCGGGCGTGATACCAGTCGCTCTTGAGCAGGTAATCGCGCGTGAACAGAGCGCGAATGGCCGGGTCGTGAATGTCTTTTCCTTCGAACGAGCCGGTGGCCATGATGGTGAGTAGCGCCTTAAGCGGCGGGCAGGCGTCGTCGATGCTGCCGTGTGCGAGGTATTCACTGGCCACGCGATGCTGGGCCTCGGTGATATTTTTGATGCCGTCGATGAACTGCGCGCGGTCCTGCAGTTCCGGGCGGAGTATTGCTTCTTCGAACACTTTCGATGGATTATCGAACAGCCGCCCGAAGTACGCCCGTACGAACTCGGCGGTGATGCGATATCCGAGCCGGCTGGCGAGGATTTTTTCGCCGGCGTGCGTGAAATCCTTCAGCGGCTCGAGATAGCCGGCCGCGATCATCTTTTTCGGGTCGCGCTCTTCCGGTGTCAGGCGGCACCACAACTCGGGCACCATCAAACTGATGTCATGATCGACGCGGAAATTCGGCCCGACGTAACCGGCCGACGTCGAAAATCCGCCAAGCCCGGTGAGGATGTAGCTCACGAGCGCGTTGTTCAGGTCGACGATCTGCCGCACTGCGTTGAACGGGCCCTTGGTGAGTGCGCCTTCGCTGCCGGCGCCGGTGGTGCTCGGGCTTTTGCCGGTGAGGGAGCAGACGAAATCCATGAACAGCTCGGGCAGTTCCTGGTAGTGGATCGGGTTGTAAATCGCCAGCCCGCGAATCCCCGCCGCCGGCTCCGCGGGGTTGTTCCGCCGGCCGATCAGAACCGAATCGACCGGCGTCAGCACTGGTTTTTTCATCGGCACAGCGCGATACAGGCGAATGCCCTGCTCGGCCACATAGCGATTGAACGGCGTGACCAGGTCGGGCCGATTCTGCAGGTATCGCGGGTTTTTGCTCGGCTTGCCGTCGACGATTCGCGGTTCGGACGACGAGACGACGAATCCTTCCCCCGCCGCCGCCGTCTTGCGCAGGATGTTCCGCATCGGCGGCGTGTACTGGTCGAACTTGGTCACGCGGGCGACCATCTCCTGCACCTTCTTCGCATCCAGCGGCTCGAAGTTGGAGATGAAATTGTCCGACCGCGACAAGTCGATTTCAGTCTGCTTATCCAAACCGCGATGCACCGCGTCATCCGGCCGTTGGAAAAGGCGGTACTCGCAGTTGATGACGAACTTCGAGCTGTCCGCCTGTTGCGCGGTGCTCAGGTGCGATAATTTTTTCCGCGGCACGACAACCGATGCGGAGATATCGTCTTCCGTTTGAATCTTCATCGCCGCCGCGAAATCCTGGCGGAGTTTGTAGGTGCGCCACGCGCCCGTCGGGCTAAGCCCGACGCGGAGGTACGTGCCGACGAGTTGCCGGTCGCCGAATTTCAGCTCGTGGCCGGGGAAGCCGTTGACGATGTCCACGCCGAAGTAGTCGCGCCAATTCTCCGACCATTCCGGCCGGTAGAATCGCTTGATGATGAAGACCATCGGGTAGATGTAGTTCGGCAGGCTCGCGAGCCAGGCGTTGTACCCATCCGTGTATTCGCTGCTGGGCGTGAGCAGTTTGATCACGCTGCCGAGCGACCGCTGCGGGCTGAGAATCAACCGGCTCTTACCCGTGCCGCCTTTGGCTTTGGCGATATCGACCGTCTTCCAGCGGTTGTAATAATCCTTCTTAAAAATCTCATCGATGACCGCCATGTCTTTTTCAATGTCGGCCACGAAGATCGGGCCGTAGAGCATGTAGTCGCCGATGGATTTGCTGATTTCGCTCTTCCCGCCGCCGCTGACGGTGCAGGGCTTGTGGCAGAACGTTCCTTCGCCGACGGTGCCGATGATCCGCCAGCTTGGCGCGCCGGGGTGCTTCTCCAGCCGCAGCTTAAAGCCGCTGGGCGTCATGTAGATTTTGCCGGGCATCATCGGGATCGACCGCTCAACGCCGGCCTGCGTCCAGCTCACGGCTTGCGTCAGCACGCTCGCACGGCTCTCTTCAGGAATGTAAATCAGGTCCGGCCACTGCTTATCAATGCCGTACCCTTCCGGCTGAACCGACATGATCGACTTGTAATCCTTCACCACCTCCGCAAACACGCGACCATTGCTGCGGCGGGAATCGGAGACGAAATTGTCGCCGAAGGCATAGCTGGTGAACGCCAGCGCCCCGCCGGCGTGTTCTTCCTCCACGTTGCCGAAGAGATTGGCGGCGTAGCTGATCTGCGTTTTCACTTCCTTCTTGCAGTAGCCGTAGTAGTTGTCAGCGATGAGCGTGACGATCACGCCCGCCCGCGTGCGGCAGGTGAGCTTGAAGGGCACGCCGTCGTTGTATTTTTCGTTCTCGTCGCGGTAGCACATCTTGTCGCGACGCTGGCGATCGGTGGCGTGATCGGAATGCGGCAGGCCGACCTGTTTTTTCGTCAGCTCGATGAGTTGCGGCGCGAGAATCACACAGCCTGTCACGCCGACCCAGTGTTCAACGTCCAACCCCGCATCATTCTGCGGCAGGTAAGGATCGCCGGCGTTGCCGAAGATGGATTCGACGAAATCCAAGTTGCTCACCAGCGAGCCGGGCGCGAAGAATCGCACTTCCATCGTCTTTTCTTTGCAGACGCCGGATACTTCCGGGCAAACGATCGGGCGGAGCAGCAGGGAGACGAACGTTTTGGCAGGATCGGTCTGCGTGCCGGTGAACGGCAGGGTCATCAACTCCTGCGGCGGGTGAATGGCGTGGTAGAAAAGCTCGGCGAAAGTTCGCTTGGGAACGGCCCGCTTATCGCCCGGCACGGGCAGGCCGCCCTCGGTAACGTGAAACGTTCCTTCGGTGGTTCGTCGGTCGCTCTTGGGGTTGTGAAGGACGCCGTTGCAAACGCGGTAGCTGGTGAGCAGCGGGCTGGTGAACGAATCGCCATTGAGCGGCAAGGAAAGTTCGCGCGCGATGCCGTGCTCTTCGAGAACGACGGTCTGGTCGGGCAGGCGCATGCGCCAGGAAAGTTTCAGGTCGGCGAAGTGATGGGCGAGGAAATTTTCGATCCGCCGATCGGCCGGGCAATGGTGCTCTGCCAGAAGGCGTGTTTTTTCACGATAGCTGGCGAGCAATCCGTCGGCGACGTCGGACAATTCGGAATCGCCTAATCCATCGACGGTGAATCCCTGCGAGCGGAGTTGAAGGTTCACTTTCCGCAGCCGACGACGCTGCTCATCGGCGGTCCGGGTTTCGCCGGTAGCACTCCAGCCAAGGGCACGACTCATATCCATGTTTCACCTGACAACGGGCGGTTCCGGATTGGATGAATACGGGAAATCGGGCGGTGCGCCAACGGGGGAGTGTACGAGGGCGTCGATTTTTGTGGAACTGGACGACGGGACGCGAATTTTTCGCGTGTGCGTGGGTGATCTTTTTCCGTCCTGCTGAAGCGGGACGAACCGATGAAGAACGCTATCGAGCGATTTTATTAAACCGCAGTCGCCTGGTGGAATTCCTTGCGACGATCCGCCATCTGGGCTTTGAGTCGCGCGAGGATGCTGCTGTGCATCTGGCTCACGCGGCTTTCGCTCAGGTCGAGCGTCGCGCCGATTTCCTTCATCGTCATTTCCTCAAAGTAGTAGAGGATAATGATGAGCCGCTCGGCCCGACTCAGGCCCTTGGTGATCAGCTCTTTCAGATCTTTTCGTTGAATCTCGCGGACGGGGTCGGCCCCGCGCTTGTCTTCCAGCACGTCGATCTCGCGGACGTCCTTGTTGCTGTCGGTTTCAAACCACTTGCGGCTGAGCGAGACGACGCCAACGGCCGACGCGTCTTTCGCCATCTTTTCGAATTCCGCCATCGGCACTTTGAGGCGCTTGGCGATTTCGTCGTTGGTCGGCGCTCGGCCGAGCTCTACTTCGAGCTGCTTGCTCGCGCCGTCGAGCTTGTGCGATCGGCTGCGGACGAGGCGAGGCACCCAGTCCATCGAGCGGAGCTCGTCGAGGATGGCGCCGCGGATTCGCGGCGCGCAGTACGTTTCAAACTTCACGCCGCGCTCCATGTCGAACGCGGCGATCGCATCCATCAGCCCGAAAATGCCGGCCGACATTAAATCATCGAGTTCAACTTCATCGGGTAGTTTGACGTGAATTCGTTCGGCGTTGTAGCGAACGAGGTGAAGGTAGTTCACCATCAGGGCATTCCGAAGTTCTTCGGTGCCTGTCTTTTTGTATTCGATCCAAACGTCTTTGATATCCGGCTTCTGAACGGTCTTGGCCATGTGATCTCCCGGTCCTTGGGACGAACGATGCATCCGTGCCTGGTCTGCAGTGCGGTACATTGCGACGTGGCGTAAGTAACTTACGCGAAGACACGTTGCGACTCAACCGATAAATGAATTCAATTTCCGTGCGAGCGTAAAAAATGCCGCTCCACACCAGCAACTTCGCAGGGCGAACCTGCCACTTCACGTTATCGGCCTTTCGGTTCTGTTTTCGCCGGTAAATCTTTCGATTTTTTTTCGGTCATCGCCACGTTCTCGCTCAACATCTTCTGCGCCATCCCGCCGACGATCAGGCCAATGACGAACGTGCCGAGCATCGCCACCAGCGCCCGTGAGACGGTGGTGGTAAACGTATTATCCGCCTGCAGCCCGCCCACAAGGCACATGGCGAAGACGATGATCGAGAGAATGGCGGCGACGCGTTGGGGCATTCGTAGGACTTAGGACCGAGGACTTAGGACTTAGTGAATGTAGATTTTGTCTTCACTAAGTCCTCAGTCCTCAGTCCTAAGTCCTTCCTTTCATTTCCTAAACCACCGGCTCATTCGGTTGAAAAACCCGCCGTGACTTTGTGAGATCGCTACGCCCTGCTCCAGCCGCATTGCCAACTGGTTAATGCAGAGGCTGGCGGGGCATTTCGGGGCGCCGATGACGAACGGCGCCCGCCGGCGGACGGCGTTGCTGACTTGCTCGTCGTACGAAACATAGCCGGCATCGAACAATGTCACGCCCAAAAACTGTTTGGCGACCTTGGCGATACGTTCATACACCACTCGCGCCTCAGCCGGCGTTCTGGCCTGGTTGACCAGCAGGCTCACCCGCCGGTTCGCGTCCTCTCGGCTGATGACCTTGATGACCGCGTACGCGTCGGTGATCGCCGTCGGCTCGGGCGTGGTGACGACGAGCACATGATCGGCGGCCTTGGTGAAGCTGAGCACGTTCGGGCTGATTCCCGCGCCGGTGTCGATCAGGATGATGTCGGTCTGCTCTTCAAGCTCCGCAAGCGAAGAAATTAGCCGCTGGCGATCGAGATCGGTCAGATCCGCCATTCGCGCCAGGCCCGATGCCCCGCCGATAAGCCTGAACCCGCCGGGGCCTTTCACCATCACGTCGGCCAATTCTTTCTTCCGCGCGATCACGTGCGAAAGATTCGCCGGTAGCTCAATGTTGCAGAGCACGTCGGCATTGGCCAATCCCAAATCCGCATCGAGCAGCACGACATCTTTGCCGGCCATCGAAAGCTTGATCGCGAGATTGACGGCGATATTGCTCTTGCCCACACCGCCCTTGCCGCTGGTGACGGCGATGACGCTGGCGCGGTGTCGGCGGTTCACCATCGAGCGGAGTTGCGTGGCTTGGTCGATCATGAGTGACATAAATATCTCGTTTGTACGGCGGGCGATGCCCGCGTTGCATTCGGTTACAACAATTGGCTGCCCAGGATCAGCTGCGCGAGTTTCTTACCTCTGCCTACTTCAATATCGTTCGGCACGTCCTGGCCGGTGGTCACGTAGCTGAGGCTCTTGTTCACCTTGCGAATCACGTTCAGCACCACGCCCACGTGGGCGGCTTCATCCAGCTTGGTGAAGATGATCTTGTCGACGCGCACGTCGCTGAAGCGATCGATCGCCAGCTGAATGCACGACGGCGAAGCGGTGGTAGACAACACCAAGTGCACTTCATCCGGCGACGCGGCTTCGAGGAAGCCTTTCAGCTCGTTGAGTTTCATCGTGTCTTTCGGACTTCGGCCGGCGGTGTCGATCAGCACGTACTCGCAATCCGCCATCGACTTTATCGCCTCGCGAAGATCATCCGTCGTATTCACCACCCGAAGCGGCGAGCCGATGATGTCGGCGTATTTCTTCAGTTGATCGACGGCGGCAATCCGGTAAGTGTCGAGCGTGATCAGGCCGACGCGGTGCTTGTCGCGGAGCTTCAAATTCGCGGCGAGCTTGGCGATGGTGGTGGTTTTGCCGACGCCCGTCGGGCCGATGAGCGCGACGACATGTGGGCCGACGGTTTTGGTCCGGCAGATCGCGCCGGCGGAGGGAATCATCTTTTCCAACTGCTCGGCCAGTTTCTCGCGGACGAAAGCGGGCTGGGCCAAATGCTCCGGCCGAAGATTTTTCTGCAGCGTCGAAACCATCTCCGCCGCCAGTTCGTCCGCCACCTGGCTTTGGATCAACTGCTGGTAATACTCGAACAAATCTTCCGGAACGTGCGGTGCCTTCTGGTGATTGGCCTGGCGGACAAGGTCTGTCACCATCGTTTTGAGTGAAGTCATCTCCTGCGAAATGCTGAGCATGATCGCGCTGCCGGCCGCAGGACTTTCGAGCAGCTTTTTGCTGTTTTGCATCGGCGATGATGGGACGGCGATTTGCGGCTTGGGCAGCGTCGTGCGCGTGTAGCCGTTGGAAAACGGTGCAGACTTAGGCTCGCGCTTCACCGTGCGAGCCATCACGTTCACGCCTTTGCCGGCGGTGATCTCCACCATCTCGCGGCGGCGCAGGCCAAGCCATTGCCGCGTCGAGTAGCTGCGCGTGTGGAGAATGACCGCCTCCGACCCCATCGCTGATTTGACCTGCTGCAGCGCCATGGCCATCGTCGGCGCTTTAAACGTTTGAAGATTCATACCACGTGCCGGCTCTTGGCCGGCCCCTTTCGTCTACCCGTTCAAACCAATCAGGGCCACGGCTTCCACCGTGACCTCGGGCGAAACTTCGTTAAATGCCAGTACCGCCACGTGCGGCATGGAAGGCTCGATCATCTTCCGCAGGCTCGACCGAATCTGCGGGCTGCACAGCACCACCGCGTTGCGGCCGGTCTGCGTGAGTTCGGTCGCCTTGTCGGAAACCTGCTTCACGATCGCCTGCGCCGTCTGCGGCGGCATGGTGTTGGTGATGCCGCGATCGGTGCGGTCGAGATGACCGTTGATCACGTCTTCCAACGCCGGATCGAGCGTGAGCACCCACAGGCGGTCGCGGTCGTCCACGTACTGCTTGCAGATGGCTCGGCCCATCGCGTTGCGGACGTACTCGGTCAATACATCGAGATCTTTCGTGCGGCCCGCGTAATCGCCGAGTGTTTCGAGAATCGTTTCCAAATCTCGCACCGGCACACGCTCGCGGAGCAGGTTCTGCATGACCTTCTGCAACTCGCCGGGCTTCACCTGCGTGGGGATGACTTCCTCCACGAGGGCCGGCAGGCGCGTCTTCAGATTTTCGAGCAGGTTTTTCACTTCCTGCCGCGTGAGCAACTCGCCGGCGTGGCTCTTGATGACTTCCGTGAGGTGCGTCGCGAGAACGGCCGTTGCTTCGACGACCGTGTAGTTGAGCAACTCTGCCTGACTGCGCTCGGACTCGGTGATCCAGTACGCCGGCAGGCCGAACGCGGGCTCGGTGGTGAGCGATCCGCCGGGGATCGGGCCGCTGGTGGCGCCGTTGTCCATCGCGAGGTATTGCTCGGGATACGTCACACCCTTGGCGACGGTTTGGCCTTTGATCTTGATGTAGTAGTCGTTCGCGGCCAACTGCATGTTGTCGCGAATTCGCACCGGCGGAACGATGATGCCCAGGTCCATCGCGATCTGTCGGCGGATCATGCTGATGCGATCGAGCAAGTCGCCGCCCTTGGCAGCATCGACGAGGCGAACCAGGCCGTAACCGACTTCGAGTTCCATCGTGTCGAGATCGAGCAGCTTCTCGACCTTTTCCGGCTCTTTGACGGCGGCCTTTTCACGTTCCTTGGCGCGATCGGTGATGACCTTGCGACCTTCATTGCGAGTGAGGATGAACGCGAGACCGCCGCAGCATGCACCGATGATCAGCAGCGGCATTTTCGGCATGCCCGTGAACGCCATCACGCCGAGAAACCCGCCGGCTACGAGAATCGCCTTGGGCTTGGAAAAGAGCTGCCCCATCACTTCCGTGCCGAGATCAGTCTTGCCGCTGGTTCGCGTCACGATGAGGCCCGCGCCGAGCGAGACGATGAACGCCGGAATCTGGCTGACGAGGCCGTCGCCGATGGTGAGCTTGGTGTAGAGCTTCATGACTTCCAGCGGTGCCCAGCCGTGCTCGAACATGCCGATGTAAAAGCCGCCCAAAATGTTGACGACAGTGATGACGATGCCCGCGATCGCATCGCCGCGGACGAATTTGCTGGCACCGTCCATGGCACCGTAGAAGTCGGCCTCTTGCGCGATCGCCTCGCGACGGCGGCGGGCTTCGGCTTCGTTGATCATGCCCGCGTTCAGGTCGGCATCGATCGCCATCTGCTTGCCGGGCATGGCGTCCAAGGTGAACCGGGCGGCCACTTCAGAAATTCGACCGCCGCCTTTGGTGATCACGACGAACTGAATCACGAAGATGATGACGAAGATAATGATGCCGACCGCCAACGATCCGCCGGTGACGAAATCGGCGAACGTCGCCACCACATCGCCCGCCCCGTGCATGGCCAGCGTGGGATCCGCAAAGCGATCGCCGGCGGTGAGAATCAATCGAGTCGTCGCGACGTTCAACACCAGCCGAAACAACGTGACGGCGAGCAGCAGCGACGGGAACACCGCGAATTCCAATGGGCTCGTGACGTAAATCGTCGTCACCAGCACAATGACCGAGAGCGTGATGTTCAGCACCAGCAGGATATCCAGAATCTGCGTCGGCAGCGGGACCAGCAGCACCATCAGCAGGCTGATGAAGGCGATCGGAAAGATCATGCCGCGATTGGCATGCAGCCGATTGAGAAACGGGTTGGTAATAACAGCGCTGGCCATGGTTCACTAAGCGGGTTGCATCCTCTTCTCTCTAATTTTTCCAGTCAGTTCGTACACATACGCAAGAATCTCCGCGACTGCGGAGTAGAATTCCTCGGGGATTTCATCGCCCACGTCGCACATCTTGTAGAGTGCCCGGGCAAGCGGCTTGCGCTCGAGAATCGGTATGCCGTTCGCGATCGCGATCTCTCGAATCCGCTGGGCCATCAAATCGGCGCCCTTGGCCACGACGCGCGGCGCGTGCATGGAGTCGTTGTCGTACTTGAGTGCGACGGCAAAGTGCGTGGGGTTGGTGACGATCACGTCGGCGGTCGGCACGTCCTTTTGAAGCTTCTTGTGGGCGATCTGCATCGCGATCTGCCGGCGGCGCTGCTTGATGTGAGGGTCGCCTTCCATGCGGCGCATTTCTTCCTTCACTTCCTGCTTGCTCATCTTCAGATCCTGCTCGATGCGGTAGCGCTGGTACGCGTAGTCGAAGAGCGCGAGCACAAACAGCACGATGCCGATGCGGAGGGCGATGTTGTAGATGACTTCCGAGCCCAGGCCGAAAATCTGCATGTAACCGAGCTGCTGGGCCATCACGATCGCGCCCATTTTGTTCTGGATGGCGGTGTAGGCGAAGTAGGAGACGAGCAGGAGTTTCATCACGCTCATGACCATCGCCATCGGCCCCTTGCCGCCGCCTAAGAGCTTGCCGAGTCCCTTGAGCGGATTCAGCGCGGCGAGGTTCGGGGTGAGTCGCTCGGGGTTGAAGAAGAAGCCGACCTGCAGAATGTTGGAAAGCACCGCGATGACAACCAGCCCGATCAGCAGCGGCGCCAGCGCCACGCCAACCATCATGATCGCGCGGCTGAAATCGAGCATGACCGAAGCCGGATCGTTGTTCGAAAGCGACTGAACGGAGAGCATCTGCTCCAGGAATGTTTTGAGCGCGGCGATCACGTTAATGCCGTACATTTTCAGCAGGACCATCGAGCCGATCATGAGCAGCGCCGCCGTCAGATCCATGCTGCGGGCGATGTTGCCCTGCTCGCGCGCCTCGGCTCGCCGGCGGGCTGTGGGTGCTTCTGTTTTGTCGCCACCGTCTTCGTCTGCCATGGTCTACGTTCCGTGAAAGTACGCGAGCCTTACCGTGTTCATTGCATCGAGCAGCGAATCGCGAACGACCGTTCCCGTCAGGGCAATTCCAAAAATCAGCACAACCATCCCAACGACCGTTCGCAGCGTCACGCCGGCCGACATGATGTTGAACTGCGGCATGGTCTTGCCGATCAGCCCGAGCGCGAGATCGACGATCAACATCGTCACCAGCATCGGCGCGGCCAGTTGCAGCGCGAGCGTGGTGGTGCTCGCCAGCATGCCGAAAAGCAGATCGAGCAATCGCCCGTTCACGCCGAGTGAAAGCAGCGGCAAATTCTCGAAGCTCGACCGCACGGCCCGGAGCAACGCATGATGGCCCGGCCCGCCGAGCTGCTCGGGGATCGTAAGAAAAATCACCAGCGTGAGCATGAACAGCAAATCGCCCACCAGCGACCCCTGGCTGCCGAACTGCGGATCGAACGTCTCGGCCAGGTTGAATCCCATCTGCTGGCCGATGATTTCTCCCGCCCACTGCACGGCGATGAACGTGAAACTCATCGCAAGACCCATCGCCAGCCCGAACATGATTTCGCCGGCGATGCCGACGGTGAGTTCCCAGATCGTCTCCGGGAGTTTCGCCGGAGCCGGAACGATCGCGGCCAGCGAGAGCGCGAGGATCGCCGTGATCAGCACCTTTACGCGGCGAGGAATGCGCGAGCTGCCGAACAGCGGTGCGTAGATCATCATTCCGGCCAACCGGAAGAAAACCAGCACGTAAGTCGGAACCAGGATGATCAGCGCGCTGAGAGACATCGCCCAAAGCCTCGAGTAAACGTACGAGAAATCAGGGGTGAAGCTGAGTTCCGAGCATCATCTGTGTGTATTCGGTCAGGCGCTGGCCGATCCACGGCATGAGAATGATGGCCGCGCCCACCATGGCGGCGATTTTCGGAATGAACGTGAGCGTCTGTTCCTGGATTTGCGTGACCGCCTGCAGCAGCGACACGATGATGCCGACCGCCAGGCCGATAAGAAGCATCGGCGCGGAGATCAACAGGACCAGAAGTAACGCATTGCGGATTAAATCGGTGGCTTGCTCGATAGTCATGAGTCACACCCTTCCATGAGTGTTGCGGCTTGCACCGCGAGAAGATCGGGGCGTCCTGCCCCGTGCCCGCAATCCGTCATCCATGACGATTTGCGAACGCATTGTTTATGCGCTGCTAAAACTACCCATCAGGCTTCCAGTAATCAAGTGCCATCCGTCGACCAAAACGAAAAGCAGCAATTTAAATGGCAGCGAAATCAAAACCGGCGGCAACATCATCATGCCCATGCTGATCAGGACGGATGAAATCACCATGTCGATGATCAGGAACGGCAGGTAAACTTTGAAGCCGAGAAGAAACGCGGTCTTGAGCTCGCTGATCATGTAGGCCGGGATGAGCGTGATCGTGCTGACGTCCTCCCACTTTTCAGCGCGGGGCTTGCCGGAGAACTCGGTGAAAAGATCGACATCGGCCTCGTTGCGGGCGGCGACGATCTGCGCTTCCATGAACTCGCGGACGGGCACTTGGGCGCGCGTCAGTGCATCGGGCTGCTCGATCTCGCCGTTCATGTACGGCTGAAGGGCTTCGGTGTTCACGCGGGTGAGGGTCGGGCCCATGATCAGGAACGTCATGAACAGCGCCAGGCCGACCATCACCTGGTTGGGCGGCAAATTCTGCGTGCCCAGCGCCTGGCGGAGCAGGGAAAGCACGATGATCAGCCGGGTGAAGCTGGTCATCATGATCAAAATTGCGGGAGCGAGTGAAAGCACGGTCAGCAGAATGATGATCTGCATGGCCGACGAGACGGTTTCGCGCTTGGACAGATCAGGCAACTGCAGCGATGGCGGGACAAGCGTGGGCGCGACAGGATCGAGGCGCGCTTCAGGGGAGACACCTTCAGGTGCGCTGACTTGAGCGCGCGCAAAGCGTGGACTGGCAAGAACCACCAGTAATAGCGTAATTTTTACGAGAGACTCCATTCTCATCGCAATTCACCCCGTTGAGCGCTCGTTGCATCCTGCGTGGCGCTAATGTACTTACTTTTCTAGTACGAAACTGATGTTCTCCTCGTTCACCGCTTAGAGCGGATTTTGCAGTCTCGCGATTTTCGTCCGACGAATCAGCGGCCGATTGCTTATTGTCCGATCTGCTTGGACACGCTCCTCACCTTGTCGATCAATCCGCTCAATTCTGCTTGCGTCGTCGCCAATGCCGGATCGAGTTCTGCGTCCTCTGCTACTTCACGCTTGGAAGACTCTCCATCGGAAGACTCGCTCGAATAATCTTTCTCCGCCCGGCGGAAGACGCTGCCGAACGCTCGGGTGACTGGGGCGGCCTTATCCTGCCTGAGTTGCCCGATCAGCGAGGCGATTTCGTCGGCATCGGTGATTTCGCAGAGTGGATTCATCTGCGAGCCACTGTCGCCCACGACGACCAGGCGTCGCCCGACTTGCAGGACCAGCACGTGCTGCCGGGGCGCGATCATCGATCGTGACAAGACCTGGACGGCCCGGCTCGATCGCTTGGTGGACGGCGCGCCGAAGAATTGCTGTGCGATCCATCGCAGCAGGAAGATCGCCGCGATCACCAGCAGCAGCGAGAGGACGACGCGTGTCGTGTCCATGCCGGTGGTCAAAACCGATGGCGGCTGCGTGCCGCTGGTGGATTTTGTGTTGACGATACTCGCCGGGCGCTGGATTGCCTTTTTTTCGAGCACGCCCTGGACCGCCGGCGGCGCGGGATGAGTCGTTTGTGCAGCGAGCGGCACTGCCGCGATCAGCAGCAGCAAGACCGTCAGCCAGGCTGTTCGGCCGCGAAAAATCACGCCCCTTCTTCCTTCGCCCCGGCGACGATCTCATTCACGCGGACGCAGAAATTATCATTAAGCACGAGCACTTCACCTCGTGCGACCAGCCGGTTGTTCACAAACACGTCCACCGGATCGCCGGCGAGCTTGTCGAGTTCCACCACCGAGCCTTCGCCGAGCTTGAGCACGTCTTCGACGAGCATGCGCGATCGGCCGAGCTCAA
The DNA here is from genome assembly GCA_038329865.1 of Tepidisphaerales bacterium. Classification (GTDB taxonomy): domain Bacteria; phylum Planctomycetota; class Phycisphaerae; order Tepidisphaerales; family Tepidisphaeraceae; genus JANMES01. The sequence continues at coordinate 44,576 of JBBQNK010000008.1, read as the reverse complement.
TCTTCACGTTCAGCTCGACATCGCGCAGCAGATCGATGCTGGAAACTTGCGCGTCGGCCAGCACTTCCTGAAAATTCGGAAGACTGAATTCCTGCGCAGGGGCCGAGAGCGGCACGGCGTCCTGCATGGTGGAGGCGTCTTCAAAGCTGGCGGATTTGAGCAGCTCATCAATGCTGGTCATGTCGATCGTGTCGGCCGGCGCGACTTCGTCGCCAGCGGGCGGCGGCGTGGCGGCGTTCATGGCGGCCATCACGGCGTCGATCTCCGCCTGCGAGACGGCCCCGCCCGACGCATCCGCCGCAGGCGCGGAATCTGCCGCTGGGGCCGGATCGGTGTTGGTTGTGTTGGGATCTACCGGTTTGTCATCGGCCATGATTCACCATCCTTGGCGAACGCTGGAACTGCCGATTGGCGATTTTTAGATGACCGATTGAATGTCGTCTCCGACGGGCCTGGTTTCAATCAGCAATTGGCGCTAGCCAATCGACAATCAGTAGTCTGTCCGGAACGGGATGCACCGCGGAATGAGCACTTCTTCGATGACGCTTTTGTCGCCACCGACGATTTCGTCAAGCTGATACTTGACTTGCCGCCGCAATGTTTCGAGCCCCGGCTCTGATCCGCCCCCGAGCTTTTCGGGATCGGACTGCGCAATGATCGTTCGGATTCGATCTTTAATCAAGGCCTCGCGCGATTTGAGCGTATTTTTTACGTCTTCCTCGTTGGCACCCTTCACCAGCGCATAAATGCTGACATCATATAAGAAGGTCTTGCCGGACATTTTGTTCGGGGCCTTCATTTCAACGACGACGAGTTCGACGGACTTGTTCTTGTCGGTCGCGGGTTTGGCGGCGCCGCCTTCGCCGTGTTCGCCTTTGGCGCCTTCGCCGCCGTGTTCAGCTTCGCCTTTGGAGCCTTCATCGTTCTTGGCCAGTTCAGCACCGAGCACGACTTTCGTCGCCCCGCCGCCGAGGAACTTGAAACCGGCGAAAAGCACGACGGCTTCGATCACCATGACCCCACCGAGCAGGACCGGCAGCTTGGTGAGCATCCCGCCGATTCCACCGCCCTTGGCTTTGCCGTGGGCGTCGGGCTTTTCAGCGTGATCTGCTTTGGCCGGGGGCTTCGCGTCTTTTTTTTCTTCAGCCATGGTGAACCGATCGCTTTCTTTGGTGGGTCCGATAATGCGAGAATGTCGCACCTCGTTCCATTACCCATATCGGCAAAGGATCGGCTGAGCTTGCGGGCGATCGGGATTTATCGACGTGTTGAACCAGCCGCTTGCGGTTTCGCAGCGTTTTACGGGGGTGACGCGGCGAAACCGCAAGCGGCACTCGACGCGTATCTTATTGTTTATGGTCAGATCGCGTATCAGTCTGAAATCGCGCGACGAATCACTCGGGCGTACTCAATCGCGCGTTTAGTCACTTCCTGCAGCGTTTCCTTCACCATCAGCTTTTCGCCGTGATCGGTGCAGACGACCGTGTCGGGCGTGGACTCGATATAGCGAATCTTGTCCGCGTTCATCACGATCTGCTGGCCATTGAGTCGGGTAAGAACGATCATCGTTCTACCTCCGTTTAAAAAAAGGCCCCCGCGACAGCAGAATAAACACCTGCCGCGAGGGCTCAGGAATCACCAGGGGCATCCTGCCCACTCGGTTGCAGCCGCCGTGTTTTAGCGGCCGCGTTGGATTGTTCCGCCGATCACCGAAACGATCACCGTGACGAATTCAGCAGTTCGGTGACCAGCTGATCGCTCGTCGTGATGACTCGACTCGAGGCCGAGAATCCCGTCTGGGCGATGATCAGGTTGATAAATTCTTTCGACAAGTCGACGTTGCTCAGTTCCAGCGAGCCGGAGCGGATCTCGCCGGCGCCGAGCTGGTCGGGGCTGGTGATGATCGGCAACCCGCTATTGGCGCCGGTGATGAAATCATTGCTGCCGATATCCTGCAAACCGTTCGGATTGTTGAACATGGCGATCGCAACCTGGCCGAGCGGCTTGGTCAATCCGTTCGTGAACGAGCCGGTGATCACGCCGTCGCTGCCGATCGAAAATGAAGTCAGCGTGCCGATCGGCGAGCCGTCCTGGTCCGTGGTCACGAGGTCGGACTTATTGCTTGTGAGGCTCGTGGTGCTGTCGAAGTTTAATTTAAGCGTGACGGGCGAACCTGCGCCAGTGCCGGCACGGTCGATCGAAAGCGTGGTGCCGGTGCTTCCTGAAAGTTTGCCGGTGCTGTCAAAGGTCAGGGTGCCGCTGCCGAGTAGAATGCCGTTGCTGCCGAGCACATTGATGTCGGTGTCATCGCCGCTGGTGGCGATGAACCGCCAGGTGTTGCCGGTGTCGGCCTTGCTCTCCAGCGTGGCAGTGATGTCAACGGTTACCGGCGTGCCGAGCGAATCGTAGCCGACGAAACTGGTGTGAATGGATTCGCCCGTAGGCGAGCTGGCAATGCCGGCGGAGTTCACGCCGTCGTCGAACACCAGCGGGTCGAGGCCGGTGGCGTTGACCAGCGCAGCGCCTGCGAGCGAGAGAGAGTTTTCAACACCGACGTTCCCTGTAACGACCAGCTTGGTCTGGCCGCCGATAGTTTCGATCGTCGCGCCGGGTGTCGGCGATGAGGTAATGCTGGTATCGATTCCCAGGCCTTGGTTGAAGAAGCCGAGCAGGTCGTCGACTGTCGAAGTCGATGTCACTGTGAAAGCAGACGCCGATAGCGACCGGCCGTTTTGCTTGCCTGCCATGTTCAGCGTGTCGCCGACGTTAAATAGCGCCGAACCCGGCGTGGCCACGTTGGACAGGTCGCTCACCAGGGCCGTTCCGTCGAGCACGGTCGAAGTCGCACCGGTTTTAAGCGCGAGCGCCTGGCTGTTGAGGATGCTCGCCCCGCTGCCGATCACGCCATTCGCATTTAAGTTACCGGCGAGTTTAACGTTCTCAGTCGCGGCCGCTTCGGTCACTTGGCCGAGGGGGATATCAATGTTCTGCAACGTGCCGGGAATGACATTATTTTCGGTATCCACGCCGAAGCCCTGGACGAAATCGCCTCTGGACGTGACGAGTTGATTGGCGCTGTTTAGCGAAAATGATCCGTCGCGGGTGAACTTCTGGCTGCTGCCTTGAATGACGAAGAAGCCGTCGCCGTCGAGGGCAAGATCGGTGGACTTGCCAGTGGTTTCGAGCGATCCCGCGGAGAAATCGCGCTGGATGGTCGAGACATTCGCACCCAGGCCGCGCTGCGAAGGGTTCGTGCCGCCGGATTCGCTGCTCGGCGCCGAGCCGGCAATATCGGTGACGTAGAACTGCGACGCGAACAATGCGCGGCTGCTCTTGAATCCGGTGGTGTTGGCGTTGGCGATGTTGTTGCCGACGACGTTGAGCTTGGTCTGGTTGACGTCCAGACCTGAAAGTCCCGTGTACAGCGCGCTGGTCAGTGCCATGACAAATCTTTCCGACTGACGATCCTGAAAATCTTACTTCGATCGCGGGCTCCGCCCGTCGATGCCGGTGCAACATTCACCGGTGTCTGCTAGTTCGTCACGCCGACCGTGCTTGACGGAGCGGGCGTAATTTCCTGCACGCTGCCAAGAGCCAGCGTGTTTCCGCTATCGAGTTCGAGGTTGACATCGCTGCCGGAGACCTTCACCGAGGTGACGATTCCGCTGACCGGGTCACGGGCCGCATCCAGACCGCGAACGGTTTTGCCGATCAGGTTCGATGCGCTGCCGATCTGATTCTGCAAAGTCAGGCTTTGCAGCGTGGACGTTAGCGTGGTGGAGCTTTGTAGTTGGCTGATCTGGCTGACCTGAGCGAGCAGATCGGAGTTCTTCACCGGATCGGTCGGATCCTGGTTCTGAAGTTGGGTCACCATCAGGTTGATGAAATCGCTCGGAGTGAGCGACTTGGCAGATTTGGTGCTCGACGAGGAACTCGTGTTGCTTGCCGCGTTCGAACCGATGGGAGTCGTGGTCATGCCAATCGTTTCGGCAACGCCGCTCCAATTAAATCAATATTCCGACTTGGTAAAATGCGGGCAAGCAACCCTTGCGCGGCCGAAGCGCAACATCGGCGCGAAATGGTCTCGTCAATCGACCGGAGATGGCTACAATGCACCGGAATGCACTGTCGCGCCCGATTCCAACCGCCGGGCCGGGATTGAACTGTTCATGGATATATCCGCACTTTTAGCCATCGCCCGCGGCGATACGCCAGCCGACTTGGTGCTCAAAAATGCACGCCTCGTGAATGTTTACAGCGGCGAGATTGAATCGACCGACATCGCGATCGCCGACGGCAAAATCGTCGGCATTGGCGTGGGGTACAAGGGGCGCGAGACGATCGATCTTGGCGGCGCGTACGTCGCGCCGGGATTGATCGACGCTCACGTGCACATCGAAAGCAGCCTGTGCGTGCCGGCCGAATTCGCTCGCGCGGTCGTGCCGCGCGGCGTGACGACGGTGGTGACCGATCCACACGAAATCGCGAACGTCGCCGGCGTGGCGGGAATTCGATTCATGCACGCCACCTCGCGCGGGCTGCCACTTTCCGTCTTTCTTATGGCCCCCAGTTGCGTGCCGGCCACGCCGATGGGAACGAGCGGCGCGAATCTAAGCGCGAGCGATCTCGCCCTGCTGCTCGACGGCGAAGATCCGATCGTGCACGGCTTGGCGGAGGTGATGAACTTCCCCGGCGTCATTCACGGCGACCCGGCCGTCCTCGACAAAATCGCCCGCTTCCGGGAAAACGCCCGCCCAATCGACGGCCATGCCCCCGGCGTGCTCGGCAAGCCGCTCAACGCGTACGTCATCGCCGGCGTCGGCAGCGACCATGAATGCGTGACCGTCGACGAAGCCCGCGAGAAATTATCGCGCGGCCTGTACCTGCTCATCCGCGAAGCCACCAACGCCCACAACCTGCGAGCGCTCTTGCCGCTCATCACGCCCGCGAACAGCCGGCGAATCTGCCTCTGCACCGACGACCGCCAACCGGCCGACCTGCTTTCGCAAGGCAGCGTGGATTACATGGTGCGGGAGGCAATCGCATTCGGCATCTCCCCGTTCGACGCTATCCGCATGGCGACACTGAATACCGCCGAGTGGTTCGGGCTTTCCGACCGCGGCGCGATCGCGCCCGGAAAAGTCGCAGACCTGTTCGTTTTCAACGACTTGAAGTCCCCCGAAGCAAAACTCGTCTTCGTCGGCGGGAAGCAAGTCGCGTCGAACAACGAGATGACCGCCCCGCCGCTTGCGGTTTCGCAAGTTCAATCGGTCGGATCGACCGTCAAGACCAATCTCGACAAACTCTCGCTGAAAATTCCTGCGACGGGCACACGCATCCGCGTGATCGGATCGCTGCCCGATCAACTCGTCACTGAGCACCATGAAATCACCGCATCGATCGAAAATGGATTTGCGATTTCAGACCCCTCACGCGACCTGCTGAAGATGGCCGTCATCGAGCGTCATAGCGGCACGGGCAATGTCGGCCTCGGCTTCATTCAAGGCATCGGCCTGAAGCGCGGCGCGATCGCCGGCACGGTCGCGCACGATCATCACAATCTCGTCGTGATCGGCGCCGACGACGCCTCCATGCTCGCCGCCGTCGCCGCGGTGGTGGAAATGGGCGGCGGGCTCGTGGCGGTCGACGGCGATCGCGTGATGGCCACCCTTCCGCTGCCGGTCGCCGGATTGATGAGCGATCGGCCGATCGAGCAGGTGCGCGATGCGTACAGCGCCCTGCTGCGGGCAAGTACCGATCTCGGTTCCACACTGCACGACCCGTTCATGGCCATGAGCTTTATGGCGCTTGAGGTTATCCCTAAGCTCAAACTCACGGATCAGGGGCTGGTGGATGTCGAACGATTCGAGCGGGTGGAATTGTTTGTCAGTTAGTGCAGGTTGCGTTAATTTAGCGAGGCTCGTCACCGAAGTTTGACAGCCTCTCTCTGGCTCGAAAGTTCATTCATATGAGATCGCAAAACCAACTCCTGACCAGCCGAACGCGCGTGAAGCCGCGGTATGCACTATTTCCGATCGAAGGCGTTCCCTTCTCGCGCCTGCCGGCATGGAAGGATGCGGAGATCCGCGTACTCGCTGCCCCGGCGCTGGGGGCGAAGTTCGTAGAGTACCTGCTCGACCTCAAGCCTGGCGGCGGCGCGAGTGTGCCGGCGGACGGGAAGATCGAAACGTTCTTCTATCTCATCAGCGGCTCGGCGAAGCTGGTCATCGACAAAAAACAAACACACGAATTGGCCGCTGGCGGTTTCGCACTGCTGCCGCCCAATGCAAGCTACGAATTCTCCGCGACCAGCACATCCAAAGTGCTGATGCTGAAAAAAACCTACGAGCCCGCGCCCGGCATAGCGATGTTCGCGCCGCTGATCGGCAATCAATCGAAAGTAAAAGCCGACGTCTACTGCGGCGACGAAGGGGCCAAGCTCCAACTGCTCATTCCCGATGATCTGCAGTACGACATCGCGATGAACATCTTCGAGTTCGACACCGGCCGCAGCCTGCCCTACGTGGAAACGCACGTGATGGAGCACGGCCTATATTTCCTGCAAGGCAAAGGTCTGTACTTTCTCGACGATGAGTGGATGGAAGTCGAAGCCACCGATTTCATCTGGATGGGTCCGTTCGTGCCTCAGAGCTACTACGCCACCGGGCCGGTTTCTTCGAAGTACATTTATTACAAGAACGTGAATCGAGAGATAGCATTATAAGGAGTGGTGATTGACGAGTGGTGATTGACGCGGCGTTTTGTCAATCACCACTCGTCAATCACCAGCACCCATGGAAAAGATTTACCGTGACGCGGACGTTGATTCGTCCATTCTCAAAAACAAAACCATCGCCGTGATCGGCTACGGCATTCAAGGCAAGGCGCAGGCGGCCAACACGCGCGACAGCGGGTTCAAAGTCATCATCGGCACGCGCGAGCCGAGCGAATCCAAGAGCCGCGAGCACGCCAAGTCCGACGGTTTCGAAGCGTACAGCTTCGCCGACGCGACGAAAAAGGCGGACATCCTCCTGATCGAGCTAGCCGACCCGGTGCAGCCGAGCATCTACAAAAAAGACGTCGCCCCCAACCTTCGTCCCGGCCAGACGCTCTGCTTCTGCCACGGCTTCTCCGTTCTCTACGGCCAAATCGTGCCGCCGAAGGACGTGAACGTAGTGCTCTTCGTACCGAACGCGCCCGGCGCATTCGTGCGGGCGAAATTCCTCAAAGGCGAAGGCGTGTACGGCTGCGTGAGCGTGGACCACGACGCCACCGGCGACGCGCACAAGATCGTCCTCGCGATCAGCAAGGCCGTCGGCAGCACGCGAGCCGGCGTCGTCGACATGACTTTCCAGCACGAAACCGAAGGCGACAACTTCGAAGAGCAAATCCTCTACGGCGGCACGGTGCACCTTATGCGCGCCTGCTACAACACGATGGTCGAAGGCGGCTACAGCCCGAGCTTCTCGTACGCAAAAGCAATCCGCAGCATCCGCAGCGTGCTGGACGTGATGGACGAGATCGGCATTGAAGCGTACCTCACCACCGGCTGCAGCCGCACGTGCGAATTCGCGGTGCGAACGCGCGGGCCGCGGGTGATCAACCTCGACGAGATCAAAAAGATTTTCAAAGAAACCGAGGCCGGCGTCTTCGCCCACGACTGGATGCAGGAGTGGTCGCTCGGCATGCCGCAACTGCACCGCCTGCGCCGCACTGCCGCCGAAAGCTCGATGGAAAAGACCGGCACGACATGGCGGAAGGATTTCGGGAAATAGGCTTTCAAACTCTCATGTCAATCAACGCGGAAAGAATCGCCCGAGACATCGAAGCCATCGCGGCATTCAGCGAAGTCCCGCCGACCATCGGCTATAGCCGGCCGACATTTACCGAAGCCTGGGCCGGCGCCCGCGATTACGTGATCGCCGAGGCGAAGAAGATCGGCTGCACCGTCCGCATCGACGCCGCCGCCAACGTTCACCTGCGGCCGGCGTCGCTCAAGCCCGATCAAAAAGTCTGGCTGAGTGGATCACACATTGATTCCGTTCCCACCGGCGGAAAGTTCGACGGCGTGATGGGAATCGTCGCGCCACTGGAAGTGCTGCGGGTACATCCGAACGCGCCGCTGGAATTGATACTTTTCGCGGAAGAAGAAGGCAGCACGTTTAACCTCGGCATGCTTGGTGCGCGGGCGTGGGCGGGAACGCTTTCCGCCGACGAACTCGGAAAATTGAAAAATAGAGCGGGCATCGATCCGCTCACGGCCGGCAAGCCGTACGGGCTCGATCCATTGCGACTCGCTGCCGATCGGTTTCAGCCGTCGCAGTATCTTGGACTGATCGAAGTTCACGCCGAGCAGGGTTTGGCGATGTGGAAGGACAACATCCCGGTCGCCGTCGTCACTGCGATTAACGGCAGGCGGCAGTACGCAGTGCACGTGCATGGCGTACCAAACCACGCAGGATCAACAAAGATGGATGACAGGTCGGATGCGTTGGCTGCAGCCGCCTCGATCATTTTGCAACTTGAGGGTGTCGCGAAGGATCTCAATTACACTGAAGATCACACGGTAATCACGGTTGGGCAACTCTTCGTGCAGCCGAACGCAATCAATGTGATTCCTGGTGATGTTCGATTTACGATTGATTACCGCTCACCGAGTAACCATCTTCTAAACAGTGGCGACCATCAACTGAGAGAAGCCATTCATGACACGGTAAGTGGTCGTGCCGGTACTAGTTGGGGGCTATCCATGACCGAATCGCTCCCGGCTGTGCCGATGAACGCGGAACTGTGCGACCGAATCCGTCGCGCGGCGAAGAAGTCCGGCATCGACAAACTGCCCGACGCCGTCAGCGGCGCGTTGCACGATAGCGCCATCCTCGCCCCATTCCTGCCGACGGCGATGCTCTTCGTCGCCAGCAAAGACGGCATCAGCCACAACCCGGCCGAGTTCAGCCGGATCGAAGACATCGCGTTGGCGACGAAAATTCTAGCGGCCGTCGTCATGGAGAACGCATGAAGCCGCCTGTCCCACTTTCCACGCTAAATCAGCTCGACCGGGCAGGATTCGTCGAAGTCTGCGGGCCACTGTTCGAACATTCGCCGTGGATTGCTGAGAGAGCTTCGGTAGACCGCCCCTTCAAGTCGGTCGAACATCTTTACCTGGCACTCAAAGCAACCCTTAGTGCATCCACGCGCGAAGAAAAAATCGGCCTGATCGCCGCCCACCCCGATCTGGTCGGCCGGCTCGCTCGCGAACGTCGGCTGACGCATGAAAGCACCGCCGAGCAGCGTGCCGCCGGGCTGGTCAACCTGACCACTGACGAAGCCGCCGCGTTCGATCACTACAACGCCGAGTATCGCGGTAAATTCGGATTTCCGTTCGTCATTTGCGCCCGCGAGAACAAAAAATCCGCCATCCTCGCCGCATTTCCCGTACGATTGCAGAACGATAAGGATCAGGAAATCGCCGCCGCGCTGGCCGAGATTGCCAAGATCGCGCGGCTGCGATTACTCGACGCCGTTACGGAGGAATAAATCATCATGGGCATCAAACTCACCAGCGACAGCTACGGCAAAACCGACGTGAAACTGACCAAGGTCGTTCGCGAAGGCAAGAAGCACCTTCTCATGCAGTTTGACGTGGCCGTTCAAATCACGGGCGATTTCTCCGCGTCTTACACCGCCGGCGATAATTCCAAGCTCGTCGCTACCGACTCGATGAAGAACACCGTCTACGTGGTTGCGAAAGAAAATAAATTCACCACGCCAGAGGAGTTTGCGGTGCTGCTGGCTGAGCATTTCGTCAACACCTACAAGCAGGTGAAATCTGCGAAGGCGGCGGTTTCGCAGGTCCGCTGGAAGCGGATCACCGTCAAAGGCAAGGCGCACGATCACTCGTTCGTTTCCTGCGGCAACGAGCGGCACACCGCTTCGGCGGAAGTGCGGAAGAAAGGCAAGCCGGCAATCGTCCATGGCGGCGTGACCGACCTGCTGGTACTAAAGACCACCAACTCGGCCTTCAAGAACTTCGTTACCGATCGCTATCGCACGCTCAAAGACACCGACGACCGGATTTTTTCCACCAGCGTCACCGCCACGTGGGAGTACGAGCCCGGCAAGATAGATTTCGCCGCACACGACAAAATCCGTAACGCGATCTTGGAAACCTTCGCCACGCACATGAGCTTCGCCGTGCAGGAAACGATGTACGAAATCGGCAAGGCCACGCTCGCCGCGGCGCCGGCGATCAAGAACATCAGCCTTTCGCTTCCAAATAAGCACCACATTCCGTTCAATCTCGACCCGTTTGGGCTGAAGTTCGAGAACGACATCTTCGTGCCGACCGATGCTCCGTTCGGCGATATTCGCGCCTTCATCGAAAGGGATTAGTTAATGGCCGGCAAACTTTCCACGCACGTGCTCGACACCGCCCACGGCTGCCCCGCGGCGGGCATGCGCGTGCAGCTGTTTTGGATCGAACCGCACAAGGAATTGTTGCTGAAGGCGACGGTCACCAACGCCGACGGCCGCACCGACGGGCCTATGATCGACGGCGAGCGATTTTCCGCCGGCACGTACAAGCTGGTGTTTCACGTCGGCGACTATTTTGCCGAGATGCAAAACGCCGACGCGAAAAAGTTTCTCGACGTGGTGCCGCTGATTTTTGTCGTGGACGACGCAACCCGAAACTACCACGTGCCGCTGCTGGTGTCGCCGTGGGCATATTCCACGTATCGCGGGAGTTGATGTATGCCGATCGATCTGGCCATTCGCGGTGCAGCGGTTGTTACGCCGACCGGCGTGGTGCAGAAGGATCTCTTCATTGACGGCGGAAAATTCGTCGACGGCGAATCAGCCGCCACGCAGACGATCGACGGCAAGGGACTCACCGCATTCCCCGGGCTGATCGATTCACACGTTCATTTCAACGAACCCGGCCGGACCGATTGGGAAGGCATTGCCACTGGTTCGGCCGCGCTCGCAGCCGGTGGCGGCACGTGTTTTTTCGACATGCCGCTGAACTCATCACCGCCGACGCTTGACGGCGAAAGCTTCGACCTGAAACTCGCCGCCGCCAAGGCATCGGCCGTCACCGACTACGCGCTTTGGGGCGGGCTTACGCCGACCAATCTCGACAAGCTCGATGAACTCGCCAGCCGAGGCGTGATCGGCTTCAAAGCCTTCATGAGCAACAGCGGCATCGAGGATTTTTCTCGGGCCGATGACTGGACTTTGGAACACGGAATGGATGCCGCCGCTCGGCTCGGATTGATCGTGGCCGTCCACGCTGAGAATGAGGAAATGGTCGCAGGGAAAACAGCCTGGATGCGATCGAGGCTGCCCAATCTTGGGGCGAGAGACTGGGTCTACACGCGCGAGCCCCTCGCCGAGGCCGACGCAATTCAGCGGGCGTTACTGCTTGCGTCGCACCTCAAATGTCGCGTGCATGTGGTACACATTAGCAATCGCTACTGTGTGGAGTTGGTCAACGTGCTCAAGGCACAGGCCGACGCATCGTGCGAAACTTGCCCGCATTACTTCATGTTGACTGCGGAAGACGTCAAGCAGCTCGGCGCGATCGCGAAGTGCGCTCCACCGATCCGCGTCGCGCCGCACGGGAACGAGTTGTGGGTAGCGATCCACAAAGGCCAAGTCGACACCATTGGATCAGATCACTCGCCCGCACCATGGTCGATGAAGAGCGATCCGGATTTCTTCAAGGCATGGGGCGGCATCTCGGGCGTCCAGACAACTCTGGCATCCCTGCTCACGCGCGAGCCTTACCTGCCGCTGGAACGGATCGCCGCGCTCACCGCGTCGAATGTGGCCAAGCGCTTTCGTCTTGCAGGTAAAGGGCAGATCGCCGCCGGCTTTGATGCAGACCTGGCGCTGGTCGATGTTAATGATCGCTACACGCTGACGCGAGAAATGCTGCTCGACCGCCACAAGCTCAGCCCCTACGTCGGTCGCACGTTTCGCGGGTTGGTGAAGCGAACGATCGTTCGCGGCCAAACGGTTTTCGTCGACGGGCGGATCGTCTCCGAGCCGATCGGGCAACTAGTCAAACCGGGGGCGGCATGATCGCGCGAGCCATCCGTGGGCCGATCCTGAATCCCACCACCGCCTGCGGTGTGGATTATTTTCCCGACGGCGTCCTCGTCGCGGACGAGGACGATCTGATCGTTTTCTGCGGCCACTGGTCGGAATTCGCCGGCCAGGTCGGCGCGAATAAACCGGCGACCGAAACCGCACGCGGCATCCTCTGTCCGCCGTTTCTTGATGCACACATTCACGTTCCGCAGCATCCGATCCGCGGCCGATTTGCTGAAGGCATCGTCGATCACCCGCCGGAGGGTCGCCTGCTTGCAGGCCTGTTGCGCAACGTCTTTCCCGCGGAAGGGAAATTCGCTGACACGTCCTATGCCCTGGAGACGATCCGCGAATTCGAGCGTGACACGCTCGCGCACGGCGTTGTCGGCGGCGCGGCGTATCTCACCGTTCATGCCGACGCCGCCGAGGCCGCCCTTGAATCGATGCACCGCTACTGGAGCGTCGGGCCGGTGCTGATGAATCAGAATTGCCCTGAGTATCTGCAAAACGACGAATTCATTCTGCCCCGCATCGCCGCGATGGCCGCCAAGTTCGGGCGGCGCGTGATCATGACTGACCGGTTCGCCGTCGCGGTCAACAGCGCGCTGCGAACGCTCGCCTGCGCCGAGGCCGAGCGGTTGGGCCTGCGCACGCAAACACACCTGAACGAGCAGCGACTGGAGAAGCGATTCGTCGAGGAGTCGCTCTACCCGCACGCCGCGAGCTATACAGATGTCTACTACCGCGACGGCCTGCTCGATCACGACGCGATTCTCGCGCACTGCATTCACATGAGCGACGTCGAATTCGCCACCGTCGAGGAAAATCACGGCGTAATCGCGCATTGCCCGACGAGCAATACGCTGCTCGGCTCGGGCATCATGCCGCTCGATCGCGTCGCTTCGCACGGGATCGAGTGGGCGATCTGCACTGATGTCGGCGCATCGCCGACGACTTCGATGCTTTGCGAGATGGCGCAGTTTCTGAAAGTGCACGCCGGCCGATCGAGATTGGCCACGCCGTCGGTGGCGCTCTATCGCGCCACGCTGGCGCCGGCGAAAATACTCGGGCTGGATCGAGAGATCGGCCGGTTCGGCGTGGGCATGACGCTCAGCTACCTGGAAATTGATCCCGGCCAATCAGTGGTATCCGCCCAGTCGGCGGACCAGGTGATTGTCGAATCGCTGCTCAACGGCCGGGTGCGTTTTGCGACGCACGCGATCCTCGACATGCTGGCCGAGGTCGGTCTTGATGGCGGCAGCGAGCTTGCGATGCTGGAGGAAGACGTCGGGCAGACAGTCCGCGATCTGGATGAAAAGGTTCTTTCGGTCACGGTCGCCGGCCAACGCGTTTGGAAACGCGAGCCCAAATCGGGGGAAGCCCGATAGTGAGTTTCCGGGAATGGATGAGAATCCAATAGTCGATGAGCCCGCCAAGTTTCCAACAGGATGAGAGTGATCGTATCCTCTTGGAAGACATCGTAAGCACCGCGCGACTTGATGAGCGGCCAAGCCGCCCGCCCGATTTTGAGCGCGAAAACCGCGCACTTTCTTCACTTCTGACTTCGCTCGCCCGTTCGCCGGAAACCATTCTTCAGAAACTGATTGATACGACGCGCGAACTGACGGGCGCAGGCTCGGCGGGCATCAGTGTCCTTGAAAATGTCGACGGCCAGAAGGTATTCAAATGGCGCGTGACTTCCGGCGAATTTAAGCCGCTGGCCGGGGCGTCTTTGCCGCGCGATTTCAGTCCATGCGGAATCGCCTTGGACCGAAACTCTGTGCTGTTGATGACCGAACCCGTCCGCTTCTATCCGTACATTGAAGAAATCAAGCCGGCAGTCGAAGAACTGTTGCTCGTGCCGTTCTTCCAGAACAACCACCCGGCCGGCACGATCTGGGTCGTTTCACATTCGACCGAAAAGGTGTTTGATCGAGAAGACGCGCGGATAATCGGCAGCCTGTCGAAATTTGCGTCGGCCGCGGTCGGTAGTTTATCGGCCATTGAGAAAGCCGACGCAGCGCATCAATCGCTCATCGCCGAAGCCGACGTGCGACGTCGAACCGAGTTCGAACTGGCCGACGTTCGCCGGCGGCTGGACGCATCACTGATTTCCGGCGCGATCGCGACCTGGGTCTGGGATATCGCCGACGACAAGATTTTCGCCGACCGAAACCTCGCGGCGCTTTACGGCCTATCGGATCAAGACGCCAATGGCGGGCCGATGCGAAACTTCCTCAAGGCCGTCTTTGACGATGACCGCGAGCGCGTTTTCAATGACATCACGCAGGCCGTTGCCAGGGGCAGCTCGTACTCCTCGGAATTCCGGCTCTTGAACGGAAAGCGGATGCGCTGGGTCGTGGCGCGCGGGCAGACAGAGCGCGACGCCGATGGCGTTGCGGTTCGCATGACGGGCGTCGTTCTGGATATTACGGAACGCATCCTCGCGGAGCGGGATCACGAATCGCTTTCAGCCCGCATCGAGCAACAATCCCTCATTTACGACACGGTGCTTTCGTCGTTAACCGACTTCGCCTACGTGTTTGATCGTCAGGGCAAATTCCTGTTCGCCAACCGCGCGCTGCTCGAGCTTTGGGGGCTGACTCTCGAGCAGGCGGTGGGAAAAGATTTTTACGACCTCAAATACCCCGCGGACTTAGCTGCCAAACTGCACCGGCAGGTCGAGCAGGTTTTCACGACGGGCAAAGGGCTGACCGACGAAACGCCGTACACCAGTCCCACCGGCGCGGGCGGATATTACGAGTACATCTTCACGCCCGTGCTGTCGGCCGAAGGGACTGTGCAGGCGGTCGTCGGTTCCACGCGCGACATTTCGACGCGAAAGCGCCTTGAAGTCGAGCGTGAACAGCTCCTGAGCTCCGAGCGGGCCGCCCGCAACGAGGCCGAGCGCGCCGGGCGCATGAAGGACGAATTCCTCGCCACGCTCAGCCATGAACTTCGTACACCGCTCACCGCGATCATGGGCTGGGCACACGTGCTGCGAACGAGCCCGGCCGATCCATCTAAAATCGCCCAGGGAATCGAGACGATCGATCGCAACGCCCGCGCGCAGCGTGAGATTATCGAAGACCTGCTCGACATGAGCCGAATCATCTCCGGCAAAGTGCGCCTTGACCTGCAGCGGGTCGATCTGGCGGCCGTGGCGCAGGCGGCGCTCGAAACGGTCACCCCCGCCGCCGAAGCGAAAGGCGTGCACCTGCAGGTGGTTTTCGATTCGTCCGCTGGTCCGGTGTCCGGCGATCCGAATCGTCTCCAGCAGGCGTTCTGGAATCTCCTGAGCAATGCCATCAAGTTCACGCCCAGCGGCGGCCAGGTGCAAATGACGATCGCGCCGGTTCATTCGCACCTCGAAGTGAGCGTGACCGACACCGGCGAAGGGATCCAGCCGGAATTCCTGCCGTACGTTTTCGACCGCTTCCGCCAGGCCGACGGCAGTGCGACTCGCAAGCACGGCGGGCTCGGTCTGGGGCTGGCGATCGTCAAGCAGCTGATCGAGCTCCACGGCGGGACGATCCGCGTCACAAGTCCGGGTCGCGGGCTCGGTTCAACCTTCACCATTGAGCTGCCGCTGACAGCCGTTCAAAGCGAATACCAGCCTCGACCAGCGACTCGAGCACCGGGCGCACGAGAAAGTGTGGTCCAATCGCCGGAGATGTATTCCCGCATTGACGGCGTAAAAATTCTCGTCGTCGATGACGAACTCGATGCCCGGCAGCTGATCCGGCGATTATTGGAAGATTGCGGCGCAGTCGTCGAAACGGCGGGTTCCGCAAACGAGGCAATTGAGCGGTTTAACCTCGTCCGCCCGGACATCCTGGTTAGTGACGTCGGCATGCCCGGCGAAGACGGGTACACGATGATCGGTCGAATCCGCGCCATCGAAAAAGCCGAGGGTTGGCACGTGCCGGCCATTGCGCTGACCGCTTACGCTCGCTCGGAAGACCGCACCCGTGCGATCATCGCCGGCTTCCAGATGCACCTTTCAAAGCCGATTGAACCGGCAGAGCTGATTGCCTCGATCGCGAGTCTTGCACAACGTTCATGAGCCGATGGATCGGCCTGAAGTGCCGTTAGCGACCTTTCAGAAAAAATGAAACAGCGCACGCAGCCAAAAGAAAAACGACTATTTGCGGGATGGAAATCTCGCTCGTCGTTTGTGAGAACGTTCGCAGTGCGTGAGCATTCGAACTCAAGGCATTTTTCATGCGGGGATACAAATCTTCTTCCCCAACTGCATGACGCCGACAGGCAAGATTGTTAAACTTGCGGCATCACTTGGTGAGACCGGTGACTTGTTGTTGTCAGGGAAGAGCCGGCGATTGTTGGACGCCGCGAGAAAATCATGGCCGCTTTTTTCACTCCGCGAGCAAACCTCTTTGCACGCATGGCTATTGCCGGCGTGATCGGCATTGTGGGCGTCACTTGCCTTGTTGCTTATGGGTGGGATCGATCGAGCTACAGCACGCACCAGTACCTTTATGTCGAACAGCCCGTGCCTTTCAGCCACCAGCATCATGTGACCGCGCTGGGAATTGACTGCCGCTATTGTCATACGTCGGTTGAAAAATCAGGCTTTGCAGGAATTCCGCCTACATCAACCTGCATGAACTGCCACCAGCAGATCTGGACCGAGGCCGACGTGCTCAAACCCATTCGGGACAGCTGGCAGCAGGACAAGCCGATCCACTGGAACCGCGTGAACAGGCTGCCGGATTTCGTGTTCTTCAATCACTCGATCCACGTGAACAAAGGCGTCGGCTGTGTCGAGTGCCACGGGCAGGTCGATCAGATGCCGCTGACCTACGCCGCCCAGCCGATGACGATGCAATGGTGCCTCGACTGCCACCGCGATCCTTCCGGCCACCTTCGGCCTAAGGACCAGATCACCTCGATGACCTGGAAACCGCCGGCGGCGAAGGAAGAGCGCGTCGCGCAGCAGAAATGGTTGATGGCGTCTTACCAGATTCATCCGGTCGGATTGACCGATTGCTCAACGTGCCATCGGTGAAAATTATGCCCCACGAATCAAAACCATCCCGACCGTTCTGGCGCAGTCTTGATGAACTGGTGGGCACGCCGCAGTTTAAAGATTGGGCGACCGCGGAATTCACGCCCGAGGCGCTCGAAGCCCCCGCCGGCACGAGCCGGCGCGAGATGATGAAGTTGGCGGCCGCTTCGTTCGTGCTGATGACGCTCGCCTCATGCAGCCGCGCGCCGGAGCAGGAGATCGTGCCGCACGTGCACGCGCCCAAGGGCCGCACTCCTCAGAAGCCGCAGTTTTTTGCGACCACGCTGACCCGCGGTCGCGAGGCGATCGGCGTGATCGTCACCAGCCAGGAAGGCCGCCCTACCAAGATCGAAGGCAACCCGAAACACCCCGCCAGCCTCGGCGCGACCGACACATTTGCGCAGGCCGAAGTACTCGCGCTCTGCGATCCCGATCGCTCGCAATCGGTCATTCGCGACAAGAGCATTTCGACGTGGGACGCGTTCAGCAATGAAATCATGCACCGGCTTTCAACGGCGGGCTCCTTCGCTTCAGTGCGATTGCTCACCGGGCCGGTGATATCGCCGTCGATGCTCGACCAGATCGATCGGCTGCTTAAACAATTCCAAGGCGTGCAGTGGCACGTTCACGAACCAGCCGGCGAGACCGAAGCAGCGGCAGCGCATCGCACGATATTCAAGCAGGAAGTGCAGCCGTCTTACGATCTTTCATCGGCGAAGGTGATACTGAGCTTCGACTGCGATTTGTTCTTCGGTATTCCCGGCAGCGTGCGGTACGCCCGCGATTTCGCCAACGGCCGGCGCGTCCGCAGCGGGGCCAAGGCCGAATCGATGAACCGCCTTTACGTGGCCGAACCCTCGCCGACGATTACCGGCAGCAAGGCGGATCACCGCCGCATCGCCAAGCCCAGTGAACTGCCGCAGTGGATCGAATCAATCGCCGCCAAGCTCGGCGTGGCCGGGGCGACGGATCACGACACTTCCGACGCGTGGCTCAACGCCGTCGCAAAGGATCTGCAATCCAACCTCAGCCATTCGCTGGTGGCGGCAGGCGCCGGGCTGCCGGCAGAGTCGCACGACTGGGTGGTGCGCATCAACGCCGCGCTCGGCAGCACCAATCGCACGATTTTTTATCGACCGATCTCGTCGCCGGCGCACCGGGATTTGAGTTCGCTGACCGCCGACGTCGAAGCCGGCAAAGTTCAAACCCTTATCGCGTTCGAAGTGAATCCGGTTTACGACTCCCCGGAATTCGCCGCCGTTTTGAAGAAAATCGAGTGGAAGGCGCACGTCGGTCTTTACCGCGACGAAACCGCCGCCGCCTGCGATTGGCACGTGCCGATGACGCACGCGCTGGAATCATGGGGCGACGCGATCGCGTACGACGGCACGGCCAGCCCGATTCAGCCGCTGATCGCCCCGCTGTACGGCGGAAAATCACCGCGGGAAGTGCTTGCCCTGCTGCTCGGCGAGCCGCTGAAATCCGACTACGACCTCGTCGCCGGTTACTGGCGCGGCAAGATCGGCGCGGGCGCTTTCGACGCGTGGTGGCAGGCCTCACTCCGCGACGGCGTGATGGCCAAGCCAGCGCCCGAGTCGTCGCTCGGATTGGCAGCGCTGCCGGCTAAATCTGCACCGCCGACAACCCATCCGGTTGCGGCAAACCTGAGCGCGTTGCAGGCCGTTTTCCGAATCAGCAGCAGCACTTACGACGGCCGATACGCCAACAACGCGTGGCTGCAGGAACTACCTGATCCGATCACCAAGCTGACGTGGGACAACACCGCCTGGCTGAGCCCCGCCACCGCCGATCGCTTCGGCCTCGCGAATGGCGATGTCATCCAGATCGATTCCGGCGGCGTGAAGATCGAGGCACCAGCGTACATCGTTCCCGGACAGGCGGATTCGACCGTCACGCTCCCGCTGGGTTATGGCCGCAAGCTGGCGGGCTCGCTCGGCAGCGGCGTGGGATTCAACGCGTACCTCATCCGGCCTCGCCTCTCCGGCGCGTTGGCCTTGGTCACGATCGAGAAGACCGGGCGAACGTATCCGCTTTCGACCACGCAGGAACACTCGAAGATGGAAGGCCGCGATCTTTTCCGAACGGTCGCCATCGCCGAGTTCAACGAACCGCGCGAGAAGAAAGTCGTCTCGCTTTCGCTTTACCCCGATCGCCTTAAGGCGCCGCAGCAATGGGGCCTGAGCATCGATCTCACCGCCTGCATCGGA
The DNA here is from genome assembly GCA_038329865.1 of Tepidisphaerales bacterium. GTDB lineage: Bacteria > Planctomycetota > Phycisphaerae > Tepidisphaerales > Tepidisphaeraceae > JANMES01. The sequence continues at coordinate 25,226 of JBBQNK010000008.1, read as the reverse complement.
TGCAACGCCTGCGCGATCGCCTGCCAGGCGGAGAACAACATTCCGATCGTCGGCAAGGAAGAAATCGCCCGCGGCCGCGAGATGAGTTGGATCCGCATCGATCGCTATTTTGAAGGCGAAGCCGAAGATCCGGAAATTCATCACCAGCCCGTGCCGTGCATGCAGTGCGAGAACGCGCCGTGCGAAACCGTCTGCCCCGTCGGCGCCACGCAGCACAGCGAAGACGGCCTGAACGACATGGTCTACAACCGCTGCATCGGCACGCGGTACTGCTCGAACAACTGCCCCTACAAGGTCCGCCGATTCAACTTTTTCCAGTACACGGACATTGAGCACGAATCGCTGCAGATTCAGCGCAACCCGCAAGTCACAGTGCGCTCGCGTGGCGTGATGGAGAAGTGCACCTACTGCGTGCAGCGCATCCGCAATGCGCAGATCGAGGCGGAAATCGATCCGACCCATCCGTCGCAGAGCGTGGCGGACGGCGTCATTCAAACCGCCTGCCAGCAGGTATGCCCGACGCAGGCGATCGTCTTCGGCGATATCTGGGATCCAAAATCCCGCGTCGTGGGGCTTAAATCTCAGCCACACGATTACGCGTTGCTCGAAGAGTTGAACACCCGCCCGCGCACCACCTACCTGGCGGAAGTGAAAAACCCGAACACGAGCCTGGCGAAAGGAGCGCGCTCATGAGCGAAGCGAGCTTCTCCGCACCGTTGATCGAGCCTCTCGGGCAGACGTACGGCAGCGTCACTGACCAGATCGTCGGCGTTGCGCAACGGCCTATCAATCGCCGTTGGCTCATGCTCGTTGGGTTTCTGCTTTCCGGGTCGATGCTCCTGTTCACCTCGGTCGCGTGGCTGATCTGGTGGGGCGTGGGCGTGTGGGGCGTGAACATTCCCGTTGGCTGGGGCTTTGCGATTGTCAATTTCGTCTGGTGGATCGGAATCGGCCACGCCGGCACGTTCATCTCAGCAATTCTGCTACTAGCCAAGCAGAATTGGCGGAATTCGATCAACCGATTTGCCGAGGCGATGACGTTGTTCGCTGTGGCGATGGCGGGGCTTTTCCCGCTGCTGCATCTCGGGCGAATCCAGCGGTTTTATTACCTGTTCCCCTACCCGGCCACCACCGGCGCCTGGCCTCAGTGGCGCAGCCCGCTGGTGTGGGACGTGTTCGCCGTTTCAACCTACGCGACCGTCTCGATGTTCTACTGGTACGTCGGCCTGATCCCGGACCTGGCGACTGTTCGCGACTCGGCCAAGCATCATTGGTCGAAATTGATTGCCGGAACTTTCGCGCTCGGCTGGCGCGGCGAGTCGCGGCAGTGGCAGCGGCACCAGACGCTGTACGTGCTCTTCGCCGGGCTGGCCACGCCGCTGGTGATCTCGGTGCACAGCATCGTGTCGCTCGATTTCGCAGGCGGAATCGTCGCCGGGTGGCACTCCACGATTTTCCCGCCGTACTTCGTGGCCGGTGCGATTTTTGCCGGCTTTGCGATGGTCGCGACGATCCTCATCCCTGTCCGCGTCATCTACAAGATGAAGGACATCATCACCACCCGCCACCTAGACAACATGGGCAAAATCATGTTGGTGACGGGGATGTTCGTCACCTACGGCTACGTGACAGAAGTTTTCTTCGCTTTTTTCAGCGGCGATAAGAATGAAATCTACGTGACGGTCAACCGCATGGTCGGGCCGTACTGGTACATTTTCTGGGGCGCGATCCTGTGCAACTGCACCGTGCCGCAATTGCTGTGGATTCGGGCGATCCGCATCAATCCGTTTACGCTCTTCATCGTCTGCCAGTTCATCAATGTGGGCATGTGGTTTGAGCGGTACATGATCGTCATCGTCAGCCTGCATCGCGATTTCATGCCTTCATCATGGGGCATGTACGCCGGCACGATGTGGGATTGGATGCTCTACATCGGAACGATCTTCACGTTCGTACTGCTGGTGCTGCTGTTCATCCGCCTGCTGCCGATCGTTTCGATCTTTGAAATTCGCGAGCTGCTGCATCACGCGCACCATGGGCACGACGACGCGAAAGCACACACCGAGCCGCCGAAAGAAAATATCGCGACCAATGTCCCGGAAGTGCTGCTGATGCGCAGCGAGGATATTTACGGCCTCGTCGCCGAGTTTGAAACGTCCGATCAGCTCGAGTCGGCCGTGCGAAAAGTAAAATCCGCCGGCTACCAGAGCATCAACGCCTACGCCCCACTGCCGCTGTCAGGACTGACCGAGGCGATGGAACTGCCTCGCTCCAAACTGCCGCACGTGATGCTGGTCGGCGGAATCATCGGCGGGCTGACGGGGTTTGGATTTCAAACCTGGTGCGCGACGGTCTCGTACCCGTGGAATATTGCCGGCAAGCCGAATTTCAGCTGGCCGGCGTTCATCCCGATCACCTTCGAGCTGACGATTCTGACTGCCGCGCTCTTTGGTTTAACGGCGCTGTTTGTCAGGAATCGGTTTCCGCAGCTTTACCACCCGGTTTCGAACACGCCGAATTTTGAGCGGGCGTCGCGCGACCGCTTCTTCCTCGCGATCGAGCGGGTCGATGCGAAGTACGAGCGCGAGCAAACCCGCGATCTGTTGCAGTCGCTTTCTCCGATCGCGGTGAGCGAGGTGCCGAAATGAAACGCACCTGGTTCATGCTCACGTGCCTTTGCCTGTTCGCCGGCCTTATCGGCTGCGACGGGAAGGACGACGAAATGGAAGTGATGACGATGCGCAAGCAGGCGCGCTACGACACGCAAACGACGTCCACCTTCTTCGCCGACGGCATGACCGCCCGGCCGGCCGTGGAACACGCCGTGACGACCGACGCCGGCCCGACCACTCGCCCGGCGATGTCGGTGGCGCTGCTCGAACGCGGGCAGGAGCGATTCGGGATCTATTGCGCCATGTGTCACGGCGCCAATGGGGCCGGGCACGGCATGGTCGTACAGCGCGGCTTCCCGCCACCGCCGACATTCCATTCGGATCGCCTGCGCGGATTGCCCGACGATTACCTCAACGGCGTGATCACCCACGGCCTCGGGAAAATGCCTCCGTACGCGGATCAGATTCCGCCCGATGACCGCTGGGCGATCGTCGCATACGTGCGGGCGTTGCAGCGGTCGCAACACGCGAACCTGCAGGACGTGCCGGCCGAGTCCCAACACGAACTCACGGCCCCCGTCCAGGGAGCGACTGCTAAATGAGCCAGCCGACGACCAATCCGATCGCTCGCGTGCTGTCGCGCCCGGCGTACGCTTCCATCGCAGGCGCGGTGGTGCTGCTCGCGGTCGTCTTCTTCTGGAAGTGGCCGACGTCGATGCTGATGGGCTACCTGGCGGGCTGGACTTTCTGGCTCGGCGTGCCGCTGGGCACGATGGGACTTAAGCTTATTCACCGCATGTCCGGCGGCGACTGGGGCAAGCAACTCCTCGACGATTCCTCCACGCGCATCCGCCCGTTGACGCTGATGGCGATTTTATTCATCCCCGTCCTGGTCGGGATGAAGTGGCTTTACCCGTGGATGACGCACGGCGTGCTCGAGCCGCTGGAAGAATCGCACTTCCGCCACTGGTACATGCGCGAAGGATTTTTCGTCGCGCGGTCGGTGGCGTACTTCCTGATCTGGATCGGCATTTCGCTGACCGGCGCCGCGGCCAAGCCCAACCGCTGGCCGGTTGGAACTGCGGGCGTCTGCTTCGTGCTCATGATGGTGACGATCACCCTCGCCTCGCTCGATTGGCTGGCCATGCTTTCATCTGATTTCTATTCCACCATCTTCGGCCTTTACCTGATGATGGCGTTCGGCGTCACGGCGCTGTGCGTTATGATCATTTCGGCCACCATCCGCTTTCCCGAAGCGCCGCTCAAGCGCATGAATGACTGGGGCAACCTGCTTCTCACATTCGTAATCCTGCACGCATACATGGCGTTCTCGCAATTCCTGATCGTGTGGAGCGGCAACCTGCCGCGCGAAGTCGCGTGGTACGACCAGCGCAACTACGGCGCGTGGGGCGCGATCGCATTGATGTTGATCGTCGTTCAGTTTTTCATTCCGTTCCTGGTGCTGCTGTTTCGCGACGCAAAGCAGAAGCGCACCACGCTGGCCGCCACCGCGGGGGGAATGCTCGCGGCGACGTGGATTGAAGCGGCGTGGCTGGTGATCCCCAGCCTGAAGGAACACAAGCCGCAGGCGTGGGAGTGCATTCTTGCCGTTGCCGTGATGGTCATCGTCAGCGCTGGAATCGGGCTGTTCATTTCGCCGCGACTGCTTTGGACGTCAACCACGCCGGTCGCCGCGACCGGGGAGGAAGCACACGGATGAGCCACGGCGCCCACGAACATTTTGTCTCCGCCGGCCACGAGTCCGATGGAACTTCTGTGCCGGCCGTTCTCGCGTTCGGCGCGCTGATCGTCATTTTGGTGCTCGGCGCGATCGCACTGGAGGCTCTGCACCTGAACTACTTTCAGCACTCCCGACCCGACCGGGTCGCCGCTAATACCGCAGACGTTTCCAACCTTCCCGAGCGCGTCGGCGCGTGGGTCAAGCCCGGCGAAGACCTGGCCGCGATGCGCGAACAAGAACAGCAACATCTTTCGACGTACGGCTGGATCGACCAAAAAGCCGGCGTCGTTCGGATTCCGATCAAGCGAGCAATGGACCTGATGGCGCCACCGGCCGGTGCGGAACAAGTGAGGAGCAAGTGATCAAGTTGTTTGTCATCTTCGCGGTGTTGCTGGCTAGCACGGCCACTGCGTTCGCGCAGCGTTCGTTGCTCAACGACGTGTCGTTCGAGCAGAAGCTCAGCGCCGCCATCGCTGCCGATGCCACGTTCAAGGACGAGACCGGCCAAACCGTTCGCATCGGCGATCTCCTGCAGGATCGGCCGACCGTGCTGATGGTCGGCTTTTATGAATGCCCGATGCTCTGCGACCCGCTGCTGCAGAATCTCGCATCGTCTTTGAAAAAACTTGAGCTATCGGCCGGCAAGGATTTCAACGTCATCACGCTGAGCATTTCCCCGAGCGAAACGCCCGAACTCGCCGCGGCGAAAAAGGCGGAGCTCGTTAAAGCCTATGGCCGACCGGAAACCGCCGCGGGTTGGCACTGCCTGACCGGCACGACGGCGATGATCGACCAGTTCACCGGCAGCGTCGGATTCCACTACGCGCCGCTTCCGGGCGGGCAGTTTTCGCACCCGGCCGGGCTGATCATCCTCACACCTGGTGGCCACGTGAACCGCTACCTGCTCGGCATGACTTTCCAGGCGCGCGATATGCGTTTGGCGATCGTCGAATCCTCGCAGGGCAAGATCGGGACGCTCAGCGATGCGGTCCTGCTCCGCTGCTACCACTACGACCCGGCCACCGGCAAGTACGGGTTCGCCATCCAGGCCGCCCTCCAAACCGCCGGGTGCGCGACTGCCCTGCTGCTCTTCGGGACGATCGGCTTTCTCGGATATCGCTACCGGCAGAAAGCGGGCGTGCATACATGAACCTCCCGCAGATCCCATATTTCTTAAGCCATTCCGCCAGCGTTACCGGCGAGCGCGTGGATTTCGTCTTCGGCCTGCTGATCGTCTTCGCGACGACGATCATCGTGATCGTGCTCGCCATGGTGCTGTTTTGCGTGACGAAGTATCACCGGCACAGGCATGCCAATCGCGAAGGCGCCATTGATCACTCGACCAAGCTCGAGATGTTCTTCGCCACGGTATTGACGGTGATCGCCCTGACGCTTTTTGCCTGGGCCGCCGACGTGTACGCCGACATCTCTCGCCCGCCTGCGGATACGATGAATATCTACGTCGTCGGCAAGCAGTGGATGTGGAAACTCCACCAGCCGAACGGCCGCGAGGAAATCAACGCGCTGCACGTGCCTGTCGGGCAGGCGGTGAAGCTGATCATGACATCGCAGGACGTCATTCACGATTTTTACGTCCCCGCCTTCAGGGTGAAGCAGGACGTGCTGCCGGACCGTTACACCACGATGTGGTTCACCGCCACAAAGACCGGCACGTACCGGATCCATTGCGCACAATACTGCGGCACGGATCACGCGGCGATGATCGGCTGGGTGTACGTGATGACACAGCCTGACTACCAGAAATGGCTCGACGCCGCCCCCGCCAATCAGCCCGCGATCGCCGGCACGCCGGGAACGGTCGGCGCGCCGATGGCCACGCAACTGCGCAGCACATTCAACGCGATGGGCTGCATCGCCTGCCACGTGCCGACTTCATCCGTCCGCGCGCCCCGACTCGACGGTATCTACGGTCAAGCGGTGAAACTTCAGAACGGCCAGACCGTCGCAGCCGACGAAGAGTACATTCGCGAGTCGATCCTCTTTCCCAACGCGAAGATATCGGCCGGCTATCCGCAGCCGTCGCTCATGCCGAGTTACAACGGGCAGCTTTCCGAACAGCAGCTGCGCGACCTGGTCGATTTCGTAAAATCCATTCGCAACGGCTGGCCCGCCGACGCGACCACGCAGCCGGCATCGGCCGAACCAGCGAAAGATGAGCCCAAACCATGAGCGAACTGCAGAAGACCATCGAGCCCTCGCCCCCGCGGCGGCTGAATTACATCAACCACGACTGGTCGGTCGCGTCGTGGCTGTGGCCCAAGGACCACAAACGCATCGGCGTGATGTACCTGGTCACGATCACCTTCCTCTTCTTCCTCGGCAGCATGCCGGCGATCCTGATCCGCCTGGAATTGCTCACGCCAAAGGCTCACCTCGTCACGCACGACATTTACAACCGCCTGTTCACCATGCACGGCGTGACGATGGTCTTCTTCTTCCTCATCCCTTCGATCCCCACCACGTTCGGAAATATTTTATTGCCGATGATGATCGGCGCGCGTGACCTGGCCTTTCCGAAATTAAACCTCGCCAGCTATTACGTGTTCCTGATCGGTGCGATTCTCGCGATGGTCTCGCTGGTGTACGGCGGCGTGGATACGGGGTGGACATTCTACACGCCTTACAGCACCACGTTCAGCAACAGCGCGATGACGCCGATGATTTTCGGCATCTTCATCGCCGGGTTCTCGTCAATCTTCACGGGCATTAATTTCATCGTCACGATTCACACCATGCGCTGCCCGGGCATGTATTGGTCGCGCCTGCCGCTGTTCGTGTGGTCGCTTTACGCGACGAGCCTGATCTTCATCCTCGGCACGCCGGTGCTGGCGATCACCCTGCTGCTGTTGGCGGCTGAGCATGCGTTCGGCGTCGGGATCTTCAACCCGGCCCTTGGCGGCGATCCGCTGCTTTATCAGCACCTGTTCTGGTTCTACTCGCACCCCGCCGTTTACATCATGATTTTGCCGGGAATGGGCGTGGTGAGCGAGTTGATCGCCACCTTCAGCCGCAAGCGGATATTCGGGTATCACTTCGTGGCCTACTCGAGCGTGGCGATTGCGATCCTCGGCTTCCTCGTCTGGGGCCATCACATGTTCGTCAGCGGGCAGAGCATGTACGCGGGCATGGTCTTTTCAGTGTTGAGCTTTTTGGTGGCCGTGCCATCGGCGATCAAGGTGTTTAACTGGACGCTCACGCTCTACAAGGGCAGCCTGGTGCTGAAGACGCCGCTGCTTTACGCGCTCGGATTCATCGGCCTGTTCACGATCGGCGGATTGACCGGCCTATTCCTCGCCGCCATGGGCGTGGATGTGCACGTGCACGATACCTACTTCGTCATCGCCCACTTCCACTACATCATGGTCGGCGGAGCGATGATGGCGTACCTGGGGGCGATGCACTACTGGTGGCCGAAAATCACCGGGCGAATGTATCCCGAAGGCTGGGGCGTATTCAGCGCGGTGCTGGTCTTCTTCGGATTCAACCTCACGTTCTTCCCGCAATTCGTGCTCGGCTACATGGGCATGGTGCGGCGCGTGGCCGAGTACGATGCGCACTTCCAGGTGTTGAACGTGCTTTCAACCGCCGGCGCGTCGATCCTCGGCGTGGGCTATCTGCTGCCACTCGGATATTTCTTCTGGTCGCTCCGGTGGGAACCCAAGGCCGGGCCGAACCCGTGGAACGCGACGGGCCTGGAATGGCAGAGTCCTTCACCGCCGCCAGAATTGAACTTCGAAGTCATGCCGACCGTCAACGGCCCGCCTTACGATTACGACACCGTGGCGTTGCACGAGGAAGGGATCAAGCATGTCTGAAGCTGAAATGCCCGTCTCGATGCAGTTCGACGACGCCGCCCAGGAACACGAAGCCGCTACCCTCGGCATGTGGACTTTCCTGGCAACGGAAATCCTGTTCTTCGGGGGTGTGCTGATGGCGTTCACGGTTTATCGCCGGCTATATCCCGAGGCATTTTCCCAGGCGGGCCACCGGCTTTACCCGTGGATCGGCACGGCCAACACCGGCGTGCTGCTGTTCAGCAGTTTCACGATGGCGCTGGCGGTTCATGAAGTCGAAGGTCTCGCCCGCCGCAATCGGCTGGTGCGGTACCTCATCCTCACCGCCCTGCTCGGCGCGACGTTCATCGGCGTGAAGGCGATCGAGTACTACATCGATTACCGCGAAGGCCTCATGCCGCACTTCAACTTCCACCCGGTTGAACCCTTCGAGCATCCGATCCAGTCGCAATTGTTCTTCGTCTTCTACTTCTTCCTCACGATGCTTCACGCAACGCACATGATCATCGGCATCGTCATCATGCTCTTCTACGTCGGGCGAACCCGCCGCGCCGACTACGCACACGACCTGCGGCTGAAGATAGAAATGTTCGGCCTTTACTGGCACTTTGTGGACATCATCTGGATTTTCCTGTTCCCGATTCTTTACCTGATCGCGTGACGCACATGACACACATGACTCATGCCAAAACCAAAAACTCGACGCTCGTCTTCACGCTCATCTCCCTGTTCGTGCTGCTCGGGCTTACCGTGGCGGCCAACAAGATGGAGCACGGGGCGCTCGCTACCGTCATCGCCCTGCTGATCGCGTCCGCCAAGGCGGTCATCGTCGGTTTGTTCTTTATGGATTTGCGAAAAAGCACTTCGCTGACGCGCCTGTTCGCGACCGCCGGCTTGCTTTGGATCTTCATCATGCTGGTGCTGACGATGTGCGATTACGTCTCGCGCGGAATGTGATTTAAATTCATTCAAACCGCGCGAGCTGTGCGGCGTAATCATCGGGCGTGTCGATATCCGCGGCCGCTTCCGGGCAGGGCACTTCGCAGACCGCGTCGCTGTGATGAACCCATATCGATTTCGCACCTGAGTCATCCGCCAGCGCCATCAGTTGCTTCACGAATGCGCCGGAGACAAGCACCGGCGCGCCGATGGTTCCTCCATAAGTCGAAACGCAAACCGGTCGGCGCATCGCCTGCCGAGTATCATCCAGCCGGCGGATCGTCGCGTCCGTCACGCCGGGTTGATCGCACAGCAGCAACACCAGCCGATTCGCCCCGGATTGCATCGCGATCAACGCGCCGACGCCGCTTCGGATCGACGTGCCGATCCCCTTTTCCCAGTCGGGATTTTCAGCAATCCAAACGTCGCGACCTTCAAGTTCCTGCCGAACTTCCGCTGCGTGCGCTCCGATGACCACGACGATCGGCCTGCACCCGGCCGCATCGGCGGTGGCGATCGCGCGGCTGAGCAGCGTTCGCCCGCCGAGCGTCAACAACTGCTTCGGCTGGCCCATCCGCCGCGCGCCACCGGCGGCGAGAATGATGGCGGCTAGATCTTGCATGAAAGCATTTCGATTCCGGAATGAAGCTGCGGCGGCGCCTGCGTGGGCGGCGCGACGGGAATGTTGTCGTGAATCCACCGCCGCTCGCGCAGCGACTGGCCGGTCGCGCCGCGGAGCGATTTCTGGATCTCTGCGACAATCGAGAGCGCTATTTCGTCCGGCGTTTCCGCGCCAAGATCGAGCCCGACCGGCGAGAAGACCTCTGCCTCACTTACGATCATCGGCCATTCGCTCAGCACCCGCTCTGTCCGATGGCGCGGCCCCAGCACGCCGAGATACCGCGGGCGAGTTAGTAGCGACCGCAGCACGGCAGCATCGCGGGCGATGTTGTGCGTCACCACCAGCACTGCGCTCTCGGGCGTGATCTCCACACCCGCCGAGGGATCGTTCGAATCCGTCACGTGCAGCGAGTCGGCCGTCGGAAACCGCTGGAAAATCTGCGTGGCCGGGTGCGATCCGACTACCGTCACTCGCCAACCGAGCATCTTGGCCATGCCGACGACCGGCACCACGTCCGGCCCCGCTCCGAAAATCACCAGGTGCTGCGGCGCGTGAATTGTCTCGATGAAAAACGCGGCAGATTTTGGGCAAGCTTGGCCTTGAACTTCCTGCGACATTCGCCGAGGCGCGGCCATCTCGCTCGTGACGATGCGCGTTTCCGCCGAAGCGTTATTCATGCGATTTTGAGCAACCCTATTAAACGAATCGCAACTGTTCAATTCATCCAGCCGCTCAATCGCCGTCGCGCGAAGTTCGAAAGGCCAATCGCACGGGCCGTCGATTAACTCCTCGCGCGACAAAGATCGACCTACCCACTCTGCCGCCTTCCCGGCACTGCGAATGACTGTGACAAGTCCCACGGATTTCCGCGAGCGCAATACTTCCGCCAAGTGTCCCATCGGCCCAAGATCGCTCGCGCTCAACGGCTGGATGAATACTTCAATCGCCCCGCCGCAGCCGGTCGAAACGCCACCGGCGAGTTGTTCGTCCTCGGCGGTGTCGTAGCGGGCGATGGACGATTTCCCCGAGGCCATCGCACCGAGTCCGCGGCGAGCCACGTCGCGCTCGAGGCAGCCGCCGCTCACGCCGCCCCATGTTCGGCCGTCTTCGGCGATCAACATTCGCGCGCCCGGCCGGCGGTACGAAGATCCTTCGACGCGCACCACCGTCGCCAACGCAGAGGGTTTCCCCTCGCGGCAGAGCGCTTCAAACGCGGCGGAGATTTCAATCAGCTCGCGCATCAGAGCAGCTTGTCCATGGTGATCGGCAAATCGCGCACGCGCTTGCCGGTAGCGTTGAACACCGCGTTCGCCACCGCCGCCGCAATGCCGGTGATGCCGATCTCGCCCACGCCGCGGCAGCCGATGGCGTTGAAGTTCATATCGGGACCGCCGGCGAACGCGATCTCCATTTCCGGAATATCCGCGTTCACGCACACTGAGTAATCGGCGAGATTGTCGGTCACCGGCCGGGCGGTGCGGTCGTCGTATACCGTTTCCTCCAACAGCGCCTGACCGATGCCCATGATCGCGCCGCCCATCACCTGGCTTTCGGCGGTTTTGGGGTTGATCACCCGGCCGACGTCCATCACGCTCACCACGCGCTTCACGCAAATGGTCGGCACCGGGTCGCCGATTTCGACTTCCACGAAATGACAGCCGAAGGACTGGAACGTGAATTTCTTCCGCTTGCTGCCGATGTCGTCGGCGCCGCCGGGGCTCGGGTCGCTGATTCCTTCAACATACGCTCGGCCGGAGCGAGCGATCAGGTCAGCCGTCTTCTCGAACCTGGTCGGATCATCGACGGAAATCACCTTGTCGCCGCGCAGCTCGAGTTTCGCCGGCTCCAATCCCGTCAGCGGCGAAGGCGTGCCGTTGTTGATCAGCTTGTGCAGCGCGTCGCGCAACTTGGTAGCCGCTTCAGAAAGCGCCTGCCCGACACCGGCGGTGGTGGCCGATCCGCCGCTCACGCCGCCGGGCGGAAGATATGTGTCACCGAGTTCAAACTTAGTGCGTTCCATCGGCAGGCCGGTGAGCATCGCGGTCATCTGCGTGCAGACGGTGAAAGCTCCGGTGCCGAGGTCCTGTGTCGCGCATTGGCCGACGGCGCGGACGGTGCCGTTGTCGTTCAGCAGGCGGATGCGAGCCTGGTTGGGAAAGCGGTGGCCCGGGTACGTGGCCGTCGCCATGCCCCATCCGATGCGTTTGCCCTGCGGTGATTTCATGCTGCCCGGCTCGGCCGATCGCTTCGCCCAGCCGAACTTCTCCGCGCCGATCTGGTAACACTCCTTTAGCGCCTTGGTTGAGAATGGAATGCCCGTGGACGGCGGCGCGTCGGAGTAATTCACCAGCCGGACTTGCAGCGGATCCAATTTCAGCGCGACGGCCAACTCATCCAGCGCGCTCTCGAGCGCGAACGTTCCCGGGTTTTCGCCCGGCGCCCGCATGAACGTGGCCGACGCTACGTTCGTCCGCGTGACTTCGTGTGAAAACGAGAGATTCGGCGTCGCGTACATCACCGCTGACGAGCCGTGTCCGCACGGCTCGATGTGCTTGCCCACTTCCGAATCATTCATCTTCGAATCGTGACTGATCGCGACGAGCTTGCCGTCGGCCGTCGCGCCGAGCGTGAGGTCTTGCACGCACGTCGGACGGTGGCCGCAGCTGGTGAACATCTGTTGCCGCGTGAGCATGAGCTTGACCGGCTTGCCGACCACTTTCGCTGCCGCCACCGCGAGCACCGTGTGCATCCACTGGTCGCCCTTGCAGCCGAACGCCCCGCCGACGAACGGGCAGAGGATTCGGACGTTTTCCGGCTTCAACCCGAACGCCACCGCCAGCGACTGCCTTCTGCCGACGACGGCCTGCGTGGCGTCCCACACGGTGAGCTTGTTGTCACCTTCCCAGAGCGCGACGGTGGCGCTCATTTCCATCGGGTTGTGGGTTTCGATCGGGATCTTGTAAGTCGCGGAAATTTTCGTCACGCCCTCGCCGGCCAGGGCTTTATCGATGTCTCCCTTTTTGAACTGCATTTCGTTGCCGAACATCGCCTTGGGCTTTTCATGTTTGGCGGAGGGATCATCGAGGCGGACGACGGGCTTTTCCTCGGCATACGAAATTTTGAGCAGCTTGGCGGCCCACTTCGCCTGATCGAGCGATTCGGCCACCACCACGGCCACGTGCTGCCCCGCATAATGGATCTCATCGTCGCTGAGCGGCAGGCGTTTTTCGGCCGACATTTTCTTGCTGGCTTCGTCGAGCTTGGGCATGTTCTGCCGCGTGATAACCGCCAGCACGCCGGGCGACTTTTCTGCGGCGGCGGAATCGATCGCGGTGATCTTCCCGCGCGCGATCGTGCTCTGCACGATCACCGCGTGCACGCAACCCTGCACCGGCGCTTCAGCAGCGTAAGTGGCTTTGCCTGTGACTTTCAGCCGGCCGTCCACGCGATCTCGCGGCTCGCCGACGGGCGTGACCTTTTCTGTATTGGCAACCATGTGTGATCTCCCTTGCGGCACGGTTAATTCTGCCTACGCCAACGCGACAACCGCCTGCAGCGCCTGCACGATCGTTCGCTTGGCCAGTTCGATCTTGAACGCGTTGAACTTTCGCGGCTTGGCGTTTCTGAGCGCCGCGTCGGCGGCGGCGGTGAAGGTTTCGTTCGTCGCGGGCTTGCCGGCCAGTGCTGTCTCAGCCTCGGGCGATCGCCACGGTTTCGTGCCAACACCGCCGAGCGCGATTCGTGCGGCGCGGATGTTCTTGCCGTCCAGATCAAGCACCACCGCCGCCGACGCCAGCGCGAATTCGTACGAGGCGCGATCACGGATTTTCAGGTAGAGCGATCGCTTGGAATATTCGATCGCCGGCAGATCGACGGCGGTGATCAGCTCGTCGTGGGCGAGCGTGTTTTCCTTCGCAGGATCTTCGCCGTAGGCAACGTAGAACTCGCTGATGGGAATAGATCGATCGCCGTTCGGGCCGGCGACGCGGATCGTCGCGTCGAGGGCCATCAACGCTACGCACATGTCAGACGGATGCGTCGCGATGCATTTCTCGCTCGTGCCGAGGACCGCGTGAATGCGGTTAAAGCCGTCGATGGCCGCGCAGCCGCTGCCGGGCTCGCGCTTGTTGCACGGCGAGTGGACGTCACGGAAGTAGTAGCACCGCGTGCGCTGCAGCAGGTTGCCGCCGGTGGTGGCCATGTTACGGAGCTGCGGCGATGCACCGGAAAGCAGCGCCTGCGACAGCACGGGGTATTTCCGCCGCACGGCGTCATTCCACGCCAGATCGGAATTGCGAACGAGCGCGCCGATCCGCAGGCCGCCGTCGGGAGATTTTTCGATCTTCGTCAGCGGCAGCGCGTTGATGTCGATCAACTCAGCCGAGCGCTCCACGCCGAGCTTCATTTCGTCGATCAGGTTCGTCCCGCCGGCGAGAAACTTCGCCGTGTCGTTGCCGGCCATGGATTGGATCGCCTGGCCCTGGTTCGTGATGCTCACATAGGTGAACGGTTGCATGCGACACTCCTGAAGTTCAAGCTTTCATCGCCTGCTTGACGGCCTTGACGATGTTGGGATAAGCGCCGCAGCGGCAAAGGTTGCCGCTCATGTTTTCGCGGATGTCGTCGTCGGTTTTGGCGCGGCCTTCCTTCAGAAGCCCGACGGCCGAACAGATCTGGCCGGGCGTGCAGTAGCCGCACTGAAATGCGTCGTGCTCGATGAACGCCGCCTGCACCGGGTGAAGAGTATCGCCGTCGGCGAGTCCTTCGATCGTGGTGACCGGCTTGCCGGCGACGGCGATGGCAAGAGTCAGGCACGAATTCACCCGCCGACCGTTGACGAGCACCGTACACGCGCCGCATTGGCCGTGGTCGCACCCTTTCTTTGATCCGTACATGCCGAGGTTTTCGCGGAGCGCGTCGAGTAGCGTGACCCTCGGCTCGAGCGCCACGTCGTGCGATTGGCCGTTGACCTTGAGCGTAAACCGCACCGTGCCATCTGAACGGGCGGGTGCGAGCGCCGGCGTCGCAGCGTCGGCGGCACGATCGTGAGCGCAGCCGGTCAGCAGCGGCGCAATCGCAAGGCCGACACCGACGGTCACCGCGCCCGTCAGCACGTCGCGCCGGGAAAACCCGTCGTCGCCGGTATCCGAGTTGTCTGCGAATGGAACGGAGTCGACCTTCGAGTCTGCTTCAGACATGACACCTCCGAGGAGAAGTGGGCGAGAGTTTGTTCTTCTTCCGCGCGATGCGGCAAACGTGGCTGGAATTTATAGGAGTCGATTCTGGCACGAGTCAACCGAGGAATCCGACATTCCGGAATTTGGAATAGGTCCGGAACGTTCGGCGGTGAGTCGCCCGTGTTTGGAATCCGCGCGCGTGCAAACTCCGTTGAAAAATCAACGCTTACGTCGCATTTTCATAGGGAGTTTGGAATGGGCCAGAGCAGATTCGAACTGCTGACCTCGTCCTTATCAGCGAGCCTAGGAATGCCTGATAAAAGCTCTGAAATCCCTATTTCTATAGCATAATATCAATCTATCGAGAATTCGCAAATGCAAATTATTCATGGCGATTTCTTGTATCCAGTCGCAGTTTTTCGGAGGAGCGCCGGTACCGCCATCCCTCCCATTGTGGTTTGACACCAGCGCTGACTTCGACCGCGGCAGATACCTGTATCCGTTTGGGGGTTCAACGGCGGTGGCAGATAGTTTCCATAAAACTTGATCGAATTGCTCACGACCCCCCCGAAATGCGTCTACTAACACACACTACCGTGTTGCTGCGGACCAGTCGAAGAATTTAGACGGTCTGTTCGGCGCATGACAGTGAAAAGTCCCCGGCCCCATGACCGGGGACTCTGGCGACCCCCTTGCACCTGATTCATTACTCCGTCGGCGACGGCGAAGACGGCGGCGATCCATACCGCCGGTGAATCCGCGGACGACGCTGCTCCGGCGTGGCCTGTTTCTGTCGGGGGAACAGCTGCAGGTGGATGACCACGCGGTCCTCCCACACCAGCGAGGCGCCGCTGTACTTTCGATCCTCCCAGCGCCAGTCCTGGCCCGCACCCGGCGAAGCGAACGGCTCCCACCGCCCTTTCACCGCCCGTGCCAGAACGGCATTGATGGCGCCGGCCTCGGCGGTCACTTCCTGCTTCGCGGGATCCAAGGGCGTGGACAAGAAGTCGATCGCGTAGCTGTCCAATAGCGACTCCCAGAAGAACTGCAGCGTCGAGTGCCGATCGAACAGGTCCAGCCCCTGGAAAGATCCGTTATGAAACACCGCCAACCCCACCGCGTCGGCAGGCAGCCGCAGGTTGCTGCGGAAGGTTTTCAGTTCCACCTCCCGCTGGGCATAGGCGTCACTGAGTGCCGCGGTGGGCGAAGACGTCGCTGAACTGGCCATCGATGCATGGACTTCTTCCCAGACCGCCCCCTGGTCCGCGTCGTGCCGCTGTTCCGATCGAAGCGATTGGTGAACTCGTGCGGCCTTGGCGGCGCGGATGCGGTGGCTGGCGGATTTGCCGCCGACGAAGTGATCACTGACGTGCCGCCACCGGCCTTGCTCTACGCAACTGACCGGAATGGTCAGATTCGATGTCGCCGGGACCAGCACGTCGGTGTTCAAGATGCGGTTCTGCTTGGCCCCGACCAGCTCCTGTCCGTCCATAAGGTAGAGCATCACATCCAGGGCGTTCGTCACCTGCAGCTGGGGAACACTTCCCTGCTGGCTGATTTCGCTGATCTGCACCTGAGAGACGGTTTCGGGCCGCAGCAATTCGTACGGCGGCTGGTCGTGAGAGGGACCGAGGATGGGTACCACGTGCAGACCCTGGCCCTGGGTCTGGTCGGCGTGGACGGATTTGGCACGGCTGGCGATCGCATTGTTCATGGGCATGCTCCTTTCAATTGAGCTGCGACATGAATAGAAGGCCGGAGTGACGTCCCTATGTCAGAGGCAAATTGGCGGCAGTGGGAAAGCGATATCGAGCCGGTATCATTGATCCCAACATCAACCCGGGGCACCTCGCATGGCGGCAGACTATTCTCGAATCCACCGACTGCTGAAAATCCTTACGCTGATTCAAGGCTCCACCGGCTGGACGGCCTCGCGGATCGCCGCTGAATGCGGCACGACCGAGCGGACGACCTACCGCGACCTGCAGATGCTGCAGGGCGCCGGCATCCCCTACTTTTACGACGACGAAAAGAAGTGCTACTCGATTCGACGCGATTTCTTCCTCCCGCCGGTGCAACTCACGCTGGACGAATCGCTGGCCCTGGCCGCGCTGGCCGAGCACGTCGGGGGCGCCGAGCAGATCCCTTTCACCAAGGCGGCCGGGCGGGCCATCACGAAGATCCGCGGCCAGTTGCCGGCCAAGATCCGCGACGAACTCGAACGGCTGGATGACCGCGTGTCGATCAAGCTGGCGGCCGCGGCCCCGCCTGAGGGGATGGCGGATGTCTACGAAACAGTGCGGACGGCGTTGTCGTCGCGGAAGGCGCTCCGCTGCAAGTACGACTCCATGACCAATGGTAAGGTGACAGATAAGAATGCATTCCTCTTTCGCCCCTACACGCTGCTGTTCAATCAGCGGGCCTGGTACGTCCTGGGCTACCACGCGGGTAGAAAAGAAGTGCGCTGTCTTAAGCTGAGCCGCTTCACGCAGACCGAGCCGACTGACATCGGCTACGAGATCCCGGCGACCTTCAACGCCGAAAAACACCTGGGCAACGCCTGGCGCATGATCCGCGGCGCGAAGAGCTATGCCGTCGAATTGCTGTTCGATAAGGAGTTCGCAGACACGATTTCCGATACGCAGTGGCATACGACCCAGGACGTGGCCTGGAACGATGACGGCTCGATCACCTTCACCTGCAAGGTGGACGGCCTGGACGAGATTGTCTGGTGGATCTTGAGCATGGGCCCCCACTGCCGCGTGATCCAGCCTCCCGAGCTGGCTGATCGCGTGAAAACGCTGGCATTGGACATGGTCGCGCTATATAAAATACCTACCCAAACATCGTCCTGACATATGGATGTCAGTGGCGTGGGCGAGGGTGGGATCATGCACGACGCGATGGAATCGACCTCACGGTACGGAAAGCCATGATGGCCCCCGCCAAACCAACCCGCCTTTCGGCCATGACGCGTGAGCGAATGTTCCGATTGGCGCTGGCCCGGACGGTCCGCGACCTCCGCGAATCGGTGCGGCACGGGCGGCTGATCTCACTGCCAAACGTCCTTCGCCTGCTCCAGCGACGATTGGCTGCGACGGGAAGAGCAACGGAAGCCGAAGTTTCGATTGGGCGACTTCGGTTGCTGTATTGCGATGTCCAGCACACGTGGTCGGCAAATTCCGAACGACCCGTCTCGCCCTCAATCATCAGGCATCTCCGACCTTCACAGTTTCATCAAGATTGATGCATGCGACGATGCGTAACAACGCACGCATGGACGGCAGCATCTTTCCCCATATCGAAATAAATGTGCCATGACACAGTGTTGTCAGTACCGATTTCTACACTTTCAACTTGGATTGGCGGCGTTATTACTTTGTCGATCTCGCCGTAAGTAAGGTAGATCGATATGACGAGCAACAGCCCAAATCCCAGTGCATGCCCTATGGGCAACCTCGACGACGCGATCAAGGACGGATGGATGTTCTACTCCGCCTTTCTCCAAAACGAGCATCGACCTTCGCCTTGGACCGGCGACGAGCCGTCGCTCGAAGAATTGGAGGCTGCACGAGCCGGACAACTGTTCGACATGACCATCGACGGAAAGCGATGGCGCAGGGTTCCGCTCGCGGTGAACTGGAGCCTGGCGGAAGACGATGCGAACTATCGGTCGGACAAGACCAAGGCCAAGCACAAGACAACGCCCAGGCACCTCCATTGTGAATTCGAGTTTCAACAACAGATGATTCACATTGATTTCGTCCGCTATGTCACGTGGGGACCACTGTCTGGATTCCAGGAGTTCAAGTTCTTTGTGAATGGCCAGCTGAAATCTCGAGGCGGATACTACGCTCTCTTTGGAACTCACGAACAGGCAATGCCTGCCTGCTTACGGACCAATGAATATGCAATTATCGCCGATGGTCGTCTAGATGGTCTCGTCCTGCCGGGTCTGTCCGCCTGGCTGATTGACACGAAATAAAATTCCGGTCGAAGCGAATCCGCACCCCCCAGTTTGATGCAGGACTAGAACAACTGCCTCCAAACAGCCAAAAAGTCACCGACCGAAGGACTTTAAACTACGCATGCACTGTTGATCGTTGCCGCTAGTAACGCTCACGCGCCTGCAATGTCATTACGATATTCCGCCACGGGTGTCATTGGGTCGTTCGGCCTGCGGCGGAGTGGACTGCCGGTCGAGGGCCTGTTCCGCCTGAGCGTACAGGTCACCGATTTGCTGCTGCAGTTCGTCGGGCCGGGCGAGCAGGGACTGATCCAGTTCGGCGGTGACGTTGATCGAGACGCCGGTGGACTGGTAGTCCTTGCTGGCCTTTCGGCTAAGGCCTACGTTGATCGAAAGAGGCATGAAAAAACTCCTTGCCCACAAGGGCGGTTAGTGTCGGGGAAAGTGATGGATGAGCGGAGGGCTAAGTGCGTCAGGTACTATGACGCAATTTGGATGTTTCATGTAGATAGAGCGGGTTCACATCCTTGAGCCTGAAACGACTGAGCCAGGAGAACCGGGCCGAATCAAAGCCGGCTTTTCACATTTAGATTGGACTAGAGTTGGGGAGAGGGTCAAGCACACGAAAACTAACACATCGGGTGGACTTGGTTTAGGGGGAAAGGTCAAAGTGACCAGGCGAATCCGCGAGTGGTCGGCCATCCCGATTATCGTGGTTTCTGCGCGGCAAAGAGCAGGATAAAGTCGTTGCGCTCGACGCCGGCGCCGACGATTACCTGACCAAGCCGTTCAGCGTCGGCGAACTGCTCGCACGCGTCCGCGTTTCGCTACGACATATTTCCATCGCAAAGCAGGAGACGGGCGAATCCGTTTTCGAGGACGGCGATTTGAAGGTCGACCTCGCCCGCCGGGAAGTAACCGTACGTGGAGAGGTAAAACATCTAACGCCCAATGAGTTCCGCCTCTTGGCCGTCCTCATCAAGAACGCAGGGCGCGTCATGACCCATCGACAGCTTCTTCGCGAAGTGTGGGGCCCCGGCTCGGCGGAGGAAAATCACTACGTTCGAGTTTACGTGAACCAGCTGCGGGAAAAGATAGAACTTGATGCCGCTCGTCCCGTGCACATCCTTACGGAAACGGGAGTTGGATATCGACTTTCGCTCTCCTGATCAATCGGCGGCTCGATATTTGAGTAATCGAAGGTAGAACTGCAAGCATTCTGGGATTCGTAATATTTTTCGCAGTTTTTGCATTCGGGATACCGTTGAACCGCCGTAGTCGCAACCCTATAGTTGAAGAGCAAGTGGTTGAATTTGCTCGGTTTATCGTTGATCCGATTCTGGAGGAGTTCCGATGACCACCGCCATCTCTTCGCCGCCGTCTTCATCTGATGCTAAAGACCACAATCCGCTGGGAATTCGGGGGATTGATCACCTCGAGTTCTTCGTCGATGACGTGGAAAAGTGGGCCGAGTTTCATGAGCGCTGCCTGGGCATGTGCCGGCGGTCGCGCGGGGATGTCTCCACCGGATTGAAAGGCCGCAAGGCGATCGTCGTCGGGCAGGGGCGGATCAACTTCCTCTTCGCCGAGGCGCAGGGCGCCGGGCCGGAAGCGGATGCGATTCGCGCTCATCTGGCCAAGCACGGCAACGGCGTGAAGGACGTAGCCTTCCGCGTGCGCGACGCCGCCAAGGCGATCGATCATGCCGTCAGCTCCGGTGCGAAACTCGTTCGACCGCTTGATCAGCACGAGAACATGTTCAACGGCGCCACCATCGCTGCCTACGGCGACACCACGCATACCTTCATCGAGCGATTGTCCTCCAACGCCTTCGCGCCCGGCTACGTGAACGTGGCCAGCGGGATCGAAGACAGCGAAATCCAGCTGATGATGATCGACCACCTTGTTGCCAACGTGGAAAACATGGACGAGTGGTGCGATTTTTATCACCGGGTTTTCGGCTTCCAGCTCACCGCGCATTTCGATATCAACACCGGCCGCAGCGCGCTGATGAGCAAGGTGATGGGGAGCGAAGAAGGGTACATCCGCCTGCCGATCAACGAGCCGTCGAGCAAGAACTCGCAGATCCAGGAATTTCTGGACGAGTACCGCGGCCCGGGTGTGCAGCACATCGCGATGCTGACCTCGGACATCGTTGCCACCGTGCGCGAGATGCGCAAACGTGGCATGAAGTTTCTGGAAGTGCCCGGCACGTACTTCGACGAGCTGCCCGCGCGAGTCGGCGAGATCAAGGAAGACATGGGCGATTTGCGGGCGCTTGGCGTGCTGGTGGATCGCGATCGGCCGGACGGTTATCTGCTGCAGCTGTTCAGCCAACCGCTGTTCGATCGGCCGACGCTGTTTTACGAAGTTATCCAGCGGCGGGGCAACTCTGTGGGCTTCGGCGAGGGTAATTTCCGGGCGCTGTTCGAAGCGATCGAGCGCGAGCAGGCCAAGCGCGGATCGCTTTGAGTCGCGGCGCAACGTTCCCTACTTAAGAGATTGGCTATGCGATTAGCGACCGTTCTCAGCCCCAGTGACGACACGCGGATGGGCGTGGTAGAGCGCGCGGGCGGATGGGTTCCGCTGCGCGACCTGCCGGCCGGCGCGGACGGGAAGCGGTGGAATTCTATCGAACACGCGCTTACGCACCTGTACTCATTACGCGCGGCAGTGAATGCCTCGACCGCGGTGCCGCGGTCGTTCGAGCGATTCCTCCCGCCGATTCCTCGGCCGGCAACCTTTCGCGATTTTTACGCATTCGAACAACACGTCAGCACCAGCCGGGCGAAGCGGGGTCTGAAGATGGAACCTGCGTGGTACGCGCAGCCGGTGTTTTACTTTTCCAATCCTGTGGCGCTGGTGGGGAACGATGCGAGCGTTTTCGCGCCTGCGGAATCGGTCGAGCTCGATTACGAGCTGGAACTCGCCGCCGTCATCGGCCGCGGCGGTCGCGACATCGCAGTGGGCGATGCGTGGAACCACATCGCCGGGTTTTCAATTCTCAATGACCTCAGCGCCCGCGATCTGCAGCGGCGAGAGGTGCCTGTCGGTCTCGGCCCCGCCAAGGGGAAGGATTTCGCGACGGCCGTCGGGCCGGTGCTGGTGACGCTGGATGAATTGGCCGATCGGATCGATTCCGCCGGCCGACTCTCGCTGGAGATGTCGGCTCGAGTCAACGGCAAAGAATTATCACGCGGCAACGCCGCTAGCATGTACTTTACCTGGCCGCAGTTGATCGCGCAGGCATCGCGCGATGCGGATTTGCTGTCGGGCGACCTGATCGGCAGCGGCACCGTCGGCACCGGCTGCATCCTGGAACTCGGCGCTGAAAATACCGGCGGGTGGCTCAAGCCGGGCGACGTCGTGGAACTCGAAATCGAGCGGCTGGGCGTGTTGCGAACACGCATCGTGTCTCGGCCGGTGCGTTGAGAGAGGAGCTGTCATGCCAATCTACAAACAGATGGGACTCATCCCGCCGAAGCGTCACACGCGCCTGAAGCGCGAAGGCGAAAGCTTCCTGAACGAAGGGCTGTACTACGAGCACGTGGTGACGACGGCGGGGTTCGATCGCGCGTATTCGATCCTCTATCACACCCGTCCGCCGACGCGGGTGAAATCAACGGAGCTGGTCGGCGAGATGGCGCTGCAGGCAGTGCCCGGCCTGCCGCTGCAGCACCGGCATCTGCTTTCGCAGCAGATGCCGCGTGCGGGCGAAGTCATCGCCGGCCGAGTGCCGCTGCTCTTCAACGCCGACATGACTTGCTGGCGCTGCCGCCCGGCCCAGCCGCAGGCGGAGCTTTACCGCAACGGCGGGGCGGATGAAGTGATCTTCATTTCATCCGGCGGCGGGGTGATCGAGAGTTCGTTCGGCGTATTGCCGTACCGCGCGGATGATTACATCGTCATCCCGCGCGGCACGACGTATCGCATCGTCCCGACCGACGTGAACGCGGAAGACCATCTCATCCTTGAAGGCCACGGTGATATCCGTCTGCCTAAGCGCTACTACAATCCTGATGGCCAGCTTCAACTCGGCGCGCCGTACTCCGAGCGCGATTTCCACGGCCCGAGCACGTTGCTGGTGATCGACAAGGAACAGGACACGCCCGTGCTGGTGAAAGACGGATCGCGGCTGACGCGCACGGTGCTTGCGCATCATCCGTTCGACGTCGTCGGCTGGGACGGAATGGTGTATCCCTACACGTTCAACGCGATGGATTTCGAGCCGCTTACCGGCACGGTTCACCTGCCGCCGCCGTACCAGCAGACGTTTGAGGGGCGCGGATTTGTCATCTGCACTTTTGCGCCGCGGTTTTTGGATCATCACCCCGAGGCGATCAAAGTTCCGTACGTGCACTCGAATACCGAATCGGACGAAGTTTTGTTTTACGTTCGCGGGCAATTCGGCTCGCGGCGCGGCGTGTCGGCGGGGTCGATTTCGCATCACCCGGCCGGAATCCCGCACGGGCCGCACCCGGGCACGATCAAGGCGAGCATGGCCGCCGTGCGGACGGAGGAACTAGCTGTGATGTTCGACACCGAACGGCCGTTGCACGTCACAACGCAGGCGATGAAACTGGACGATCCGAAGTATTCCAGCAGCTGGCTGGAAACGGGCGGCCCTGCGGCCGTCGATGGACAACCGAGATAAAATCATGCTGATCGATCCAGACCACATGCCCGTCCCCGAAATCTACCGTCACCTGACGGCCGCCATAACGCCGCGCCCGATCGCGTGGGTGTCGACTCTCTCGGCCAGCGGCGTGGCGAATCTCGCGCCGTTTTCGTTCTTCAACGGCGTAGGCGCCAACCCGCCGGCGGTGATGTTCTCGCCCGTCAATCGTCGCGACGGCAGCCGGAAAGATACGATCCTGAATATCGAAGCCACCAAGCAGTTCGTGATCAACATCGTCCCCGAGGCATTGGCGAGAGTGATGAACGACACGTCCGCCGATTTTCCGCCGGAGGAGAGCGAGTTCGCCGCCTGCGGGCTTACTGCAGTTCCGTCGCACAAGGTTCGGCCGCCGCGGGTGAAGGAGTCGCCGGTGCAGATGGAATGCGTGCTGCACGAGATCGTGAAAGTCGGTGACGGCCCGCTGTCGGCGAATGTGGTCATCGGGCGGGTGGTGCTGATTCATGCCAACGATGCGGTACTCGATGCAACCGGGCAGATCGATCCGGAAAAGGTCGACACTGTCGGTCGGCTCGGCGCATCAGCCTACACGCGAACGCGCGACCGGTTTGATCTCGCCCGACCAACAGTTCCGAAGAAATAAGTGCGAGGGAAAGCGTATGTCGAACGAAACAATCGCCAAGGGACTCACGACCAACCACGCCGCGTTTATCGAGCAGGCGAAATCGCACGGCGATATTTTCATCGAGCAGCCGTACGAACTTTACACCCCGCAAAATCACGAGGCCTGGCGGCAGCTCTTCGCGCGTATCCGGCCGAAGTGGGAAAAGTACGCCAATACGCGTTTCATGGAGGGCGTTTCTAAGCTGGCGCTCGACCCGAATGCCGTGCCGCGCATTGCCGATGTGAATCGCTTCCTCAGCCCGCTCAGCGGGTTCGCCGCGCAGGCGGTCAGCGGGTACGTGCCGGCTTATCACTTCTTTGACTGCCTGCGCAAGCGTGCGTTCCCGACCACCATCACGATTCGCGACGCCAACCGCCTCGATTACCTCCCTGAGCCGGACATCTTCCACGACATCGCCGGCCACGTGCCCATGCACACCGACCGCGCCTTCGCCGACGTGCTCGTGCGATTCGGCCAATTCGCGCGCGAGGCGGCGCAGCACGTGCAGAGCATCGCCGACGAGCATGATCGCCTGTTGAAGATGGAGAGCATTCTCCGCGCCCTGTCGCGGTTTTTCTGGTTCACGATCGAGTTCGGCCTGATGCGCGACGGCGGAACGGTCAAGGTGTACGGCAGCGGGCTGCTCAGCTCGTACGGCGAGATCGAGCACGCCATCGTGTCACCCAAGGTGCAGCGCTACCCGCTGCAGTTGGAGTGGGTGATCAATCAGGCGTTCGAAATCGATTCCTATCAGCCGCTGCTCTTCGTGGCCGATTCGTTCGCGCACGTATTCGAACTGGTCGATCAACTCGCGGTCTGGATGAAGCAGGGCCGGCTTGATAACGTCAGCGGCGGCAATCCGACGGTGAATGAAGCGGATCTCAAATCATTTCTTGAAGCCGAATAATGGTGGGCTAGCAGGCTGCTGCAAAACGCTTGTTGTCCTTCGTCGATCGCGCTACGCTGTCGGGTGTTGATCAGGAGGCCGATCGATGCGAGGCAAACCGGACACCCAGCTGCCGATGTTTTTTGTGATCGACGTGGAACGCCGCA
>JBBQNK010000007.1:0-123091 GCA_038329865.1 Tepidisphaerales bacterium | reverse complement strand
GGATGTCGTCCTCTTTACCGACCGCACCATGCCGTATAGCCACGGCATTTCACTCGGCGGTAATGCGACGACGACGTTGCTGGGAACCGTTTACATGCCTTCGCAGCCGGTCTCGCTGCAGGGAACCAGCGCGTTCCACGTCGGTAATCAGCTGATCGTGGCGACGATCCATCTTGGCGGAACGCCGGATTTGATCGTCGACTACGACGGCCGCAACCAGGTGACGGACAACAGCATCTTCATCGTTAAATAGACATCAGCCCCTTGAGCCCGGGCCACACAAAATCAGGATCGTGACGACCGGCACGAGGCAGCTCAACCCCATCGCCAGCGAAATGCCCAGCACGTACCCGCGCCATCCCCAGAACGATTGAAGGTAGATTGCCGACCCCGCTATCGCGATCAGCGCCACTATCACCACGGCGTAAATTCCCGTTTCCCCCATCTGCTGTTGGAACGCCAGCGCGGTCATCGACAACCCCGCCACCCACGCGAAAAATCCGATCACGACCTGAATGAGATACGGCACGCGCGTCTGCGGCCGGTCCATCCGCCCGGGGGCGCCACGGTACTCCAACGGCGCGGCCGGAACCGGCGGCGGAGGGTGGTGCGGGTCATCAGGTGGCGGATTCATTGGCGTAGAGTGTACCGCGAAGTCGAACCTTCCGCGGAAAGGTACGCGGCGTCAGATGGGGTTCGCGAGCATCAACAACCCGCAGTAACCCCAGAACAGGCAGCCGAGGCCGAGCCCGATGTAAATGCCGATCGCCCAGCCGCGCCTTCGCGGGTCCTGCTTGAGCGGGATAGCGATCGAAAGGGAGATCATCAGTATGATCGCTCCCGTCACCGCAAGGATGACCTTGACCATACCCTTGCCGTTCGCTCCCGCCATCAGGAAGCCCGCCACGATTACGACGCCGACGATGAGGACCAGCGTGAAGACCGCCCCGAGGAAAGCCTGCACGCCCGTAGGCAACCGCCCTCGCTCAGGAGTGGCATACGACAAAAAAGACGGATCTCGCGGCGGTTCGTTCACGGTCGCCTCCCTATGAAAGTATCGGCAACAGCTCCGGCCGGCGGAGTTGCTCTAGCAGTTGCTCCTTGCCGTCGCGGTAGAAAAGATTGTACGTGTCGAACGGGATGATCCGGCCGTCGGGGTGGGCGATATGCACACACGTTTTCTTCACGCTGCGAACATCAAAATTATGCGGGTCGAGAAACTGCATGATGATGATGCGGAAAATGTTGTCGTAGGTGACCGTCTCCGGCACTTCCACCAGCGGCAGGCAGCAGAGGAGTTGGCGGAGCGACGTCGCGCTGCCGGCCGGGCTGGCGGCGGTTGAAAATAGTTCGAAGAGCAGGTTCCGCACGCGCGGGTCTTTCTCGTACATGATGGTGTTGCCTTCGCCGTGCAGGAGGAGCTTGGGATCGAGCTTGCCGGTGAGCGGCGTGACGCAGCCTCCCAGCTTGAGAGCGTACGCCATCGCGAGGCAATCGGGATGGCAGGGCACGGGGACGATGTCGTTCGGCTTGAAGAGGCTGTGCTGCGCGAGAATCTGCTGGCGGACTTCGCCGAGCGTGAGGCGGTCGGTGGCCGGGTCGAAATGCTCCAGCCGGCCGGCGGATTGGATCGGCTGGAAGGTGATGCCACGCACGCACTGCTGCGCCAGTGCGAAATCGATGATCTCGCCGATTTCGCCGTCGTTCAATCCTTTCTTGAGCGTGACGACGAGCGTGGTGGAAATGTTGTGCTCGTTCAACCGATCGAGGGCGCGCCGGCGAGTGTCGGTCAGATCCTCCCCGCGAAGATCGACGAGCGATTTCGCGCGCAATGAATCAAATTGCAGATACACCTCAAACCCGGGCATGTAATCCCGTAAGCGACGAACGAAGTGAGCGTCTTGCGCAATCCGAACCCCGTTCGTATTCACCATCAGATGCTTGATCGGCCGGGCCTTGCACGCGTCGAGCACTTCAAAAAACTGCGGATGAATCGTCGGCTCGCCGCCGCTGATTTGTACGACATCCGGCGCGCCTTCGTTCTCCACGATGCGGTCGAGCATGAACAGAATCTGCTCCATCGACCGGTGCTGCCCGGCCCGGTGCGTGCCGCTTTCGCTGTAGCACACGGGGCAGTTGAGATTGCACGCGTCGGTGATCTCCAGCAACGTGAGGCACGAGTGCTGCTCGTGATCGGGACAGAGCCCGCAATCGTACGGGCAGCCGTACTTGATCGGCGTGTTGAATTTCAGCGGCATCTGCCCGGGCTTGAGCGTCTGGCGGCTGAGTTGGTAATAATCCGCATCGGTACTGATCAGCACCTTCTCAAACCGATGCGTCGGGCACCATTTGTGCATGTAGACGCGGCCGTCCTGGATGATGACCTTGGCCTCGACCTTGCGCAGGCACTTGGAGCAGAGGCTCGTGGTGAGTTCGAGGAAGATGTACGGGCGGTCGGGCATGGAGTCTCGATTATTGTGCGGGTTGAGTGAGAATCAACGGTGCCGGCTCATTCGGTGAAATGGCCGACCGCGGAACAGGCGCGAGGGACGGAAACGCCGTTTCCAATTCCAGCGGGAGGCGATTGGAAGGCGGTTCCATCAGATAATATTTCGTCGGGTCTTCGACTTTGAAGGAGCGAGTCGATCGCAGCACGGCCTCGTTGTCGAAATTGAGTTGCAGCCACATCGTTCCCCTGGCGAGCTCGAAGTAGGTGATGGTGAGCGGAGCCCAGCGAATCCCGTCGCAGTAACGCCAGAAATAAAGAAGGCTTCGCCGGTCGGGAGAGACGGCGATCGGCGTGCCGAAACGGTCTTCCACGTCTTCGATCGACGAGGCGTCGAGCCGAATCAGTTTCTTCGAGTCGGCCGCGCCGATCCGGCTTTGCATGTTTTCAGTATCGTCCGTTGCGTGCGTCGGGAGCGGCAGGGTGATGCACCCGCTCAACAGCAGCGCTAGGCCCGCGAGCAAAAGAGCTCGGCAGTGAATGATAGATCGGGCCATCGCAACCATGCATCACCTTGTGGACTTTATCGGAACGCCCAGCCACTGCGGGACGCGAAGTCGAACGTCTTCTTGAGTCATCACTTCCACGCGGGCCAGGATGTGATCCGAGTTGTAAGTGAGCAGAAAGTACCGCGTGCGATCGTCCGGGAGATAGCCGAACTCGTTCCAGAAACAAATCGGAAGAAAGAAAATCCCGTCGCGCGTTTTCCAGCGGTAGGCGGTGAGCCGCCCGTCATCCGAACTGCGGATGGGCGGGCCGAACAACTTCTCCACTTCGGCTCGTGTTGAAATGCCTACGCGGATCGACTTGGTGCTATGAGAGTTGCCGATCTTGCGGCCGAGGTTGGACGTCCCGTCGATCGAGACGCCGAACGTGGGAATGTAGATGCACCCGGTGAGCAGCAGCAGGCCGGTGAGGCAGAGTACGATCGGGATAAAGAGGCGTCGATTCATGTCAGTCGCAGTTCATTTTTCTTCGCTATGCAACCTTGCAGGTTGTGATAGCTTTGAACCCGAAGATCAACGCCCCAATCGCCACGGAAACGAGCAGGCCGATGCCAAAGCCGCGTAAGCGGGGGACGAAAATAATCCCGATCGCGCCCAATAATTTCGCGATCGGAAAACCCCACATGAAATACTCAATATGGGGGCTTTGCGCGATCGAGTCCCAACCAAAAATCCAGACCACGACCGAGACCAGCACGCCGAGGAGCAGGCCCGCCAGGAAATTCCAACCGACGCCCTGCACGCCCTTGCGCGGAGGCGGGTCCTCGGGATATATCTCGCCCATGACTTCGCGCCGCCGCTGGTGAAATTCGCGGCGGGCGCGATCGTCGACGTCTTCATTGGATTCATCGCCCATCGGTTGCCCCCGGCTGGTCGGATGTTTCTTTTCGCGGTTTGAGCGCGATGATCGCACCGATCAAGCTGGCGATCTGGATCATGCTCACCCCAAAGTATGGCTTGTACGAAGGTTTCAGAAATTCCACCCCGAACCGGAACAGCAGATAGCCGCCGAGGAAGAGGCGGAATAACTTTCCATTAGTATGAGCTAACTTGTGGCGTAGTGCAAGAATAATCGCGAGCGCCGCGACGAAGGCGATCTCGTACAGCTGCGTGGGATGTCGCGGGCCGTCGCCGAAATTGATGGCCCACGGGACCTGCGTCAGCGTGCCGTAGGTGTGGTCGGGCAGGCCCGTCAGGAAACAGCCGACTCGGCCGATGCAGATGCCGATCGCCAGCGGGTAGACGAACAGATCGCCGGTGGATTGCGTGACGCCGACGCGCTTTTTGGCGATTTCCACGCCCGCCCATCCGCCGAGGAGTCCGCCGACGATCGTTTTCCCGCCGAGCATCGCGACCGTGCCGAACACCGCTCCGTATTCCTGCGGGCTCTCGAGCCACGCGAGGATCTTGCTGCCGATCAGCGCGCCGAAGATCGCGCCGACGATGATCCAGAGATTTTTCTCAATCGGCACCGTCGGCTGCACGCGCCGGCGGCGAAGCAGCAGGTAGAACTGAAAGCCGATCGTGTAAGCGAGTAATTCCATCACCGCGTGCGGATGCAGCGCGTGGCCGAAGAGGTGGAAGTAGTACGGAAACTGCATGGGCCCCCAGGAATTCAAACGAGTTGAATCTCGATCTTTCGTAGCATGGGCTACCAGCCCATGCTAAGAAAGAAGATCAAGCTCGCGTGCGATCGAAGCGCTATCTTTTGTCCCACGGAATATCCGCCACGCCCGCTTCGTGATTCGCCAGCCGGGCGTGGACGAACAGCCAATCGCTTAGGCGATTGAGATACGTGAGCACAAACGCCGGCACCGGCCTGTCCAGCGCGAAATCGACCAGCAACCGCTCGGCCCGACGACAAATCGTGCGCGCCAGGTGCAGCCGGGCGGCGGTTTCCGTCCCGCCGGGGAGAATGAACTGCCGCAGCGGCGGCAGCAGGTGGTCGGCGGCGTCGATCTGCATTTCCAGTCGCGTGATCATCGCCTCATCGAGCAGCGGCAGCGACGCAACGTGCGGGCTCTCCGCCGGCGTGGCCAGGTGGCTGCCGATGACGAACAGATCGTTCTGAATCTCGCGGATGAATTCGACGAGCTCCGCCGATGCCGTCACGGCTGCGAGGCCCAGGGCGGCGTTGGTTTCGTCAATCGTGCCGTAGCAGTCGAGGCGCGGGTCGCACTTGCGCACGCGTTGCCCGCCGATCAGGCCCGTCGTGCCGTCGTCGCCGGTCTTGGTGTAGATCTTCAAACTTTTCTTCTCCAAAACAGGGTTCTGCGAACCCTCGCTTCACGGGGTTGTTGTCAGTTGCGTGGTCGGTCGCGTCGCAGGTTGTGTTGCGATCGCGTTGCGGCCGTCATCGATCACAACGTACGGCTTGATCGCGCTGTCCCACGATTCGCTGAGCGTCTTGATCGGCTCGAGTTCTTCTTTCTCGTTGAGCTTGTACAACACGGCATCGTACTGCAGGCAGGCGCGATCTTTCACGGTTGCGGGTTTGGCGGTTTCATCGGTGCTGTTGAAGCTGATTTCATTGTTGCCATGCCAGGTGGGCAACATCGCGAACCAAATGTGCTTGCTCAGATCGCGCAAGGTGTGGCCGTCGGAGCCATTGGCGCGAATGATCTGAAGCTCGTGCTTGCCGGGGGATTGCTCGGTCTTGGCGACCATCTTTTCGATCAGCAGGCGCTTCCCGTCGGGCGAGAGGGAAAAGAACGGTCCGACATCGTCTGCCAGCGCCACGATTCCGCCATTGCCGCGCGTCCACATGTAGAGCTTGCAGGCATTCATCTCCTGCTCGGCGATCGGCTTGCCGGGAAACGTGCGGGGGAAGCTCGTCAGCAGCAGGTTGTCGCCCAATGCCGCCAGCCACGGGGTTTCAGCGGGGACGACGTCCATCAGCGGCGTGCGATCGGGGCCTTCGGGCTTGTTGTTCAGCGTCACCTCCACCACTTTGCCGATCTGCTTGTCGCGCCGATCCGGGTCGATGTACGCCAGCCGATTCGGGCCGGTAAAGCACAGCCCGAATCCGGCCGAATCGCTCAACTTGTAAAGGTGCTTGCTCGGCAGGTGGCAGACGAACACCGCGAAGCCCGTAGTTGATTCCGTGGCGCAGACGGCCAGCAGCCAGTGCTGATCAGGCGAAAGCGCAAGGTACTGCGATCGACCCGCGCCGAATTTCACGACGGATGTCGATTTCCCGCCGGAAAACGCCAGCACTTCCACAGCCTCTTTAGGACGATCGGCGGGAGCGGGTTCGGCGTCTCCGTCGCGGGTTTTAAAGTGGAGGGCGGACATTCCCGCCCAGTCGACAGCCGCCGTCACCGGATTGGCCGGGTTGGTCGAAGCGACGTAGTAGAGCGTTTTGGAATCCGCCGTCCAAACCGATCCCCCCAGTACGCTGCCGAGCGGCGCGGTGGCTTTTCCGGTTGAATCGATCAGGAAGGCGGTGTTGTCAATATGATAAGCCCCGGCCGAACCGTCCGGCGACCAGAGGATCATCGCCGGCGATTGGCAGCCGACGGAAAGTGTTGCGAGCAGCACTCCAATGCCGCAAATCAGCCATGTTGGTGCCCGCATCTGCATCTCCTTTGCGCCGCGTTAAGGTCTCATTAACGCCTTGACGCATTCGGCTTCCGAGCGAATTCTACTATAGATAGAAAGTATAACACGCGGCCACGCGAGGGAAGAAATGCTTGGCCCAACCATCCGAGGTGTTACGATGACGCGAGCCATGGATACCACGCGGCCTTCCGAATCCAGCAAAGCCTCCGCCGCCCGCACCCGCGGGAAGCGGCTGATCCTCGTCGTCGACGACGAAAAAGACCTCGTCGACCTCATCAGCTACAACCTGCAGCGAAACGGGTACGACATCATCACCGCCGGTAACGGCAATGACGCGATCGAGGCGGCCTTCCGCGATCTGCCGGACCTGGTCGTACTCGACCTGATGCTGCCGGGAATTGATGGCACGGAAGTCGCGCGCAGGCTCAAGGCCGACCCGCGAACCGCCAGCACGCCCATCGTCATGCTCACCGCCAAGGGCGAAGAGACGGACGTAGTCGTCGGCCTGACGCTGGGCGCGGACGATTACGTCACCAAGCCGTTCAGCATGAAAATCCTCCTCGCCCGCCTGGCCAGCGTGATGCGACGCAAGGAAGTCGCGACGAGCACCCCCGAGACCGGCCTGCTCCGGGCCGGCCCGCTCTCCATCGATACCAGCAAGCACGAAGCCGCCGTCAATGGCGAAGTCATCAAACTCACGTTGACGGAATTCAAGCTGCTTGTCGCCCTCGTCAACAGCCGCGGCCGAGTGCTCACGCGCGATCAGCTGATGGACAAGGCCATGGGCACGGATGTGTTCGTGACCGACCGCGCGATCGACGTGCACATCACCAGCATCCGCAAGAAACTCGGCACGGCAAATTTCCTCGTGCACACGGTACGCGGGGTGGGGTACCGTTTGCAGGAATCGCCGGAGGAAGCGGCGGAGTGAATTTGCAATTTGCAATTTGCGATTTGCAATTTGCAATTGAATGCGGCGATACTGTAACCACCGATTCAATTGCAAATTGCAAATTGAAAATCGCAAATTCCTATGACCTCCCGCCCGTTTCTCAGTCGACTGATCCTCCCATTCGCGCTCGTCGTCGTGCTGATCGTTTCCGCCAGCGGGGCGGTCATTTACTTCACCGGCGCGCGCGCGGTTCGGCTGCAGCAGATCCAGGACCTCAACCAGCTCACCACGCGCCTGCGCGATCGCCTGGCCGGCAATACCCTTGCCGTCACGCCGACGATGCGGGAGCAGCTCAAGGACTACGCATCGTTGCTCGGCG
Organism: Tepidisphaerales bacterium; assembly: GCA_038329865.1. GTDB lineage: Bacteria > Planctomycetota > Phycisphaerae > Tepidisphaerales > Tepidisphaeraceae > JANMES01. The sequence goes on along the minus strand of JBBQNK010000007.1, from coordinate 115,247 downwards.
CTCGGCTCACGCTGATCGACGGCGGCGGGAAAGTTGTCTTCGACTCCGCCGCCAGCATCGAAGGACTGCCGAACCACAACGACCGCCCGGAAGTCATCGCCGCCCGCACCGCCGGCAGTGGGGCGGGCGTGCGCTTCAGCGCCACGCTGCACGACGACGCGATGTACGTCGCCGAGTTGCTCGATGTTTCGCAGCCGAACGGATTCGTCGTGCGACTGAGCTACCCGCGCGGGCAATGGGCGGGCCTGAACGTGCCGGTCTGGGCTATCGTCGGCGGCGGGGCGATCGCGACGCTGATCTCGGTGGCGCTATTGTCATTCATCTTGAATCGCCAGTGGATCGCGCCGGTGCGGCGCTTAGCGATGGCGTCGGAAAAACTCGCCGCCGGCGACTGGGCCACCCGCGTGGAGCCCGCCGGCGCGGATGACCTGCGATTTTTCTCCGCGCGGCTTAACCAGGTCGCGATCAATCTGCAGAAGCAGCTCGTCGAGCTGCGTTTGCAGCGCGGCGACCTGCAGGCCGTCGTTGATACATTGCCCGACCCGATCCTCCTCACCGATCCGCAGCAGCGCATTCTGCTGATCAATTCCCCCGCAGCAAAGTTGCTGGCGATCAGCCCTTCGCAGGCGATCGGCAAGACGCCGGTGAGCGTGGTGAGCGATGAAGCGATTCTGGAATTGTTCGACCAGGTTTCGATCGCGGGCGCGGGCGGAGAAGACGAAGCGCTGAAGCGGGGCGACCGCGCTTCGAGCGCGAGCAGCACCGAGAATTTTCAAAACGTGTCGCAGGTTTCGCGCGATGGACCATTGAACGCGAGCGATGCGAGCGATTCCCAAGGCGCCCCGCGGGGCTCGCGCGAAGGGAGCGGAAACGCTTCGGGCGATCCGCAAAGTGCACGTCCGGCTCCGCGTGAACGTGCATCATCCGCGAGCGATTCGCAAATCGCTCAGCGCACGCTGCGACCCTCAACCACTCCGAGCGCGACCGACCTGCAGCGCGAAATCCGCCTGACGCGCAACGGCACGCGGCTGGTCTTCCAGTCCTTCGCCACCCGCACCGCCGGCGGCGGGGCGCTGGTGGTGCTGCGCGACGTGACCACGCTGGCCAACACGGTGCAGATGAAGACCGATTTCGTCGCCAACGCCAGCCACGAACTGCGCACGCCGATCGCCGCGATCAAGATCGCGTTCGAAACCCTGCAGGACGTTTACTCTGAAGACCCCGTGCAGACGCAGCGGTGCGTGCAGATCATCGCCGGCCACCTGCAGCGGCTGGAGGAAATGCTCCGCGACCTGCTCGATCTTTCTCGCGTCGAGCGCCCGGATCTGAGCGCAACGGCCGGCCCCGTCACCGCCGCCGACTTGTTCGGCCTGCTACGCAGCGCAATGACGCCGATGGCCATCTCAAAACTCGTCGAGTTGAAGTTCGAGCAGCACCCCGCGAGCGCCCGGTTCATCAGCGACGAGCGGCTGCTCAACCTCGTGCTGAAAAACCTGGTAGAAAACAGCATCAAATACACCGCCGCCGGCGGCAGCGTGACCGTGAGCGTGGCCGCCGAGCCGCACACCGTTGCGATCAAAGTAATCGACACCGGCATAGGCATTCCGCAGGAACATCTCGATCGCGTGTTCGAGCGCTTCTACCAGGTGAACGCTGCAAGAACCGGCAGCAGCGGCCGCGGCACGGGCCTGGGCTTGGCGATCGTCAAACACGCGATCGCCGCGCTCGGCGGAACGGTGATGCTCGAATCGACGGTTAATGTGGGGACGACCGTAACGTGCACCTTGCCGCAGGGCGAGGCGATCGAGCGCGTAGTGGCGTGAGGTGTAGTCCGGTTCCAGTCGCACCGAGCGCATGCAGGCTCGGGTTCCTAGTGGCACAGGCATTCCTGCCTGTGGCGGGCGGATGTACCCATCCACCCGCGCGACCCCCGACTGGCGAAATGACACGAGCCACGGCGTACCAGGACTCGTCACAGACAGGAATGTCTGTGCCACCAAAATGTCCGGCCGCAGATCGATGATGTTTTGACGTTCGCTCCGGTCCCTCTCCCTCCGGACTTCGGCGAGCACAGTCGAGCCGGAGAGGCTAGGTGAGGACGAATTGAAAACGACGATCGCACCCGCGATCCGCGTGCACGAAGGCCGTTCACTCTTGCTCTCTCGAAGTGTGCATGAATCCACCGCAGGAGCAATCTCCCAATCCGCCGCCGGCTTCACCCGTGCGGCTGGAGTACCGCGAAGCTCCGCCTCGCCGACGCAAGTGGATTCGACGGAGCGTCGGCGCGGTCGTGGTGCTCGCGATCACCTTCGCCGGTTGGCGTTGGGGCCCGCCGGCGTGGCGGCAGACGAAAATCCTCTATTGGCAACGTCAGTGCCTGAACTACTCGGCCGGACCAGAAAAGATCGTCTATGAAGAAGCCCTACCAGCCGCGGAAAGGTTGCTTTCACAGGATTCACAGTATTCAAGACTGGGAATCGTTCAAAGTGGAAGAAATGACTTGGCGGACGCCGCTCAATCCCTTCCCGAATGCTGGGAGCGATTGTTTGCGACAACTCACGGCATGCCCTATCCGACGCCGCCTTTATTTAGAAACTGGATATTGGGCGCAATCGTATTTTTGCACGAGCGAACGGCGCCGAATGGTCGCCAGCGATTGGTTTGCATAGCGCTCGTGCACAGCAATGGAGATTTCGCGGATTGTTCGACTGGGCTTCGCAGCTACAAAGCGACAACGATCCAATCTACCAAGCTTCCATTTCCGGCTAACCGGATTAGCGAGTCGTGTGGCTCGGCGAGAGAAATACTTTCGTGGCCTGAACCGCAGATTCGAATTTACGCCGGCCAGCCCGACCCGGCCGACGCTTCTCACTTCACCATCCGCTACGAAATGTGGGGCCAGTCCGACATTCTCGACGGCTGGCTGCGCGATGACGATTCCGTCACGCTCACGCCGCGGAAGATGCCGCAGGAACCGCAATCGAAGTGATGGGTCTGGATTTCCGGTGTTGCTTTGTCCACACCATCCAGAATTTTCGATTGAATATGGAGGGCGGCTGTCCTCAGCCGCCGGTTGCCGCTCCGCCGGATGAGGACAGCCGCCCTCCAGTTAGCTCGGTCGATGATTTAGACCAAGTAGCGGGACGCCCGTGTTACCGGGATGCGTTTCTCAACCTCATCGCCCCGCGATTAGATACCGGCTCAGCGTGTCCACGTTCCGGCTGAACGTCTCGCTCAAAATCACCGGGCCGTCGATTCTGTGGTACTTGAGCGTGCCTTGCTCGACCCATGCGCCGCGCGGGTCCATCGCGGCGAGGATGGCACGCACTTCCGCGTCCGTCGGCGGCGACGGGTTCATCGACGGCTTCGACGAGGGCTTCGTTGCGGGGCCTTTGGCCGGCCCGGCCTTGGCGGCTTCGTACGCTTTTTCGATAGCCGCCAAGTCGCTCGCGACTTTAAAGCTGTAGTGCGTCGGCGTGTCCGAATCGTCGAACGTCAGCTTGTAATCCCGCGTCATGTACAGCGGTTTGTTCGTGTTCAGCTCGTAGAACCGCGCGAGTTGGCCGTCGGGCAAGGTCGACCGCTTGAACCACGCGAGCGCCCGCGGGATCGGCTCGAGGTATTTTGCGTCGCCCGTCGCTTCGTGCAGGCGGAGCAGCGTTCGCAACACATTTTGCGACTCCCACCCCGTCACGGCCGGCGGCTCGAACTTTCTGGCCCACGCGGGGTGCATGTCGCGGTCGTACTGCTGCGCCCAGGCCGGCTGCGGCTCAGGGAGTTGCGCGCGGAGCAGAAACGCGCCGCCGCGAACGGCTGCGTCGCGGTACTTCGGCTCCTTGTACACGTCGGCGGCGTCGAGCAGGAGCTCGATCGTGTCGCACATCGCGCCGTCGTTGAGCGTGTAATGTTCCCAGTAACTGCCGCCGGGATATTTCGGCGGATAATCCTTCGGCAGCGAGGCCTTCAGGTCCGGCGGATCATCCTGTTTGGCGGGCGAATCCCACACCTGCGACCACCCGCCGCTGGCGCGCTGCGCGCCGAGGATCGCCGTGAGGCCGTACGTTGCGGCGTCGTGAATCTTCTCGTCCTTGAAAGCCAACGCGCGATCGAGCTGCGTTAACAGCCGCAGGGCCGACTGGGATTTGTCGTCGTCGAAGGTGGAAATGTTCCGCGCCTTCCCGCCGTGCTTGCCGTCGACAAGGTACGCGAACTTCGCCCGGGCGGCCGGGTCGAAATCGATTCCCTCGTTCCACCCGCCGGAAACCAGCTGCCCGCGAACCAGCGCCAGCCCGGCATCGCGCGCCGCCTCGAGCAGATACGCCTCGTGCGTGCGCTCGTACGCGTGGAGCAGCGCCAGACCCACGGCCGGTGTGCCGGGCGGCTGAACCCAGATCGTCGTGGCGTTGGTTTTTCCTTCGCCTTCACGGAGCGAAAGATCCGCGCTGTAGCGATAGACGTACCCGCCTTCGGTCGACACACGATCATGAAAAAACGCGACGGCCTTCTTTAGCCCCACGTCCGCCTGCGCATGCAGATCGTCGGCGCGGGCGGACAGGGCGGTGAGCAGGAAGATGATTGAGGTGAGCCATCGCATGGTGGGAATGATACCGATAGTGATTTGAGCGCGTCATCCAAAAAGGCGAAGGAATATTGAATACAGAGACCCAGAGACGCAGAGAAGGCTGGGAGAAGAGATTTCGAATTGTCCCTCTCCCGGTATTCTGGGAGAGGGTAGGGTGAGGGTTCTGATTCCCGCGCTGAGTCGTATTCAATTCGCAAAAAGACTTCGGGGCCGCCGCTTTTCTTCCGATCCCGGATCGCCTGAGCGTCGGTGCAGAACCCTCACCCTACCCTCTCCCGGAATACCGGGCGAGGGAGAAGGAAATGCGCGACCTTCTAACAGAATCAAACACGCTCTCGCAATTTTCTTTCTTCTCCGTGTCTCTCTGCCTCTGTGTTCATTCTTCCCCGCCCCCCGGATCAACTGGCAACCCGCCACCTGCGCCGCTACAGTTTTCGCACTATGAAAACCCAGCCACTCGGAAAAAGCAGTCTCAAAATCTCGCGGCTCACGTACGGCAACATGCGGTCGGTCGGCACGTTCAATCCGAAGGAAGTCACCGAAGAAAGAATGTCCGCCGCGATCAAATCGCACATCGCCGCGTTCGAGTCCGGGTACACCCACATCGACTCGGCCGACATCTACTGCACCGGGCAGTGCGAGATCGCGCTCGGCAAAACCCTCAAGCAGGTGAAGGGCATGCGCGAGGCCGTCACCATCGCCACCAAGTGCGGCATTATTTTTAAAGGCAATCCCACGCCCGAGTCGCCGCACCGCTACGATTTCTCGGCCGAGCATATCGCGTGGAGTTGCGACAACTCGCTGAAAAATCTCGGCGTCGACACGATCGACCTGTACTACCTGCACCGCCCGGATTTGCTGATGAACCCGCCGGAGGTGGCCGGCGCGTTTGAGAAGCTCCACAAGGCTGGCAAGGTAAAGTTCTTCGGCGTGAGCAACTTCCTGCCGTCAATGGTGAACGCGCTGCAGGCACACGTGCCATTCCCAATCGTCGCGAATCAAGTCGAAATCCACCCCGCGCGACTGGACTGCCTGGTCGACGGTACGCTCGACCAGTGCCTCGAAAAAAACATCACGCCCTTAAGCTGGAGCCCGCTAGGCGGCGGCTGGATGGGCGCCGGCAAAGAGCTCGACCCGAACCACGCCGCGTACGAGAAGCGCAAGCGCATCATCGACACGGTTGAAGCGACAGCCAAGGAGCACGGCGTCAGCCGAACGGTCATCCTCCTCGCCTGGCTGCTGAAACACCCCGCCAAAATCGCGCCCATCGTCGGCAGCAGCAACCCGGCCCACATCAAAGAAGCCGCCAAGGCCGATGATGTGGAACTGACGCGGGAACAGTGGTATCGGATTTTGCTGGCGGCGCGGGGCGCGCCGCTGCCATGAGTTGCGGAGGGTTTGCTTTAGCACACTGAAGTGAAGATGGTGTCCTGAAGCAACCCTACTTAACCACACAACTGGGCGCTTGAGGAAAAAAATGAAGCAACGGGTGTGGAATCTCGTAGCAATTGTTTTACTGCTAATTGCAATGATAACGGTTGGATCATGGATTTGCAGTTACTTCGCGCAGGGCCAGTTAAATTTCAGTATCGACCGCACAGCTGATTCGTGGCACAATTTTGTTTGGGTGTCTAGTCGAGGCACGCAATATTGGGGCATGAATGAGATTGCAACGGTTCACGAACAACGACACGTGTTTCGAAAGTCGTATTACGCAGAGTTGCCCGAAGTACATTTGGAAACAGACATCCACAAGTGGACTCAGTTTCCCCCGCCGGGCATGCACACATTCTTTGGTGCCATCTTCTATCGCGGTCAGTTTTCGTTGACGGGCAATGGTACGAAGCGTCGAACCACTTTTTTGACAATTCCTCACTGGTTTGTGCTGGCGATGAGTTTAGCCATTCCATCAACCTGGGCGTGGCGGTGGCGGGGTTCACGACGTAAACGAAAACACGGCAAATGCCTTCATTGCGGCTACGACCTCCGCGCCACGCCCGATCGCTGCCCCGAGTGCGGAACCATCGCGGCCGGTTGAAACTGTTCCTATACTTTCCGCTTCATCACACGAGAGGCTCGGCCCATGCGCATTCTCTACATCGATATCGATTCCCTCCGTCCCGATCATCTCGGCTGTTACGGGTATCACCGCAACACCAGCCCGAATATCGACGCGATCGCGAAAGAGGGCGTGCGGTTCAATCAGTGTTACACGCCGGACGCGCCGTGCATGCCGTCGCGCACGGCGTTTTATTCCGGGCGGTTCGGGATTCAGACCGGCGTCGTCGGCCATGGCGGGTCGGCGGCGCAGCCTAAGGTGCAAGGCAAGCTTCGCGACTTCAGCGATGATTTTGTTCGCCAGGGCCTGGCCATGCAGTTGCAGAAGCTGGGACTTCACACCGCGATGATCTCGCCGTTCGGGCAGCGGCACGGGGCGCACTGGTTTTACGCGGGGTTCAACGAGATTCACAACACGGGCAAGGGTGGAATGGAGTCGGCCGAGGTCGTTCGGCCGGTGGTCGACAAGTGGCTGGCCGACAACGCCGCGCGCGACAACTGGTACCTGCACATCAACTACTGGGACCCACACACGCCGTACCGCGTGCCGGACAGCTACGGCGAGCCGTTCGCGAATGATCCGCTGCCCGCGTGGCTCACCGAGCCGGGATTGATCGAGCGTCACAACAAAATGGTCGGCCCGCACACGTCGCTCGATATCAACATGTACAACGGCGACTCGCCCGCCAAGTTCCCGCGCCAGCCGGGCAAGTTCACGGATCTCGCGGGCTTGCGCAAGCAGATCGACGGGTACGACACGGGCATCAAATATTCCGACGACCAGGTCGGCCACATCGTCGCCGCCCTTAAAGCCGCCGGCGTGTACGACGACACTGCCATCATCATCTCCGCAGATCACGGCGAAAATCAGGGCGATCTGGGCATCTACGGCGAGCATGCGACGGCCGACGCCGGCACCTGCCGCGTGCCGATGATCATCAAATGGCCCGGCGGCGCGGCCGGTAAAACCGACGACGCGCTCCACTACAACCTAGACTTCGCCCCCACGCTGATGGACCTGCTCGGCGGCAAGCCGCAGCCGCTGTGGGACGGCCAAACCTACGCCGGCGCGATCAAGCCCGCCGCGCCGACCGCCCCCGCGCGGAGCGAACTCGTTCTCAGCCAGTGCGTCCACGTCTGCCAGCGCAGCGTGCGATGGGACCAATGGCTGTACATGCGAACGTACCAGGACGGCTTCCATCTCTTCCCGCAGGAGATGCTCTACGACCTGGCCGCCGACCCGTTCGAGCAAAACGATCTCGCCGCCAAGCACCCCGACCTCTGCCGCGAAGGCGCCTGGCGGCTGGAACGCTGGCACGACGCGCAGATGCAAAAGATCGCCAAAGTGTTCCCGCACGACGTGACCGACCCGCTCTGGACAGTCATCGCCGAGGGCGGCCCGTACCACGCCTTGCATGACCCTGGGCGATCGCCGCTGCCGGAGTATCTGGAGCATTTGGAAGCCACCGGCCGATCGGAAGGGGCGAAGGCGCTGCGGGCGAAGTATCCGGAGGCGGTTGGGAAGAAGAAATGAATGGCGTCTTCGTAGGGCGGGATAGCAATCTCGCCGCGAACGAGAAGAACAGGGGGATTGCTATCTCGCCCTAAAAGACTGCATGACTACCCGGGTATGTCAGCGTATTGAGGGCCGTCAGCCAAATTTCCTCGTATTTCAATGGAATGGCCCCAAAACAAGCCGCCGTCGTCGTGCCAAAAGACGAACGATCCATCCGGACAGGCGGTGATCGATTCGAGTTTCATACGAGCTTTAAAGTCAGCTGGCGTCAATTCGGCTTCGTTTCCTTCGCGCCATGTATCGTTCTTTAACTCCAACAACTCACTGACGGCAAAATCTTGAATTCGTTGATTCCATGAAGCCTGCTTTAACCACAGCGTTCGGGCAGTGGCAAGAGCGTCGGCAAGTCTTTCGGGCTCTTCCAGGCTGAGCTCAATTGCCTCGCCTTCCCATTCGGTTTGGCATCTGAACCAATCAATGCGCCGATCGAGTGTAAGCGTGCCGAACTGCGGATCATCATGAGTTACCGGAAGCTGTAATTTCGCCGCAGCTTCATTCAACTGTGCGTCCGCCGTGTACGAGGTTACATCTGATTCAAGGAGCGCGGTGGGGGAGCCTGCTGAATCGTCGGTTACCAGCCGTCCACGAAATTGAACGACGCCGTATGGCTGAAAGGCGCTCCGAAGTTCCTGCAAATGCTCATGCGTCACCTCGCGACGAATATTGAGATCCTCGTGACGAATGGTGCCACTGCCCACGCGCCATACAAGAAGGCTAACCAATAGAGTCCACAATTCTTCGCCACGCGACCTTCCACCGCCGGCACCGTTAGCGTCAACTACACCAATGATGTCAACAATCGGAGCGGATTTGAGTAGCTCCAGCAGTCGAGCTTGGCGGCGTTGTGCCTCGGCCATCATTTTGTCTACGTTTTCCGACATCGATCATTCCCCCATTTCGAGACTTTGGCCCTTAGGAATCGATTTGAACAAGTAGGACAGGCATTCCTGCCTGTCGCGGGGCGGAAGTACTCCTCCGTTCGTTCCTCTCGCGCAGATGCGCATCCGCGTACGAATCGAAGTGTACCTCGCTTCGTGACAGGCAGGAATGCCTGTCCTACTGAAGACAAGGCTCGACGGCGATTCAACTTTCCGGCCCATCGCCCGTATACTTTCCACCCTATGCCAGCCCAGCTAATCGACGGAACCGCTCTTGCCGCGAGTGTTCGCGAGCGTGTGAAAGCACGCGTCGCTGAGCTGGCGGCCAAGGGGCATCGCGTGCATCTGACGGCGTTGCTCGTCGGGGCTACGCCGGCGGGGGCGTTGTATGCGGAGCGGCAGGGGGAGGCCTGCCGGGCGCTGGGGATCGATTACACGCTGTTGCAAATCCCCGACGACGTCAGCCAGCGGCAGATGAAGGCGGAGATTCGGCGGCTGAACAAGGACAAAACTGTCACCGGCATCATGATGCACCTGCCGCTGCCGTCGCATATGGATCGGGCGCGGCTGCAGTATGAGATCGACGTGGTGAAGGACGTGGAGGGCGTCAACCCGGCCAACATCGGCTACGTGGTGTACGGCCACACGCTGATCGCGCCGTGCACGGCCGGGGCGGTGATCGAATTGATTCTATCTACTGGCGTTGAAATAGAAGGCGCCAACGCCGTCGTCGTCGGTGCGAGCGAGATCGTCGGCAAGCCCGTCTCACTTCTGCTGACGGAAAAGATGGCCACCGTCACCACCTGCCACATCGCCACGCGGGATTTGAAGTCGCACACGAAGAACGCGGATATTTTAGTGGTGGCCGTCGGCAAGCCGGGGCTGATCGGGCCGGACCACGTGAAGCCCGGCGCGGTGGTGATCGACGTCGGCATCACCCGCGTCAAACAGCCCGACGGCACGACCAAAACCGTCGGCGACGTGCAGTTCGATACAGTGAAAGAAATCGCCGGTCACCTCACCCCCGTGCCCGGCGGCGTGGGGCCGATGACGGTCGCGATGCTGCTGAAGAACACGTTGCGGAGCGCGGAGATTTTGTACGAAGGGTGAGCGAGATCGCGAGGGGTGCTCGACGCGATGCGGACTGAATTGCGTTTGAGTTTGCGTGGAGACGGGCGATCGCGACGGAAAAGTCCGCCGTTTAGCCGCCCCGCGTGCGGGGCGCTTTCGACGTACACGCTCCAAAGCGGAATGTGTAGGGTGGGTTCCAACCCGCCGTCTGCGAAGAATGGTCGGTTGAGACCAACCCTGCAAAACTGTCGAATGAAATTGCGAAAATGTTCCCTCCGTTCCTCTCCCGGTATTCCGGGAGAGGGTAGGGAGAGGGTAGGGAGAGGGTAGGGTGAGGGTTCTGAAAATTTGCGAAGTGATTGTCCATTGCACAGAACCCTTGTTCCCCCTTCTCCCGGAATACCGGACGAAGGAGTAAGACGGCGACTCACTATGACCGGCGGCATCGTCCTCAACCTCGCACTTATCGCGACGGCACAACACGATCGCGCCGCGCGAGCGTCGCTCGCCCGCGCCGCGGAACTCGCCGTCGCGAGTCCGATGCTGTCCGTCGCGCAAAAGCCGTCGGCCCCGGCGGGTGGCTCGCTCAATGATTACTGGAGCGTCGGCCCGTACTGGTGGCCAGACCCGGCGAAGGCGGACGGGCTGCCGTACGTTCGGCGCGACGGGCATGTGAATCCGGATTTTTTCGGCGAGCGTTACGACCGCGGTCGACTCGGACCGTTTTGCAAATCGATCGCGACGCTCGCGCTCGCGGCGATGCTGGGAGAGTTCGGCGGCGCGGTTGATGGGCCGCTCACGGCTTCCCATACGGCGAAAATGTCCCGCGAAGGCGCAAGCGAGCGGCCGGCCGGTTCTGGGCCGACGGTCGCTAGCGCCTTCGCGGATAAATTGGCGAACGAAAGAGACTCTCGCGATCTTGACGACGACGCAGAAAAATCTTCACCGGCAACACCACTGGCCTCTCGCGATTTCGCCGCCAGTGCCGTCGCACGCCTCCGCGTCTGGTTCATCGACCCCTCCACGCGGATGAATCCGAATCTTCGTTTCGGCCAATCCATCCCCGGCATTTGTGACGGCCGCGGGATCGGGCTGATCGATACGCACGATTTGATCAACGTGGTCGACGCGTGCGTGATGCTCCGGCGGATCGGCGCGCTCGGCGATGCTGATTTCGCGGCCATCCAATCGTGGTTCAGCGAATTTCTCGACTGGATGCTCACGCACCCGTACGGCATCGCCGAGCGGAACGAGCACAACAACCACGCCACGTGGTGCGACGCGCAGCTGGCGGCGTTCGCGCTGTTCGCGGGGCGAAAGGAGATCGCCCGCGAGGTGATCGCTGCCGTGCCGGCGCGGCGGATTGATACGCAGATCTTGCCTGACGGCCGCCAGCCGCACGAGCTGGCGCGGACGCGGTCGCTGTCGTACAGTTCGATGAATCTGAACGGATTTTTTACGCTCGCGCGGATGGGCCGGCACGTCGGCGTGGATTTGTGGAGTTACCGCTCGGCGGATGGGCGATCGCTGCGCGGGGCGGTGGATTTTCTCGCCCTGTACGCCGCCGCCGATCGGCCGTGGCCGTTTCCCGAGTTGGAAGCGGAGGTGCACCTCCCGCCGGCGCGCACTCGGCTGTCAAAAATTCTCCGCCAGGCCGGCATCGCGTGGCGGGATGGGCGGTATATTGAGCAGGCGGAGTCGTGCGAAGCCGCGGGCAACCAGGATTTTGCGAGGCTCTACTGGCCGATCGACATCGCGGATCAATTCTGATTCGCGAATGGTCTAGAATATCGGTATGACCGGGAAATCTATGAAACGATTCATTCCATTTCTGCTGATCCTTTTCATGACGACGATCGCCGGGGCCGACGTGAAAATTATCCGCGTTCCTAATGGCGGCATCGAGCCGCAGGCGGCGGTCGATGCGAAAGGGACGATTCATCTTATTTACTACAAAGGCCCTGAAGACAAGGGCGATCTCTATTACGTCACCAGCAAAGACGGCGAGAAATTTTCCAAGCCGGTCCAGGTGAATTCGAAGGACGGCAGCGCGTTATCGATCGGCAGCGTGCGCGGCGCGCAGATGGCGATCGGCCGCGACGGGCGCGTGCACGTGGCGTGGATGGGTTCGTCCATCGCCACGCCCAAGGCGCCCGGCGACAGCACGCCGATGCTCTACACCCGCACCACCGACGACGGCAAACGCTTCGAGCCGCAGAAAAACGTGATCGCCGCCCAGCCGGGCATGGACGGAGGCGGGTCGATCGCGGCGGATGGCGCGGGGCACGTTTACATCGCGTGGCACGCGCCGATTTCGCCCAAGGCCGGCGAGCAGGGGCGGCTCGTGTGGCTGACGAAATCTTCCGACGACGGCAAAACTTTCGCGAAGGAATTTCCCGTCGCGGCCGATCAGCACCTGGGCACGTGCGCCTGCTGTTCGCTGCATATCGCCGTTGCTCCGGGCGGCGGGGTGGTCGGGCTTTACCGCAAGGCCGATGAAGCGGTCCATCGCGGCACGATGCTCTTCATGACCGATCGCGACGTGACCAAGTCGGTCCTCAATGAAGAGCTCGCGCCAATGAAGCTCGGCGTGTGCCTGATGAGTAATTTCGATCTGCTCAGCACCAAAGACACGCTGCTGGCTGCGTACGAAACCAGCGGCGCGCTGTACCTGCAGCGGATCAATCCGGTGGACGGTAAGTCGTTCTCCACCACGTTCGCCGGCAAAGGGAAATACCCGGCAATGGCGGTGAATTCCGCCGGCGAAATCCTCATCGCCCGCGGGGTAGGCACGGCCTGGAAGAAGGGCGGCACGCTCGCGTGGCACGTCTTCGACTCCCTCGGCCAGCCACTGGAAAACCAGTCGGGCGAGGCGCCGAATCTGCCCGCCTGGAGCTACCCGGCGGCGGTGGCAAAGGCGGACGGGTCGTTTTTGATTTTTTATTGAGCGATCGCGGCGCGTCCGCGTTTGTTCCTCGCCCGGTATTCCGGGAGAGGGTAGGGTGAGGGTTCTGCTAATTCGCGCAGTAATTGTCCGTTGGAACAGAACCCTCATCCCCCCTTCTCCCGGGATACCGGGAGAAGGAGTAAGACGAAATTCCTCCATAGCCGCGAACGCAAGTTCGCGGTGAATCCTCACGGCCCCATCAACCACGGCTGCCTGCGAAACCGCGCCGGCGTCGTCCCCACATGCTGCCTGAACGTCCGGCAGAAATAATTCGCGCTGGAAAATCCGCACCGCCGGGCGATCGTCTCCAACTTGTCGTCGCCGGCCCGCAGTGCCTCGGCGGCGCGGCGCAATCGCTGCTGCGTGAGATAGTCGCTCGGGCTTACGCCGGTGGCGGCGCGGAAGAGGCGGGTCAGGTGCTCGCGAGAGCAGTCCATCGCGCCGGCCAACTGGTTGATCCCGAAACTCGGCTCGTTGGCGTGCGTGGCGATCAGCCGCATGGCGTGGGTGACGCGGGGAGAAGTCGAGAGTCGCGTGCGGTTGAGCGAGCTGTAGATTTCCATCAGTAGCTGGTAGATCTGGGCCGAGAGCAGGTAGCGGTCGGGCATCAACCCCGATTGTCGTGCCCGCGCGAGCGAAAGCATCAACGGCCCGATGCGCTCGGCCGCGGTGAGATTGAGCGCGTGGCCGAACGCGGCAGTGATGCGCTCGTGCCAGAGCATCGACTCTGCCCCGCCGAGCGAAAGAAAAACCAGTTCGTACGACGAAGTGCTCTGCGGCGCGAAGCCGTACTCGAACTCGCCGGGGATAATCGCCAGAAAAGCCCAGCCAGTGGGTAACAATGTGCGGCCGCGCCGGTCCTGGTAGAAGCCTTCGCCGGACAAAGTGAACTGCAGCGTAAAGTGCGGCCGCTCGACGCGCTGGCGGGTGTCGAAGTAGTACGACGTGTCGCGATGGACTTCATGCCCAGCCGCCCCGAGCCAGAGCAGCGGCTCGGCGGTGCGCAGCCATGGGTTCGGGGGAGTTGGCTTGGGTCGGTTGAGGTTTCATGGTCGCAAGCTCGCGCTGCTCTGTCCCTCTCCCGGTATTCCGGGAGAGGGTAGGGTGAGGGTTCTGCAAATCCGCGCAGTAATCGCCCATTGAACCAGACCCCTCATCCCCCCTTCTCCGGGCGTACCGGGAGAAGGAGTAAGGCCCGTCCAGAATATCACATTTATACTATTTTTATCCCATTGCTGCTATTTTATAGGCAGATTAACGTCGCTAATCTAGTCACATCTTCAACTTTTAACCCCGGAGAACCGCCACCATGGCCACTGCCACCGCTACGAAGAAGAACGGAAAAACGACCAAAGCCGCGCCCAAAGTCGAAGCCCCCAAGGCTGAGACCGGCCATGCCGCCCACACCAAGGCGGCGGATTCGCAGGAAGGGCTGAAGGGCAATATCACCCGGCCGATCAACATCACGTTCCTCGGCGCGGGGTCGGGCTTCTGCCCCACGCTTTGTCGCGACGTGCTGCTCATGCCGGGAGCCGATCGTGGCGAGCTTCGCCTGGTCGATACCGACACCAAGCGGCTCGGCACGATGCACAAGGTGATCGCGCAGCTGATCAAAGACACCGGCCGCGAGAACGGCTGGACCGTTCGCTCGTCGGCCAATCGCAAAGACGTGCTGAAGGGCACCGACTACGCCGTCTGCTGCGTGGAAGTTTCCGGCACCAAGTGCGTGGGGTTTGAGAACGACATCCCGCTCAAGTACGGCGTCGATCAATGCATCGGCGATACGCTCGGCCCGGGCGGGCTGTTCAAGGGGATGCGGACGATCCCGGTCTTCCTCGACATTCTGCGCGACATGCGCGAGATCTGCCCGCAGGCGATCATGCTCAACTACACGAATCCGATGAGCATGATGATCTGCGCCGCCGGGCGGGCCGTGCCGGAGATTCAGCTCGTCGGCCTGTGCCACAGCGTGCAGGGGACGAGTCACCTGCTCGCCGGTTACGCCGGCGTGCCGTACGAAGAAATGGAATGGGAATGCGCCGGCGTGAATCACCTGGCGTGGTTCACGAAGCTCAAGCACCAGGGCGCGGACCTGTACGCCAAAGTGCTGTACGAGAAGTTCAAGAAAGAGATCGAAGAAGGCATCGCCGAGGCCGAGGCCGGCATCGCCGTGTTCGATGCGCAGAACATCGACTGGTCCGGCAAATCGCAGCAGCCGTACAAGGGGAAGGACCTGATCCGCAAGGACATGTGCGTGCAGTTCGGCGCGTTCATCACCGAAAGCTCCGGCCACCTCAGCGAGTACCTGCCGTACTACCGCAAGAACGCCGAGGGCAAAAAACTCCTACGGCGGAATTACGACGGCGGCTCCCGCTTCTACGCGACGAACTGGCCGATGTGGCGCCAAAACGCCGACGCCAAGCGCGACCGCCTCGTCACCGGCGAGGAGAAAACCGACCTCAAACGCTCGTGGGAATACGCCACCTGGATCATCGAGGCCCGCGAGAAGGACTGCCCTTTCCGCATCCACGGCAACGTGATGAACAACAGCGAAAAACCCGGCCAACGCGGTAGCGGCGAAGGCGGAAAACTCATCACCAACCTCCCCGGCGACGGCGTGGTGGAAGTCGCCTGCATGATCGACCGCAACGGAATCAACCCGACGCGCTACGGCTCGCTCCCCCCACAGATGGCCGCCGTCTGCCGCAGCCAGATGGCGTACTTCGATCTCGCAGCGAAAGCCTGCATCGAAAAGAACAAGGAAGCCGCCGTGCACGCCCTCTTCCTCGACCCGCTGACGGCCGCAGTCCTCAGCCCGCGCGAAATCCGCAAGATGGCGAACGAAATGTTCGACGCGGAGAAGGAATACCTGCCGGGATATAAGTAGAATGCGCGGACAAGTTGATGTTCCTTTGTTTTTCGCAGAACGCAAAGGTGGTCCATGTCCAAGGCCGACAAAAAGCAGCGGCAGAGGTTGAAGCGAAAGTCCAAGCATCACGAATCGCGTCGGCGGCAATCGGTCAGTCCGATCAAGCGGCTTGCCGATTCGCCGGGCGAGATCGAGTGCTGGATGTCGGAAGATTTTGAAACGCTGGGCCAGTCCCAGATTTTCGTCTACAAGCGCGTCGGCTCGTTGGCGGGCATCGCCTGTTTTCTGGTGGATATAGGCGTGGTTGGTCTCAAAGACGCCTGGACGCAACTGAATGTCATTCACGATGACCTGGAAGATTTCCTGGACGCATCGGCCGATCAAGGGATCGCGATGCGACGCGTATCGCTCGACGCCGCCCGCTCCCTCATCGCCGGCGGAATTCGCTGGGCTCACGAGCACGGCATGCGGCTGCCGGCCGATTGGACGAAAACCGTTTCACTGATCGGCGGCGTCGAGGGGTGGGAGGAGGCGGACGTCTCCAGGTTCGCCAGGGAATTTGCCGGCCACCCCGAAGACCTCCGCCAACGCCTGATCGGCGAGTCGTTTGATGACTTTATTCAGCGGAAGGACGTTGCCTTTCAATTCCTCGATGACGCGCCTTTCAAGGACCAGTCGACCGGCGAATATCTCAACGACGATGCGTCGGACTACGACGATCAAATGGATGACCCGATCGACCCGGATGCCGCGGACGAACTAGTCGATGCGATGCTCCGCCGATTTTCCCCCGCAGCCGAGCAACTGGCCACCCAGACCGCCGCATGGCTTGCAAAGCGAAATGAAACGCCGTCGCCGGAATTGATCGACGCGTGGAAAGCGGTGATGGTTGCCCGAGTGCTTACCAACAGCGCGCTGACAGCCACGTCAGGCGCCCAAGGCGATCTCGTCGAAGACCGCGGCGACTTAGCCGCCGACATCCTGGACGATCTCGGAAATGGGGTGGAGGATTCCCGCTTTTACGATTGGAGCATCGCGACAAACCAGGTCGTCGAACATCTCAATACCGATCCGCCGATGATGCAGAAGGCAATTCTGACCTACGGCCTGCTAGACGACGAGAGCACATTGAGCGCGGAATAGCACTTCAATCGCAGCGCAGCGGCTAAAAGACCTCGTCGTCGCGTGACAGGAAGGAATCACCACCCGTTCTGTATAATACCTCGATAAGTTCGGCGCTCGTTCGGTAGCGCAAGTTGGATTGTGTCGGTAGAAGATGCCGGATGAACGAACCTCCAAATCCCCTCGCAAGGTCACGCTCGAAGCGTTTGAAGTGGCCCGGCGGACGCTGCCGGCCTACTCGCACCGCTACAGCCCACGCAAGTTCACCCAGCACCAGCTGTTCGCCCTGCTCGTGCTCAAGACGCATCAGCGGCAGGACTACCGCGGCCTGATCGCGCTGCTGGAGGACATGCCGGAACTGTGCCGTGAACTCGGTCTGGTCACGCTGCCGCACTACACCACGGTGCAGAAGGCGGCGGCCCGATTGCTCGACGACGGTCCCGTCCAGCAACTGCTCGGCACGACCGTCGAGCGGTACCGGGAAAAACAAAAAAAGCCGGAGCCTGATCGACCTCGCCGCGGCCGACTCGACAGGCTTTGATACCTCCCGCGCCAGCCGCTACTTCGTCAAACGCCGGCAAAACTGCCGTAAAATCGAGCAGATCGTCGGGTACAGCACTTTCCCCAAGCTCGAGCTGGTCTGCGACAGCGACACGCATCTGATCCTCAACGCCTACGCCGTGATCGGCCCGATGGTCGATCTGAACAGCTTTCGGCGGCTGTTGTTCGGCACACTGCGGAGAGTCGGCGTCGGCACGATCCTGGCGGACGCGGGGTACGACACCGAATCGAATCACCGCTTCGCGCGTGACGGCTGCGGGGTACGGAGCGTGATCCCGCCACTGCTGGGAAGACCGACGGAGAAACTCCCCTCAACCGAGTACCGCCGGCTGATGAAACGCTACCGCGACCACCGCTACGGCCAACGCTGGCAGGCCGAAACGGTGGCGAGCATGATCAAACAAAACCTCGGCAGCGTCGTCGGAGCCCGAAGCGACCAAGCCCGCTCGGCCGAGGCGATGTTGAAAGTACTGACCCACAACGTCATGCTGATCGTTGTGTTCTTTATGACGCTTTTCTACAGGGCAAGTAGTGACCCTCTTATCCGGACCCGGCCCGGCCTGCGTGGCCGGACGTACCGGAGCCGTCGGCGTGACATGCTGTTGATGGTCCTGACGCAAACGTCGCGATCGTCTTTAGTAATACTGGATCGGTTCTATACAGAGCCATCCCAACCCATTTGAATTAATCGGCGAAGCTGCGGGAGGACTGCGTCGCAAGTATGGGCAGTATGAATCGATAGTGAATCCGTACTTTTTATATTTTTTTTTCTAAAAAAAGATATCAGTGGTAATCCCGCATATCAGCCTTCAGTTCCCGATTTTTTAAAAAAATGTAAAATTAGGGAACCCGTTTTTCTTCGTTCTTCTTCCCATCAAACGGCTTTTTTTTCTTGACCCGATCAATTGATTGATGCAGAGTCCGATCAGTGACTTTGGTGCCAGGGGGAATGTATATCTTGGGCTTTCCGGTTGTTTAGGACAATTCTCAAGCCCCTTGGAGAGATAAATGCAGAAGAGCTTTTCTAAGGCGCGGGCGATCGTCGCGCTATTTGCTTCAGCGGCGTTCGGTTTGGGGATCATGAGTTCGAGCGCCAAGGCAACTGTTGTAAATTGGGACGGGGATATGAGCACCGCCTGGGCTACCGCCGGCAATTGGGACACACTTCCGACGAACGATACAACCACCGATATCGCCCGTTTCGATATCGTCGATTACACGACTCCCTTCTTTGCTCCGAACGCCGGCACCACCAGTATTGCAGGCGTTCAAATTGGTTCCACTTCGGGGGCAGTCACCCTCGCCACCAGTAATCTGACCATCGGGTTGAGCGGCATTTCGATGGAGTCGGGAGCGGCTGCCGTGACCATCGGCAAGATCACCGCCGATGTCGATCAAACGTGGACCAACAACAGTGTTAACACCCTGACCGTGAGTGGAGCCAACGTCTATACAGGTCATGTGACATTTGCCGGCAGCGGCCGGATTAATGCAGGCGGTACGTCTACCGGGGCCGGCGGAGTCACCATTGACGGTGCTACGGTGACGCATTCGGGAACGACCACCCAATTCGGAACCGGCTTGCTGGAATTCAAGAGTGGTGGCCTGCTCCCCAAAATCCATACCACCTGATATGAGAGTCTTTCGGCCCGGATCGGGCCAAGGAGATTTTCATGAAGGGCAAGAAGCACAAGCCGGATCAGATCATCGCCAAGCTGCGTGAAGCCGATGCGATGTTCAACGGCGGGCAGTCGATCGGCGAGGTCTGTCAGAAGCTTTCGATCAGCGAGCAGACCTATCACCGGTGGCGGAACCAGTTCGGCGGGATGAAGTCCGAGGCCGCGAAGAAGCTTAAAGAGCTGGAGATCGAGAACACGCGCCTGAAGAAGGCGGTGGCGGACCTGACGCTCGACAAGCAGATCCTGAAGGAGGCGATCGACTTCCTGGGAAAAGAGTAGCCCCTTCGCGTCGCCGGCGGACGGTGGTGCATGTGCAGACGGAACTGGAAGTGTCGCAACGGCGTGCCTGCCGGGTGCTGGGCCAGAACCGCCAGAGCCAGCGTTACACGCCGCGGGGGCCCGACGACGAAGGGAAGCTGATCGAGTCGATGCACGCGGTGGTGCGGGCCCACCCGCGGTACGGCTACCGATTCGTATGGGCCAAGCTGCGTCAGGCCGGGTGGCGGGTGAACCGCAAGCGGGTCTACCGGCTGTGGAGGCGGGAAGGTCTGAAAGTGCCGCAAAAACGGGTCAAAAAGCGAAGGTTGGGCACGATCGAGAACGGGATCAGCCGGCAGAAGGCGACAGGGAAGAATGACGTGTGGGCGTTCGATTTCATCTTCGACCGCACGAGCAACGGGCGGAGCATCAAATGGCTGAGCGTGGTGGATGAGTTCACGCGGGAGTGTTTGGCGCTGGAAGTGAGCCGGTCGATGTCCAGCGGCGATGTGATCGACGTGCTGTCGGAGTTGATCGCGATCCGCGGCGTGCCGGGTCACGTTCGTTGCGACAACGGCCCCGAGTTCATCGCGACGGCGTTGCGGGGTTGGCTGACGCTCAGCGGGGTGAAAACGCTGTACATCGAGCCGGGAAGCCCGTGGCAGAACGGGTACGCCGAGAGCTTTCACTCGCGGCTACGGGATGAGTTATTAGAGACGGAGGTGTTCGAGAGGTTGAAAGAAGCGAAGGAACTGGCGACGGCCTGGCGGCTGGATTACAACCACCACCGTCCGCACAGCAGTTTGAAGTACATGACGCCCGCGACGTTCGCGGCGTCGCTGTCCCCGCCTCCGGCCGAGGCTGCGCCTCGTCCTGCGTCGGGGACAGCGAAGGAAGAAGAGTTAGTCAAACTCTCATAGCGGGTGGTATGGAAAATGGGGGCAGGTCAGTGGTGCTTTCGTCTGTCTTGCCAATCGGAGCTTCGCACAAGATATAAGCATCACCGGCGACTTCACCTTTTATGCCGGAAGCACTGGCCCTAATTTTAACAGCGCCACCAAGTCCACCACGGGGAACGTGATTTTGACGTTCCAAAGGGATACCTCGGGTTCGGGCAACTCGGGTGTCGCATTCAGCTCGGGCACCATTGTTCTGGGGGGCGACCTGGAAATTAAGGCGATTCTAGGCGGTAGCTTAGGGGTTAACACGATAAGCCGCAATTTCACCGGCGGATTCAGCACGGGCGGCGCAAACCGCACCATCACACTTTCCGAGGACAGTGGGTCAGGGACTACCACGATCGGACTCCTGACTTTGGATGCCAATCTGACCATCGCCGGTGCGGGTTCCTCGACAGCAAACCTGAGTGGCGGCGTCGACACCGGGGGCGTGAACCGCACTTTGACCTTCAACAAGTCCGGCACCGGAGTTCCGACCCTGTCCGGTGACTTCACTGGCACGGCATCGACTCTTACCATCGCAGGTTCAAGCACCATCGCAAAGATCGGAGCCCTGACGGGTGGAACCGCACATGCTCTTGAAGTGAACAGCACCACAGGGGGATCATTCTCATTCAACTCGGGCCTCAGCACGTTCACCGGGGGAACGACGGTTACGGCCGGGACTGTCAACGTTTCCACTGCAGGCGTGGCCGCGACTTCGGGCGCTTTTGGAACGGGAGCCCTGCTCCTCAATGGGGGACAGTTGAATTCAACCGCTGCAAATACCCTGCTCGGCTCGTCCTCAGTGACCGTGGGCGGCGGCGAATTGAGGGCCACGGGTGCGAGTTCGCTGACGAATGGCGGCGGCGGGATCACCCTCAACGGGGGAACCCTGCGTGGTTACAATGCAGGTGCGGTTGATTACGCCGCCGGAGCGATCAACGTCACTGCCAATTCCACCCTCGTCAGTGAAAGAAGCGCCAATGGGGCCAGCGTGAACCTGACCTACGGGAGTTCGTTGGCGGTAAGCAACAGCCAGTTGAATGCCACCAGCACGGATTCGTTTACCAGCGGGACCGCGACGCTCACCGTGGGTGCCGGCACACTCACCGGCAACGGCATCCTCAACGTCACCACAAATCCTTCCGTTACGAACAACACCGTGCTTGCCCTGACGACCCTGGACGTCACCGGCAGCGGCAACGCGATCGCCGGTGGAAACGGAACCGTCTCGGTCTCCGGCGCAACGACCGTAACGGGCGGACTTGCAGTCAACGGCAACCTGTCCGCTACCGGCGATGTGACGGTCGCGACCTCGGGTACACTTTCAGGTGTCGGCACGATCTCAACGGGCTCGGTAACTCTGCAGGGTTCGGGGCATCTTGCTCCGGGCAATAGCGGCCCGGGCGTGCTCACGCTGGCCAACGGGGTGTCATTCGATGCGAGCACCCACTTCGATGTGCAGATCGACGGAACCGCCGGCGAGGGCGTGACGGGCGGGCACGACCAACTGTCGTTGACCGGCGGATCGGCTTTGTTGGCGGGCGAGATCAATGTCAGCTTCGCCAGCTTTGTGGCCGACGGGTCGGAAGTGTTCTACGTCCTGAACAACACCGGCAGCGCGACCTCCGGCACGTTCCAGTACGCCGACGACGCGCTCGTCACAACCGCCAACGGATTCGACTGGCGGATCACCTACGACGCCGACCTCGGCGGTGGCGACCCGCTCAACGGCGGGAACGACGTGGCGATCTACGCCGTCGTCGCGGCCCCCGAACCGGCGAGCCTGAGCCTGCTCGGCCTGGCCGCGATGGGTCTGCTGCGCCGGCGTCAGCGTCGCGCCATCTAAGCGGCGGTGCCGGATCCTTTCCTATTTGCAAACTGGGATCGGGACGATCAATCGATCGTCCCGATCCTTTCGCTTTGAATCCGGGCAAGGGGTCACAATTGGCTCTGTCTCAACCCTTGTCGAACCTCAGGTGAAGACATAGCCGGACGTATCCAGTTACCTTTCCAGCCTATCGTGTTGTTATACAAATAGAGTTCGCTGTTATGCGAACGGGCTATTCATACAATAATAGTTGTATGGCATCGGCCCTCGACAAATCGGAAGTCGTGGTGCGGGAACTAAACGCTACGCCCGGCAGCTTCATCGCAGGCGTCCGGTTTGACCTGCGCTGGGATTCGGCGAAGTTCGCAGAGCTGTGCGAAGCGCTTCAGGCCGAAACCCATCAGCACGCCGGAAGTAGCAATCCGCCGCGCGATCTCTCGCAGTTGTTTTGGTATTGCGGAACTTTTATTCCGAGGTGGGTCCAGCAGCGGGACTTCACTATCGGGCAGTCGCATGTCAATTGCGAAAAGGTTTGTTTGCTGTTGAAGCGGCTCGGAGATGCGTGGTTCGCGGACGACAGCCTCCTCGCCAATGATGAGTTTACAACCCTGCTGGCAGCCACATCGCCCCCTGCTACGGATAGTGTGAAGCGGGGACGCGTGTGAAACGCAAACTTATCTAGTTTTATTGAAAAACAAAGTTTTGACGGCATTCCCGCGCTGCACTCATTCCGCAGGCGAAGTATCGAACAGAAGGAAACTCAAAATGAGAACAATCAGGGTCTTCGCACACATCTCGCTGGACGGCGTGGTTTCGCCCGGCGGGCCGGACGATGACAGTGATTACGCGAATGGCGGATGGACGGCGGCTTATCGAACGCCGGCCGGGGCGGCGGCTGTCGCGGAGGCGCAGGGGAAGCAATTCGATCTGCTGCTGGGCCGGCGCACTTACGATCTTTGGGCGCGATTCTGGCCGAAGGCGCCGAGCAGTCCGATCGCGGACGGTCTGAACGCCGCGACGAAATACGTCGCCACCCACAGGCCGGGCAGCCTGGCATGGGGGCCGGCGCGAGAACTCGGGGCAGACCTCGTGGAGAGCGTGCGCGGCATCAAGTCAAAGGTCGGCCCGGACCTGATCATCTGGGGGAGTACGACCCTCACGTCTGTGCTGCTCGAGCAGGGGCTGATCGACGAAGTGGTGCTGCTGATCTACCCGGTGTTGCTGGGCCGCGGCAAGCGATTCTTTTCGGACACTGCCGAACCGCGCGAACTCGCACTCGTCAGCACGAAGGCGATGCCCTCGGGCATTGTGATGAACACGTATCGACACGTGGGGCCGCTGCGAAGCGGAGCGTGAAGCGGGAACACCTCGAGTAAGTCTGTCACGCGCCGTTTGAGTATTCAACCGCATTCCGCGCCCCGGCGGGGCGGCGGATTGTAGCCGCGGGTAAAGCGGCGGCGGCGAAGCAGACGGAGCGGAACCCGTGGACCGAGTCAATCGAAAGAAGCCAGAGCCCCGGCGGAGAAAGTGTTTGCCGCGATGGCCGACCCGCAGCGGCTCGCCCGCTGGTGGGGGCCGGACGGGTTCACCAACACGTTCGCCGTCTGCGAGTTCAAGCCCGGCGGCCGATGGTCGTTCACCATGCACGGCCCTGACGGCAAGAACTACCCGAACGAAGCCGTCTTCGCCGAGATCGACCCGCCGAAGAAGGTGGTGGTGCAGCACGTGTCTGAACCGAAGTTCAGCCTGACCATCACGCTGGCCGCGTCGGCGAAAGGGACGACGGTTTCATGGGCACAGGCGTTTGAGAATGACGAGATGGCCAACTAGATCGAGCACATCGTCGTGCCGGCGAATGATCAGAATCTGGAACGATGGGCAGCGGAGGCGATGGGTAAGTGACTCCTTGCGGATTCTAACCGTGGTGAATCGAGGGGAAATGCAACGTGGGTATGTTTCGACTGCCGGAAAATCAAAGGGGTCGGGAGTGCTCTGTCCGGACCCTCTGATGTCGCAGCTAGATCGCGATGTTGTGGGTCATCGCTTTTAGCAGCATCTCTCGTTCGCGGCGGTCGGCGGTCTTGGCACGCAGGGACGAGCCGTAGTTCCGTTTCATCATGCTGTTGACCGTTTCGGCCTGCCAGCGCTGGCCGTACGCCTCTCGCACCTCGATCGTGTCCCACAGTCGCTTCATCTCGGCGCGAAACGGCTCGGTCGGGTCGCCGGGTCGGCCGATCAGGGGTGGGATGATCGACACGCAGTTCAGGTCCAGCCGCACGAGGTCGTGGTTCTTCTCCGAGTCGTATCCCGCGTCGGCGACGATTGTCTTCACCGGCGTGCGCCGCCACGCGTGGTAGGCGAGTGTCTCGAAGTGTGGGTGGTCGGAACCCATGCCCGTGCCCGACCAGACCGACAGGATCAGGTGCGCCGCGCACGCAACCATGATCGCCAGCTTCGGCAGGTTCTCGACCGTCCTGCTTCGCGTCTTCGACGGCCTGGCTTTCGCCTTCGACGACGCCTTTCGACTGGTTTTACCGGCCCGTTTCGCCGCACGTTTCTCGGCGCGTTCCTTCGACTTCTTCTTCCGCTCGGCGAAGTGACGACTGACGTGGTGGCTCTCGAAGTACGTGCTGTCGGCCGCCGCCGGCTTCTCGTCGAGCTTGAGCAAGCCCGCTTCCTCGAACGCGCCGGCGAGTTCGTCGAGCATCGGCGCGAACGTCTCGATCCGCGCCAGCGTGTCGAACGCGTCGTGTAGTGTATTGTGGTCCGGACAGACCTTCATGCCGATCGCGTTACGCAATTCGGCACTGTCGGCGAGCAACGCCTCGGCGCGACGATAACTCAGATTGTAGAACTGACGCAGCACGAGGCACGTGAACAACTGAGGCAGCGTCGCGTGATCCTTGCGACTGAACTTGCTGGCGTACGCCGGCAGGTGCCGACACCCCAGTCTGTAGGCTAGCACCATCACGTCCTTCGGCGAACGGGAACTTTCCATCCCGCAGGATGTACCCGGCTGCCGGGGATCGCGCTACTTAACATGCGCCGAACTTGGGCAGGGTCCGGACAGAGCAGGTCGGGAGTCTTTGATTTATCCATTTCAAGTTCTTAGATGACTCACTTGTCCTTGAACACAATCTTCCCATCAAACGGCTCGGCCGGGGCGTCGGCTAAATAGACTGCGCACAAATCGCGGTACAAATCCGTCAGTGGGCTGGCGCCGAAGGCTGAGTCCAGATCGTCGGCGAGGGTCATTGCTTCCTTGAACGATCGGCCGCGGAAGTGTTTGACCATGAGGTGCGTTTGCTCGCACTGGCGGCGCTGCAGGGGCGTGGCGGAGTCGGCCAGGCCGCACACTTCGTAGGCGAGCACACTTTCGGTCTTACCGACGACCTGCAGTGCGCCGACCGGGCGGAGGAGGAAGCGGTCGCCGATCAGCTCGGCCGTGCGGGCGCTGATGAGGATGAGCGTGCCGAGCTGCTTGTTGGCGGATTCCAGGCGCGAGGCGAAGTTCACGTTATCGCCGATGACGGTGTAGTCGGCGGCGTCGCTGGAGCCGGCGTCGCCGACGACCATCGTGCCGGTGTTAATGCCGATGCGGACTTTCACCGTCGGCAATCCCTTGGCGATGAGCTCTTCATTGAACGGAATGATCGCCTGCTGCATGAGCAGCGCCGTTTCCACCGCGGCGGCCGCGTGATTGGGATTGGGCTCGGGCGCGCCGAAGAAATACATGATTCCGTCGCCGAGGAATTTGTCGATGTACCCGTTTTGCTGGCGGATGATCGGCACCATCCGGCCCATGAATTCCTTGAGCAGCGGCACGATCCGCTCGCCCAGCCGCTCGCTCAGGCTCGTGAAGCCGGCCATGTCGCTGAAGCAGACAGTGAGCTCCCGCGTCTCACCGGCCAGGCCGTCGTCGTCCGGGCGCTCCATGACGTAGTTGACCAGTGTGGGATCGACGTAGGAGGTGAATCGCTTGGTGATGCGGGCGCGTTCGGAACTTTCAATGACGATGCGCGCCAGCGAACACCCGGACCAGACAGCCGCCATCGCGATCTGCGGCGCGGCGAGGCCGATGATCTGGCCGAGATGGTCGAGAAAGAGCAGTCCGTTGAGCAGCACGTAACCGATGCCGAGTGCGGTGGTGATCCAGAACGCCCGCAGCGGTGAGAATCGCCAAGCAACCGCCGCCGTGATCAGGCCGAGCGAAATCGCGAAGGCCACGGTGATCCACTCCGGCGCGACGCGCCAGAAATGATTGCTGACGATGGCGTTAAAAATAGCACCGTGCGTGACGACGCCCGGGCAGCTCCCGTGCATGCTGGTGGGGACGGCGTCTTGATTGCCGGTCGCGGTGAAGCCGACGAGGACGGCCTTGCCGTTTACCTGATCGCGAAGTGATTTTATCTGTGAATCAAGCTGCTGCTTGAATTGAAGATTTTCCCGGCGAACGTTCTCGATGGTCTTCACTGCGTTGATGAATAGCCGCTCGTTCTCGGTGAATTTTGGGTCGGTGTAGTCTTTATCGTGCGCCGCCTTCATGGCATGGGCAAAAGGTCGCTCCTCATCGGTCAAATCCTGATCGCTCAGACTCGCGTCAAATTCGTACCGGTCATTAAGAACGGACAGCATTCGTTCAATTCGCGGCATGCGCGACAGCGCGTCCTGATCCCCCGTCGGCGGCTGGGGAGGCAATCTCGGCGTGTTATTGAGAATCGTCATGTAGTCGACCAGAATCGGGAGCGCCTTGTCGACGTTGGCGTTATTGCGTGCGATCTTCTCCCGGGTCAAGCCGATATCCGCGACGGTGTTCATGCTCAAATGTTGTTTGGAGTTTCGATGATCGGGCCAGTCGTACATCGTTTCCCAGTCGCGGCGGCCGAACCAGGGGATTTGGAAAATCGTCGGGGCGTTGCGGCCGAGGGAGTCGGAGTAGACCACGCTGACGGGGATTTGAATCCTACGTCCATTCGGGCAGGCAACGGTGACGGTGTCGGATGTGAATGTCACGTCGTTCAGCGTAGCACCGAGGTAGAGCAGTGCGACTGAAAAACCGAACTGAGGATAAAGTCGGCCGTTACATTCGAGTACCAGAGGCTGGGTACGGAGTACGCCGTCGCGAGAGGATTTGAAGTCGACGAACGCAGTGCCGGCCATCGCCTCGCCCAGGCGTTCGATCGGCGCATAGTTCAGCATTGCGGGAATGAACGGCTCTCCCCCGATCGGCGGTGTGACGCCGAACCGGCGTAACTGCGCATCGGACTGATACTTCGTCAGTTGTTCATCGAGGATGCGCGACAGCGGCGAATTGACCGACACATCCTGCCGCTTGATCAGTCGCTGGCGTAGCTGGTCGACCGACTTGGGGCCCGTCGATAACTCGGCGGTCAGGCGATCGTAGACGGCCAATCGGCGAGCGTCGTAAAAAACTTTCTCCAACCTTCCGGACTTCGCGAGGTCGCGCGGGAATTTGTCGTGCAATCGTGAAGAAACTTCGGCCTCGCTTAATTCGATATCGCCGGCGAGCTCTTGGCGGACGGCACTATCAAACGTGTCGCCGCTGGGCGGCGCGAGAATCAGTGAGCCGGGCAAAATCACATTGCCGGCGCGGCGGATGGCGTCGCTGAGTAAGGCGTCGTGATCGATCTGCCGGAGAATGGGGTTGGTGGTCGGCTGGGTCGCTGGTAATGCGGTGCTGACTTCTACGTAGCTGGGCGGCTGGGGATCAACGTAAATGATGTCAAGCCCGACTGCCTTAGCCCCGGCCAGATGAACCTCGTCAATGATCAACGCCATCTGAGTGCGCGGCCAAGGCCAGGGGCCGATCACATCGATCGCCCTGTCGTCGATATCCAGATGAACCAGCTGATCGGTCGGCGGTTTTTGAAAAAACTGGAAGTGTCGGGCACGCAAATCGTACATCAGGTTTTCAGGAACCTGCAGCCAGCCGAGCAGCTCGGCCAGGACGACGATGGAAGTGAGGAGCGTCCCGGCCAGCACGCAGTTGGTCAGGACTCTTCGCTCGATGCGCGTCATAGGAAGGCGAGCTTAAGGACCCATCGCGGCCGTGCCAAGCATCTCAGAACGGTTCAACAAGGCTAGCCGGTTGAAGCGGGCGGGGAATCTCGTCGCCCGCCCGCGGGGGTTGTTTACATGCCATAGAACTCGGCTTCGGCGATGTTGCCGTATCCGCCGGCCGGTCCGACGTATCGCACGTAACGGAACGCTACGACCGAGTTGACCGCCACGGTTGTGTAGCCGTTGGCCGCCGGCGTGCCGGAAACCGTGTACAGCGTGGTGTAGGTGGCGAACGTTGGATCGTTGGAGGCCTGGAATGTTCCGCCGTCCATTCGGTAGGCGAAACTCGCTCGGGGATAGAACCTGATCTGGGTGATGGTTTTGGCCGAGCCCAGGTCGAGGCCGACCCACGAGCCGCTGGAGCTCGGGGCGTCGAAGAATGTGCCGGTATTGCCGTCGAACACCTTATTGCCGACATTGCCGGCGTTCTGGTACGAGCCGGTCGTGCCGATGTACGTGCCGGTAAGCTTGACCGACACCGCCGCCGCAGTGGTGACGGACAGGGCCGGGCTCTGCGCCGCTGACGGATTGCCGGAGGTATCGATCGCGAGCACGGTGTAGCTGTAGGTGGTGCTGGCGATGAGGTTGATGTCGGTGAAGCTGGTGTTCGTGCTCGAGCCGACTTTGTTGCCGTCGCGGTAGATGTCGTACCGGGAGATGCCAACGTTGTCGGAGCTGGCCGGCCAGCTGATCGCCACCGTGGTGGCGGTCACCGTTCCCTGGACGGGCTTGCCCGGCGTGGAAGGCGGCGTGTTATCCGGCGCGGCAGGCTGACCGTAGAACTGAGCCTCGGCGATATTGCTGTAGCTGTTGGCAGGTCCGATGTAGCGCACATACCGGTAACTGCCGATCACCGTCGGCGTGACGGTGGTGAAGGTGTTGGCGGCCGGCGTGCCGGTGATCGTGTACAGCGTGGTGTACGATGCGAACGTCGGATCGTTCGACCCTTGGAACATGCCGCCGGTCATCCGACTTGCGTTGGCCGCACGGGGATAGAACTTGATTTGCGTGACGATCTTGGCCGAGCCGAAGTCGAGTCCGACCCATCCGCCGCTGGCGGTGGGGGAGTCGAAGTAAGTTCCGGTGTTACCGTCGAACGCGTTGCTTCCGACGTTTCCCTTGTTCTGGTACGAGCCAGCTGTGCCAATGTACGAGCCGGTAAGCAGAACCGGGACTGACGCTGTGGTGACCAACAGTGCGGGGCTTTGCGCCGGCGACTGATTGCCCGAGGTGTCGATCGCCAGCACGCGGTAGCTGTAGGTGGTGTTGGCGGTAAGGTTGATGTCGGTGAAGCTGGTGTTCGTGCTCGATCCGACTTTATTGCCGTCGCGGTAGATGTCGTACCGGGCAACGGCGACGTTGTCGGTGCTCGCCGGCCAGCTGATCGCGACCGTGGTCGAAGTGACCGTCCCCTGTACCGGCGTGCCGGGCGTCGAGGGCGGGACCGTGTCGCCGGCGCCGGTGTAAAACGCCAGCTCGGCGATATTCCCGTAGCCGCCCGCGGGGCTGAGGTACCTCACGTAGCGGAACGTTCCCGGATTGGTGACCGGCAGATCGGTCAACTGTCCCGCCACCGGGACGGAATTCACCGTGCCGAGCGTCACAACGCCGGTCTTGAAATTCGGATCGTTGGATGCCTGGAACAGTCCACCGTACATGCGCCCCTCAAATCCCGCACGGGGCGCGAACTTGATATCGGTGATTTTCTTGGCCGTTACCAGGTCGAGGCCGACCCAGGCGCCGTTGTGCTCGTTCTCCGGAGCATCGAAGAACGAGTTGAGGTTACCGTCGAATGCCTTATCGCGGGTGTTTCCCTTGTTCTGGTATGAGCCGGCCGTGCCGATGATGGTACCGGTCAGTTTAACATCAACAGGCGCCGCCGAGTTGACGTTGACGATGGCGCTCGTCGAGCTCATGAGGGCGCCGTTGTCGTAAACCTTCAGGTAGATCGTGTGCTGCCCGAGCGTGGTCGCGCCGGTGGTGATGTACGTGGGAGTTGCGCCGGTTTCATCGCCGTTGGGGATGCCGTTGGTGTTGGAGATCGCCGTTTCGCCGAACACACCGTCGCCGTCTAAATCCCAGCTGTAGGTGAGCGAGCTGGAGGCCTGCTCCGGATCGGTGCTCGCCAGGCCGGTGAGCGCCACCGAGCTGCCCTGCACGACATTGTAAGGCCCGCCCGCGTTGGCGGTGGGGGCTTCGTTCACGTTGTTGATCGTGATCGTGAGGGCTTTTTCAACCCACAGGCCGTTGGCGTCGGTCGTGCGAACGCGAACGCTGTAGCTGTTCTTGGTTTCAAAATCGAAGATCGCATTGGTTTTGAGCGTGCCGACTCCGCCGACATTGCTGATGGTGAAGGAGGTGTTGTTCGTCGAACCCGTGCCGCTGACGAGCGTGTAGGTGAAGGTATCGCTTAGGTCAGGATCGGTGGAGGAGAAGGTTCCGACCGCCGTGCCGACGGGCAGGTTTTCGTCCACCGCTGCCGGGGCGAGGGCCAGGTCGGTCGGCGCTTCGTTGACGTCGGTGACGGCGATGACGAACGCCTTCTCGAACGTATTCTGGCCATCGGACGTTTGAACGCGAACGAGGTAGCTCGACTTGGGTTCAAAATCGAACGGGTTTTTGGCGATCAGCTTGTCGCCGCTGATGGTGAAGGCATTGTTGTCATCGGCACCGACACCGGCGACGAGCGTGTAGGTGAAGGAATCGCCGACGTCCGGGTCGGTGGTGGTGAGGTGTCCGACGAGCGAATTGGCGAGTGAGTTTTCGGGAATGGACGCGTTGTCCAGTGCAATATCGGTCGGCGAGTGATTAGAGTTGACGATATCGAATGTCACCGTGCCCAGCGCGGTGTGTGGCACCGTTCCATCGGGGACGTTGCCGTCGATGATTTCGTAGGTGAAGCTCGCCGGGCCGGTGTAATCGGTCTCGGGCGTGAAGATTACGACGGGTTCGGCGCCGCTGGTATCGAGCGAAACGGTTCCGCCGACGCCGTCGAAGACGTTGTCGATGGTGAGGGTCTGCCCGCTCTCGCTGACCGGGCCGGCCGAGTCGTTGGCGAGCAGGCTGGCGCTAGTGAATGTCACCTGGATTGTATTTTTCGGGATCGACGAAAACGAGTCATCGCCCGCGAGCGGCGGCGCGTTGGCGTCGAGGAGATTGATGTTGATCGACGCGTCCTGGGTATAGCCGAAATCAGGGTACGTTTCGGTGTAGTCCAGCCGAGTACCGCCGATGTTGTCTCCCGCTTCCCAGATCATCACCGGATCGGGCGGAATGTCATTGCCGTCGGCGTCCACAAGCGGCGTGTGGGGGTCATCATCCAACCGCGGATCCGGCGGCTGCACCACTGTGCCCAGCGTCGGATCGGTTTCATTCAGATAGGTGATCGAACGTCCGAAAGCGCCGTCAGGCGTCGAACCGAGGAACACCGTCAGGTTGTTCTTTTGGCCGGTGATGTTCACATCGAGCAGGTTCGCACCGTTGGTATTCGGATCGATCGGCAGGTTGTAAAGCAGGTCGTTGATCCGCACCACGTCCTTGCCGCCGAAGGTGTTGATATCGACTTCGGAAATAAACCGCCGGTCCCAGTCATCTTCAGCGCCGTTGATGTTGACACGGAAAATACCATTGCCGGCGTCGTCGAACGTGGAGGTGACGGAGATGTAGTCATCTTCCTGCGTGCCGTAGATCACGAGGGGCACTTGCTTCTCGCTTTCGCGAATGGCGTGCTCGAAGAGTTCGAGGGGAATAGGCCGCGGCGTTCCGGTCGGATCGGTGGCCGGGTCGGGAATCCACTGGAACTGGGGCAGCGTCTGGGCCGTCCCGGCATCGGTTCCGGAGTCGATCGTTTCGCCCGCGACCGGATCGCCGCCGATCAGGCGGACCACGCTGACAGAGCCCGGATCTTCGCTGAAGTGAGTCAAACCGCCGACCACAATCGCGCCGTCATCTTGAATGAGAACGCCGTGTCCCTCGTCGTACCCCCCCTGCGGGTCGATCTCGACGCTGCCGACCCCGTCGTTGAATGTGAGATCTTCCTGCAGGCCGGCATCAAATCGGGAGACGATGTAATCGTCGTGGCCATCGCCCGACTGGGTGTTGCCGATCGCGACCGCTCGACCGGAGCTATCGAATGCGACGTCATTATAGACGAAATTGTACCCGCTGGGCGAAGTCGGGAACGTCGTAAACGTGTTTCCGACGTAGGTTCCTTCAGTGTTAAGAATGTCTCCGCCGGCAATAAACCCGCTCCCGGTGTCGGCCCTGCCGACCAGCACGATGCGGTCGTCGTGAACGGCAATTCCGTTTACGACGCCGTGCAGATTTCCGTCAACGTTCGGGTCGAAGAAGTTCTCGAAGCTGTCGATCTTGACGCCATTACTGGCAAATCCGATGACACCCGGTGAGAGGGATTCATCTTCATTAAAGCGAGTCACCGCGATCCAGTAATTCCCGGCCCCATCTTCCGCGATCCCGGCGGACTGTATTTGAGCTCCGTAGGCTAAATTGGTGCTGTCGAATCCGAAGGGGTCGGAATTGCCGACGGCATCGAACTGAAGCATCGCGACCTGTTTTTCGCCGGTGGAGGCCTGGACGTCGGCGACGACCGTCACCACGTCGGCGAAGAAATCGTCGCCGTAGTCGTGCCAATCGACCACGATCCCCGTTGCAGAATCCTGCGACTGATGTGCCCCGGCCACATCCGGAGCGTCGTACAGCACTTTCCCGAATTCGCCTTGCGAGCCGTCGGTGGCGTTGAATTCAGCGATGGAGACGTCGGAGTTATAGCTTTCGGACTCCGAGACATAGACTTGGGAATAACCGGCGACGAAAATGTTGCCACTCGAATCGAGTGTTGCGCTGGTCGCAAAATCGTCCGTTGCAACTCCGGTCCCCGACACATCGGTAAAGTCGGCCGTGGCAATCCCGGTTCCGTCGCCGAAGGACGTATCAAGCGTGCCATCCTTGTTAAGCCGCATGACGAAGAAATCAAACGTCGGCGTATCGAAGCCGTAGATCGTGCCGACGACGAGGATCTTGTCGGTCGATGTGCCGTTGGGGTCCACGAATTCGGAAGTGAATTCTTCCGTCGGCTGCAGAAGAACCTTAGCCACTCTAATTTCGCCATAGCCACCGATGTCGGGCACCGAAACACCGTGGTATTCGAAGCTCGTGTCCACGCCGAAAGTCGTGTCGAGATTGGCGGGGTTGCTGAGGTTGGCCGAGCCGTCGGGGTTGACGGTGACTGACGCTGCGACGGATGCGCCGAATGCCGCGAGCGCCGAGGCCTGCGAAACTGGGGCGGGAATGTTGGCCGCGACGTCGTTCACCGCAGCGCCGGCGTTCTTGCTGTCGATTTGCGCCGTCTCGAGCACGTCGCCGGTGTTGTCGACGGTGCCGTCCTTGATGAACGCCGAGTCGGAACCGGCTTGGCCGAGGATCGCGTCGGCGCCGATGCCTCCGGTGAGCGTATCGTTCCCGCCGCCGCCGGCGATGGTGTCATTGCCGGCGCCGCCGTCGAGCCAGTCGGCCGAGGAGGCATTGCCGATGAGGATGTCGTTGCCCGATCCGCCGACGACCGCTTCGCAGACGACGTTGTCGTGCTCGCCGATGCTGATCACGCCGTCGTTCGGAGCGCCGTCGAGCGAGACGTTGATGGCGCGGGTTTCGTAGGAGTAGTCGGCGGTATCAAAGCCGTTGCCGCCGTCGAGCGTGTCGTTGCCGCCGCGGCCGGAGATTTTGTCGTCGCCGTCGCCGGATTGGATCAGGTCGACTCCGTCGCCGCCGTAGATCGTGTCGTTGCCCGCGCCGCCGAGGAGGTTCGTCGAAACAGTGACCGGCTTCGTGCCGTCGTTGTTGCGAAGGCGCAGGTAGTCGTTGCCGTTTCCGAGATCAACGACGATGGAGGTGATGGCCGTGCCGGTGGTGGCGATGGACGCGCCGGAGCGGATATCGGTCGCGGTGATCACGCCGCCGGACTGCGTGAGTTGGATCTGGTCGGTCGCGGTGGAAGCAGTGTTGTTGTTGCCGGTGACCTTTAACGCCGCGCCGGTCTGCACGAAGGAAAAAGGTAGAACGGCGGTAAACAGTGTTCTTGGTTCGAGTCGTTCGATGTTCACAGAGTTTCTCCCTTTACCGTGGTAGCAGTGGCGGACGTGCAAATCGGAATGTGGGAAAAGTTAATGAACTTGCCGATGGCAAGCAACACAAAAATCGCAAATTAACGCAAAATTCCCGGAGAATATGGGACGTTTCACTTTTTGCGAGTAGCGGTCTTTGAAGTGGCCGCGGTGCTCTTGGCGGTGCTGGTCACGGTCTGGGTTGACTTTGCGGTTTGGGGAGTCGCTGCAATCGTTGCCGTAGCTGCGACTTTGGCTGCGGCGACAATGGGCGGGGCGCCGGGTTCGCCGGGGACGGCAGGGGGTTCGCCCGGTTCGCCGGTCGAGGGGGGCGGGGCGCCCGGCTCGGTTCCACCCGGGGCGCCCGGGACGGTCGCGTCGATGCCGGCAATGCCCGCGAGCGTTCCATTACTGACGCCCGGCGTCGGTGGAATGACGAAGAACGTCGAAGAAGTCACGTTGGCCGTGCCGTCGAAGAATTCAACCAGCTGCCCGCCGCGGAAGACTTCCACGTTGGCGTTGGTCGCCGGGCCGGAAGCCAGCACCACGCCGATGCTGTACAGACCAGCCGGCGCCGCGCCTTTCCAGTAGGCGATTTCGATCCCGCCGTTAGGCCCGCCGCGGTGGTCGAAGTCGATCTTCCCGCCGCTGCGGTTCTGATCGAGGCCGGCGATCGGGTAGAGCACTTCGCCGGCGTTGTTCTTGCCGCCGGGGCTGCCGATGCTGAGATTCAGGTCGGAGTTGGTGTCCCAGCGGAGGACAAAATTCAGCTGGCCGGGCAGGGCGGGGATGAGCTGCGCGTCCAGCGGAGGTACGCCGCCGGTGACGACCTTGATGCCCGTCGTGCGATCGAACGACAGCGTGCTGCCGCGCGAAATTAATGTGCTGATGAGCGTCGATTCGGTTCCCGTGCGCGCCAAAGCGAGTGTCGGATCGATGACCGCCTGGTCGAGCGAGAAGGATGCCGCGCTCGAAGTGCCCGCCGCCACCACGGTTTTGCCCTGGCCCTTGTTGCCGAACGCGAGCTGCTTCTTGCCGTCGCGGAAACTCGCCCGGCCGGTGAGACTGACGGCTTCAACATTGAACGGCCGCTGATCGTACAAACTCACCTTCGTGCCGCGGACGGCCAGCGTGCTGCTCGGGCTGGAGATGGTCGATTCGTGCTCCTGGCCCGCGGCTTCGATGTCGTACCGCGTGCGGCCGTACTTCATGCCGAGATTGGTGATGATCTTCCCATTTTGCTTGATGGCCTGAATCAGTTTGACCGTGCCGAGCCGATCGAGCGTGACGGTCTGGTCCGGCGGGAGCGTGAACTGAACGGCGCTCTTCGGCCCGGTGCGGAACTCGGCGTCTTCCAGCACAACCATGCCGACTTCCGCCTTTCGCCACGGCTTGTCCTCGGCGTCGCGCACTTGGACGAGTCCTTGCACGGCGGTGATGGTGGCCTTGAGGGTTTCGCTGGCGGGTCGCGTGGATTGCTGAGTCGCAGGACCTTCAAGCGCGCGGGCGATGGCGGGAGCGATGTTCAGTGCAGCGACAACTGCGAGAACGGCTATTTTTTTACGCATGGTGCAATCTCCGAAGAGAATATGAACACAGAGTCACAGAGACACAGAGAAGAAAAATCAATTTTTAGTTTTCACTTCTCTGTGTCTCTGTGTCTCTGTGTTCATTCCTTCTTTTCTTTGGAAGACGAAGGCGGTTCCTTCTCGTCAGTCGCCGCGGGCATTTCCGAGGCCGGCTTATCAGCGGCGTTGCCGCGCTGGTAGTCCTCGAGTTTACCGATGATGCCTACGTATTCGCTACCGGAAAATGTCTGGTGAGGCGTGCTGGGCGGATAAAGCCCTTCGTTCTGCAACTCCCGGACGGCGTATCGCGGCGTCGGCCCGAGCAGCGTGTACATCACGCCGCCTTTGAGATCGACGACGCGGGCGATGACCATCGCCAGCGTGCCGCGCTGAATCGCCTCTTCGGCCGGGCGGTCAAATCCTTCGGGAAGGAGCTTTCGCGATTTGAGCGTGGCGACCCGGGCGGCGTAGTCCGGCGAGGCGTCGTTGCCGTCGAGATACAGCAGCAGGCCATGGAACGCGTCGTCATGGCTGGTCATCGGGCGTTCGCCGAGGCGGTGCCAGAAATCGAGCTGCGAATCCACGTCGTCATTCTTGTACTCGGCGACGAGCGGCTTGCCGGTCATCGGAGCGTGGCAGGCAGACAAAACGGTGATTCCCGCGGCACAGACCGTGCCGAGGATCGCTTTTTGAAGAAAATGTCGAATCGTCAGGTCCATTTTACTGCTTAGAAGGCGAACGTGAGCCCGATGGAGAAAAACTGTCTCGTCGAGTCGTCCAAAAACGCCCGGTTTGAAGGTATGAACACGCCGTACCGCACGGCCAGCGTCACATCGCTCACGATCTGCCAGTTGATGAACACATCAGGCTCCCAACCGAGGTAAGTATTGACCGAAGTTGATTCGTCGATTGGCGCGCCGTCCTGCACCTTGCCGTAGACGAAAACGTCCGCGCCCATCTGCATCCGGCGGAACTTGCTGAAGTCGGAAAGCGGAAACGAGGAAATTCCCGCCCGGCCGACGATGAGGTTCGAAACGCCGGGCGCGAACGCCAGGCCGGTGTTGAGCGCGCCGAAGGCGTTGAAGGCGCGGTCCTTGGTTCCCGGCTTACTGCCGCCGAACGTGGTGGAGGAGTTGGTCAGGCGGTTGTCGTCGCCCGACGCGGCGATGAACTCGGCGCTCAGGCGGGTGCGATAAGCGTCGTTCACCAGGTAATCAAGCCGGAAGTCGGCGGCGTAGGCTTCGATGTCATTGCTCGTCTGATTCACCGCAGAAATGAACGGCGGATTGATCGCGAAGCTGTTGGAAAGCGATTCGCCGCCTTCGTAGACAAGTTCGGCGCCGTAGAGCAACTTGTCGGTCAGCGCGCCGGTCGATCCGACTCCGACGTAGTGGCTGTTGTACCCGAACCGCGTGACGGTCGGCGTGGTGACGAGCGTGACGTCGTTGTTGTCGTCCTGCTGGAACAGCACATAAACGTACGGCCGATGCACGCCGATCTGCGTGCTGAGCATGGCACCGTAAAAGTCGCGCTTGGTCTGTGTATCAAAATGCGGGCGCGAGCTGTCGAAATCCACCGTGTGCTCGGGCGTTTGCCCCGCGATCAGCTCGAACGAGAACGGCCCGCCGGCGACGTTGATCATCGCGCCGTCAAGCACCTGGGCGAGCGTTAGGCCATTGGCCCAGTAGACCAGATCGCGCCCGCCTTCCGCGACGACGTTGTAGCTGAGATCTTTCCCGTAGTAGACGCTGGCGGCCTTCTGCAGATCGAACCGGTAGTACGCGCGATCAAGGTACGACTGCGGCAGCCATTGGTCGCCCTTGCCGTTGAAGCTGTCGTCTTCGTTGAAATCCTGGTAAGTGCCGCGGGCACGAATGAAAAACTCGTGAGCGCCGTCGAAATTCAATCGCGAATAGAGAACCGTGTCGTACTGCTTAAGGACGTGGTTGTCCTTACGGCTGTCATCGACTGTGAGATAGTCGAACGTGAAGTATCCGCCGTAGTCGAAGAACGCGCGCTGCCCGATCGGTACGTCCTTGGGGGCCCGCTGCTGCTGATCCTGGCGGATCTGATCAAGTTGGCGATTGAACCGCTCGAGATTGGTCTGGGCGCGGACGGTCGAAGAAAAGCAAAAGATCGCGCAGACGGCTGCGCTAGCGAGGAGTCGCTTCGGTGATTTCAGAATTGGAATTGACGGTTGCACAACTGTTCCCACCTCGGTTCCCACCGGACTCTAGTTGTAATGTCGATTTGTCACAAAATTTTGCACCGTTCTCGACAGGTTGATATCGTGGAACTCCGTGCCGCTACTCGGTTAATGTACCTATGAAGATATTTGCCCATCACGCACACGTCTTTCCGGAAGGCATTAATCGCGAAGGCACGATCGCCCGGCTGCTGCGACTTTTGGACCATTGCAAGATCGATGAGGCAGTCACGTTCGCCCCGTTTGCGTACCAGTTGGCTGGCACAGGACTCGAACCGAACCAATGGCTGGAAAAGGAGTTAAAGACTCATCCGCGGCTGCGGGGGTTCGGCACGATCGACTTCGGGCGGACTGATTTTGACGACCAGGTGCGGGCGATCGCCGAACTCGGTTTTCGAGGCATTAAGCTCCATCCACAGGGGCAGGAATTCGATCTGCTCGGCCCCGAGGCGATGAAAGTCTACGCCGCCGCGGAGAAGGCGAATCTGTTCCTCACGTTTCATTCCGGCATCCATCACTACCGGCTTAAATCGTATCGCGTGGTCGATTTCGACGAAATCGCACACCATTTTCCCACGCTGAGATTCAGCATGGAGCACGTCGGCGGGTACTGCTTCTTTCACGAAGCGCTGGCGGTCATGACCAACCGAATTCCCTTCCCGCCCGTGCCCGGCAAGCGCTGCATGGTCTTCGGCGGGATGACGAGCATCTTCACGCAGGACTACAACCGCTTCTGGTACATGAGCCGCGACCGCATGATCGAGCTGATCGCCCAGGCCGGCGTGAGCCAGCTCATCTTTGGTTTGGACTTTCCTTACAACTTAGAGCAAAATACGCTCACCGCGCTCTCGACCCTTCATGAACTTGATCTTCCCCCAGACGACTTAGCCCTCATCCTCGGCGGAAATCTGCGCCGCGAACTCGGCTACTGATCGCCGGCCTGATCAATTTCAATACGGAAACCCCCATGGACGTGCAGAATGATCCGATCGTAATCACCCAAATCCCCGACGGCGTACACGTTGCGATCCTGGGATCGATTCACACCAACGTGGCGTGGCTGGAATCAGAATTCGCCAAGATCATTGCCGCCAAACCCAAGCGGGTGGAGCTCGATCTGGCGAAGATGTCGTTCGTCTCATCGATGGGGCTGGGCGTGCTGGTTTCGTTCCGCAACGCGATCATCGCCGGCGGGGGAGAGCTGAAAACCGTCGCCATTCAGCAGCCGGTGTTGAAGGTGCTCAAGTTCGCCTACCTGCAGGGATTGCTGAAGGTCGACGCGACTACCGTCGTCGTCAGCGGCCACTGATTATTTCGCGATAGGCCGGGGCCGCGGCGATTCCAATCCGGTTTTGACCTGCAGCGCTTCTTCGTACAGCTTCACCATCTGCGGCAAGACCGCATCCATTGAATACTTCGTTTCGATCATCCGCTCCGCGGCCCGCCCGAGGGGGCGGAACGCGTCGGGGTCATTTAACACCTGTATCGCTTTCTCCGCGAAATCCTCAGGCGAGAAGAAATCCGCCAGCAGGCCGTTTTCGCCGTCGGTGATCATCTCCTGCACCGGCGGGGTGCGGCTGCCGAGCACGACGGCGCCGCAGCTCATCGCGTTCATCATGCTCCAGCTCAGCACGAACGGCACGGTGAGGTACATGTGCAAATCCGTCGCCGCAAGCATCTCCGCCAATACAGACGGCTCGACCGTGCCGAGGAATTTGATCCGGCCGACGTCGTAGTTGCCCTGGTCGAACACCCATTGCGCCAGCGTCTTCCCGCCGAGGTATTGCGCGTCGCCGCCGTAGACGATCCGGTCGTCGCCGGCGACGAGGAAGATCACGTCGGTCCGCTGGTCGCAGATAATTTTCGCGGCCTTCATGAACAAATCGAACCCGCGCATCGTTTCAAACCCGCGGCTGGCGTAGGTGACCACGCGCGTGCCCGCCGGGATCTCCACGCCGGCAATTTTCCGCGTCCCGCGATCCGCCATCGGCGGCCGGAGCTTCTCGCCGCGGCCGTGATACAACTTGCGATCGACACCGTCGAAAATCACGCGCAGCTTGGATTGGTACTCGGCCGGGAAGCAACTTTTCTGAAATTCCGTCGGAGAATACCCGACCTGGCAGTTCTGCAGTTCCAGCAGAATCGCCGCATTGCGACAGCGTGCGCGCAGGAATGACGCCTCACTCGGCTGCCAACCGAGGTCGGCACGGAACGTCATGTCGCTCTGCGGATCGTGCGGTCGATAGTAGTACTCGAATAAATCGATGATCGGCACATCGGGATATAGCTCGCGTAAAAAAAGCCCCGACGCCAGCCCCGCATGCGAAACGATCAAGTCTGGCCGAATATCGGTCCGCCCGCGGAGCACGTTGTAAACACCGCCGGCGTGGCCGACGTAATTCTCGAAGCTGCGCGAACAAAACTGGCTGGTCGCCCGCGCGCCGCCGGTGGGAACGTAGTTTACGAGATCGATTCCATTCCGAAATTCCGCCGGCAGCAGGCTCACGAACGTCGCCTGCCAGCGAAGCTCCCTCACCAGGTGAGCGGCGATATGCCCGAACTGCGCCGGAAAATTCTGGTGGACATAAAGGATGTGCATGGCGTTCAATTCTGATGCAGGCCGCGACGGCGTCAACCTGTTGCTACAACGTGA
This sequence comes from Tepidisphaerales bacterium, assembly GCA_038329865.1. Classification (GTDB taxonomy): domain Bacteria; phylum Planctomycetota; class Phycisphaerae; order Tepidisphaerales; family Tepidisphaeraceae; genus JANMES01. Next base: position 74,247 of record JBBQNK010000007.1, on the reverse strand, counting down.
GTGAAATCAGCCAAGAATTCGCTTCCACTTTTTCTGATTCCACGCGATTTTTTCCTTCGGCGTCATCTTCGAAAAATCGGGAAGCGGTTCTTTCATCGGTGCCCTCATCGGTGTCTTGCCGTGGGAGATTACTTTCGCGCCGGCGTAGCTTGAGACGGTGTCGGTGCGTTTCAGATCGTCCTCGAGCGAGCGGTGCGGCGCAATCTTGAGTTTCTGCAGATCGCCGTGGTAAGCCTTGCAGGCTTCAGTCGGTTCGATCTGGCCGTCAGCGAGCATTCTTAAATATTTGATGAACGTGAGCTGATGCTCGGAGTTGTTGATCTTTCGGCCGTAAAGGGCGGCGCGGGCGCCGTGTTTTTTGGCTTCCCAGAGCATGTGAAATGCGTCGAACGTCGTGCCGCTGCTGCCGCCCAGGATGCCCGGGACAAGGTGCGGATCGTACGCAGCGAGTTGCTCCATGGCAGCGGGGCCGTGGTAGGGGACTTTCAAAAAGATCGGCCGCCCGGCGCTGGCCACGCCGGCTAGCGTGCGCGCGACCTGGTCGTTGATGAACCGCCCGAGATCGGGCGGCCGATTGTCGCACGCGTTGGGGTCGAAGATCTCCAGGAAATGACGGAAGCCTTTTTTCTCCGCCTCGAGTCGAAACGCCTTGTACGCCTCGAGCGCCGGCAGATCGAGGTGCACGTCGTTGTTGAAAGTGATCGAGTAAAGTCCGAGATTCGCGCCCGCCACGCGCTCAGCCGGCGAGCACTCCCATTTGCCGCACTGGGCGTGATCGAGCAGTGCCGTACGGAACGGCTTGCTCGGCTGCTTCGGATACCGGCCGCCTTGGGCGAGGTGGATGTCGGTCGTGTCATTGGCCCGAATGGCCGGCGTGACGGTGGAGCGCTCGAACCGCTTTTCGCGGAGCGTGAGAATCTCGCTGCTGCTCACGCTCATGAGCAGGATGTCGACGAGGCCTTGCTCGAGCACGTCGCGCATGATCTGCCGATACTCCGCCAGCGTGCGGTACTGCTTTTTGCCGGGATCGGTCCCCGTCGCCGCGAGTCCGCCGGCCATGTCAGCGTCCTTGGCGTCGGCGAGGATGAAATCTTTGCACGACGAATCGGCATGAATGCGGGCGAGTTTCTGGTCGAGGGTTTTTGTCATTCGAATTCAATTTTACCACAGAGGCACAGAGACACGGAGGCGCTGTCGACGGTTTGAAGGTGCAGTGCTAAATGACATTATTCGATTCTTGGGTCGGACTGTTTGCAAACACGTCTCCGAACGAAAACCATGGTCTGGTAGCCCAGGCTGCGAAAAATAAATCCATTCGACCCACTGGCATTTTCTGTTGCGCGATCCGGCGAAAGCGCCTCCGTGTCTCTGTGCCTCTGTGGTAAAATTCTTCTCTATTTCACCCAAAGCCGCAGGCCCGAATCAAATCGCCACCCGGTCAACGACAGGCGAACGTCGCGCCTTTTCCATCCGGCGACAATTCGGGACTGCAGCCGTTCCCAAGTCGGCACGCCGCTGAAGGCGTCGGCCACTTCGACGTTGAATGCGCCGACTCCCGCGGCGGCGGTCATGACTGCTTCGGGCGATAGACCTTTGCCGAGCCCCGCGAGGAAGCCGGCGATCGTGCAGTCGCCGCTGCCGGTCGTGCCGACGACATCGACGGCGAAACTCGGCGCAAGAATTTCGCGACTGGCCCAGGCGGCGTTCAGGCCGGGGAGATTGGCGGTGGCGGCGGAGGTTCGCAGGTACAAGCCGTGCTCGCCGATTTTCAGGACGACGATTTTGCTGCCCCAATCGAGCAACCTGTCGGCCAGCTCGTGCAGAAGATCGCCGTCCACACCGGCCAGCACGTCGCCGCGGGCGACCAGCGCGTCGTGGCGCGGGCGGTCGATCAGGAACAGAAGCTCCTCCACGCTCGGAAGAAAAATATCGACCTTCGGCAGCACGCGGGCAAAGATCGCCCGCCAATCCACGGCGGCGGCGGGGGAGAGCGGATCGGGCGGGCAGAGATCGAGCGACGTCGTCAGTCCCGCCGACTTGGCCAGAGCGAAAACCTCTTCGAGCTCGGCCCCGTCGGCTTCGTACATCGACTGCATCACCGGCGGATAGCCGAAGTGAAACATCGCCGCGCCCGCGAGCGCGCCGGGTGGGATATCGTTCGCGCGAAACGACTGATTCGCGCCGGGGCAGTGCAGAAACGTTCGATCCACGCCCGGCGGGCTGAGAATAATCGAGTAGCTCGTCACCGCGCCCGGCGAAACAATCATGCCGTCCGCCAGGCGCGGGCCTTGTGATTGCAGCAGATCCATCACGAGCGGCCCGAAGCGGTCGTCGCCGATTTTGCCCAGCAACTTCACCGGCACGCCCAGCCGATGCAGCGCGATGCCGGTATTGGAGACGGCCCCGCCGGTCGACAGCACGGCCGGGCCGATGCCGATCAGCTTACCGGGCTGGATGAGGTCACCCACCGCGCCGGGCGCGAATGTCGGGATGAGATCGAGACAAATATGCCCCGCGACGACGACGGCCGCTGCCATACTGCCACCTCGGAAAAACGAAACGCCGAAACAACGTAACCGATTCTCGGCTATGGCGTCACGTTACCCGCGCCGCTTCGCCAGGGCGAAAAATCGGCGCAGCGTGGTTCGTCGTCAAAAACGAGTGCGTTTCGACGTTCGCTTCAAGTGGAATGTCGTGAGGTAAGGAAGGGTAAGAACAGGCGCGAGCGCGTCGGCGAATTATTTCTTGCCGGCAATACTGTCGAGGTGGGTGGAAACGTAACCCAGCGTGAGGCTGGCTGCTTCGCGCTGGAGTTTGCGGAAGGCGTCACAGCGTTGGAGGAGGTGCCTGGAGATTCCTTCGCGGCGGGCAATGACATCGGTGCTCATCGCGATGAGGCCGTCGACCGTGGCAAAATCTGTGCGGATGGAGAGCGGCATCAGGTCGATCGATTCCATGAAATCCGCCACTTTGGGCCGGTATTCCAGCGCGATCGTCGGCACGCCCATGCCTGAGGCGAGGATGATCGCGTGAAGACGCTGGCCGATGACGAAATCGCACTCGGCGAATTGATCGAGGACGGCCTTGGAGGTTTTGGCGGGGCGGCGGACGCGGAACTGATCGCTTCCGATATCACGTGCCATCGCCTGTCCGATCGCGTGGTCCGACGGGTCCATCGAGATGAAGTCAACCTGCCAGCCGCTTTCGATCAGGTGTCGCACCGTGGCGGTGACAGTCGCGGTGAGGTCCGACTGCTTGCCCCACATTTTTCCGTCGCAGCCGAGGTTAATTCCGACTATATGGCGCGGCTTGCGGAGGCTCGGGTCGCAAATCGTGAGCGCCGGATCGCCGATGACGCGAACGTTGGTCAGCCCGTGCCTGTTCAGCAGCGCCGCCGTTCGCGGGCCGCGCACGAAAACGTACGGTTGATCGCGGAGGAGTTTTGCCCAGTCGGCTAGAAGCGTGTCGAACTCTTCGCGGACGTCTTGGTTCTCGTAAGAAACAGGTTCTTCCACGCCCGAGCCGAACGTGACCACGGGCGTGCCGGAGTGGATCGCGTGATCGACCTGGTAGTAGTACAGCCTGTACGAAAAGAGCGTCCCGCCGCCGAGGGCGATGAAATCAAAAAAGGACGATCGGCGTTTAATGAATTTCTGGTGCAGGCGGAGTTCGAACGGGTGGCGGTCGTAAAGAATCGGTGTGTGCTTGGTGAAGAGCCGGTCGAAGGCGTCGAAAAGCGCCTCGTCGCCGAGATTGCCTTTACCGACCCATCCAATGTAACCCGCAGCGCGGGTGCGCATAAAATACTGCCCCGCGTTGGCGAACCGCCGGCCGCGCCGACGGGTGAAATGGGTCGACGTGAAATCGAGAACCGGCTGCAAACGATTGGCGATCGATTTAGTCGTGCGATAGACCGTCGGCGTATTTCGAACCGCAGCTTTGAGTCGTTGAATCATTCGTCCTTGAATTCTCTGTAGAGGTACAACACAAAATCAGAGTTGATCAAAACACCGGCACAGGCCGGCGCTTGAGCTGCCTGTAACGCCAGAGCGTGGAACTCTGGATCGCCTCGCGTGCCCGCAGGGCGGGGACGATCCACGTGAGCGTCGCGCCCCACAGCCAGATCGTTCCTTTCCAATCCAGCTTGCCGCGCCGCAGCGACTGGATCGGAAAGACCACCAGCTTGCCGAGCGTGCACGGCAGCACCCACCAGAACGGGAACCGCATCAGAATCGTGCGGATCGCATTGAGCGTGAACAGCCGCTGAATGCGAACCCAGTCGCGGCCGCGGGGGTCGTGGTGGTGGATGACTTGCAGGGTCGGGTCGAACATGATTTCCCATCCGGCATCGTGCAGGCGGAAACCGAGCTCCTGTTCTTCGTAGCAGTATCGAATGGATTCGTTGAATCCCCCCACGCCGATGACCGCCTCTCGCCGGAGCAGTACGCAGTAGCCGAAAAATACGGTGTTCGACACGCGTACGTCCGTCTCGGCCGGCTGGCTCTGGTGCGGCCGGCCTTCGGGGGTGAGGTGTTTCACGCCGATCGCGCCGAACCGCGGGTATTTCTCCGCCAGCTCCACCAGGCGATTGAGCAGATCCGCGTCGGGCATTTCGATGTCGTCGTCGCAAAGCAGAATGTACGGCGCCTTGGCCGCCCGGAAGCCCTGATTGCGCGCGGCGCACGGGCCGACGTTTTTATCGTTGCGGAAAAGGCGCACGTTGTCGTCGAGCGTGAACGGCTCATCGGACGCGTCGTCGACAATGATGATTTCAATATTCGTCAGAGACTGCTTGCGCAGCGAATCGATCAGCCGCCGAACACTGTCCGGCCGATTGCGCGTCGCGGAGACGATCGAGACCAACGGGGAATTGGGTACCACAGAATTCATAAGCGATTAAGGAATAGAGAGTGGCGCGAGCGAGATCGTTCATCCGGTAGAGTTTTGCGTAGCGGCGAACGCCAGTTCGCGGTTTTGAGACATCGCGAAAGCCCACGAACTGGCGTTCGCGGCTACGTAAATGATTGCGCGCTCGTCTGAATCAGTTGGGTTAGACAGGTGTCTCCATCGGCTCGTGCGATTCTGCCGGGCCGGACGAACTTCCCTTCGAACCTCCGCGTCGAAACACCGTCGAGCCTAACCGGCCCAGCACATTCGCGATCGTCTGAAGCACGATCCAGCCGTCCAGCAGCAGGCCGGACTTCTCAACGTATTCAATGTCGTAACGAATCCATTCCTGGAAATCCTTGTCCTTCTCGCGCGTGCGCTTCACCTGCCACAGCCCGGTAATGCCCGGCCGAACGCTCAGCCGCGCCTCGCGCCAGGGCGGGCAGAATTGGTTTTCCTTGAACGGGCTGGGGCGTGGCCCGACGACTGACATGTGCCCCAGCAGCACATTGATGAACTGAGGCAGTTCGTCGAGATGACATTGCCGCAGGATCTGACCGACGCGCGTCAGCCGCGGGTCGCTTTCCATGAAGAACTGCGGGCCGTCCGCCTGGTTGTGGGCGGCGAGGTTCAGCTTGATCTTTTCAGCGTTTTTCTGCATCGAGCGGAACTTGATGCACCCGAATTTCCGCCCGTAGAGCGTTTCCCGGCGATGGGCGAAGAAGAACGGCCGGCCGTCTTCCAGCCAGATGGCGAGCATCACCAGCGGGTAGATCGGCAGGGTGAAGAGCAGTCCCGCCAGCGCAAAGGTCACGTCGAACAGCCGCTTTACCATATGGTATACGCGGCGGTGCTTGATCCCCGCCATCGCCGGCTGCGCCACGGCGGTGAGAACGGCTGTCCCCACCGGATCGACGACGATGTCTTGCGCCGCGGGCCTGGCGGCGGGATCATCCCACAGCACGGCCGGGCCGATTACCATCGACGCGTCATCCAGCTTGCGACCCGCACCGACCCAGACCGGCCCGACGAACTGCGTATTAGTCGGCAGCGGCAACTCCGCATCCAGCCAGACCGATTTCTCATGCGCCACCGCGCGACGGATGGCCGCCTGCGGGTTGGCCCACACGCGCATTAAGTCGCGCAGGAACGTCATCCGCCCGGATTCGATTTTAAAATCGTAAACGCTCCCGAGGGTCGAAACGATCGACCGCCGCTCGCGCGTGACGAGCTGTCGCAGCTTCTTCACCGCCGCGCTGACATTCGGCGCGATCTGCCAGAGCGCCGCCAGGCGCGGATCGCGCGTGACGGCGACGCGGACTGTTCGAGCCGATCGCGTGCCCTGGTACGAGCGCTCGAATCGAACGAATCGAAACGCGTCGTCGGTCACCACGCGTTCGCGAAGCGACGACGCCTCGTGCATGCGAAGGTAGACCATATCGCAGCGCAGCCACGCCTGGCGGTCCTTAAATTTATCGGGAGAGAACAGGACCATTAAGTCGCGACTGAGCAGGAGATAGCCGATGGCGTTCGGGCAGATGGGGGTTTCAACGCCCGGCCGAATGACCTGCAGGCCGTGCGCAGCCCAGTACTGGTCGTGCAGCGCCAGCGTATCCAAACCCCAGATGGTTCGGACCTTGGTTGCTTCAACTAAAACGCCTTCTTTTTCGGCTTGCAGATGCATTCAATGGCCTCCATTTTGGGAGGATTTCGGCCGGAAGTAGATGACCGACTGCGCCAGCGGGCTGAAGGCGTATTCAGGCCTGGCCTTGGCGCTGCCGAGCCGCTTCTGGATATCCACTTGTCGCGGCGTTGAGTAGCGCGAGGAGGATTGGTCCATGTTCCGCCCGTAGTCGCTCGCGGCGGCACGGTTGAAGACGTAACCGCCGACTTTGGCGTTGATCGTACGGAGCGTTTGGAACGACTGCCGCACCAGCGACGCGTGCTGACCTTGCGAAATCGCGAGGATCACAGAGTCGGCCGACTGCGCGATCGCCGACGCCTCGAGGCTGCCGAGGATCGGGCCGGTGTCGATCAGGATGTAGTCGAACTTCTCGCGAAGGCTGGCGATGAGCGGATCGAGCATGCCCGGCGCCAGTTCGGCGGTGGCGAGTTCGCGCCGATGGCCCACAGGCAGGAGCCAGAGGTTTTCCTCCACCGGCTTGAGATTGGCGGTCGAGGGATCGGTGATCGCGGAGATCAGCCCCGGCTCGTGCGCTGCGCACAGGCGGTACGTGAGCGTGCGGCCGATAGTGTCGCCGTCGATGATCAGCGTCCGCGATCCTGCCGCGGCGAACGACAGGCCCAGCGCCATCGTCAGGCTCGTCTTGCCTTCGCGGGAGGCCGAACTGGTGATCATGAAGACGCGCTTGTTTTCCTGTCCCATCAGCTGCAGACGCATCCGCAGGTGGTGGACGCAATGCGCCCCCACGCCGGCCATTACCGGGTTGGACATGCGCTTGGGCAGCATCGGGAGAATGCCGAGCAGTTGCGGCTGTTCGGGCTCGTGCAATGCTTCATCGGAATAGCGGAGCCGGCCGCTCATCAGGCCGAGGCAGGCGATCAGGAACGACGGAACCAGTGCCCCGCCGAGCAGTCCCATGCCCGCCATGAGCACGCGCCGGTCTTTGTAAGACGATGCCGGCACGTCGCCAGGGCTGATGACCGTCATGCGGCGATCGACTGACGTGCCTTCGATCTGCAGCGTTTCAATTCGGCGATTGGTCTCTTCCAGCTCGGACCGGAGTTGGGCGAGCGTGGTGTGAAAGCTCTCGTACTGAGGCACTAAGGCGACGTGGCTGGCGGTGGTCTGCGGGCTGGTGGCCATCGCCTGCTGCATCGATTCAAAATCAGTGGCGTACTTGGTGATGTGCGCCTTGAGCCGGTCGACTTCCGCCTGCATGCCCACCAGCATGGGGTTGGAGGTCAGTGCGCCGCGGCTCTTCACGACTTCAAGATTGGCCTGCAAGACATTCAGCTGCTTGACGTAATCCCGCATGAGATCGTCGAACATGGCGATCTGGTTGGCGGTCAGCGGCTCAGACTTGCCGGCGACGGATGCGATCATCGTGTCGATCTGCTTGCCGAGCGCTTCCTTGCGGTCGCGGAGGGTTTGAAGGCGCTGGGCGTCTTCGTGTTTGTCGCCTTCCTTGGCGATGCTCATGTATGCCGCGATCACCGAATGCACACCCGCTGCAGCCATCTCTGCGTCGCGCGCGACGCATGAGATTCGGATGGCCTGTGTGCGCGGCGGGTGTTCGACCGTCAGCTGGTTGGCGAATTCCTCTTCGCCGGGGATGGGCGCGCCGTTGGCGACCAACTTCCATTCGGGATATTTCAGCGCCAGGCCGAGCACTTCCTTGCTCTCGATCATCAGCACCTGCGATTCGAGGTACTCCTCGTACATCTGCATCGGCTCGTTCTGGTCGGTCTTCTGCATTACCGCCGGCAGTGTGTACGCGACCTGGATGAGCCCTTCGCTGCGGTAGGTGACCTTGGAGATATTGTACCCAACGACCGCGCCGACCGCGGCGCCGAATGTCGCCAGCACGGCCAGCATCAGGTACCGGCCGCGAAGCACTCGGTGGAGCTTCTTGTAAGGCCCGAATCGATCGGCAATTCCGTGCTGATCGTCGACCGGAAGCCCGGCACTGACTTCGGACCTGAGACTCATTTCATTCTGCATAAGCGATCTCCAATTAGGCGGTTTTGTAGGTGAATTTGGGTTTGGTAAATATCAGGCGGCGACTTCATTCAGCACGAGCTCGTCGACGGCCGTCGCGCTGGCGTTCAGCACGCCGCCGGGACAGACGACCGACCGAACGACGACGGCATCGGCGCCCACGCGGGCGTTCCGCAGCACGACGGCGTCGTGGATTCGCGCCGTCGGATGAACCACGGCGCCTTTTTCGATGACCGAGAACGAGCGGCACTGCTCTTCCGCGAACGGACGCGCGCCGGCGGATTCGCGATCCGCCAGCCGATGCCGGTATTGCAGCGCGGCCAGGTATTCATTGAGCGAACGCATCGGCAGCGAAACCGCAGTCGGCAGGTGAAGCGGGCGAACGTCGAACCGCTTGGCGATTTCGGGCAGTGCCTGCTCCTTCAAATCCACGTAACCCGCGCCGGCGATCACGCGAAGCGCCTTGCAGCGAATGAGCATCATCCCGCTCGGCGTTTCGTCGCGCGGGGCGATGAAGCTGATGTCGGCCGCGCTCTCGGAGAGCATCTCCGACAATTCCGGCAACGGCCGGATGAGCGCCTGGGCGGCGCTGGCGACGAGGATGAAATCGTCGTCTTCGAAATCGAGTGCAAAATCCCGTAGCACGCCGCCCGTGCCACGGTACGCCGAGCGGTCGCGCTCGATGCGGATCGGCACCTGCGCCTGTCGCGGCGGCGGAAGGGGAATGGGCGAAAATTTGTCGACCATCACCACCAGCGGCAGTTCCGTCGCGCCGATCGACCGACGCAGATCGCGAACCTGGCTGTGCCAGTGCGTGAGGAGCGAGCGGCCGTCTTCCAGCGGCAGGTCGAGAATCGATCGCCCGATCGCGCTGCTGAGCGGCGTCGGCCGGACTGATCCGCTGAGAACCATCACGCCTTTAAGGCGATCCAGCGTTCCAGCGCGGAGCGAACGGACGCGGAGATTCGATTGGATGGAGTCCACTTTCGCCGCCACCGATTCGGTCAGCAGATCAGACAGGAATGATTGGTAGATGATCTTCGGGCCGCCTGCTTCAACCTGAGTTGAAGACGGCGCGGGGAGATCGACATTGCCGATTGAAAGCGATTCGTTCGCCGCAGCGTCCTGCTCGAATTCGCCTTCATGGCCGAACCAGTTGGAGACGCGGTTCATCGCCGCTCCGCCCATCAGCGAGGCGGCGAACGGCAGATCGTCGTAGAGGTATCGCTTGGCCAAACGCTTGGGATCCTGCATCAGCCGATGCGCCCACTCCAGGCCGTGATGTTGCATCCACATCGGCGCCCTCTTGGCTTCGCCGGAGAGAAAGCTGAAGCTGTACCCGACGCCGAGCCACCACGTGAGCGGGAATTTATCGCGCAGCACGCTGATGAGCCTTTCCTGTTTCGGCGAGCCGAGCGCGACGAACACGATATCGGGTTTGGCCGCCCGGAGTTTTTCGAGCATCTCGGGCAGCACTTCGGCGTCGTCTTCAAAACCCAGCGGCGGACAGTAGACGCCGACGAGGCGGATATCAGGGTGACGTTCGCGAAGCACAGTTGCGGTCGCATCTGCCGTGCCCGGCGAGCCGCCGAGCAGGTAGATCGATCGACCCGCGCCCGTGGCGGCGGCGGAAAGGCTGGAGATTAGGTCCGACCCCGCCACTCGTGCCGGCAGCGGCGTGCCTTGCAGTTTGCTCGCCCATACGAGCGGCATACCGTCGGCCAGCACCAGGTCGGCGGCGTTCAGCATCGTGGCGTATTCCGGGTCGCGGGCACACCGGCGAAGGTGATCGAGGTTCGGCGTAATCACCACGCCGCCGTTGCCTTGCTCGATTTCAGACATGATGAATTCGATGCATTCGCTTTCGGTCACGGCATCGACGGCGACGTTGGCGAGTTGAATCATCGAACGGACGTCCGGCACCGATTGCCGACGGCGCTCGGCGCGAATCCGGCGCGACCGGCGCTGGCCGACCGTGCGATCCGTGCGGTTCCACTGCTGCTGGCGGCGGACGACGTACGCGAGCGAGATCGGAATCTTCCACAGCAAATAAAACGGCGCGGCCACCAGCGTTCGCAGTGGCAGCGTCTTACGGGCGAACTTCGCCCACGTGGCGATGACGCACCCGGCGATCGCGACGAATCCCAATCCAAGAGCCGCCGCCGGCAGCCACGAAGCGCCGATGACCGCCATGACGCTCGCGGCGAATGCGCCGACGGCGACAATCGCCATCAACAGCGAAAGCGGCGGCACGGCCAGGTCCATCGCGATCGCGGCAGCGCCGAGGTTTCCGCTCACCAGCGCCCGGCCGCACAGGCGCGGCACTTGCGTAAGCAGCGTGTGCAGATGCCCGTGTTCCCAGCGACGACGCTGCGCCGCGACGGCGGTTGCATTTTCCGGCAGCCGGCCGGTGACTCGCGCCGCTTCGCACAGCCGCGGGGCTTTTCGCGCGAGCGTTAGATCAACGCCGAGCTGCATGTCTTCAACGATGTTGCCGCTTGCGAGGTTTGCGTCGCGAATCACTTCCCACGGAAACGCCATGCCCGTGCCGGTCAGCAGGCAGGGGAGTTGCAGGCGGGCAAGACCAGTCGGGCGGACCTGGTTCTTCACCGTAAACGCCAACGCCGAAACCAGATCGCGCGGCGTGGGATTTTTTGCATGTTCCATCAGGTAAATCGCCTGGGCCGGGCGATTCGTGGCGACGACTTGTGCCACCAGCGCGTCGATCATCCCGGCTTCGGCGATGCAGTCGGAATCCATGATGATGACGACTTCCGGCGGCTTGACCTGCATGAACTGTACGCCGAAATCCAGGGCGTACCCTTTGCCGCGGCGCTGTTGATCAACGCGCTCAATCACCACCACGCCGAGTTCACGGGCAACTGCGGCGGTGCGATCGGAGCAATTGTCGGCCACCACGATCAGGCGATCGCGCCCATTGAATTGTGCCGTGATGGTCTTGATCGATTCGGCGATGCCCGCTTCTTCATTGTGGGCCGGCATGAGCACGACCACGCTCGGCCGCGGGTCGAGCGTCTTCGTTTCGCGCCGGCGACGAGGGATCAGCGAGAGCACGCACTCGATGCAGAATACGCTGACGGGAATCAGCAGTGCGATCGTCGCGGCGAGCAGAATGTAGTTGAAGGTCTGCATGATTGAATCTCCCCAAGATTGCAGAGTGCTATTGCACTTCGTTCTATTGCACGTCCATGGCAAAGGTCGGCACCGCGTCGGCGGCGTAGCGTGATGTTTGGATCGTGACGGTTTCCGCGAAAAGCATGGCGAGCTTGCCGGCCTCGATCGTGGCGTCGTGTCGCTCGCGCACGCGGCGGGCACCTTCGATGCCCATCGCGTTTAATTCGTTCACATCGGCGGTGATGACGGTTTTCATCGCGTCGACTAGTGCGTCGATCGAGCCGGCCGGGATAAGAAACCCGCACTCGCCCGGGCCCACCAGCTCAGGAATGCCCGCGATGTAAGTGCTGATCACCGGCCGCCGCAACGCGAGCGACTCCATGATCACGACGGGCAATCCCTCGGCGAAGCTGGGCATGACCAGCGCGCGGGAGCTCAGCATTTCCGAGCGAATCTGCTTGCCGTTCATCCAACCGGCAAGAATGACCTGTTGGCTTAAACCTTGCAGCTTGATGTACTGCTCGATCTCCTCGCGCATCTCGCCTTCGCCGATCAGGATCAGCTCGAAGCGAAGCCCGGTTTTCGCGAGCTTGGCGGCGGCTTCGACGAGAAGCATCTGGCCCTTCTGTTCGGAGAGCCGACCGACGGAAACGAGTCGCGGCGCGGTGGGGAACGGCTCGGGGGCTTCGGCGAGGAACGTGTCATCCACGCCGCAGTGCACGACGTGAATCTTGTTCCAGTGCGCGTGACCGACCCAGCGATACAGCTGGCTGCGGCCGTACTCGGAAACGGCGATCACGAACGCTGCCCGCTTGATCTTTTCGCCGAGGCTGAGGAATTCCGGCTTGTCGAATTCTTCGGGGCCGTGAGCGGTGAAGCTGTACGTCGGCCCGCCGAGCTCGTGGGCGAGCATGGCGATGGCGGCGGTGTTCGTGCCGTAGTGGCAGTGGACGTGCTCCGCGCCGCAGCGGCTGAGCCATCGCTGAAGTAAGCACGCCTCGGCGAGGTACGGGATATGCCGAAGCAGCCCGCGCTCCGATCGCCAGCCGACTTTCGCGGCAAGCTTCGCGGCCCGCAGGAACTTCAACGGATGCTTGCAGATCATCGCGATGACGGCTGCCGCGATCGCGAAAATGCCGGCGTCGAGAATGAACCGCGTCTGCTCGCGCTCGCGGGTGTCGGCGATGTCGACGTCCTCGGTCCACGCACGAAGCGCGAAGCGATAGACGATAATCCCGCGGGCCTGCAGCGCAGCGATCTCGCGACGAATGAACGTCTGATTCGGACGCGGGTAGACGTTGATGAGATAAGCGATGGTCATGATTAAACGGCCGATCCGATCGCGTCGGAATTGGATTCGATTGACGCGGCGCTAGTTTCCGCAGTGCGGTCCTCGGCTTCAGCCGGCGACGGCGTGCTTACCCAAGTGGCCGTGGCGGCGGCGGCGAAATCGAGCGTCGGCTGCCAGTTCAGCGTCAAGCGTAGCTTGTCGTTCGTGTACTTCAGCGGCTTGAATCGCGCCTTAAACCGGCAGGGGACGAACAGGCTCGGCAGCTTGCCTTTGCCGTTGAACAATCGCCGGCTCGTCCACTGGGCGAGGTACGTCATGATCAGAAACGCCCGATACGGCACCGGCACGCGAACGCCGCCGAGGTTACTGGCGCGCGAGTACTGGCCCATGTAGTTCCAGGCGCGGACGACTTCGTTATCCACCACGTTGAACGTCTGGCCGATCGCCTCGGGCTTCACGGCGGCGTCGACGAACGCCTCGGCGCAGTTGGAAACGTGCGTGAGCGGCAGGCGAGTGAATGGGCCGATCACCAAGTGAACCGGGCCGAAGCTTTGGCCGAGGCAGGAGAGATAATCGTTCCCCTTGCCCCAGATGAAGCCGGGCCTCAGGACGGTGAGGTCCCACTTCGCGTCTTCCGCGGCGAGTTTCGTCACGCGTTCCTGCCAGAACTTGGCGATCGCGTAGCCGTCGCGGTCGTAGAGGTTTTTCGCGAGCGGGGTTTTTTCGGTCAGCGTGCCGCGGGCGAGTTCCCAGTCGTAAACCGAAAAGCTGCTGGCCAGCACGAGCCGGCGAGTCGCCGAGCCGGCCATCGCACGCAGCAGGCGCGTCGTACCGACGACGGTTTCGGAGAGTTGCGAGTCTTCATCGCCTACGACGGTGGCGGCGAGGTGGATCAGCACGTCAACGCCGTCAAACGCGCGATCCAGGTCTTTGGCGGTGCGGAGATCGGCGCGAAAGAGTTCAACGTCGCCGGTCCAGCCGAGGCGATCGACATTCGTCGCGGGGCGAACCATCGCCCGCACGGCGTAGCCGCGCGCGAGCAGCGTCTTAACGACGTGTCGGCCGAGGAATCCATTGGCACCGGTGACGAGCGCTTTCAAAGCATGTACTCCTGCTTGGTCATGTCGGCCACGAGGCGGTTGACGTCTTCCACCTGCTGAATGGAGATCGGCGGCTCGGTCCCCTTGTCGAGCGAGGCGTAGGTGCGCTGGAGGAATTCCCACAGCCCTTCGTACGCGCCCGGCCCGCCGCTGAGCTTGCGCCACAAGCCGCCGACGGCGGAGCGACGAACGTCGCGCGATTCCTGCCAGCCGTTCATCAGCGGCATGAGCGGCTTGGGCCCGCCGCGAACGCGATCGATCGTCAGCCGCGGCTCGAAGAGGTTTGCCTCGGCCCGCATTTTCGTGCCGTACACGCGGAGCCAGAACACGTCGGGCTGCGTGTGAGCGCTGAACAGCAGCGAGGCCGTCGTCCGCTCGCAATCGAGCACGGCCCGCATCTCGTCGCTGGGCAGCGGCGAATCGGCTTTGCGTTTTTTCCAGATCGTCCGCACGCTGCGGTGCGGCCCGGCGAACAGGCACGCGAGCGACGCCAGGTGCGTGAGAAAATCCGCGATCGCGCCGCCGGGCATGGAAAGGCACGGGTGCGGGGCGTTGCGGTCGGTGAACGGGCTTCCTTTGCCGAGGATGTCGAGGCAGATTTCCGCTTCAACGTGCGTTACCTCGCCGAACTCGCCTGCGGTGATGAGCGACAGAATTTTCTGCACCGAGCCGTTGAAGAGGTAGTTGTAGTCTTCGATCAGCAGCCGATTCTGCTCGCTGGCGCGTTGCTTGAGCGTCAGCAGGTCTTCAAACCGCACGGTGGCGGGCTTTTCAACGATCGCGTGCGCGCCGGCGTTGAGCGCGTCCATCGCCAGCGGAAAGTGCGACGTGGGCGGCGTGGTGACGTGCACCACGTCGGGTTTGATCTCGTCGAGCATCTTGCGGTGATCGGTGAACCACCGCTCCACGCCGTAGCGTTCCGCGGTTGATTCCGCCAGCGCCGGCCACAGGTCGCACACCGCGGCGATGCGCGCGCACTTGGTTTCCGTCAGGCACTTAATGTGCTGCTTGGCGATTCGGCCGGTGCCAATGATGACTGCTTTCATCGGGTTGAAATCTTCCGTTGGAGACTGAATCAGTAGCCGTTGATGGCGATCTCGCCGACATCGCCGTAGCTGCCGTCGGGGCCGACGTAGCGGACGTACTGGTAAGCTGCCGGCACGGTGACGTTGACGGTGACGGTTCCCGTCGGGGCGGTGGTGATGGTGTAGATGGTGCTCGCTACGTTCGCCACGCCGTTGGTCGTGCCGGTGGTGAGGAAGCTGGCGTTGTTCGACACCTGGAAGTACCCGCCGACCATTCGGTTGCCCCAGGTGGTCGTCACGCCGTTTAGGACGCGCGGCGGACGCGGGGCGAAGCTGATCGACGCGATCGTCTTGGCCGACCCGAGATCGAGCCCGACCCAGTTGCCGTTGGCGGTCGGCCCGTCAAAGAAGGTGTTCACGTCGCCGTCGAAGGCTTTATCGCGGGTGTTCACGAGGCTGCCGCCGTACGAGCCGGTCGTGCCGATCACTGTTCCCCCGAGCTTGGCCGACGCCGGGCTCGTGGTGATGACGGCCGACGTGAGGCTGGTCGAGAAATTGCCGGCTGCGTCGTACGCCTTCACGAGATACGTGTACGGCGAGTTGGCCGAGAGATTGGTGTCGGTGAACGTCAGCGTCGCCGGGGTGGTGGTGCCCGCCAGCGTGTAAGTGGTCACGCCGCTCACGGTGACGCCGCGATACACCTCGTACTTGCTCACGCCGACCGCGTCGGTCGAGCCGGCCCAGTTGATGGTGATCGAAGAATTCGTCTTGCTGACCAGCGCCGGCGTGCCGGCCACAGTGGGCGGCGTGGTGTCCGGGGCTGGAGCCATGCCGGTGAAGTCGATCTCGCCGACATCGCCGTAGCTGCCGTCCGGGCTGAGGTATCGCACGAACTGATACGCGGCCGGGTTGTTGATCGCCACTTCAACCGTGCCGGTCGGCGCGCTCGTGATCGTGTAGAGATCGACGACAACATTAGCCACGCCGTTGGTCGTGCCGGTGGTGGCGAAGTTGGCGTTATTCGAGAACTGGAATTTCCCGCCGACCATTCGGCTGCCCCAGGTGGTCGTCACGGCGTTGAGTACGCGCGGCGGGCGCGGCGTGTAACTGATCTTGGTGATCTGTTTGGCCGATCCGAGATCGAGCCCGACCCAGTTGCCGTTGGCGGTCGGGCCGTCAAAGAACGTGGAGGTATCGCCGTCGAAGGCTTTGTCGCGTGTGTTGCCACTGTTGTTGTACGAGCCGGTCGTGCCGATCACCGTGCCGATGAGTTGGGCCGGGCCCGAGCCGGCGTTGGTGGTGACGCTGAGCGGATCGCTGGTGCTGGAATTACCGACTGCGTCGAAAGCCTGCACAGTGTAGGCGTAGGTCGTGGAGGCGGTCAGTCCGCTGTCGGAATAAGCCAATGTGCCGCCGGTGGCGACGGTGGTGAGCAACGTCGTCCCTCGGAACAGCTTGTATTGCGTGACGCCGATATTGTCGGTCGTGGCGGTCCACGTGATCGAAGCGGTCACGTCGGTCTTGCTGACCAACGCCGGCGCGGCCGGCTTCACCGGCGGCATGACGTCCGGCGACGCGTACGTGGTGACACTGAGCGCGTCACTGGTGCTGGAATTGCCGGCGGCATCGAAGGCCTGGACCGTGTAAGCGTAGGTCGTCGAGGCCGACAGGCCGCTGTCGGTGTAAGACAACGTACTCCCGGTGGCGACGGTGGTGATCAGCGTGGTCCCTCGGAACAGCTTGTACTGTGTCACGCCGACATTGTCGGTCGTGGCCGTCCAGCTGACCGAAGCGGTGATGTCGGTCTTGCTGACCAGCGTCGGCGAGGCGGGCTTCACCGGCGGTATGACATCGTTCGTGGTAACACTGAGCGCGTCGCTGATATTGGAATTCCCCGCGGCATCGAACGCTTGAACGGTGTAGGAATAGGTTGTCGCACTTGTGAGGTTCGTATCGGTGTAAGACAGCGATCCGCCGGTCGCGACAGTCGTGACCAACGTCGTGCCGCGGAACAACCTGTACTGCGTGACACCGACGTTGTCGGTCGTGGCGGTCCAGGTGACGGATACCGTCGTATCGGTCTTGCTCACCAGAGTCGGCGGCAAGGGTTTGAGCGGCGGCGTGACGTCGTTCGTCATGACGCTCAGCGCATCGCTCGTGCTAAAATTCCCGGCCGCATCGAAGGCCTGCACCGTGTACGAGTATGTCGTTGCGCTGGTGAGGTTGGTGTCGGTGAAAGTGAGTGCGCCGCCCGTTGCGACGGTGGCGATCAGCGTGGTCCCTCTGAACAATTTGTACTGTGTGACGCCGATGTTGTCGGTCGTGGCGGTCCAACTGACCGAGGCCGTGGTGTCGGTCTTACTCACCAGCGTTGGCGGCAAGGGTTTGACCGGCGGCGTGACGTCGGGCGCGGCACTGGTCGTTACGCTCAGCGCGTCGCTGGTGCTGGAATTGCCGGCTGCGTCGAAGGCTTTCACGGTGTATGCGTAGGTCGTTGAAGCGGTCAGGCCGCTGTCGTTGTATGACAGGCTTCCGCCGGTTGCGACGGAGGTGATCAGGGTCGTGTCGCGATAGAGATCGTAGCGCGTTACGCCGACGTTGTCGGTGGTAGCCGTCCAGGCGATGGAGGCCGTCGTGTTGGTATTACTCACCAGGGTCGGTGCCAGAGGCTTCACCGGCGGGGTGGTGTCGGGCGTAACGTTCGTGGTGATGCTGAGCGCGTCGCTGGTGCTGGAGTTGCCTGCCGCGTCGAAGGCCACAACCGTGTACGCGTACGTGGTCGAGCTGGAGAGGTTGATGTCGGTGTACGCCAGTGATCCGCCCGTCGGGACGGTGGTGATGAGCGTCGTGCCGCGATAGACGTCGTAGCGCGTCACGCCGACGTTGTCGGTGGTCGCCGTCCAGGAAATTGAAATCGTCGTGTCGGTCTTGCCCACTAGCGTCGGGGCGGCGGGTTTGACCGGCGGGATGGAATCGTTCGTAGTAATGACGGCCGATGCGAGGCTGGTGGAAACGTTGTTCGCGGCGTCGTACGCCTTGACGATATAAGTGTACGGCGACGCGATGTTGAGATTGGAATCGGTATAGCTCGTAACGATCAGCGAGCCCGCGAACGAATATGTCGTCGTTCCGTTGGTCGTGACGCCGCGGTAAACCTCGTACTTGGTCACGCCAACGTTGTCGGTGGAGGCGGCCCAGTTGATGGTGATCGAAGTATCGGTCTTGCTGACCAGCGCCGGCGTGCCGGGCACGGTGGGCGGCGTGGTGTCGACGGGGGTGACACCGTAGAACTCGAGCTCGGCGACGTCGCCGTAGCTGCCGTTGGGAGAAAGGTACCGAAGGTACTGGTAGCCGGCCGGTACGTTGACGGCGATCGAGTTCCAGCCTGCGACAGTGCCAGTGAGGAGCGGCGTGAGATCCGTCACCACGTTGGCCACGCCGTTGGTGCTGCCGGTGGCAGTGAAGTTGATGCTGTTCGACGCCTGGAATTTTCCGCCGTTCATGCGGGTGGTCCAGTTGATGCGCGGGAAGTAGCGGATGCTGGTGATGGTTTTGAGCGTGCCGAGATCGAGCCCGACCCAGTTGCCGTCCGGCCCGGAGCCGTCATACGTGGTGACGGTGTTGGCATCGAAGGCTTTGTCCCTGGTGTTGCCGTTGTTCTGATACGAGCCGGCCGTGCCGATCACCGTGCCGCTGAGCTTCAACGGCGTGCCGGGATCCGTGACGTCGGCGATGGTGACGTTGGCAATGGTCGAAGTGCCCAGCGTGTAGCCGGAGCGCGCGTAGAGCATGACCGACGCGGTTTCCGTCGGTTCCAGGATGTTGTCGGCCAGCGCGGTGATCACGAGAGCCGCGGTCGATGCGCCGGCGGCAAAGGTCAGTGTCGTCGTGCCGGTGCTGGTGAGGTAATCGATTCCGTAGGTCGCCGTGCCGTTAAGGATGAACGTGAGGTTGACGGTGAGCGACTGGCTGGTATCGCCGGTGCGGGTGGCGGTGATCAGCCCTGTATCCGCCGGCTGGCCGCTAACGGGTTCCGAGGCGGTGGCATCCGTCGCCACGATCGTGACGACCGGCTTGGTTGAAACGTTGTTCGGCAGCGTCGCTTCGAATGCGGCGACATCGCTCGCCTGTTGCGAGGTGAGATTCGTCGCCTTGGCCTTCCAGATGTAAAAGTCGGCGGCGGTTACGCGGCGGTCTTGGTTAAAATCGCCTTGCTGCCAGAACTGGTCTTTATCGACGTAGCCTTGCTGCTGCGTCTGCAGGTAGCTGTCTCGGAGGATCGTGAAGTCGGTGTAGTCGACCACGTGATCGAGATTTGCGTCGCCGCGCTTCAGGGTGTTGTTCAGCACCTGGTCCCACTTTACCGAGCCGGCCGTATCCGCTGATTCGAGCAGGCCCCATGAGCCGTACTGGGTGGACAGGTCGGTGTAGCCGTAGTGCATGAACAGATCGACGCCGTCCTTCGCGGCAAGGTCGAGCAGTCGCTGATAAAGAATGCCCATGCGCGGATCAGATTGCGCGGCGATCTTGAGATTCTGGTTTTTGAAGTTGCCCGCGTTGAGGTGTTGGCCGCCTTCGTACACGTAGAACTTCAGGCCGTATTGAGTGGCAAAGCTTCTGGAGGCGAGGATTTCCGTGGAAAGTCCGGGCAGATCCGATTCCAGCGACGTGAAGAGCTGATCCATGCTCATGCCGTCGATGTCCTGCGCATCGGTGAGGTTGATGTACATCGCACGCGAGTACGCCTCGAGGAATGAAGCGCTGCCGTACGTCTGCTGGATGTACGAGAAGGCTTCGGTGTTGAAGCGGTCGTTCACGTCCGGGTGACCGGCGAAGACAAAGCCGAACCGCGCCTCGGCCGCAGGATTGTTGCCCAGCGGATCGAACTCGTGCACGAAGATGTCGTGGAAATCCTTGAGCTTGAACGCCTCCTGCTGCCCGGCTCGGCCGTTGCCGTAGCTGCTGGTCAACAGCGGATTTGCCGCTGCGTTCGCATAGTTCGTCTGGCCGCTGTAGAAGCCGTTGTGCCACAGTTCGTTGGAATATTCGATATGGACCTTCAAGCCCGGATCGAGCGTGTCGCGAAGCAGCTTGGCCAGGTTGTCGACGTAATCGTCGGTAGCGTTGACGGGAATGTTGAGCCACAGATCGTCGTGGGTCACGTTGGCCAGTGTGATGAGGTCTTCATAAGCGACGCCGTCCGGTCCTGTTTGCAAGAATGAGGTCGGCAGCGTTCGGTCCGACCAGTTGGCGGTGGCGTTGATGTTGGCGTACTGCATGTCCATCGTGCGGATAGTGCCAAAAGCGCTGAGCCGTTGAACCGTGGCTGCGTTGTACATCTGCGTGGTGTCGACGAGGTAGCCGGGCATGATCAGCTTGAGATTGCCGAACGGGTTGGCGCCGGTCGGGTCGAGGCCGGAAACGCCAATGATCAGGTTTGAACCGTTGGCATGGGTGATCTGCACGTCGGCGGTCGTCACGTTGTTGACCGTGACGGGCGTGCCGATGATCTGGCCCATGCTGGAGATGGAGATCGTTGCCTGGCCGGTGTAACTCAGCTTGTAGATTCCGTCGGGATAGCCCTTGAGCTGCGTCCACGTGGAGGCCGATTGCTTCGGATAGCCGGCCGCAGTCAACGTGAGATTGGGATTGGGCGTTGCCGGGTCGTTGAACTTCGCCCAGGCCGAAAGCGTGTTTGCGGTATTCACCCACAGGGCCGACGTGCGGTAAAAGTCGTTGACGTTTAGGTTCACGCCGACCGCAGCGGGACTGATCGCCTGGTTGGTGATCCCCGGATCGGCCGACAGCATCTGTCGGTCTTCCAGCTTTTCGATCATCGCGTGGACCGTCCTCCGTACCGATCGCTCCAGCTTCTTGGCGGGCGCGGCGGCGGACGTCTTCTTGAACTTGGGGGTGCGAAAACGATTCATCCAAATCTCCATTGGCGTCATGGCCGTTCCATTCCTTCGATCTGAAGGGCGCTGGCGCTGATTGTTTTGTATTCAATCAGTTGCGTTTCGGTTCCCTGAAACGCGCGGCGGCGATAAGTCAGTTGGCCGATTACTTGCGGCAATTTTCCGAGTGTGCAGAAGGTCGCGTAGAGCAAGGCGTTTCGCGTCGACCACCCGCGGCGGCGGGCGTAGCGGAAAATCCGAAACGCCTGGACGGGATACAGGCCGAATAAAAGCAGGCTCGCACCGTAGGTCGGCCATGCCGCGAGGATCGCGATCAGCGGAATGAAAAGTCCCCACACCCAGTTGCTGCGGGTTTCCTTCGCCCAGTGCTTATCCGGCCCGCTGCCGTGCATGGCGGAGCCTTCGGCGAACGCGTGGCCGTTGCGGATGTTCCGGCGCCACCATTGGCTGAAGTGGTGCAGGTCGGCGTCGTGCAGTGTCATTTCCGCATCGAGCCGCAGCACCTTCCAACTGGCTGCACGCAGGCGGACGCAGAGTTCGGGCTCTTCGCCGGCGATCAGGTCACCGTTGAATCCGCCCGAAGCGGAAAGGGCGGTCATGCGGATCATCGAATCGCCGCCGCACGCCCTGGCCTCGCCGATCGGCGTTTCCCATTCAAGGTCGCACAGTGTGTTGTAGATTGAAGCATCGGGAAATCGCTCGCGACGCCGCCCGCAAACGACGGCGACGTCGGGCTTGGACCGCAGCTCGGCGGCGGCTCGGTCCAGCCAGAAGGGAAAGACCTCGCAATCCCCGTCGATGAACTGCACGAATTCAACGTCCGCCGGCATGACGGCCCAGCCGGCGTTGCGGGCGCGGGCGGCGGTGAATTTTTTATTCGTCGGCAGCTCGATCACCTCTGCACCCATGGCCTTGGCAGTCGCCACGCTCTGGTCGGTCGATCCGGAATCGACGTACACGACTTTTGCCAACCCGCTGACGACGCTCTTCAGGCATCGCTCCAGCCGAGCGCCTTCGTTCCGCCCGATGATGACCACGCCGAACCGGCTCACGAGCGTCCTCCCGCCTTGGCCGGCTGACGCGGTCGATTGCTCCGCGCCGGCGTATACGCGAGCGAGCGGAAGAATCCGGCGTACTGCTTGGCGATACCCGACCACGAAAACCGCCGAAAGACGATCTTGCGGCGATGCTCGACGTCAGCAGACGAACGCAAGTTGATCGCCTCCCGAATGCCGCGCACGACGTCTGCCTTTGAAGACGTGTTCACCAGCACCGCCGAGTCTTCGAGGGTCCATCGCGTCACATCGCGATCGTGCGTGACGATCGGCAACCCGCTGGCCAGCGCTTCGATGTAGGAATTGGCGCTGGGCTCGTCCTGGCTCATGTGCAGAAAGATGTCGGCCGACTGGTAGAGCAGCGGCATGCGGTCGCGCTCGAGTGAGACCAGCTTGAATCGTCCGGGGAGCAATCGCGAGCCGAGTGCCTGAACTTCGCGCCGCAATTCACCGTCGCCGGCGATGACAAGAAGCAGATCCGGCAGCTCGGCCACGGCGTGAATGGCTTCGAGAACACGCTTGCTCGGAATCAGCGCGCTGACCATCAAGCACACCGGCTTATAGAGCGGTAGGCCGAGATCCGGGCGATCACCCAAGCCGGGCTGAAACACCTTGGGGTTCACGCCGTTGGGGATCAACACGCTGGGCCAGTGGTCACGAAGGCGGTCATAGTACTCGGGATTCGTGCAAACCAGGCCGTCGCAGGAAAAGTGCTTGTATTCCCAATTTTTAGCATGACACATCCAGTCGCCGTTCTGGGTGACGTACACATGCTTCGGCCGGCGCCCGTGCGGACCGCGCCGGAGCATCCAGTTGGTGTACGGGTAGCCGCAAGTCACCGTCACGTCGAAGTTCGACGGCGAATACTTCATGAACAGGCCGGGCACGAAGCTCAGTTCCTCGTACGTGTAGTAATCGCGCAGGTAAGGCAGCGACGGCCATTTCTCGAAGAACTCGCGCGGGATGCAGCGGGCGCGGTGATAGCGATACGGCTCGCCAATGCGCGTCTCGCCCGATCCGATGACCGTTACATCAAACCCGCGGATGGCGGCGACGTGACGGGCCAGTTCTTCCAGCGCCACTTCCGCGCCGCGAACCACGCGGTGGAGTCCCGGCAGTGCGAAAAGCACTCGAAGAGGCGGCGTCGTAGCGAAAGGCGCAATTTGCATGTTTTGCATCAGCATTGAGTCGAACTTTGGATGAATCAGCCGGCGCGACTAAGCAACAGGCTGAGAGGGATAAACAGCGGTCGCAGAAGAGGAATGTTTCACACCCCGGTGGCGAACGTGCTCCAGCAGAAGCCGCAGGTTTGCATTCCACGCGTTGCCAAGATCCAGGAATTGCTCGCGGAACTTTGTGCAGGCGGCCAGCTTCTCGGTCAGCAGCGCCGGGTTGTCACACAGCGAGAGGATGGCATCGCCGTAGGCATTCTCGTCATCGGGAGCGACTTCGATCGCGGCGCCGCGCACGTATTCCAGCGCCGGGCAAACGGCCGACGTAATCACCGGCCGGCCGGCGAGGACGGCTTCGGCGATCACCTGGTTGAAGCCTTCGACGAAATCGGTTCGGGTCGGAACGATCACAACGTGCGACTTGGAATACATCTCCCGCATCGTCGAGCGCTCGCAATGTCCGTGACAGCGGAACCGCGCCTGAACACCAGCGGCGGCGGCTTGCTGCTTGAGCGATTCCAGTGCGCCGCCCGTGCCGCAGAGATCGAACTCGATCTCCGACCGCCCAGCCGCGGCGAAACGTTTGGCGATGTTCAGCAAATCGAAAACGCCTTTGTTAGTTTCAACGCGGCCGGCGAACAGCACGCGGAAGGGCCGTTGCTCAGGATCGCAGGGTTGAATGCCATCAAAAGCCGAGGCTTTGTAAGTCGGCAGAAAGCTGACAATGTTGCGGGCTTTCCCGTCACTGACTTCACGAACCTGGGCGGCGATGTCCGATGACATGACCAGAATGCCCGATCGCGTTTTGGCGAAGAATCGGCAGCTCAGCGAGCGAATCGTCCGGCTGACCCAGTTCGGCTTCCTGCCCGTCTGTCGGAACTTTGGCCAAAGCACGCAGTGCAGGCTTGGAATGACGGCGATGCCGAAATATCGAAACAGCCCGAGCATGAACCAGTGGGTGGAACCTTCGACGACCACCGCCGCGTCCGCCCGATACCGCACCGCAGACACCAGCAACCGGAGGCCCGACCAGACTTGCCCGAGGTGATAAAGCACCGCCGCGCTTTGAAGAAAACGAATCGGGCGGTGCTCGATGAGAAACGTCTTGTTTACGATCCGGGCCGGCCGACGGTTGGATGCGATGACGTATCCCATATCGCCGTTGGCGCGGCAGAGATCGTAGAACATGCCCGAGCAGGTCATCGCCACCTGGGTGGGATCGTCCTGCCCGTCGCGCCAGTAGCCGTACGTGCCTGCTACGTCGCCGGGACCGGCGGCATAGACGATTCGCAGCGGATTGTGTTGGGATGGTTGAGAACTCATCGGTGGGTCATCGAAGGGTCATCGCAGGCTCATCGGCTGATACGGCGCGTAGCGAAAAAGTTGTACTTCACGAAATCCCAAAGAAAGTGCGGCGGATCCTGCGGCGGCTTGCGCTGGATGAACTCACGCACGCGGTACGTCGCCAACGCACTGGCGTAAGTGACGTTCGCCACCACGGCGGTGAACGGCCCGTGGTTGGTGACGAAATACCGGCGGCGAGAATCGAACCAGTAGCGGGCGCGGCGCTTGGCTTTTTTCGTCTTGTCGCTCACGCCGGTGCTTTGACCTTCCAGGTGTACGATCACGCTCTGCGGCACGTACCAGCTTGAAAAGCCGGCACGCTTGGCACGCAGGCAGTACTCGGTTTCTTCGTAGTAGACGAAATAATTCTCATCGAGCAGGCCGATCTTCTCGATCACTTCCCGGCGGATCATGAATGAAGCCCCGCCGACCCAATCGACTTCGGTCGGCCGATCTTCCGGCAGGTCGATGACTACCGTGTGGTCTTTCAACAGCTTGGAAACGACGCCGATTCGCAGGCCGCGCTCAAGCTCGCTCAGCACGGAGTGGAATCGGAAGCTCGAAAGCTGCGTCGTGCCGTCCGGGTAGATCATCTTGCTGCCGGCCAGGCCGACATCGGGGCGGCTGTCCATGAAATCGATGATCGCCTTCATCGCGCCAGGTTTGACGAGCGTGTCCGGGTTCAGCAGCAAGAAGTAATCCGGCGGTTCCGGCCAGCTCAATGCGGGCCGCATGCTGGCGTTATTGCCGAACGAGAAGCCGCCGTTCCGGCCGGTCTGTACGACCTGCCCGCGCTCGCCCCAACCGAGTTCGTTCATCGCGGCGCGGAGCTTTTCTTCCGAGCCGTCGCCGGAGGCGTTGTCGGCCACGGAAACGTGCAGGCCGGGCAGGGCTTTCATTTCTACATTGAGCGCGCGAAGCGCGTCGATGGTCATGTCCGCCTGCCGCGTGTTCACGATCACGACGAGCGTCTTGCCGGATTTGGTAAGCGTCTGGCTCATGGGGAAGATTCTCCTAAATCAGTTGAGGCTCGGATCCCATTGCGGAGCGGCAGCGTCGGCCGGCTCGAAATTGCCTGCCGTGGCGAAATGCCGGGGCATGGGTGCAAGGCGGCGGCGTGTGACCACGGGTTTGGCGATCAAGCCGGTGATTCCGCCCAACGCCAGAAGGAAAATCGGGTTGGGCATGTTGTTCAGGAGGTTATCGAGCGCGTAAAGCGCGAGCAGAACCGAGCCCACGATCAGGCCTACATATTTGGGATCGGTCCACGCGCTCAACTGCAGCCGCAGCAGCACGACGGCGACGGGAATCATCAGTGCGCCCAGCGCGATAAGGCCGACCAGGCCGGTTTGGCCAAGTGCGATGATCCACAATGAGTCCGGCGTGGAGGTGATCTGACCTCGCGAGTTCTTGACGAACGCGCGCCCGAAAAGCCCCCAGCCGAAGGTCGGCTGGCGTTCGGCGCGTTCGGCGATCAGGCGTTCGTTCTGCAGGCGGAACTCGAACGACTGTGCGCGGTCCGCGCCGGCGCTCTCGCGCACTTTTGCGACTACTTCCGGCGCGTCCCATTCGCCGACGATGCGTGCGGTCACGTAAATCGCGGGGATCAACATCAGTGCCGCCAGAAGCAGGCGCGTGCGGAACATCTGCCCGACGATCAGTGTCGCCAGCCCCGTCATCAGGAACAGCAGCGCCGCCGCCGACTTCAGCATGACAGTCGTGGCCAGCAGAGGAAGAACGAACCAGGCGATCGGGAAGCCGTAGATCTCTCGGACAGCGCCGGTGCGCCAGAGCCAGACGCCGGCGATCGTGGCGGTGGTCATGTACATCGCGACCGCCAGCCCGTGCTCCATGAACACCATCGGCCGATACCCGGACTCGCGAATCGTCTGGCCGAAGTCGTGCTGAAAATAGCCGTAGATCCAGTGATGCAACTGCGGGCTGAAGCGCATCTCGATCCAGCAAAGCGGAATGTACAGGAGCCCGCCGACAAAAATCCCGTAGGTGAGTCCTCTCAATCCGACGAGATGGCCGAGGTAAATCCGCCCGATGAGGTAAGGCAATCCCCACGTCACCACCTGCTCGAACACGGCGGAAAGGCCGTCATACAGCGTAAGATCCGGCCCATTGGAAATCGCAGATGCCAGCGGGCAGAGGCACCAGACGAGCATCGGAATATCCACCACCGAAGGGCAGAACGACAACGACAGCAGCCGCTTGCTGTCGAAGATCATCGCCGCCAGCAGCACGCTCAGGCACGTGGCGGAGGCTTTGGTGTAGTCCGGCCCGGGCAATTCGTACTTGGCCATCGGGAGGAACAGCCAGCCGATGACAAACGCGGTGATGATCGCCTTCTGCGGCGACAGGCGCCAGAAGAGGAGCAGCACCACGCCGATCCAGCCGAACATCGTGATGGGAACTAAGGGAGTCATTGCAGGATTACCGATTCAGAATTCAGAGCGCGATCAGAGCGCAATCGATGCGGCCTTTTTGCTGCCCGCCAAGGTCATTTGCAGCCGGTGTTGGGGCGACCGGGACTTGTGGATCGCCAGCTTGAACGCGTCCTCCAGCAGATCCGTCGCGTCGTCCCATGAATAGCTTACCGCAGTTGAATAGGCCGCGTCGGACATTTGCCGCCACTGGTTTTGCGGAAGCCGCAGGACGCGTACCAATCGCTCGGCAAGACCGGTCACATCGCCGACATCGACGAGGTGGCCGTTGATGCCTTCTTCAATCGTGTCGACCGGCCCGCCGACGCGGGTCGATACCACCGGGCACCGGCAGGCCATCGCTTCAAGCGGCGGGAGATGGAACCCTTCGCTCAGGCTCGCACACAGCCATACGTCGCACGCGGCGTACAGATCGCGAATGCGATCCTGCGCCGGCTTGGACGTGAAATCGCAGTTGGGCGGCAAGGAATAGTCATTCGAAACGGCAAAGTTGCCGAACGAAATGCAGCGCATCTCAGGAATATGCGCCATCGCGCGATGTATCACTTCAACGGCCTGCGTGTATCCCTTGAACGGCGTGGGGTTGTAAAGAAAACCAACCGTCGGCCGAGTTTGCCGGCCACGAGGCGCGGCGTGGAATTGGTTCGTGTCGACGCTGTTGGGCATGTGCGAGACAACCTCGTCACCACACCGCACGCCGGCCAACTCAGTAAGCCACTTGGAAATCGTGATCTTGTGCAGCGGCATTTGCCACGTCGCGGCGACACGATCGGCCGGCTGATTTTCGAACAACGATTCGTCGTGCTGAATGAGATACGCCTTGGAGCCCTTGCGCGGCGAAAGGCGGTTGACCCACTCGGCTGTCTCCCACCACGTGGCGATGACTACATCCGCATCAGGAACGTCGGCATCGGTGACGGGGCGGTATTTAGTGAGGATGCGGTGATCGACGTCGACGGTATCGAAGTGCGAAGCCCACAAAAAATTCGGATCGCTCGGCCAGCCGCGACCTTTGACGAGGCTGCTGACCTTCCGCCGAAGCGGCTGCGGCTTGATGGGCGTTGAGACGACGACGACGTCATGCCCGCGCCGCTGCAGACGATCCGCGTAGATCGAGGCCACGCGAATCCCGCCGGCCATGCATGCGTTTTCTAAAATGAACGTGATTTTCATGAAACACCGCTCCGACAATTCAACTGGCCGCGACGACGGCAGGGACAATGGCTTCGAAGCCGGCAGGCTTTTTTCGCTTCGGTGCAAACACGCCCTGGTACGCCCGCCAGACCATCGGCGACCACGCCAGCGCGACCAGCGTTCCTGCTATCAACGCCGCCAGCCACGCTGTCGGCAGAACGCCCTTAAGCAGGTGCTCGATCAGCATTCCCGCGCCCGCGATCGCGGCGGCAAGCAATGACATCAGCGTGTCATCTCGGAACGAACCGTAACCCTGCCGATGCAGGGCAATGCCCGACGAGACGTAGCGAATCACTTCCGACAAAATCAGCCCGATCAACATGCCGACAAACGGACTGCCGTAACGCGTGCCGATCACCTGGCCGAGCGGGATGAACGCGAGCAGGCCGAACAGCTTGCAGCTGTTGGCGATCACCAGCCAACCCGGCCGGCCGAGCGCGAGGACCGCTGAGCCGTTGGTGGTTTCCAGAATTTCGAACCACGCGCACACCGCGCACAACTGCAGCATCCATCCGCCAGTGCGGTAGCGTTCGTCGTACATGAAGTTGATCAGCGCCGGGCCGGTCACGATCATGCCTGAAACCGCCACGGCACTGAAGACGAGGATCGGGTAGCGAATCTGCGAGAAAATCGACGCGAGTGAATCATGCGAGCGGTCATCGCCGGCCCGGCTGAAGACGGCGAAGGTGATCGAGTTGGCGACCTTGATAATCGCCTGCGTGGGCAGCCCCGCGAGCATGGTGGCGATGGTGTAGATGCCCAACGCCGCCAGCGGAATCTTCATGCCGAAGATCATGCGATCGGCCTCGCCGGCGAAGAACGTGAGCAGGGTGCTGACGAAAATCCATCGCCCGAATTTGATCAGCGCGCCGGCGCATTCCTTGTCCCACATCAGCCGATTTTTCGTGCCCGGAATCAGGAAATGGCTCGCGATCATTCGCACGAGGCTGAAGACCACATTGCCCGCCACCAGCGCCCACACCGTGCGGCTGAAGTAGGCCCAGATGACCATCGTTACGATCGACGCAAGCTGCGTGAACACGTCGAGCACGGTGAGCTTCGCCACTTCGATCCGCCGGTTGAGCGTGAACATCGCGGTGGAGTTGAAGCCGCCGATGAGCGCCGTTAAACCGATGACCGGGAGCACGTACAGCAGATCCGGCTGCCCGTAGATTTTGGCGACCGGCCAGGCGACCGCGATCGTGCAGAGCATGATCACGAACCCGCGGATGGCCTGCATCGTCCAGGCGGTGTTGAGGAACTTCGGGTCTTCGCCGCGCGGGTTTTGAATGATACTCGGGCCGATGCCGACGTCGGAAAACATCTGCAACCCTTGGAAGAAGATGCTGACGATCGCCATCTGCCCGTAGACGGCCGGGAAGAGCAGGCGAGTGAGAATCAGGTTGCTGCCGAGGCGAAGAATTTGCGCCAGTGCATAGCCGAGCATCGTCCAGATCGAGCCGCGGATCGCCCGGCTGCGGAGCGAAGGCTGCGCGCGTTCGACGATCGGCGCGGGCATGCCAACGGCATCCTGCTCGGGCAACTCGTCCGTGGCCTGTTCGGAAATGGCGATTGCTTCACTCATTTACAACAACTTCTTTCGGCTCATTGGCGTCGGTAGGAGCTGATCGTCGATCCGCGGATTCAAACATGGTTTGGACGCACTGCCCGGCCAGCCGGTCGATCCGGCTGCGGAGCTGATCCGCGGGCGTGCCGCCGGGGCTGAGCTTCTTCCAGATCTTCGTCTGCACGCGGTTGGTGACGTGGGCGGTGAAGCCGATCAGCGACTTCTTGTACAGCTTCCGCATCGGGCCGCCCGCGCTGTAGTGGCGAACGTAATCCTGAAGCGCGGGGTCGCGATTGTTGTTCCACTTCGAATCCAGAATCTGAAGGTACGGCTGATCTTTGGAGTAGTGAATGACGTGGCCGTTCTCGTAGAGGGCCTTGTCGTCCTCGGGCATTTCGACGGCGGCGTTGTCGATCACGTTGCTGAGGAACTCGTTCGATTCCGGCGTGTTCTTCGCGATGATCACACCCGCGTTCACTCGCCCGGAGTAGCCGGTGGCCATGTAAAGCGATTTGCCCGGCAGCTCGATCGACTCGACCGGCGGAGCGCCTTCCTGCAGCTGGCAGTCGGCATCGATGAAGAACACCCAGCGATAGCCGACTTCAAACGCGTGGCGGATCAGCGGAATCTTCACCCACGAACTGACATCCGGCGAAACGAGCCCGCGCGGTCGGCGGATCGCGAAATAGTCGTAGCCGTGTTGCTCGGCGTATTTCTGCTGGCTGGCGACGCACCGCGAATAAACGGTGCCGTAGCCGTTCAATGCGATTGTGAACATCAGGACTTTTGCGTGGGAGGAAGACATCAAGTTTGTACTTAGCTTGCAGTGAAAAGCAGGAGTCAATCAGCCGGCCGATGCGGGAACGTAATTTTCGACCGGGTCGCGTCGCGGCTTGCTGCGTTTGACGGCCTCTTCGTAAATTTCCAGCGTGCGATCGACTTTCTTCTGCCAGTCGAATTCCGTCACGATGCGATGCCGGGCGGCGGCGCCCATTTGCAGGCGGAGTTCGGGGTCTTTCGCGAGTTTGATCATCGCGTTGCTCAATCCTTCGATGAATGCTTTGCGGCTCGAAGGCTCGACTAGGATGCCGCAGGTGTCGTCGAGATAATCCGCCGGCCCGCCCCAGTTGGTGGCGATCACCGGCAGGCCAACGGCCATTCCTTCGAGCACCACCGCTCCGCCGCATTCGTACAGGCTCGGCAGAACCAGCGCGTCGGCGGACTGCAGCGCGGCGGCGGCTTCAGGCTGGCTGACCCAGCCGCGGAAGGTAACGGCGGACGCGATTCCCAAATCGCGGGCCTGTTTTTCAAGATCGCCGCGCAGTTCGCCGTCGCCGATGATCTCGAGCGTCGCGCCGGTGGTTTCGGTCACGCGCTTGAACGAATCGAGCAGAGTGTCGACGGCTTTCCACCCGACGAGTCGGCCGAGGTAGACGAACTTCGCGGGGGCCTTCGGATCTTTCACCACGCTCGCCGCCGGTTGCCAGGTGGCGAGATCGACGCTGTTGTCGATCAGCGAAACCACGCGCCCGCGAATCCCCGAAGGCAGGCAGCCGGCCGTTCGCTCATTGGCGACCAGCACCGTGGCGGCCCGCAATTTTCCCGGAATTAAGTAGTTGATCAGGTTCGACATCCATCGCCCGATCGACATGAACGCCGCTTCGATGGTCGATTGCCGTTTCCGAAACGCCGCCGGGAAAGTCATCCCGCCGTTGAGCGGGCCGACGACGAACGGAGCGCCAAGGTCGTAAAACAGGCAGCATTCCCGCGGGGCCAGCGGAATCGGCTGATGCACCACGTTCACGCCGTGCTCGGCGACGAGCCGTCGGATCACGCGGCGCTGCATCCACTGCGTGACCATTCGGCTGACGAGCCCGAGCGTGAATAACTCGATCATGTGCGGCAGCGGTCGGCCGAGCGTCCAGAGCAGCTTGTGCAGCGCGGTATCCGGCACGGTGCAGATGCGATCTTGATCGTTCGGAAAAAGCTTGAGCAACTCTTCCCGCGTACGTGCATGAACGACCAGCCACGCCTCAATGCCGCGCGACCGCAGGATGCGGAAGTAATGCACTGGATGAATCGCCTCGCCGCCGAATGAGACTGAAGCACTATCGGCCGTTATGACGATCTTCAGGTCTGAGCCGGTGCCCCGGACTGTGGAGGGCGAACTATTTTCAATAGGAGAGGTCGTCCCGGTCATCGTGCGGATCCTTGAAAGGTCGTGGGTTGTCTCAGGGAGCGTGAAGGAAAGCAGGCGTTTGGAAAAGTCCGGACTCCGCCCCTGTCAGCAACAGCCCTCTGTTTGCCGATTTGAGGTGGCCGGTATTCAGTTTTTCGTCACAACACATCGCACTAACGACGTGGCAACCGGTCGGTCAATCCAGGGGATCGAGGAGCGATCCATCGATCTCCAAACTGACGGCCTGCCCGAGCATGTCGATCTGGAGCACGAGCCTGGTCGTGCCCAGTCGGTGTTCGACGACACCTTGCAGCCCCCTCATAGGGCCGAACTTCACTTCCGCCCGTGCTCCCGTCTGAAGATAGGGATACGGGTCTAACGTTGCTTTGCCTTCAAGGGCAAGTTTGATATTCGTTAATTCGCAATCGAGATGATCCTGCTGAGCCACGCGAATAATCTTGGCCACCCGCTTGCTGCGGTCGGCGGCGTACACGTCGTCGAGCGTGCCGCGAAGGAACAGATATCCCGGAAAAAGCGGCATTTCGACGCGAATTTTGCGCGAGCCGTGAAAGTTGATGCACTGTTTGAGTGGAAGAAAATAGTGAACACCGCGGGCGGCGAGGTCCTGTGCCAGCATTTTTTCCTGGCGTGACTTGGTCTGCAGTACGTGCCACTGCAGTTCGTCGATGGTGCGCTGGCAGACAGGCGGCAGCGCCATGCCCCGACTTAAGGATAGACTTTCCATCTCCTGCTTCAGCATTTTCTTCCCTGGCCGTTTCCAGCGGCCCTGATTCCCTCAACACTTCAATCGCTTCGGAGCGTCACAATCAACCGTGATGCCCGTCCGGCTCAGTGTCACGCGGCCCATGAAGACCGCATCACACTCGCGTTTCTTCGCTATTTGCCTACGCCAATCGTCACTGGAACAAGGTCTTCTAACGAACAAACGTTTCTGACTATTCAATTACTTTTACGTTTCGAAACCGCTAAGACATGACAAAACGACGTCAATACTATCCCAAACGTCACATGCCCCTGACTCAGAGAGTGATAGGAAAAGTCCTATCACTTTTGATTCCCCGAACGTAATTTCCCGGAGCATGTTCTGTCAATGCCTTTCTCAATATTCAAAACGACGCGAAATACTTGCACGAAATAGATACTGCAACGCATGTTCCACACTTTCTTAAAATCGAATTTAACAATGACAATGTTTCGTGAGTGCAAACCATCTCGCGCGTGTAAGTCGCGACTATTTCATGTTTACGGAAGCTCAGTATTTTTTCGAAAAAATATGTCAACGCAATTTTTTCCGTTTGCCACCGGCTAGTTTTTGGGCACTAAGTTCGGACTTTCGGCGAATTGCAGTTGAGATTTATGAAAATAATATGAGAAAAAAAGTGTGAAATTGGGAAAGTAATGCAGTTTAGGAGAGTGATTCAACACAAAATCGCTCAGCGGCTATTAATCAGGTCAGTGAATCGCGCGCTGTCATATAGGCGAACCTCGCCGCTCTTACTACACCAATCGGCCGCGCCAATGACGGCGGTATTCGATGGGCGATTGATGAAGTTGTCCTCGGAAGCATCGCGAGAAATACGCGATTTCGCCGTAGCCGACCTGGCTGCCGATGCGCGTGATCGGGGCGTCGGTCATTCGCAGCAGGCGGCAGGCTTCTTCCGCTCGCATGCGGTGGGTGAACTCGACAATTCCCATCCCCATCTGCCGGGCGAAAGATCGCGAAAGATGGCCGGGACTGAGTTGCACCCGGGCCGCCAACTCCGCCAGCGTGATGCGCTCGGAGAAATGCGTTTCGAGATACGACGCCACATCCAACACCGCCTGCTGTGTGCGATCGGCGATCGGCGGTTCAATTCGCTGAGCGCCGTGTTCGGGCAGTTGCAACCGGGCAATCGTAATCAGCAGATCGAGCAAAGCGGCCGACGTCACATCCTGCCAGCCGTTCACGCGGTCGCGCTGCTCGGCCATGATCGTCTCCAGTCGCTGCCGGATCACCGCCCGCCCGGCCGGCGACGCGTGCAATACCGTCGGCGGCGTGTGCCGAGGGTCGCGCGGGCGCTTGCGATAAAGATCGAACGCGCCGCCCACGCGCGCGAGAAAGACGCTCAACTTCTGCATCAACGGACTGTCGATCAGGCAGTTGATGATCGTCAACTCGCGCGGCCGCGCGTAGCCGTGCCAGATCTGCGGGCGGATGATGATCACATCACCGGGGCGCAATTTCCGCGTGCCGTCGGTGGTTTCATGGTCGGCCGAGCCGGATTCGACATAGACCACCTCGTGAAAGAGATGATCGTGCGTCTCCGTGGCCGTGTGACGTTCCACGCGGTTGACGAACGCGCCCGAATCCCCGGCTTGGCGCAAATATTGCCAAGCGTACGTTCGCGTGGGCTTGCCGTTCGCAGCGGGTGATATCGATTCTGCATCAGCATAGAAATCAGCCATGCGCAAAATCGTACAACAAAGTAACAAGGGCGTGCTAGTGCTGCGAAGGACGAATATCTACAATCCCGCGATCTCGCCGGCGGCGGACTGCGAGGGTCTTGCCGGACGGGATGGAGGAACCAGTGATGAGCAAAGCGTCAAAGAAGAAGTTGCGGGTGGCGGTGGTCGGCATGGGCGGCATTGGCAATATCCATTGCAAGTGTTACCAGAAAAATCCGAACGTCGAGCTGGTGGCCGTGTGCGACATATTAAAGGACCGCGCCGACACCGCCGCCAAGGCGTACAACGTGCCGGCGTTTTACAGAGTTGATGAACTGCTGGCGGGCAAGTTGAAGCTTGACGCAGTCAGCGTCAGCACCGCCGGAAAAGAAAACGGCGGCGATCACTACACGCCGACGATGCAGTTGCTGAGCGCCGGCCTGGCCGTACTTGGCGAGAAGCCGATCTCCAACGAAGTCGCCAAGGCCGAGGAGATGGTCGCTCTGGCAAAGAAAAAGAAAATCCCTTACGCCATCGATTTGAACCATCGCTTCACGCCCGCCGCGCGAAAAGCCAAAGAATGGCTCGATGCCAAGCGCTGCGGCGAGGTGAATCAGATCAACATGTTCATGTGGATCAACAATCCCAATGAAACCAGCGTGCACTTTCACATGCGGGCGCTGCATCCGCACTCGTTCGACGTGATGCGCTACTTCGGCGGCGAAGTGGCGAAGGTGCACGCGTTCTTCAAGCGCGGGGCCGGCCGGCAGGGATGGAGCAACGTACACGTGAACCTGCTGTACGAGTCCGGCGTGATCGGCCACCTCATGGGCAGCTACGACGGCGGTGGCCCCGGGCATCACTGGGGGCTTGAGCGCTGCGAAATCGTCGGCCAGGACGGGCGAATCGTCATCACCGACGCCTGCGAGCAACTCGACTTCCAGCCGCGAAAAAGCATCGAGGCCGAGAGCTACAAGTTCCTCGGCGGCATGCGGTCGTTCAACGACACGTTCCAGAGCCGCATCGACGCGTGGATCGACGATCTCGTGAAGAAGACCCCGCCCGAAAAAGTCGACGGCAAGGCCGCCGACGCACTCAAGGTTCAGAAGATCATCGAGGCGGCGATCGCGTCGTGGGAAACGGGAACGGTCATCAGCCTGTAGGAGTTTCCATGCTGCGCGTGTGCGTCATCGGCATGGGGAACATCGGCAACCTCCATGCAAGGCTGATCAAATCCGACTCGCTGGCGGAGCTCGTCGGCGTGTGCGACATCCGTCGCGACCGCGCGGATTCCGCCGCGAAACTCCACGGCGTGCCCGCGTTTTACGACGTGCCGGCGATGCTTGCGGCGATCAAGCCCGATGTCTGCCACATCACCACCGGCGGATACGAGTACGGCAGCGATCATTTCGAACCGACGATGCAGGCCCTCGCTGCCGGCTGCCACGTGCTCGGTGAAAAGCCGATCAGCAACGAGATCGATAAGGCCGAGCAGATGGTGGCCGCGGCGCGAAAGGGAGGGAAGTGTTACGGCATTAATCTCAACCACCGCTTCACGCCGGCGGCCTATGTGGCCAAGCGGTGGCTTGATGAAGGCAAGCTCGGGCATCTGCTCTTCATCAACATGAGTATGTGGATCATGAACCCGACGGAGTCGTCGCCGTACTTTCATCTCAAGGCGCTCCATCCGCACACCGTCGACATCATGCGCCACTTCTGCGGCGACGTGGAAGCCGTTCAGTGCTTCGCGACCAAAGCTCCCGGCCGCAGCATCTGGAGCACGGCTCACATCAGCATGAAATTCCGCAACGGCGTTGTCGGCGGGCTCACCGGCTCGTACGACATTCAGCGCGGCCACCCGATGGAACGCTGCGAAGTCGCCGGCACCGGCGGGCGATTCGTGCTCGAAGACATGTGGCGCGAGGCCACGCTCTACCCAGCCGGCAACCTGGAAAAAACCGTCTACACCAATCCGGTCTTCGGCGGGCATCGCGATTTTGACGACACGTTTCGCAATCGGATCCATCGCTTCTTCGAACAAGTGAGCAGCGGCGCGAAGCCCGAAGAAATCGACGCCTCCGGCTCGGATGGTTTAGCAGCACAAAAAGTTCTGGCGGCGGCGATTGAATCGATGGAATCGAACACGGTTGAGAAAATTGGCGGAGCGGCCTGATCGACTTTATGTGGCACGGGCGGCTCGCCCGTGGTTTTTGCCGGCAGACACGGGCGGGCCGCCCGTGCCACAAAGAAATGTAAGAGGAAACTCGAATGAAACTCGGCGTAAACAGCGTTCTTTTCGGCGGCCACGACATAGAGGCAGCGTTCCAGTACACCGCGATGTGCGGCTACGACGGAATTGAGATGTCCGCGATCGATGGCATGAGCGAGCACCTCGTCATAGGCCGCTGGCGCGAGGTGGCGCCGCGGATCAAGGAACTCAGCAAGCAATACAACCTGCCGATCCTGGCGATGGAGCAGCCGAAGCAGGATTACGACGTGATGGAGGCGGCCTTCCAGGCGGCGGTGGAAATAGGCATCCCGATCATCAACTGCGGCCCCGGCGGGAAGGCGAATGACGAATCGACCTTCGCCCCCGTGCTGGACTCAATCGGCAAGCTCGTGCAGCGCGCGGAGCACTACGGCGTCACACTCTGCGTGAAGGCGCACGTCGGCTGCTACATCTACAACACGCCCACCACGCTCAAGCTGCTCGGCGCGATCAACTCGCCGAACTTCGGGCTCGATATGGATCCCAGCCACATCTGGCGGGCGAACGAAAATCCTGTCGAGGCGATCGGCGCCGTCGTGAAGCGCATCAAGCACGTGCACATCCGCGATTGCAAAGGCCGCCAGCAAAATCCCGGCACGCCGGAGAACCAGGCGAACGGCCGCGGCGATATCGATCTGCTCGGGTACATCCGCGTGCTGCACGAGAGCGGCTACACCGGCCCGGTGGATCTGGAAGTGATCGGCGCCAAGGCGTACGACCTGCCGCGCTGCGTGGCGATCGCGGCCGAGGCGCGCGGGCACATGCAGGCGTGTCTTCAAGCTTGCGGAGCGAGATAAACATGAAACCCCAATTCGGCATTCTTGGTTTTGCCCACGGCCACGTCGGCATGTACTGCGGCGAATGGAAAGCCATGCCGCGCGATCGCGTGCAGCTGGTGGCCGGGTGGGATCACGACGTGAGCCGCGCGACGAAATCATGCACGCAGTTCGGGCTGGAGCGCGAAGAGTCGGTCGCCTCGCTGCTCAAGCGATCCGACGTCAACGCAGTTGTCATCGGCGCGGAAACGTCAATGCACGCCGATCTCGTCGAACAGGCGGCTGCTGCGGGGAAGGCGATCGTGTTGCAGAAGCCGATGTCGCTCACGCTGGCCGACGCGGATCGAATTTCCGCCGCCGTCGAGAAGGCCGGCGTGCCGTTCACACTTGCGTGGCAGATGCGCGTCGATCCGCAGAATTTGCGGATGAAGCAGCTCATCGCCGACGGCACGCTCGGCCGGGTGCTGATGGTCCGGCGACGGCACGGGCTCAGCACCCATACCTGGAAGGATTTTGAAAAAACCTGGCACGCCAGTCGCACGCTTAATCGCGGCATGTGGGCGGACGACGCGGCCCACGCGATCGACTTCCTCCTATGGCTGCTCGGCGAGCCGGCCACAGTCTCGGCGGAAATCGCCACCCTCGTGAACCCCAACGTGCCCGACGACACCGGCATCGCGATCTTCCGCTACGCCGACGGCACGTTCGCCGAAGTCGCGAGCTCCTTCACCTGCGTGGCGGGCGAGAACACGACCGAAATCGTCGGCGAGCGCGGCGTGGCGATCCAGAACTTCGGCGACCTGGTGAGCTGCAACGTCCCGCGAGCGGCCGGCGCGATCGGGTTGAAATGGTTCACCACCGAAACCAACCAATGGACCGACAGCGGCCTGCCGTCGCCGGCCAATCATGGCGAGCGGCTCAAGGCGCTCGCGCCTGAAATCGTGAAATTTCTGCACGGCGACCGCGAGGCCATATGCGACGCCGCGCAGGGCAGAGTCTCGCTGGCGATGACCCTCGCCTGCTACCGCTCGGCGGAGCTCGGCCGGCGCGTAGCGATCAACGAATAGCATTCATTCCCAACAAGGAACCCGTCCCATGGAAAAGAAGAAAGCGTCGACCGAAACCGCGGAGAAGAAGCCGAACATCCTGCTCATCGCCATCGATTCGCTGCTGGCGGATCACATGAGCTGTTACGGCTACAAGCGGCTCACCACGCCGCACATCGATAAATTCGCCGCCGGTAGCACGGTGTTCGAGCGGAATTACTCGGCCCATATTCCGACCACGCCGGCGTACGCGTCGATGCTCACGGGCCGCGATTGCTTCGGCACGGAAGTCGTCGCGCTGCGTCACCAGGGCGGGCTGACGAAGAAGGTAACGACGCTGGCCGAAATCTGCGGCAAGGCCGGGTACAACACCACGTGCGTGGGCTTCCAGTGGAACCCCGCGTCGCGCGGGTTCGCTAAATATCTCGAATTCACCGGCTGGGGCAGCTGGGCCACCGGGCGCAGCACCAAGGCGCAGAATCTGAACGAAGTCACGCAGCCAGAGATCGATCGGCTGGCGGAAGAAACCAAAAAAACCGGCAAGCCGTGGATGATGATGTTGCGGCACATGGATCCGCACTCGCCGTACCTGCCGCCGGAGCCGTTTGATCGCGTGTTCTATCACGGCAACGAGCTCGATCCGAAGAACAAGAGCCTTGAGCCGGTGATGAATTTCAAGCCGTTCCGCGATTACTTCGCCACGTGGTTCCCGCCGGGGTGTACGGATAAGGATTACATCATCGCGCAGTACGACGGCGCGATCGCGTACATGGATTCGTGCATCGCGCGCATCTTTACGCAGCTCGAAGCACTCGGCATCCTCGATGACACCATCGTCGTCATCAACGGCGATCACGGCGAAACATTGTACGATCACCAGTGCTGGTTCGATCATCACGGCCTTTACGACGTGACGCTGCACGTGCCGCTGATCATCCGCTACCCGAAGAAACTCCCCGTCGGCCAGCGCTTTGGCGGGTACAGCCAGCATAAAGACCTCGTTCCGACGCTGATGGAATTGGCGGGAATCAAAACCCGCGAAAAATTCGACGGCCAATCGGTGATGAAGCTCGTGCGCGGCGAAGCGGCGAGCTTTGACAGTGAATTTTACATCACCGAATGCACCTGGCAGCGCAAGCACGGCTGGCGCACGCCGCAGTGGAAGCTGATCGTCGCGCTCGAACCGGATTTCCACTTCATGCCGCCGGTGGAGCTGTACAACCTGGTGGAAGACCCGCACGAAGACCGCAACGTGGCGGCGGAAAATCCCGAGGTCGTGAAAACGCTCCGCACGCGCATGGAGAAGTGGATCGCCAAGCGCGAGAAGGAAACCGGCATCACCAATCCGATTTTGAACCAGGGCGATTGGCACGGCCTGAAGGGCGTGGGATCGTTCAAAACCAGCCAGCAGGCGTACGACGCGGTTCACATCGGCGATCCAAAGCAGGCCGCCAAGCTGCAGCAGAAAAACAAGTACGCCGCCCGCGGCGAGCACACGCCGGGTAAGGAGAATGACGATGAGACGAAGGTGATCACCGTCATCGGTCGCGGGCACGGCGGCACGCGGGCGATGAGCCACACGCTCAGCCAGAGTGGCGTTTACATGGGCAACACGCTCAACGTCAGTGGCGATTTATTGCCGCCGAATCCGATGTACGAAGCGGCTGCGTTGGTGGGAAAACACGTCGCGCACCTGGGCAACAACACGTGGGATTTCTCGCGGCTGCACACCATGCCGATCGATCCGGAATTTGAAAAGCTGGTGAAAACGTTCCTCACGTCGGTCCTTACCAGTCCCGCGATTCACAAAGGCTGGAAGCTGCCGGAGACCACGCTCGTGCTGCCGTGGCTCGTGCGGATGTTCCCCGAGGCGTATTACATCCACTGGACGCGCGACGCCCGCGATTCGATCCTGTCGGCCCACATGACCGACGATCTGGCGAAGTTCGGCGTCGAGTACGAAAAGATCGACGACATCCGCCGCATGCGCGCGATCAGCTGGAAGTACCAGGCCGACCTCGTCGCCGCCACGCCCAAGCCGAAGCGCTGGCTGTCGGTGCGGTTTGAAGATTTCGTGCAGCAGCAGGAGGAGACGATCAAGAAGCTCAGCGATTTCGTCGGCTTCCCGCTGGTGAAGATCGCCGTGAAGCCCGACGCCGTCGGCCGCTGGAAGACCGATACCGGCCGGTACGATTTTGATTTCCTCCGCCCGTACCTTAAGGACCTTAAATATCTCGACGAAGCGCCGAGCGCCAAATCGAGCAAGAAGGGAAAAGCCCGTGAGCCAAAAACTGATTCGAAGAGCGTTCGTCCTGCAGGTCAACGCCGGCAGCGAGCAGGAGTATGAGCGCCGCCATCGCCCGATCTGGAAGGAACTTCAGGACACGCTGACCGCGCACGGCGTGCACAATTACTCGATCTTCCTGCACCCGCAGACGCGGCAGCTCTTCGGCTACCTGGAGATCGAGTCCGAAGAGCGCTGGCGCGCCATCGCGCAAACGCCGATCTGCAAAAAGTGGTGGCTGCACATGGCCGACGTGATGCCCGCCAACCCTGACAACAGCCCGGTCTCGGCGGAGCTGCGCGAAGTATTTCACATGGATTGAACCCGCCGTTCGCGGGTCAATCGGATGCGGCCAATTATCCTGCGAAATTTGCGCGGCCGATAACCCATCGCTTTTTGTATAGATAGTCAAATCGAGATCGCCCGATCTCATCCCTCCCGTTTCGTTATCAGACGCGCGATTTCCCCGCTCATAAAGAACTCTCTTTCCTGCCGAAACACTGGATGAAACTGCCGTGCCGTTTTTTCCATCGGCGGGGTCGGTAGAGATTGCCGTAGTTGTCGTCAGATCGGGAGTCGCATTCTTAAGGCCGCGCAAATCCCGCCTGTGATCGTCGCCCACACTTGGGGCGTGCGCGGATTCATCGGCCGGCGCCGCTGGTCCATTCAACTCCTCGCGCTGTTGCTGATTCTCCTCCACAGCGCGGCGGTTCGGGCGGCCGAGGTCGTGATCGTTCGCGCGTCTGATGCCGAGCCGTACGTTCAAGCCGAGACCGCGCTCCGCGATCAGCTCACCAAGCAGCATTACACGATGCGAACGGTCCTCATGAAAGACGTTTCGCAAAAGAGAATTGATTCCGTGATAGGCAAGCCCGATGCGGTTGTCGCTGTCGGCACATCGGCGGCGCATTGGCTGCATAAGGAACTGCCCGCTTCAACGCCGCTCTTGTATTGCCTGGTGAGCAACGCCGCCGATGCAGGCCTGCTCGGAGGTCGCAGCGCTACCGGCGTGACGACCGACATCGCCCTCGCCGCGCAGTTCAAGCTCATTGCTGAAGCCCTGCCCAAGGCGCGAGTCGTCGGCACGCTCTATCGATCCGACACGCCCGAAGGAAAAAGCGCGCTCCAATCGTTGAGCAACGCAATGCCCAAAGGCTGGCGGGTGGAGTCGGTCGCCGTGAATGAATTTCCGACGCTGGCCGACGCGATCGATGCGTTGACGACGAAGAAAATCGACATCGTCTGGACCACCGCCGACCAGAAACTTTACGACACCGCCGCCGTTCGAACGCTGCTGCTGGCGGCGCTGCGGGCGAAGCTCCCGGTATGGGGATTTTCACCTGCATTTGTAAGGGCGGGCGCGCTGATCGGCGTTGGAGTTGATCCGCGCGCACAGGGTGCGCAAGTGGCGGACTTGGTCGTGAAAGTCATCGCCGATTCAAAGAAAGCGCCGACCGGCGCCGTGCCGCCTGATGAATTTCAAATCGCGGTCAATCTGATCGTCGCCGAGCAAGTCGGTGTGGAAATCCCCGCATCGCTCACGGACCGGGCCACCTTCGTTTACCGGCCGGAGAAATAAATCATGCGAAAGTGGTATCGAAGCGTCAGCCTCCGCACGAAAGTTACGGGAATCACCGTCACGATCACGGTTCTGTCCCTCGCGGCCGTGGCGAGCGTGGGCATTTTGCAGATCGGGCGGCAAATCGTGGCCGAGCAGCACCGCACGGCGGATTCAGTCGCGCTGGGCGTGGCGCGCGCCTCGGAGCTTTCGCTTACCGTCGGAGATACCAAGGAACTCACTCGCCTGACCACCAGCTTTCTCCGCGAAGACAACGTGCTGTTCGTGGCAGTCTACAACGCCAACTCCAAACCACTGGCGACGGCCGTCCGTGATGCGCAGGCGTGGCAGGAGTTTTCGCACGGCGGGGTCGATCCGAATCGCGGCATGATCAGCGCGCGGGCGATCGAAGCTTACGCGCAGCGCGACGAATTCAGCGGCGACGCCGAGGCCGAGCCCGCCGGTGCGGGCAGCACCACCAAGGCCGCGACGCCGAGTGCGAAAGTGCTCGGCAATGTCGTGGTCTGCCTTTCCACCGCGCCGACGATCCTCGCCCAGCAGCAGCAGATCCGGTTCACGATCGCCGCCGCTGCCGCCGCGGCGATTTTGTGCGCGGTCGTGCTCTGTCTCACGCTCAACCCGTGGATGACGCGCCTGCAGGCGCTGGCCGACGCAAGCCAGTCCATCTCGCGCGGGGATTTTGACATTTCCATCAATGACCCGCACGACGACGAGATCGGCCGGCTCGGGCAGTCGTTCGACGGCATGCGACTGGCCGTCCAAAGTCGCGACCTGCGGCTCCGCCACTTCGCCGACACACTACAGGAGCAGGTGAAGCAGCGCACCATCGATCTGGAAAAAGCCCTCGCCGTGGCCGAAGAAGCCAGCCGCGCCAAGAGCTTGTTCCTGGCGAACATGTCGCACGAATTGCGTACGCCGCTCAACGGCGTGATCGGCATGGTCGATCTTCTCCTGACGGCCGAGCCGAATCCGCAGCAGCGGCGGTATTGCGATGTCGCCAAGTCCTCCGCGCGGTCGCTGCTCGAGTTGATCAATGACATTCTCGATTTCTCCAAGATCGAGGCCGGCAAGCTCGATCTCGATTCGACCGATTTCAACCTGCACGAAGTGATCGAAAACGTGATGCAGATGCTCGGCGAGCGCGCCCAGACCAAGGGCATCGAGCTGATTTGTGATGTCGGTGAGCGCGTGCCGAAAACAGTCTGCGGCGATCCGACCCGGCTGCGGCAGGTGGTGCTGAATCTGGTTACCAACGCGATCAAATTTACCGACACGGGCGAGGTCGTCGTTCACGCCAAGACCGAAGATGAGACCGACACGCTCGCCCAGGTGAAAATCAGCGTGCGCGACAGCGGCATTGGCATTCCGCCGGAGCGGCTGAGCCGGTTGTTTAAATCTTTCTCACAGGTGGACGCCTCGACGACGCGTAAGTTCGGCGGCACGGGTCTTGGGCTGGCGATTTCGCAGCGCATCGTCGGGCTGATGGGCGGCGAGATCGGCGTTGAAAGCGAGGAGGGCAAAGGCTCCACTTTCTGGATCCGCATTCGATTCGAAAAGCGCGCCACGCCGGCCTCGACGCAGCGGGAAATCGGCGTCGATCCGCGCGGGCTGCGTGCCCTGGTGGTCGACGACAACGCGACCAACCGGGAAATCCTGCAAGGCTTGCTCGCCAGTTGGCGCCTGCGCGCGGAAATCGCCGGCGGGGCGAAAGAGGCGATGGAAATGCTCAACGCCGCCACCGCCGACGGTGAGCCGTACCGCTTTGCGATTCTCGACATGCGCATGCCGAAAAAGGACGGCATGGAGCTGGCGAACGAGATCAAGTCCAACCCGAAAACGCGCGACACGATCCTCATTAGCCTCAGCTCGATCGGCGACCCGATGAAAGTCGAGCAGATGAACCGCATGGGCTTTGCCGCCTGCCTGACCAAGCCGGCCCTTCCGTCGCAGTTGTACGACGCGATTGTCAATTCACTCGCAGCGCACGAAGACCCGGAGCGCGGCCCCGCCAACGGGCAATCCAAGTCGGCCGGCGCGATCCGGCTCGACGGCGTGCGCATCCTGCTGGCCGAGGACAACGCGGTGAACCGCTTCGTCGCCTCTGAACTCCTCGGCAGCGCCGGCTGCCAGTGCACGATGGTGGTCAACGGCCGGGAAGCGCTCGACACGGCGATGCGTGAATCGCACGACGTGATATTGATGGACTGCCAGATGCCCGAGCTGGACGGCTTCGAAGCCACCCGCGCCATCCGCGCCGCCGAGGAAAAGGCCGGCGACGGGCGGCACCGC
The DNA here is from genome assembly GCA_038329865.1 of Tepidisphaerales bacterium. GTDB lineage: Bacteria > Planctomycetota > Phycisphaerae > Tepidisphaerales > Tepidisphaeraceae > JANMES01. The sequence continues at coordinate 29,563 of JBBQNK010000007.1, read as the reverse complement.
CCGATCATCGCGCTCACCGCCAACGCAATTAAGGGCGATCGCGAGCTCTGCCTTGCAGCGGGCATGGACGATTACGTCACCAAGCCGATCGAGCCGGCGGATTTGTTCGCGGCGATTCGTCGCCAGCTGAGCAATGAACGGCTGGCCGCGATCAGCGCTACGCCGATCGCCGCGCCGACGCCGGCCACGCCCGAACCGGCGCAGCCCGCCGAGCCGATCATCGATCCCGCCGTCGATATCGAATCCCTGCAGCAGCGCTGCCTCGGCAATCGCAAGCTGGCGGCCAAGGCGCTCAACATTTTCGAAACGAGTTTGACGAAAGACGTCGAATCGCTGCTGGAAGGCATGTCGCGCGGCGACGCCAAGGCAGTCGCGGCCTCGGCGCACAAGATCAAAGGCTCGGCCGCGAATGTGTCGGCGGAAAAAGTGCGGGTCGTCGCGGCGGAGTTGGAAAAGCTCGCCAAGGCCGACGCGCTGTCGCAGACTGAAGCCGCCCTCGAAGAGCTGGCCCACGAGGCGCGCCGATTCCACGAATTCCTCGCCACTGCAATTGCTCAACTCACGCCGGCAGAATCTGCGTCGAAGAACAAAGATACGGCGGCAGCGTGAAGCCCATCGAGAACACCATGCGAAAACGGACAGCACTTTTTCAGCTGGCAGCGGCGGGAACGATCGCGCTCGCTTGCGTGGCTGCCGCGGGGGCCGAGTCTGACTCGATCGCATTGCCCGCCACGCAGCCGGCGGCGGGCGTATCGCCGACATCTGCGCCGATTGCGGCACCGGCCGCGACGGACCGCGCGCACGCGGAAACGTCCACGCCTTTTTCCGATGACGGCTCGGAGCTCATGCTCTTCAAGGACATCCCCGTCGTCGTCGCCGCCGGCATGCGCGAGCAGACCGTCCACCAGGCGGCAGCGTCGGTCACGGTTGTCGATGCGAACGACATTCAACTCTTCAACTACCGATCGCTGGCCGACGTGCTGCGCGGGCAGCGGAGTTTCTATCTCTACAACAACGGGCTGAACACGTTCGCCGGCGTGCGCGGATTTCAGCGGCCTGGCGATTCCAACGCGCGCATCCTGGTCCTCGAAGACGGCCGGCCGACCAACGAACTGATTTACGGCCAGAGCCATCTCGATCCGAACTTTGTCGTGCCGATGGAAGCGGTGAAGCGCGTTGAAGTGATCCGTGGGCCTGGCTCGTCGCTGTACGGAACCAATGCGATGTTCGGCGTCGTTAACGTCGTGACGAAAGACGGGTCGGACGTGAATGGCATCGTGACGAAAATCGAAGGCGGCACTTCCGAAACGGCCCACGCGAATGTGCTGTACGGCGAAAAATTCAAAAACGGCGTGGACGTGCTGGCTGATGTCGGCGGATTTTCCACCCGCGGCGATCGCGACATCAGGTACGACGGCGTGAACGACCCGGCCCACAACGAAGGGCACATCCGCTACGGCGACGACCAGTCCGCCGTCTCCGGTTTCGCGAAAATCAAGTACGGCGACCTGACGCTGCAGGCGGATTCCGCCGTCCGCAGGACCGATGACTCGACGGCGACTTACCTGACGTCGTTCTTCAACCCCGGCAACCTCGAAGAGCGCCGGACGAACGTCACGCTGCGCCTCGATCATCAGATTTCTGAAACGCAGGACATTCACGCGATGCTCTACTACGGCCGGTTCGATTTCCGGCTGAAATCTCCTTACGACACCACGCAGGCGACTGAGCCGTTCACCTACTACAGCAACGCCGACGACGACTGGGTCGGCCAGCAGGTGCATTACGGGTGGCAGATGACCAAGGCGTTCCACCTGCTCGTCGGCGGGGATGCGACGGAGTCGATCCACACGCGGCAGTACGATGACGACACGATCGACGGTTCGGTGCTGAACGTTCCTGCTTCCTACTCGGCGTTCGGCGTGTTCGCCGAGGGGGAAGAGCGCCTCACACCGTGGCTGAGCGTTACGGTTGGTGGACGGTTCGATCAGGTGCAGCGCGTGGGTTCGAACGTGAGCCCGCGCGTCGCCGCGATCTTTACGCCGACGAAAGAAGATACGATTAAGCTGCTGTACGGCTCGGCTTTCCGCAGTCCGACACTTTCGGATCTGCTTTACCAGACGCCCCCGCCAAGCGGCGTGGACGCCAACCCGCATCTGAAACCGGAAAAGATCGACACCTACGAGGTGGCATGGGAGCGGCAGTTCCACAGCGGATGGCAGACATCGCTCGACGGTTACCTCTGGAAAATGGAGGACGCGATCGATACGGGATTGCTCGGCGACGGTTCATCGCAGCAGCAGAACCTGGGCACTCTCTGGGCGCACGGGCTTGAGGCGGAAATCGGCCGTAAGTGGGAGGACGGCACGAGCATGCGCTTCTACGCAACGTACAGCCACGCCACAAACGACGGCGCGACCCTCACGCATTCGCCGACGTGGATCACCGGCGCATCAATCGCGGTTCCGGTCATCGGCAAGGATACTTTCCTCGCCATCGAGCCGCAGATCGTCGGCCAAATGAAGAACAATCTCGGCCAATACACCGATCCGACGTTCATCACCAACGTGGTATTCACCTCGCGTGATTTTTACAAAGGGTGGACGTTCCAGGCGGGCATTTACAACCTCTTCGGCAACTACGCTCACCTGCCGCGTGAAAATGCCGACAACCAGGTCGAGACGACCCTGAACTATCCGAATCCGGAGTTCATGATCAGCTTCAGCTATAAGTTTTAGGGCTCGATTAGTGAGGTCGCAGCGTTTTTACTTAGCCGCGAACGCCAGTTTGCGGTCTCGCAGAATCTCTATGACCGCGAACTGGCGTTCGCGGCTTCGGAACAATTACAAGCTTCCGCTTCGGTTGATCTGCATTAGGCGGGAAAAGCACTATGCCGCGGCGGTCGGCAGGGCCTTCGGAGTCGGCTCGCTGCGGGCCAGGCGGATGGTGTTGCGGCCGGAGTTCTTGGCGGCGTAGAGCGCTTCGTCGGCTTCGCGGAGAAGTTCGGCGCACATCTGCATGTCGGCCCGGCGGCAGGAGATGCCGGCGCTGATCGTGGCGCGGACCTTGTGTTCGCCGCAGATGAATTTGTGCTTCTCGATCATTTCGCGGCAACGCTGGGCACACACTTCGGCTTCCTGCAATGTCTGGCAGGGCAGGATCAGCAGAAATTCCTCGCCGCCGATGCGTGAGACGGTGTCGTTGCTGCGCACACATTGCTTGAGCAGCGTGCCGACGGCCTGCAGGACCATGTCGCCGGCGGTGTGGCCGAACTTGTCGTTGATCTGTTTGAAGAAGTCGACGTCGATGCTGACGATCGACATCGGGCGATGGTGGCGGTCGGACATTGTCCAGTGTTCTTCGAGCCGGTGCATCGCCTGGCGGCGGTTGTACAGGCCGGTGAGGTCGTCGGTGATCGCGAGCTTCTCGAGTCGGTTGTTCAGGTTCGTAAGCTGTTCGTTGAGCTTGCGCGAGCCGAGGTGTCGTTGCGAGATTTCGTCGTAAAGCGCCACCGCCCGCAGGCCGGCGCGAAGGCGAGCCATCATCGCGGCGCCGTTGAACGGCTTGGCGAGGAAGTCGTCCACGCCCGCGTCGAACGCGCGCGACAGGTCGTCCTCCTCCGCGTGCATTGTCAGCATGATGAAGTGAACGTGGCTGCCGCCCGCACGCGTTCGCACGCGCCGGCAGAGCTCGAGGCCGTCGATGCCGGGCATCGTCCAGTCGGAAATAATCAGCCGCGGCTGGTGCAGGTCGAACAGCGCCAGCGCCTCGGTGCCGTCGGCGGCCGTCACGCAATCTACGCCGTGGGCGTTGAGGAAATTGCTGAGCACCGCACAGACGGCTGCGTCATCATCCACCACGAGCACTCGGCTGAGCGGCTCGACGAATGTCTTAGCCAGCAGCTGCGGAAGCATGCAACGGTCTGCTTCGACTTTGTGCTCGTCCTTGAAGCGCTCGTGGATGGCGATGAATTCGCCTTCGGTCTTCAGGAACGCGTCGATGACGTCGGGATCGAAATGCGTACCGCGCTCGCGGACGATCAGTGTCCGCGATTGCGCGTGCGACATCGCCTCGCGATAAACGCGCCGGCTGGTCAATGCGTCATAGACGTCCGCCAGCGCGACGATACGCGCCGCCAGCGGAATGTCGCGGCCGCTCAATTTATTCGGGTAGCCGTTGCCGTCCCAGTGTTCGTGGTGCGAGAGGGCGATGTCGCGGGCCATCTGCAAAAAGCCGACGTGCGGGAATCGCTGCAGCGAAGCGTCTAACGTCTGCGCACCGAGGTTCGGGTGCGTGCGCATGACTTCCATTTCCTCTTCGCTGAGCTTGCCCGGTTTCAGCAGCACCGAGTCGGGGATGCCGACCTTGCCGATGTCGTGCAGCGGGCTGGTCTGAAAGATCAGCCGCGTGAATTCGGGGGTGATCACGTCGTGGTAGCGGTCGGTCGTGGAAAGGAACTGCGCCAGCAGTCGGGCGTAGCTCTGCACGCGCTCGATGTGAGCGCCGGTTTCCGGGTCGCGGCTTTCCGAGAGCTTGGCCAACGCGAACATCGCCAGGTCGCGCGTCTCCAGGCTCAAAATTCGCTCGGCCGTCTTCAGGCTGACGAGGAGTTCTTCCGGGTTGAGCGGCTTGAGCAGGAACGCGTCGGCGCCGCCGTGCAGGCCTTCGATTTTCTGCTGCCCGCCGTCGCGGCTGGTGAGCATGATGACGTAAACGTACCCGTCGAAGTCCTCTTCGCGGATGGCCCGGCAGAGTTCCAGGCCGTTCATTTCCGGCATTTCCCAGTCGGTCACGACGAGGTGGATGGAGTGCTTGCGAAGCCGCGAGAGCGCTTCGCGGCCATTACTCGCGCGCTCAACTTCGTAGCCGAGCTGGACGAGTACGTCCTGGAGAATTTCCAGGGACAGTTCGTCGTCATCCACGATCAATGCACGCATGTAGCCTCTGGGTATCGCCGGCACTGGAGCGAAAGCTCCCGGTACAGTTCGAATATCGGGCAGGATTGATACAGGCTTAACCGTAGGAAACTCGTGCAAACTCGCGGATGGAAATTCAGTCCCACGCGACATTATCGGGCGATAGGACGATTCCAGGGATCAGGCGAGGATATCCAGGAGCTGCTTCCGCGGGCGCGACTTGCGCGGATCGCGGCGATCGCGCTGCCGACGTTCGCCGCGTTCTTCGCGAACTGCCTCCAGTTCTTCTTCGTTTTCAACGCTTTCTTCCAAGTCGTATTCAGTTTCTTCCTCGAGCTCGATTTCGCCTTCGCTTTCTGCGTCGATTTCCATGTCGCCGTCGCTCTCGTCGGTGTCATTATCGAAGGCGATTCGATTCTGCACGGCAATCTCCGCGTGTCTCCGCCCATACTGCGGTCGCGGCGAATAGGTCGCGTAGCTGCTGAAGGAGTTTGATCCAAGGGGACTCATGCCTAGGACTTATGATTCAGGTTCGGAAAAAGCAAAAAATGCTGAAAAAGGAATGCAGAGACGGGAACTATCGGACTTATCCCAACTGCTGGCCGCTCTGGGCAGTGGACTGGGGATCGATCTGCTTCGGCAGCGATTCGTTGACGATCTGGACGAGGTGTGCGAGCGTGAAATCGCCTTTGCGAACGAATCCAGTGACGCCCAATGTCCGGGCGTACTGCACCTCCGGGCTATCCGCCACGGCCGACAGCAGCAGGATTGGCACAGGAGGGACGATCGGGTGCAGCCGAAGGTGTTCGAGAAATTGCGGGCCGTTCATGATCGGCATGAACACGTCGAGCAGGATCAGATCCGGCCGCGACTTTTCGATCGCGGCGATCGCCTCCTGGCCGTTGTCTGCCGTCGAGACAATAAACCCCGCGTCGCGAAGAGCTCGCGAGAAGATGAGCCGAATTTCCATGTGGTCATCGACCACGAGAATAGTGTACATGGCAAGCACTCAACAGTAGTCGCATCCAATGATAACCCAAACGATCGCCCACTTCCCGGTTAGACTTCAAAACTTGTCATCCTTGCGAAGGTGTCGCAGGTCGAGCGAATCATGGAACGCCTGTTCGACACCTCATCTGCCGAAATGCCTGGCACGCCGGCGAACCTTTATCACTTTATGGCAACGCGGGATTCGCTCTCGAAACAAACCGGCGAAGCAGCCTGATGCGATGGCCTAATCCTTAGTGGGATCAGTGGGGTGCGATCGCGGCCTTCCGTCGTTTGAGATCCTCTCGAAGAAATGCTTTGAACGTCGGCAGCCCTTTTCCCTCCCAGGCGGCTTCGATCCGCTCGGCGATCTTCCGATTGCTTTCCATCAACTCGCAGAATTGCCCGTATTCCGATGACGAAGGCTTCGGGCAGCAATGACGGTCATGCGTATCAACTCGGTACAGAAAATGATTGCCATTGGGCGGCAATTCGACGGCCAGCTTCATGTGGGGATACGACGGATTGCCTAGCCGAAGAAAATACCGTGTCGGCGATGGCTGCGGGTCGTGAACGAAAGGGGCCTGCTCGACCAGATTGCCCGAGCACGCATCGAGCGTCGCCAACTGCGCTTTGACGCGCTCAGAAAATCCGCCGGGATACGCGGTTCGCAGATAAACGTCGATTGCCTGACGAATCTGGGCGGTGTCCGGAAGCGGCGCACCCATGAAAACCTCCGAGAAGAGAAACTTCAATAGTCTATCCTCAAGCCTTGGGCGTTTCAGAAAATTTTGTGATTGAGATCGGGCCTGCGCTGCTTCAACCTGTCATGGATCCGGGTAAAATCCGACTTACAGTGAAGTCACGACTATAATCTTCCGAACGTCGACTGAGGGAAGTATGGCTTTAGACCTGCAAAACGGGCAATCGGTATTGGTGGTCGAGGACGATCAGGACGTGAACGCGCTCGTGGGCGCGTACGCCAGCCTGTGCGGGTTTGAGTACCGGTCCGCCCTCACCGGACAGAGCGGTTTGAACGAGGCCCACGCCCGCCTGCCGGCCTTGGTGATTCTCGACCTGATGCTGCCGGATGTCGACGGCTTTGAAGTCTGCAAACGTCTCAAGGCCGCCGCCGACACTAAGGACATACCCATCATCATGCTGACGGCCATGACCGGCGAAGAAAATCGACAGCGCGGCTTGGAGTGCGGGGCGGCCGATTACCTCACCAAGCCGTTCGATCCTGATCAGCTCATCCAGGCGATTTCCACGCACGCGCTTCCTTCGCAGGTCGCGTAGATCATTTTTCCTTGCTCAACGTTTTGGGAAGCTTGACGGTGAACGTCGTGCCCTTGCCCGGCGTTGAATCGACTTCAATCGTGCCGTGATGATCGCGCACGATTCCGTAACTGATGCTCAGCCCAAGCCCCGTGCCTTCGCCCTGCGGCTTGGTGGTGAAGAACGGGTCGAAGATCCGGTCGCGTACCGCCGGCGGAATGCCCGTGCCGGTGTCGATCACTTCGATCCGCACGCCGCCGTCCTTTTCAAGTGCAGAAGTGCGAACGGTTACTTTCCCGCCGCCGGGGCAGGCGTCCATCGCGTTGCTGACGAGGTTCATCACCACCTGGTTCACCTTGGCCGGGTAGCAGACGATCGCCGGGAGCGGGTGCAGGTCGAGATCGATCACCACCTGCATTCCCTTCGCCCGGCCGCGCACGATATTCACCGTGGATTCAATGCCGTGATTGAGGTCGATCTCCTGCAGTTCGCTCTCATCGAGCCGGGCGAAATCGCGCAGGTCCTTCACGATCTGCTGAATCCGCCGGAGCCCGTCGCGTGAGCGCAGAAGTAGTTCATCGAGATTGGTGAGGGTGTACGCCAGGTCCATGCGATCGCACAGCTCGCGGATTTTCGCGAGGAGCTCCGGTTGCGATTGTTGCAATTCTCCATCAGCCGACTGGTACAGCAGCAGAAGCTCGCGGATCGCCGCGACGTCGCGCTGCAGCACGGCCACATTGTTGTTGACGAAGGAAAGCGGGTTGTTGATCTCGTGCGCCACGCCCGCGACGAGCTGCCCGAGTGCGGCGAGCTTTTCCGTCTGCAGCATCTGGCTTTGGGCGCGCTTGAGCGCGTCGCTGGCTTCGCGCTCGGATCGGGCCATCTCCATCAGCTTGATGTTCTGCTCGCGGAGCTGCTGCTCGGCCTGCACGCGGTCGGTAATGTCCTCGGAAATCCCAAGCAGGTACCGCGGGATGCCCTCGATCAGAATCGGGATTTTCTTCGTGTGCAAAATCCGCTCGCCGTGCCGCGTCATGATGGGCTCGGCCGGAATGTCGAGCATCTTGCGCTCGTTCAGCACCGCCCGGTCCTTGGCGATGAAGAAATCAGCTTCGTCCTTGGGGAACATGTCGTAGTCGTTCTTGCCGATCAAATCTTCCCGCGGATACCCGAGCAATAGTTCGCCGGCATGGTTGAAGCGGACGAACCGGAGCTGCTCGGCGTCTTTTACGAAAAGCATGTTGGGAATGTTCTCGATGATCGAGAAGAGAAAGTTCTGCAGCTCGAGCATTTCCTGCTCGGCCTTCTTTCGACGCGAAATATCGCGGCTGACGCAGACCAGGCCCGCGACTCGACCGGCCGCATCGCGGACGGGCACTTTCGTCGTCGCGATCCACATGGGGTTGCCCTTGCGGTCGATGATCGGCTCTTCGCGCGCGATCAGCGGCTCGCCGGATTCGAGCACGGCGTTGTCATCGACCGTGTATTTCTGCGCCAACTCCGGCGGAAAAAAATCCGCCACGGTTTTTCCGATCACTTGCCCCGTCTCCGAAGCGCCGACGAACCGGGAGTGCGAAACATTGTCCACGATATACCGGCCGGCCATGTCCTTGATGTAGATGTGATCGGGGATGTTGTCGATCAGGCTGCGCAACAGGTTGCGCTCCTGGTTGAGATCGGATTCGGCACTAAGGCGTTTTGCGTCGGCGGACTCGAGGACCTTGGCGTTGATCCACGCCAGCAGGCCGAACGCAGCCATCGTCAGCACGACGAAGATCGCGACGCCGAATTCCGGCTCGAACCACCGCCAGTACAGACCGAGCTGGCGGAAGAGAGCCAGCAGCAACGGCACGAGGATGGCGGCGGGGAAAAGGCGCCGCAGCATCGCGCCGCCGGGGGAATCGTTCAGGACCAGGCGCATCACACCGTATCGCGGATACGCCGCCAGAATGGCGGAGCTCATGAGGATGAAGCAGAACGCGGTGTGCACCGCCATCGGAACGAGATGCCCGATGCCGTAGAAATTTTCCGCGCCGAACGCGTAGCCGAGCAACGCCAGCAGCGACATTCCACCGATGGCGATCGCCAGCGCCTGCGCCGGCCGCCAGCCGCGACGCGTCTGCGTCTCGATCGTCAGCAGCGCCGCGCCGCACATCAAAAAGCTGATGGCGGTGTTGATCGCCATGCGGTTGGGCTTTTCGATGCTCGGCGCGGTGAGCTTTTCATGGAAAAAGATGCAGTCGATCCCGCCGTCATGGCCGGTGACGAATCCCTGCAGCTTCACCGCCGCGACAATAGCCACCAGCCCCGCGAGGATTTTCGCCGCTGTTCGAGCGGCCGGCCGAACCGCCACCCGCTGCAGCGACAGCGATGCAGCGGCGGCGAAGAAGAGCACCGCCGTCATCGGGTTCATTTCAATACGCCCGGGGATGACGCGTTTGAGCCGATCGATATTCAGCGCCCACCCGATCAGCACCATGCACGGAACGATCGCCACCACCGCAGTCGCCACCCACGCATAACCCTCGGAATGCCTGGCGTAACTTAACAGTCGTTCGGCCGATGGACCGGATGAAGTTCGGCGCGAAGGCGCGAACGGTGGATTGTCCGGCGATTCGTCCGACCGGGTTTGAAGTGTGCTTTGCGACACGCCTCGCTCCTTTGGCTCGCGATTCAACCGGCCGGCAGCGTGATGGTGAACGTCGTTCCCTCGCCCGGCTTGCTCTTCACATCGAGCGTCCCGCCGTGCATTTCCACGAACGCCTTCACGACGCTGAGCCCCAGCCCGATGCCTTGCCGGCCGTACTCGTAATGGCCCGATGCGTGATGCCCGACGTTCATCCCCGTGAAGAACGGCTCGAACAGGTGCCCGAGATTCTCCGGTGCGATGCCAATGCCATTATCGACGACGGCCATCTCCGCGCCACCGCTCGGTAGGCGCTTTGCGTTAACGGCGATCTTCCCGCCGTCGGCCGTGAACTTGATCGCGTTGAGCAGGAGGTGGTTGATGCTGTCACGGATGCGCGTCGGCTCGACCGGCAGCGTGCCGAGATCCGCCGGCCAGTTCCGCTCCACGGTCTGGTTCCGCAATTCGACGAACGGCAGCACGTCATCCACCGCGTCGGCGAGCAGCGAGCCCAGATCGGTAGGCGTTTTGGTGATCTCCTGATCGAATTTACCGGCCGACATCATCGAGATGATCTGGTTAATTAAATGCAGTAGCCGCTCGCCGGCGGCTTTGATCCGCAGCAGCCAACCGTGCAGCGGCTCGGCCGAGCCTGCGGTGCGCGCCGCCAAATCGTTCAGCCCGAGCAGAATCGTCAGCGGCGTACGCAACTCGTGGCTGGCGACCTGGATGAATGCGGATTTCAGTTCGTTCGCGGTCTTCAGATCGGCGTTGGCCTGCTCGAGTTCTGCGTTCTTGTTTTGAATGTCCAGCACGAGCTTCTTGCGCTCGGCGATCAAATCATACCGCTCGCACGCTTCGCGAATCACCGTCTGCAACTCATCCGGATCCCACGGCTTGGTGATGTAGCGGTAAACATTGCCGGCGTTGATCGCATCGATGACGGCTTTGATGTCGGCGTAACCGGTGAAGAGCAGGCGGACGGCCTCGGGGTATTCGCCGCGCACATTTTTGAGGAATTCGACGCCGGTCATGCCCGGCATGCGCTGATCGGTCATGACCAGGTGAATCTCGTTCTCCTCCATGATCTTCAGACCATCCAACGCGCGAGTGGCAGTGAAGACCTTGTAATCCAGGCGCAGCAGATCCTGAACGCTTTTGACAACATCCGGTTCGTCGTCGACGACAAGCAAGGTGTGACGTTTTTGCATCAACTATCTATTCTATCATTCGGCCATGCGATGCAATAACGGTAGAGCAGTGCGGGGGTCGATAATTTCTTTCGGGGTCCCGCATATTTTGGGCGGATAATCGGCACAGTCGATCTCGCGCGAGACGCGACGTGGCTAACGAACGCTCTGAACCGCAATGCGACTGCAATTTCGAGAAGGCCTCCTTGTACCACGGGCGTTTCCCCCGTGGCCAGGTGCGCGGATCGCCAAGGTGTTTTTGATTCGGGCGACGGAAGCATTTCATTGCCCCTTCGAGACGTGGCTCTGCGGCGTCGTGAATTGATTGTGACGCGAGTGCTGTTGGACACGGGCTGGTATCCCGTGCTACGGGGATGCGGGAATTCGAATGAATCGAAATCCCTAGCCGCGGAAAATCTTATTTTTCTGTTGCGTTTTGAAAATTGTATGGAATACTTCATGCCGGTTCGGCGTTATGCCGAATAGAGGACAGTTATGACGATTGATAGATCCAAATATCTCAGTGAACATGACGGATGGCAGATGCCATGCGCGACATTTACGTCGGCACAAGGTAATCTGCGATTCACCATGATATAACTCCTCGCCTCGCGGCCGGGAGTTCTTCCCGGCTACTAAGAATCCTGTTTTCTTGTTATCCCGGGAAGTAAGTACTCAGAAGTCCGCGTCCGTACGTCGTTGGTGCGTCGATTTCAAAATTATGCGATTTTGGCCTGAAAAAGGCTGCAAAATCGCGAGTGCTGATGTTCTGAGCCCGTGGGGCGGAACGTCGAAGGGAGATACTGCGCTGTTAGCTCAGAGGCAGAGCACTCCGCTGATAACGGAGAGGCCGGAGTTTCGAGATCTCCACGGCGCACATGTTGGGAATGCATCGGTAGTTCAATTGGATGAGCGCCGGCCTACGAAGCCGGAGGATGAAGGTTCGACTCCTTCCCGGTGCACTGGTAGGTAGAACGGTTGTATTTAATACGATCGCACTCGTAGCTCAATGGCAGAGCCGCCGCCTCTTAAGCGGGAGGTTGCAGGTTCGAGTCCTGCCGGGTGCATGTGAACGGTGATTTCAGCTGGAGAGCAACATGGGCCGGAGACGAAAACGGTGGCGACTGTCATTTCGCACCGGTAGCTCAATGGATTCAGAGCAGCTCCCTTCTAAGGAGACGGCTGGGGGTTCGACTCCCTCTCGGTGCATTGCGATGAAATGTGCGCACGCATCGATAGCTCAATGGCAGAGCCGCCGGCTTTTAACCGGGAGGTTGTGGGTTCGAATCCCGCTCGATGCATTGGATGAATGAAGGAGGTGATCGTTTCAACGCGGCGAGGCGTCGCGACTCAGGATTCGAGTCGCGGCGCCTCGGCGGCAGTGAAGAAAAATCGGTCCAGTAGCCCAACTCGGCAGAGGCGCCTGACTCAGAATCAGGTTGTTGCAGGTTCGAATCCTGCGTGGACCACTGTGAGTGAGTCGTGATAGCTCAATCGGATCAGAGCGTCGCCCTCCGAAGGCGAAGGGTGAAGGTTCGAGTCCTTCTCGCGACATGAAGAAAAACCTGGGCGTGTCGTCCAATGGGAAGACGCCTGTCTTGCACACAGGAGATGAGGGTTCAACTCCCTCCACGGTCCATACGAACGGCGACGCTCTGGTAGCCCAACCGGTAGAGGCGCATGAATGAGGTTCATGACGTTGCAGGTTCGAATCCTGCTCGGAGCACTGAATCGGAACGAGCCGTAGTAGCCCAACGGTAGAGGCAGCGGTCTCAAGAACCGCGAGATGCAGGTTCGAGTCCTGCCTGCGGCATGAATGTTGTGCGACGCGCTGAAGCGGGTCGACCGGCGAAGACAAATTCGGAGGGTTAGCCAAATTGGCAAGGCACTCGTCTTGAAAACGAGCGTGGCGTGAAGCCTTGGGGGTTCGAGTCCCTCACCCTCCGCTGGAAAAGTTTGGGAGGGTTGGCAGAGCGGTCGAATGCGCCGTGGTGCTAACGCGGAGTCCTTCGCGGGACCAGAGGTTCGAATCCTCTACCCTCCGCTGAAAGTTGTCGTCGGGCTCTTTGAAAAGTGAATACAGAAACGTGTCGCTATAGCTCAATTGGCAGAGCGCCCGGTTGTCAGCCGGGAGCGTGTGGGTTCGAGTCCCATTGGCGGCGTTTGTTTTTCGTAGGCGCGGCGGGCGGGCCGTGCCGGTGACGTGGACTTAGCTCAATCGGCAGAGCGGGGGTTTGAAATACTCCGGATCTTGGTTCGATTCCAAGGGTTCACATGAGTGAGATTCGCGCTGGTAGTTCAGTGGTAGAACGCGGCTATGCCACGGCCGAGGCCTGGATTCGATTCCCAGTCGGCGCATGGTTCTTCGTCGGCGTGGCCTGCTTCTGCGGGCCGCCGGTTAGCAGGGCCCGCTGAAGCGAGCCACGCCGACGAAGAGATTGATCGCAGTGATGACTTAGTGGCCGAGTACCGGTCTTCCAAACCGGAGACGCGGGTTCAATTCCCGCTCACTGCTTGCGTCGTGCGAGCGACTGCAAACCTCGCACGCATAGAAGGGGCGAACCACGGGAATGCCACCCGAATGCGCCCCTCGCATTGTCGCAGTAGCTCAACGGGAAGAGCGCCGCCCTCGTAATGCGGAAGTTGCTGGTTCGATTCCAGCCTGCGGCCCTTAGAAATTATCAGCAATCGTGCGTCAACGGGAGCGTAGCTCAACGGCAGAGCGTCGGCCTCATAAGCCGAAGGGTGTTGGTTCGAATCCAACCGTCTCCTACTTAACAAGAAGGGAGGTGCGTCGTGTCGAGTTTGATTGTGGAAGTGTGCGAAATTGAAAAGGTGCAGCCGCACGCGAATGCCGAGCGGCTGGAGCTGGCTCAGATCAAGGGCTGGCAGTGCGTAGTGCCGCGGGATCGTTACCGCGCGGGCGATCTGGTCACGTACGTGCCGGTGGACTCTGTCCTGCCGGCCGACCTGGCGGAACGGCTCGGCGTGACGAAGTACCTCTCCAAGGGTCGCGTGCGCTGCGCCCGGCTGCGGGGCGAGCCGTCGTTCGGGCTGATCATCGATCGTGAGAACGACGCGTGGAATCTCGGCACCGACGTGCGTGAGCACTACGGAATCGAGAAGTTCATCCCGCCGCTGAAGTTGGCCGCGGGCGATGCGGAAGTGCCGCACGCGCTGTTCGACTCGTACACCGAGATCGAAAACATGCGGAACTTCCCGAAGATCTTCACGCCCGGCGAGCCGGTGATCGTGACGGAAAAGATCCACGGCACGAACTGCCGCGTGGGCCTGATCGTCGAGAACGGCGAGCCGATCGAAATGGCCGGCTCAAAGCAGATTCGTCGCAAACTCCCGCAGAATCCGGCGGCGGACCTTTACTGGTTCCCGTGGACGCAGCCGGGCGTGCGCGACCTGCTTCGCGAGGCAACGCTCGGCCCGCGCAGCGCCAAGCAGGCCATCCTGTTCGGCGAAGTGTTCGGCCGCGTGCAGAGCCTTCGTTACGGGCTGGAGAATGCCCTGGCGTTTCGTGCGTTCGATCTGCTGATCGATGGCAAGTACGTGGACTCAGATGAGTTCGCGGCACTCTGCGGGCAGTTCGGCATCGAGCAGGTGCCGAGCGTGTTCGAAGGGCCGTTCGATCTGCAGAAGATCCGCGAGCTGTCAGACGGCCCGTCACTCGTTGCCGGCGCAAACCACATCCGCGAAGGCGTGGTGGTGAAGCCGGCGAAGGAGCGGACGGACCCGAAGATCGGCCGGGTGATTCTGAAGTACATCGGAGATACGTATCTCTTCGGAGAAAGCATTTCCGACACGCAGGACGTTTGAAGTGTTCGCGTGGAGCGCGGCGAGTCCCCACTGCGCTCCACGCGATTATTCAGGGATAGTTTAATCGGCAGAACGCCCGGCTCTGAACCGGGAGGTAGAGGGTTCAACTCCTTCGCCCTGAACTGTTTTTATGCAGCCGTAGCTCAGCTGGGAGAGAGCCGGTCTTACATACCGGAAGTCGCAGGTTCGATCCCTGCCGGCTGAATGTGGCGGCCACTGAGCCGTAGTTCAAACAGGTAGAACGTCGGACTTTGATTCCGAAGGCTCCTGGTTCGAATCCAGGCGGCTCAACTGAAAAATTATTTACCCGTGTAGCTCAACGGTAGAGCGCGCGATTGTTAATCGCGATCATGATGGTTCGAATCCATCTGCGGGTGCTTTGGGGAAATGCAAATTGCAAAATGCAAGTTGCAAAATGAAGGCTGAAATCTGTGAGTTGCTTGTTTTCATTTTGCATTTTGCATTCTGCACTTTGCATTTCTGCCCCCCGCTCCCGTCATCCAAAGGCCAGGACGGCCGGCTTTCAACCGGAGAATGTTGGGTTCGAATCCCACCGGGAGCATTTTTCACCGTGTAGCGCAATTTGGTAGCGCACGTGCTTCGGATGCACGGGGTTGAAGGTTCAAATCCTTCCGCGGTGACTGGGCGTAGGACTTCGAGAAAAGGACTTAGGACTTAGGACTTAGTGGCGGAAATCTCTTCACTAAGTCCTAAGTCCTACTCCGAGCGCAGGTGGCAGAGCGGCGATTGCAACCGGCCGTAACCCGGTTGGCCTTCGGGCCCTCGTAGGTTCGAGTCCTACCCTGCGCATGATCGATACGTCGTCAGTCCCAATGGCGGGACGCCGGCCTCCAAATCCGGAGTGGGCAGGTTCGATCCCTGCACGGCGTGCTTGGGTTCGCAGTGGACTGGCCGCTTAAGCGGCCAGTCCGGTAGTCGATCGAAATTCTCAACTCGTTTGTGACCCTATGGCCGAGTGGCGAGGCGACGGTCTGCAAAGCCGTTTACGCAGGTTCGACTCCTGCACGGGTCTTTCAAATTTTCAATGGTGGCTGTAGCTCAAGCGGAAGAGCGCCGGACTGTGAATCCGGAATGATGTCGGGTTCGATTCCCACTGGTCACCCTTACAACAGAACGACGATGGAACCCCTGACTTCTACAGGGGCGGGTAACGCGCGGCATTCGCAACGCGGTCGGGTTCGAGTCCCGACGTCGTGAACTAGAAGGAGGCCTCTCATGGCCAAGGAATTGTTCGATCGCAGCAAGCCCCACGTGAACGTGGGCACGATCGGTCACATCGACCACGGCAAAACCACGTTCACCGCCGCGATGTCGGCGCGGAGCGCGGCCAAGTACCCGTCGGTTGAAGCCGTCGATTACAAGGCGATCGCCAAAGGCGGCATCGAGCGCGATGCCACCAAGACGGTCACCGTCATCGCCTCGCACGTGGAGTATGAGTCGGCCACGCGCCACTATGCCCACGTGGATTGCCCCGGCCACGCCGATTACATCAAGAACATGATCACCGGCGCCGCCCAGATGGACGGCGCGGTGCTCGTGGTCTCCGCCGCCGACGGGCCGATGCCGCAGACGCGCGAGCACGTGCTGCTCGCTATACAGGTGGGCGTGCCGGCGCTGGTGGTGTTCGTGAACAGGGTCGATCTGGTCGACGACAAGGAACTGATCGACCTCATCGAACTGGAAACCCGCGAGTTGCTCAGCCGGTACGGATTCGAAGGAGATCAAATCCCCTTCGTCTTCGGCTCGGCCAAGCCGGCGCTGGATAGCCCGGCCGACGATGCGGCCTGCCAGTGTATCGATGACCTGATGACCGCCCTCGACACCGCCGTGCCCATGCCGGTGCGGCAGATCGATCAGCCGTTCCTCATGCCGATCGAGAACGTCTACTCGATCGCCGGGCGCGGGACGGTCGTCACCGAGCGCATCGAGCGCGGCCAGGTGAAGCGCGGCGAGACCGTGGAGATCGTCGGCTATGCCGGCGGTCGCACGACGGTGGTGACGGACATCGAGCAGTTCCACAAGCCCGCCGAGGTCGGCATCGCCGGTGACAACGCCGGCCTGCTGCTCCGCGGCGTGCAGGCGGACGAGATCGAACGCGGGCAGATCCTGGCCGCGCCGAAATCGATCAAGCCGCACAAGCGGTTTGAAGTCGAGGTATACGTCCTCCGCAAGGAAGAAGGCGGCCGGCACACGCCGATCACCAACGGCTACTCGCCGCAGTTCTACTTCCGCACGTCCGACGTCACCGGCAAGCTCACGCTGGCCGGTGCCGAGATGGTGATGCCCGGCGATAACGTCCGGCTCACCGTGGAACTGGACGGCGAAGTCGCGATGGACGAATCGCTCCGTTTCGCAGTCCGCGAGGGCGGCAAGACGATAGGCTCGGGCGTCGTGACCAAAGTGCTCGATTGATGCGGGCGTGATTTCTTTTGTCCCTCTACCGGCGGCGCGGATGGAAACATCCGCGCCGTCTTTTTTTATCCACAGATTTTTCAGATTACACAGATAAGAATTTTGCTTCTTCTTCATCTGTGTAATCTGTGAAATCTGCGGATAAAGAACTTCAAGCCGTGAAACTCGCAGTCAGCCTATCAATTAAGTGGGAATCGAGTGGAGATCGAATCCAACAAAATCACTTCCCAAACTCACGCACTGCCGCCAGAATCGTTTCGTGGATTCCGATCCGGCGTCAGCTCCAAATCAATCGCTCGCAGCATTTCTGCTCACGCCGCTCAAGCCGGCGATTGAGACGATCCGGCATTACAACGCATACAAGCTGCGAAAGGATTTGCTCGCGGGGCTCACGGTCTCCGTCGTCGAAGTGCCGCAGGCGATGGCGTACGCGATCATCGCGGGCGTGCCGGCCCAGTACGGGCTGTACACGTCGATCATCCAGGGTGTGATCGGAGCGATGCTCAGCAGTTCCGAGCACATGACCACCGGGCCGACCAATACGCAAAGTTTGCTGATTTTTTCGGCGCTGTACCGCCTGGTGGACCCGGCCGCGGATCCTTCGCTCTATCTGCAGCTCGTTTTCATGCTCGCGATGCTGAAGGGGATCATTCAGCTGGCATTCGCGGCGGCGCGGATGGGGAACATGGTGCGGTACGTCAGCCGATCGGTCATCGCCGGGCTGGTGAGCGGGGCGGGCGTGCTGATTTTCTTCGGGCAGCTGCCGGCGTTCATCGGCGTGCGGAGTTCGGCTGGTCGAAACGGCTGGCCGGGCATCGCCAGCCCGATCGAACGGCTGGTGACGCACTTCAATGAATTGAATCCGCGCGCGGTGATGATCGGGCTCGGAGTCGTCGCGATCACCGTCGGCGTGCGATTCATCAACAAGCTGTTGCCGGGCGCGTTGATCGCGATCGTTGCTTCTGCGGCGCTGGTGTGGTCGATGGGGTGGACCGACGCGACGCTTCCGCTGATCAAGGAAATCCCCCGCGGACTGCCGCACTTTGAAGTCGCCTGGGCCGGGTGGGATTGGGCGGAAAAACTCTTCGGCGGGGCGCTGGCTCTGGCGGTCATCGGCATGCTGGAGAGCGTGGCGATCGCCAAGAGCATCGCCGCCCGCACGGGGGAGGAGATCAACCCCAACCAGGAATTTTTCGCACAGGGATTTAAGAATCTCGTCACGAGCTTTTTCCAGTGCATCCCCGGCTCCGGCAGCTTCACGCGCAGCGCTCTCGATTACGCCGCCGGTGCGGAAACGCGGTTCGGCGCAGTCTTCAACGCGATCTTCGTCGGCATCATCTTTCTGATCGGCGCGCCGCTGGCGCAGCTGATCCCGACGGCGGCACTGGCGGGCCTGCTCTTCGTGATCGCGGTCGGGCTGATCGAGTGGAGCTACATCCCGCGCGTGCTGAAGGCGAGCCGGCCGGATGCGCTGGTGTGCGGCATCACGTTCGCCGCCACGCTCTTCGTGCCGCTCGAATACGCGATTTTCACGGGGATTTTCCTCAACATTGCCCTCTACCTCCGCCAGGCCAGCCGGCTGCACGTGATGGAGATGGTGCCCGGCAAATCCGGCAGCGCGTTCCAGGAGCGCGAGCTCACCGACCGTTCCGGCGGCACACAGGTGATCTTCCTGCAGGTGGAGGGCGATCTTTTCTTCGGCGTGGCCGACGAGTTGCGCGACCGGCTCGCGCACCTCTCGCGCGAAGGCTCCGGCGTGAAGGTCGTGGTCTTCCGCCTCCGCCGCACGCATTCGATCGACTCCACGGCCCTGTACGTGCTCGAGCAATTCACGCGCGACATGCAGGCCCGCCGCGGCCACGTGATTTTGTGCGGCGTGCGACCGGACCTCACGCCGGTCATCCGCAACTTCGGGCTGCTCAAGCTGATCGGGCAGGAGAATTTCTTCGAGACCGGCCTCGGCGTCTTCGCCAGCGCCCAGGAAGCGCTGCAGCGGGCCCGGCAACTGGCGGGCGTATCGATCGACCTGGCGGGGATCTCGGAGAAGCTCGAAGAGGAGTCGTTCACGTACGAGATTTAACGCCGTTTAGCCGCCTCGCATGCGGGGCGCGTTGGTTCCGACGAAAAAACGCGCCCCGCACGCGGGGCGGCTAAACTGGAATGCATGTGAAATATGGGCGGCGCCCCATGTCATAAAAAGCATTGCGCCGTAAACTTTATCGCTGGCCCGGCGTCCAACTGGCAGGAGAATTCTAAATGAAACCGATCGTCCGAACCCTCGTCGCCCTTGTTTTGCTCGGCCTGTTCGTCGCCGCGTCGGCCGACGCGATGTTCATGCACATGGAAGAGAATATTCCACTCGCGGACATTCTGAAATCAGTCGAGAAGAAGGTGGCGGACGATCCGAAAGACGCGCACGCGCAGTATCTGCTCGGCCGGGTGCACAGCATGGCCTGGGCGCAGGACGGGAATCAGCTGAAGTTTGCGAGCGACAAACAGGGCATGCCGGAGTTCATGCCGTATGCGTCCGTCCGGGTGTCGCACGATGTGAAAGCGACGTCGGCCGAGGCGTTGAAGCATCTCGATCTGTCGATCGTCGCGTACCGTAAGGCGGTGGAGCTGGATCCGAAGAACGGCCTGTATCATTTGGGCCTGGCATGGATGATGGAGCAGAAACTCGCGACGGCCGTCGCGGCGCCCGCCACGCAGAACACGGATAAGTCGCTCCCACCCGTCGATCGCAAGGCCGAGCTGAAGGCCGTCATTGATGAGTACGTGAAAGCGTTCGATCTTCGGCTCGAGGAAGACAAGACGAAGGAAAACCGCCTGATGGCTGGCGATGCGTTTGTCAGCGCCGAGGCCGCCGAGGACGCGATCCGCCTGCTGCAGACGATCGGCCCGGTCGATAACGCACTGGTCAAGCGGCTGGAAGACGGCAAGACGGCCGTGATGTCACTGCCGTTCGCCGAAACGCCGATCGTCGTGGCGATGAACGAGCACGCAGCACTGAAGGATCTGATCGATCCGGCCGCGAGCGTGTCGTTCGATCTCGCCGGGCCCGGCCGCCTCTGGCCGTGGATCACGAAAGACGCCGGCCTGCTCGTGTGGGACCCCGCCGGCACTGGCCAAATCACCAGCGGCCGGCAGCTCTTCGGGCCGATGACCTGGCACATGCGCTTCAGCGACGGGTACGAGGCGCTGTCGATGCTCGACCGCAACCGCGACGGACAGTTGAGCGGCGACGAGCTGAAGTCGATCGCCCTCTGGCGCGACGCGAACGCCAACGGCGTGAGCGACGCCGGCGAAGTGGTGCCGCTGGATAAAGTCGGAATTACTGCGATCAATGTAATAGCAACAAACGACTCCGCCGGAGTGCTGCAAATCCCCCGGGGCATCCACTGGACCGATGGCCACACGACGGCGAGCTTTGACTGGGTGCCGCAGTCGAAGTGAGTAAGGGCCGCCTCGCGTTTTGTCTTATGGGCTACCAGCCCATGCTGTGCCAAGGTATGGATTCGTAGCACATGCGATAAGAATTCAAAAAAGTCCTCCAGTTTGATGAAGGAATAATCCCATGAAAATGATCCCATTTGCGTTCGTCGGCTTCATCGCGATCTGCCTGGTATTGATGGCCGACGCCCAGGCCAAGTTCGCGCGGCGCGACGTCGACGTTCCGGTCGCGGACATTGTTTCGCAGTTGGAAAAGAGCGCGAAGGATCATCCGGACGACGCGCACGCACAATATCTCCTCGGCCGAATACATAGCCTGGCCTGGGCGACGGATGGCGATCAGATCCAACTCATCCCGGGGAAAGAGGGAGCCTTGCCGGAATTCGCGCCGTACGCTTCGGTCCGCGTGTCGCGCGACAATGAAAAGCTGCTGTCGGACGCCGCGAAGAAGCACCTGGGGCTATCGATCGCCGCGTACCGCAAGGCCGTTGAGATGGAGCCGAAAAATGGGCTCTATCACTTGGGCTTGGCGTGGATGCTCGAGCAAAAACTCGCGACGGCAGTTGCGCAGGCCGCTACGAAGGAATCAGATCGATCGGCACCGGCGGCGGACCGAAAGGCTGAACTCAAGGCGGTGATTGATGAGTACGTTAAGGCGTTCGACCTCCGATTGGCGGAAGACAAAAGCAGCAACAATCGACTCAGTGCCGGTGACGCCTTTGTCAGCGCCGAAGCCGCGGAGGATGCGATCCGGCTGCTCAAGACGGTCAACCCGGTCGACGAAAAACTGATCAAGCGGCTGGAGGACGGGCGCGACGCCGTGTTCAGCAAAGGCATGGCCGTCACGCCCATCGTTGTGGCGATGAAGGCTGAATCAACGCTCGGTGACCTGATCGATCTGGACGCGAACGTGTCGTTCGATTTTGCCGGATTCGGGCCGGGCCATCACTGGCCATGGATCAATCGAAATGCCGGATTGCTGGTGTGGGACCCCGCCGGCACCGGCCAAATCACCAGCGGCCGGCAGCTGTTCGGCACGATGACGTGGCAGATGCTCTTCCGTAACGGGTACGAGGCGATGTCGATGCTCGACCGTAACCACGACGGGAAGTTGAGCGGCGAAGAGTTGAAATCAATCGCACTCTGGTGCGACGCGAACAGCAATGGCGTGAGCGACGCCGGCGAAGTGGTGCCGCTGGATAAAGTCGGAATCACTGCGATCGACGTAAAAGCAACGAACGACTCCGCCGGCGTGCTGCACATCACCAACGGCATTCACTGGGCCGACGGCCACACGACGGCGAGCTTTGACTGGGTGCCGGAATCGAAGTGAAGTGTTGGTGAGGATTTACTTGGAGGAACGCTTCCCCGTAACACGGGCGTCTCGCCCGTGTCAGGACACCTCGGCACGGGCGAGACGCCCGTGCTACGAATAACTCCCCTACAAACTGAACCGGTGCCGAGGTATTCGAACTGCTCTTCGTCGCATGGGCTACCAGCCCATGCTGGCGTCCAGAGCATGGGCTGGTAGCCCGTGCGACATCCATTTCTATTTCGCCGCGGGCACGGTCGTCGGCGCCGTCGCCGGCCCCGCCTTCTTGATCACCATCCGCGGGCGGTCGGCGACGAAGTGGCTTTCGCCGAACTTGTCGCAGATCACTTTGAATTGTTTCTCCAGCGCTTCGTTGTAAATCTTCTCCGTCGAAATCTGGTCGTTCTCCTGCTTCGGCGGGTTCTTTTTGTCGTACGAATACTTGTTGGAGTAGTTGTTCCGGGAAATGTTGTTGGCCATGTCCGGGTCTTTTCCGCCGATGTACATCCACGAGCGGATTTTTTCGCCGGGTGCCGTCCAGACGACGTTTCGTTCGAGGACAGAATTGCGACAGTTGTAGATCGAAATGCCGTGGTACGCGTCGACGTTGACTACGTTGTCGGAGATCACGAATCCGTCGCGCGGGCCGTCGAAATAGCCCAGGCCCTGCAGGGTGTTCTTCCATTTCTGGTTCGGGTCTTCGTGGGCGATGATGATGTTGCCGATCGTCTTCATGTTTTTAATCAGGCCGGAACCCTTGTTGAAGAGGAACGTCTGGATGCCGTCGTCGTGGTTCGGGTCGCCGTCGGCGGCGCTGACGTAGATGTTCTTGATGATGTTGTACTGCATCGTGTCCCCGTCGCGCGTGCCGCGAATACCGTCGCCGGAGTAATCGGTGATCACGTTTCCTTCGCACATCGAGTCCGGCGAGCAGAGTGAAATGCCGAACCGCACGTTATGGACGTAGCAGTTTCGCACCGTCATGTCCGTGCCGTTTCGCCCCATGTTGATGCCGCTGTTGGCGGCCATCCACTGCTTGGCGTCCCAGTTGGAGGCATCTTCCTCGGTGAAGATGTAGCAGTCTTCGACGGTGAGCTTCGACGACTCGCCGTTCTCGCCGAACGTCACCATGTTTCCCTTGTACGGCTCTTTACCGAACGATGAACTGATCACGAGTCCGCGGACGGTCCAGTTCTTGCCGTGAAAAGTCAGCTGGCTGATTTGCGGCCGCTGCCCCTTGCCGGCGGCGATCGTGATCATCGCGTCGTTGTCGCCGGAGAATTTGGCGGCGCCGTGGATGCCGGATTCGAGTTCGAGCGTGTCGCCGCCCTTGAGCGATTTCAGTTGTCCATTGGCGATGACGGTCTCGAGCGTCTTCCACGGTTTGGCGGCCGAGCCGTCGCCGTCGTCGCTGCCTTGAGCGGGGTTGACGTAATAGGTAGTGCCCGCCAGTGCCTGGCCGCCGGCGGACAGGATCAGAAGGAAAACACACGACACCAAAATGAACGTGAATTTGCGCATGGAATCACTAATCTTCGTCAACTGAATTTCATCTCGGGATAGCCATCAACTCAGTCGGCCCGCAGTTCAAAGCTTGGCTTTGCCGGAGGACGCAGGCTTATCGACCGAAGCCTTTGCCTTTGTCGCGTGCTCGGCCGACTTGGTTCCGATCCTCGGTCGATCGGCGGCGAAGTGGTCGGCTCCGAACTTGTCGCAGATGATCTTGTACAGCTTGGCGTACGCGTCGTTGTAGATCTTCTCGGTCGAGATCTGGTTGTTTTCTTCGGTTGGCTTGTCGGCCTTGAAGTTGAACGAGTTGGCGTAGTTGTTTTTAGCGACGTTGTTGCCGCCTTTCTCCGCCTTGCTCTTCGTGCCGAACATCAGCCAGGCCTTGGTCTTGTCAGTCGGCAGCGTCCATACCACGTTATTTTCCACGCGGGCGTTCAAGGCGTTGTACAGGGAGATGCCGTGAAATGTATCGACCCTGATCACGTTGTCGGTCACCACGAAATTTTCCAAAGGCCCGTCGAAAAAGCCCAGGCCCTGCATGCCGTTGCGCCATTTCTGGTTCGGGTCTTCGTGGGCGATGATGAGGTTGCCGATGAACTTCATGTTCTTCACCAGGCCGGTACCTTTGTTGAACAGGAAGACCTGAATGCCGTCGTCGTGGTTCTTGTCGCCGTCGGCGTCGCTCACGTAGACGTTCTTGATCACGTTGTACTGCACGGTCAGCCCGTCGCGGGTGGCGCGAATGCCGTCGGCGGAGTAATCGGAGACGACGTTCCCCTCGCACAGCGAATCAAACGCGCACAGCACGATCGCGAACCGCGTGTTCTTTACGTAGCAGTTGCGAAGGGTGAGATCCTTCCCTTCCCGGCCCATGTTGATACCGCTGTTGCAGCTCATCCATTCCTGCGCGTCCCATTTTGAAGAGTCCTCGGCCGAGAAGACGTAGCAATCTTCGATCGTAATTTTCGACGACTCGCCCTTGTCGGCGAAGCTGACGATCTCGCCCTTGTACGGCTCTTTGCCGAAGGTCGGGCTGATGACCAATCCCTTCACGGTCCAGTTCTTACCGCTCGGAATGGTCAGCCGGCTGATCTCCGGCCGCTGCCCTTTGCCGGCTTTGATGGTGACCATCGATTCGTTCTCCCCGGAGAACGTGATCGTCCCGTGATACCCCGACGCCAGCTCCAGCGTGTCGCCGCCCTTGAGCGTGGCGAGCTTGCCGTCCTTGATGACGGTTTCGAGCGTCTTCCAAGGCTTGGCGGCTGACCCGTCGCCGTCATCCGCGCCTTTGGCGGGATCAGCGAAATAAGTGGTGCCGGCGAATGCTGGGCAGCAAGCCAGCAACATAAGCAGGGCGACAACGGGGGCGTAGCACGGGGTGAATTTGCGCATGGGGGTTGGTTTCCTCTCCTGCAGTCTAATTCTATTTACCGCTTGATACTCGGAGTGTTGACGCAATTATCCTACCACAACCGTCCGTAAACGGCGGGTTTTGCGTCTTTCTGCCTGATATTGTGTTCCGATTCCCCGGCTGCCAGCAGCATTTCTACAGGATGATCCACAACACCCCCGCGCACACCACAACGCTCACCGCCAGCGAAATCAGCCCCAGAGTGCGCCGCTTGGCGAGCGTCATCCACAAGACCAAACCCGTGAGCGAGATCAGCACCAGCAGGATGGCGGTGGCGTCGACGACTCGCTTCCAGGATGAGCCGGTGTCGGCGGCTTTGTGGAGGTTGCTCAAAACGCCGGTGAGGCTCTTGGTCGTGTGGGTGATCGTGGCTTCGCCGGTGGCGCGGGCGATTTCGATATCGTCGCGGCCGCGGGGAGATTTGAAGACGAGGTGGATCGGGTCGTCGCCGGCGCCGGCGGTGTCGGGCTCGCCCATGAGATGCAGCGTATCGTGGAAGTAAGCCGCGAGCGCGATTTCGTTGGTGGCCGCGCCTTCGGCCGGGAGCAGGTCGTGCGGGATCGTTACTTTGCTCTCGGCGGTTTCGGTTTTTTCGATGCCGAAGAATTCCGAGTGATTCATCATGAATCCGGTCATCGAAAAAAACAGCACGAGGAGCAGGGCGAACATCGAGAGATAAATATGCAGTGAGCGGATCAGCAGCATGACGTTTTTTGGAAGGAACATGAAAGTAATTTCCCTGCCTTGTTTCGCTATTTCGACGCCGTCAATTCGCTTCTTCGGTGGCACAGACATTCTTGTCTGTGACGAAGCGACGTACTCCTCGATTCGTACTCTTCGGCCGGCAAGCTTATCACGGATGGATGGGTACATCCGCCCGTCGCAGACAGGAATTTCTGTGCCACCAAAGAGGAATTCGCCTTAGGACTTACGCCTATTTCGTCGGCCCATAGATTACCGGAATCTTATCCCACGCCGTTGACGGCGGAATGACGGCAGAGGATTTGTCTGTGCCGCAGGTGATCTTGGTTTTTTGCGCCGCGTGGCCGCCGTGATCGAAGGCGACTTCGATCCAGATATTGTAATCGCCGGCGACGACGGGTTTGTTGGCGGCGTCGGTGCCGTCCCAGGTCAGCGTGTACCGCCCGACGCGGCGAGTCGGTCGGGTGACGGCGGCAAAATCAGTCGCGCTCGCCAACTGCTTGGAGAAGGTGTTCATCCGCGCCATGTACTTTCCCCGGCCGATCCAGGCGGCCAGCACCTTGGTGCATTTGCCGGCCGAATCTTCCACCCACACGATGGTGTACGGGACATCGTTCGGCTGCCTTTTTGCGGGCAGGAGGGAGACGTCCATCGCCACGCCGAAGCCCTTGGGCCATGCCGCGCCGGCGGCGGGCTTGGAGTCCGGGGGTTTCGAGTCGGGCGACTTTGGGTCCGGCGGCTTGGCGTCCGTCACCGGCGGCGCCGGGGCGGCGGGCGGATCGACTTCGAACCCTGCGAGGAGTTTGCTGCGCACCTGCCGGCCGTCGCGCGTCACGAGCAGCGCGGCGGCGCCGGGTGTTTTTTCGACGAGCTTGAGCCCCTCGGCCTCGGGAAGAATGCAGAGCGTGGTCGCCAGCGCGTTGGCGACGGCAGCATCAGAAGCGATGGCGGTCGCGGAAAGAATGTCGTTGTCCGACGGCTTGCCGGTGATCGGATTGAGAATGTGCGAGAACGTTTTGTCGCCGAATGTATACGTGCGCTCGTAAGCGCCGGAGGTGGCGACGGCGGAGTTGGTCAACTTGAGCGTGGTGAGCGCCACGGCATTGTCGGCCGGATTGTCCGGATCGGCGACGCGCACCAGCCACGGCTTGCCCGGCCCGGCGGAAGGCGGCGTGGAAAATCCCAACGCGCGGATGTCGCCGCCGATGTTCAGCAGAATTCCGGTAATCGTCGGGTGCTTGAGCTTCGCGAAGCCCGCCGCCCGCTGCACGATGTAGCCTTTGCCGTACGAATCGATGTTCAGCTTCTGATCAGTCAGCCGCTTCACGCCGTTGGATGCCGCCGACGTGAGAAACGCTTTTTCTTTCAGCTTCGCGATCACGGGGGCGAGTTCTTCGTCGGTGGGAATCGCGCCTTTCTTCTCGGCCGCGCCCCAGATCGAAATCAGGTCGCCCAGCTGCGCCGAGTATGCGCCGCCGCTGGTGGTGCGCCAGGTTTGGTAGGCCAGCAGGACGGCATGCAGTTCATCGCTGACATTGACGAAGCCCGCCGGCGCGTTGGCCTGGAATTTGGAAATCTCCGACTGCGGATCGTACGTCGAGAGGATCGTTCGCAGCCGCTCGATCTCATGAAGGAGCGTTTGCTCGCAGGCGTCGGCTTCGGTTTGCGTGGGAGCGACAATCTTCAGATCGAGCGACGTGCCGAGCACATCGGGCGTGTGATAAGCAAAGGTGTGGTCCTCCGCCGCCGCCGGCGCGACGGCGGGCGAATCGGCATGAACGACCATCGCCGGCACTGCAGCTGCCAGCAAACCGAGAACGTGCCAGTGCTTCGATCGATAAACCATGCGGACCTTTTGAGAAGCTAGAATGAGCGGCTCGCGACAGGCGCACCGCTCTCCCACGCAGAATACGTTATGTCTACCACTTAATATGTACCGGCGTTGAACATGGAGCAGAATGGATGTTCTGGGAAGCCTCGAATCACCATACGCAGCATGAAAAGTGGGAATCGTGAGAGTACCGGAGGATTATGCGGCTTTTGCTTTCGTACTCATTTGTGGAGATTTCGACCGAATTGTTCCGCTGGAAGTACCGCGAAGGCGCAAGCGGATGGCCACTCGCTTGCGCCTTCGCGGGAACTCCGTATCGCGCGTCGCAGCTTACATCCAGACCATCACCACGCCGAAAATCGCGATCAAACCGCCGACGATTCTCGGCAGAATCGGCGACTTGATTCGGCGGGAGGCAAAGCCCAGCCCGAGGCCGATCGCATGCAGGGCTGCCGTCGCGGCGATGAAGCCGGTTGTGTAGGTCGCCGGCGCCAGGCCCGACTGAAGTTCCGTGCCGTGTGCGTAGCCGTGGAAAATCGCGAAGAGGCCGACCAGGCAAACCGTCAGCAGCATCGGCAGGCGCGAACCCCCGGCGATGATCAGCCCGAGCACCAGCACCGAGGCGGCGATGATCTGCTCGACTGCCGGCACATCGGCATGGCCAACCCCCGCAGCGCCGCCGACGATCATGAACGAAAGAAACGCGGTCGGCAGCAGCCAGATGGCCCGGCCGCCCATCTGCGCTGCGCAAATGCCTACCGCAATCATCGCAAGAATGTGATCGAGTCCGCTGAACGGATGCGCGACACCCGCGGCAAACCCGCCGGCGACGTGGTACGGCCAGGGGTGCGCCCCGGCGGTCTGCGTGACAACAAGAAGTGCTCCCAACCCCGCGGCGATCATCAGCGATTTGGACGACATGGCGAATCCTCTTCTATAAAAATTCACGTTGCGTTCGTTGGATCCATCGCAGCCAGCGACGGCGGCTGCTGATTGTTTTGCGCGCGACCTCCGGCGGCGGTCTCACGATGCCGGGCGGCGAGCAGGTCGATCCATTGATCGAAACCGGCGCCGGTCTTGGTCGACAATTCGAGCACGGTCATCCCCGGCCGAACCGCCTGGATGTTGCGATGGGCGGCGGCGGAATCAAATTCCACGGCGGCGGCGAGATCGGTCTTGGTGATCACCGCGACGTCGGCGGTGTTGAAGATTGTCGGGTATTTCAGCGGCTTGTCTTCGCCTTCAGTGACACTCATCAGCACCAGCCGCAGGTCTTCACCGAGATCGTAGCTGGAAGGGCAGACGAGGTTGCCGACGTTTTCGAGGAACAAAAAGTCGAGATCGGCCGGCAGCCAATCGACCATGGCCGAGCGAACCATTTCCGCTTCGAGATGACACACCGTGCCGGTGACGATCTGCTTCACCGGCACGCCGCTGCGGGCGAGGCGCACGGCGTCGTTGTCGGTCGCGAGATCGCCGACGAGCGCGGCCACCTTGTGCGACCTGGCCAACTGCGTGAGCGTGCGCTCCAGAAACGCCGTCTTCCCCGAGCCGGGGCTGGAGACAAGGCTGACGACAAAAATACCGGCGGCATGGAACTGGCTTCGCAGGGCGCGGGCGGTCACGTCGTTCTGCTTCAGGACCTTCTGACGGATTTCTACAAGGCGGGTCGTCATGAACAAATCTCCACGGCGAGCAGCGGCAACTCTTCAATCACTGCGCCGCAATCGTAAAGGGATGCAACCTTCCCGGCTAGTTCAAAAATCGCGGCGAATGCTTTCTTTCGTGGCGACATTAGGCGAGCGATGGCGGGGATCCGTGCACCTTCTAGAGCGTGTCACGTTCACTTGTTTCGCATGATTTTTCATCATCGTCATCCTGAGGTAGTCCGAAGGATCTAGCCGACTGCGCGGAGTGGCTAGACCCTTCCGAGTACCTCATGATGACGGTATAGCTTTAGGTGAAATGCTCTAGCAGGCTGCTGCAAAACACGTTGTTTTTGACAGCCGTTATTTGATTCCTGTCGCAGGCAGTCGATGTACGCCGGCGGGCTCGTAGTCGGCGGGCGATCAGCAGGGTGGGGTCACGCC
>JBBQNK010000006.1:0-126449 GCA_038329865.1 Tepidisphaerales bacterium | reverse complement strand
TGAAATTCAACCTCATCGACAAGATCGAATCCCTCACCGACGACCGGATCGTCGCCGTCAAGTACGTGAGCTTGGCCGAGGAATATCTGGCCGACCACTTCCCCACCTTCCCGGTGCTTCCGGGCGTGATGATGCTGGAGGCGTTGACGCAGGCCGCCGGGTGGCTGCTCCACCGCCGCCGCGACTTCGCCTGCTCGATGGCGGTGCTGAAGGAAGCGAGGAACGTGAAGTACGGGAACTTCGTCGCGCCGGGGAATTTCCTGCGGGTGGACGTGGAGTTCGCCAAGACGACCGAGGCCGGCGCGGCGTTCAAGGCGACCGGGACCGTCGGCGCCTCGACCGCCGTCGCCGCCCGGATCGAACTGGCGTATTTCAACTTGGCCGACAAGCAGCCGGCCCTGGCCGACCTCGACCGCCGGTTGACGGAACACAACCGCCAGCGGTGGTCGATCCTCGCGGCGTCCACCCCGGCCGCGAGCCCGGTAGCCGTCACCCTCTGATGAGTCTCTGGCCCGTTGTCTTTGGCCGGTCGCGCTAATCCACGGAGCCGTTAACGACCGATAACCGATAGGGACCGATAATCCCGGCCATTTGCCACTGACAACCGACCACGGACCACTGACCAGGAACAACAATGCCCCTCTCCCGCGACGAAATTTACAAAAAAGTTCAGGAAGTGCTCGTGGACGCCCTGGGCGTGGATGACGACGACGTGAAGCCCGACGCCACCCTCCGCGGCGACCTGGGGGCCGAAAGCATCGACTTCCTCGACATCGTCTTCCGCCTGGAAAAAGCGTTCGGCATTAAAATCCCCCGCGGCGAAATGTTCCCTGAGGATTTGTTCACCAACGCGCAATATGTTCAAAACGGCCGAATCACGCCCGACGGCATGGCCGAGATGAAAAAACGCATGCCGCACGTCGACTTCACCGAGCTGGAAAAAGACCCCGACATCAACAAGATGCAGTTCACGGTGGACACGGTGGTCAATTACATTGAATCGAAAGTGAACGCGTAAAGAGAGGGGCAAGTATTCAGGGGCAAGGGGCAAGAAAACGCCCAATGCATCCTATTCTACTTGCCCCTTGCCCCTGAATACTTGCCCCTATTCCTATGCGATGGATCTGGATCGACAAGTTCGTAGAGTTCACGTCCCGCACGTCGGCGACTGCGCTGAAGAACGTGTCGTTGGCTGAAGAGCACCTGCACGATCTTTTCCCCGCGTTTCCGATCGTTCCGCACAGCCTGATCGTCGAAGGCATGGCCCAGACGGCGGGAATTCTCGTCGGCGAAGCGCACAACTTCGCCGGCAAAATTGTCCTCGCGAAAATCGGCAAGGCCGTCTTCCATCGCCTTGTTCGGCCGGGCGAAACTATTCTTTTCCAAGCAACCATCGATCAGATTTCCGAACAAGGCGCGAGCATCACCGGCACGGTGAACGTAAAAGAGGAAACCGGCCTCGCGCTCGTCGCCGAGATAGAATTGATGTTCAGCAACGTCGACCAGAACATGGCCGGCCTGCGATTTCCCGAGCACAACTTCGTCTTCACCGAGCAGTTCACCGACCTGCTCCGTTCCTTCCGCACACCGGCGACCGTCGCGATTTAGTAAACCGGCGCGGCCGCGATAGAATAACTCTCCCATGAATACCCGAGTCGTCATCACCGGCATTGGCGTGATCAGCCCGATCGGCATCGGCAGCGCCGCGTTCTGGCAGAACCTGATCGCCGGCCAAGTCGGCGTGCGGCGCATCACGCAATTTGATCCCTCCGGATTCCCCTCGCAAATCGCCGGTGAAGTGCCTGCCTACAAGATCGGTGACTTCGTCCCCAAGAGCTACCGCAAGGCCACCAAGGTGATGGCCCGCGACATCGAACTGGCTGTGATCGCCGCGGATGATGCGTTCAAGGACGCGGGCTTGGAATCCAAGGCCCACACCGAATCGCCGAGCGTGAACCTCTCGCGCTTCGGCTGCAACATCGGTGCGGGGCTGATCAGCGTCGATCTCAACGAGCTGACCTACGCCCTGGCCGCCGGCGCGAACGGCGACAAGCTCGACCTGAAAAAGTGGGGCCGCGAAGGCATGCAGCAACTCACGCCTCTTTGGCTGCTGAAATATCTGCCCAACATGCTGAGCTGCCATGTGACGATCGTGCACGGCCTGAAGGGCCCGAGTAACACCATCACCTGCGCCGATGCCAGCTCGCACCTGGCGATCGGCGAAGCATTCCGCACGATCCAGCGCGGGGCCGCGGATGTGGCCATCTGCGGCGGAGCTGAAACCAAAGTGCAGCCGATGGGGTTGATGCGACAATGTCTGCTCAAGCGTGTCAGCACGGCGAGCAACGACCACCCCGAACAGGCCGTCCGCCCGTTCGACGCCGCCGCCACCGGCACGGCCGTCGGTGAAGGCGGCGGGTTGTTCATCCTTGAATCGCTGGAACACGCGCAGAAGCGCGGCGCGCGAGCCTACTGCGAAGTCGTCGGCTTCGGCGCCAGCCAGGACACCTACAAAATCACCGCGCCCGATCCAACCGGCTACAGCTACGGCAAGGCAATCAGCAAAGCGCTTGCTGAGGCAAACCTGCCCCCCGCCGCCGTCAACTTAATTGTGCCGACGGGTTTAGGTGTGCCGAGCCATGACCGCGCCGAACTCGCCGGCCTGCATACGGTCTTCGGCGGTGGGCTCGATCGCGTGCCGCTCGCGCCGATCAAGGCACAAACCGGCAACCTCGCCGCCGGTTCCGGAGTCGACGCCGTTACGGCAGTGCTCGCACTGCATCACAACACGATTCCGGGCGCCATCAACACGCAACAGATCATCGACGGCCAGACGCTCAACGTCGCCGTTAAGCCGCGCGACGCGAAGATCGACGTCGCTGTTAGCAGCGTTTATTCGCTCGGCGGGCAGAACGCGGCGCTGGTTTTCAAGAAAATATGAACGTCACCTATCCCGTCATCCTGAGCGCAGCGAAGGACCTCACTGACGGCCTCAACGCGCAGAACTTCCGACCAAGCTTCGCTGGCAAAAATGGTACCCCATGAGAGGCCCATTTTACGTCTACATCCTCACCAACCGCACCCGCGTGCTCTATACCGGCATGACGAACAATCTCAAGCGACGAGTCTTCGAGCACCAACATAAAATGATTCCCGGGTTCACTGCCAAGTACAATGTGGGTCAACTCGTTTGGTTCGAGAAATTCGACACTGCGGAGAAAGCCATTGCTACGGAGAAAAAAATCAAAGGGTGGCTACGATCTAAGAAGATCGAGCTGATTCAGCAATTGAATCCGCGCTGGAAGGATCTCAGTTTAGAATTTGATAGCGGTGTGCCG
This sequence comes from Tepidisphaerales bacterium, assembly GCA_038329865.1. Lineage (GTDB taxonomy): Bacteria > Planctomycetota > Phycisphaerae > Tepidisphaerales > Tepidisphaeraceae > JANMES01. The sequence continues at coordinate 123,111 of JBBQNK010000006.1, read as the reverse complement.
GCGATTGACTCGCGAGTTGAGCCGCTTGCGATTCGGAAGTCATCGGGCAGCCGTGAGGTCCTTCGCTTCGCTCAGGATGACGGTGCTGGGAAATAGCGGTAGTCTACTGAGAGGAATACTTATGAACCGAGTCGTCATCACCGGAATGGGCTGGATCACGCCGATGGGGCATTCCATCGAAGCTGTCTGGCAACGCCTGCTCAACGGCGAATCGGGCATTGCGCGGACCACGCTGTTTGATGCCTCGACATTTCCCACGACGATTTCCGCCGAGGTGAAGGATTTCAAGCTCGGGGAATTCGTCGCTGACACAGCCGATCACATCGACGGCGGGCGGAACACGCAGTTCGCGGTCGCGGCGTGCGCGCAGGCGTGGAAATCTGCCGGGCTCGATCGCGCCAAGCTCGATCTTGATCGCGTCGGCATCTACCTCGGCAGCGGCGAAGGGTCACTCGATTTTGACGCGTTCACGACAGCGGCCGTCGCGTCCTGGAAGGCGGACGCGCAGTCGATCGACGCGGTCAAATGGTACGAGTTGGCCAGCCAGATGATGGACGTCACGCGCGAGCTCGAGCAGGAGCCGAACATGCCGCTCTCGCACGTGGCGTTGCTCACCGGCGCACGTGGCCCGGCGATGAACTGCCTGACCGCCTGCGCCGCCAGCACGCAGGCGATCGGCGAGGCGGCAGAAATCCTCCGCCGCGGCGATGCGGACGTGATGATTGGCGGCGGTGCTCACTCGATGATCCATCCGTTCGGCGTGACGGGCTTCAATCGCCTTACCGCGCTGTCGGAAGATGAAAAGCTGAAGGAAGCGATCGGCGAAATGAACCCCGCCCGCGCCAGCCGGCCGTTCGATGATAAGCGAGGCGGGTTCGTGCTCGGCGAAGGGGCGGGCGTCGTGATTCTCGAAACGCTCGACCACGCGAAAGCTCGCGGCGCGACGATTCTCGCCGAGGTCGTCGGCTACGGCAGCACGGCCGACGCTTACCGCATTACCGATCAGGATCCGGAAGGGCAAGGTGCCGTCGTTGCGATGCAGGAAGCTCTGGCCGACGCGAATCTCACGCCGGCCGACATTCAGTACATCAACGCGCACGGCACGGGCACGAGCGAAAACGACGGCAATGAGACCAACGCCATCCGCAAAGTCTTCGGCGAGTTAGCCAAGCGCGTGCCGGTCAGCAGCATCAAGAGCATGATGGGCCACCTCATCGCCGCCGCCGGCGCGGTGGAGATGATCTGCTGCGTGCTGGCGATCCGCGACAATATCCTGCCGCCGACGATGAATTTGGATTTTCCCGACCCGGAGTGCGACCTCGACTACGTGCCGAACAAGGCTCGCAAGGCGAAGGTGGACGTGGCCATGAGCAACAGCTTCGGCTTCGGCGGGCAGAACGACACGATCATTGTGAAGCGATACGCGGAGTGATTCGGCGCCGGCTTACTTGGTCTTGAATACATCGGCAGGAATTCCGCTCGCGATCAGCGCCGCCTGCCCTGCCGGCCGCGTGCTCTGCTGAAATTCCACGTGGAAATCGCCGTAAAGAACGTTCATGCCGTCTTTGTCATGGTCGTCAGGCCGTTCATAAACGATCGCGCGATCCGGATTGCCGAGATTTTCCTTCAGGTAAATATACGAGCAGTATTTCGGCGACGATAAATCAGCCGCGCGCTGTTCCGGCGTCGCTCCACTCGAAACGTCAGCCGATCCGGAGGGACACGTGAACACGGCTGGCGTGAGATCTTCGGTCTCAATCAGTTCTGCCATTTGATCCGGATATTTTCCATTGTGTTCTTTTGCAAACAACTGGAGAGCGGTTCCAATCTGCCTGAGATTCGCGGCACACTTCACGCGGTTGGCGGTCTCAGACGACTTACACAGACTCGGTAGTAAAATCGAACCGAGAAAAAACACGCCGACGCCCACGCCCGTGAGCCAGAACATCCATCGCGGAAATTTGAACCCGGTTTTTCGCGGTGCGTAATCGAGCGGTACTGAAGAAGCCTGGCCAGCGGTGAGTGAACTCATGAAGCCTCCGTGTCGGAAGCTATTGTATCGTCCAATCCTGTGCGTCCAGAGAATTCCGGTGCGCTTTCACGTGAAATGATTCACTAGCAGTCGGCGAGGCGATCAATCAATCACTTGATTTCGACTTCGTCGTTTAAAATTCGAGTGCCGACCAATTCCTTCACGCCCGAGCGAACCTTCGCGTTCGGCAGCATCTCCACGCCGGTGAAGCGGTAGACCTTTATCGTCGTCCGGCCAGCGCCGAGGTTGGTCACCAGTCGTTCCTGCCTGGCCGTGCCGGGGTAGATGGCGAAGGCGGTGTAGTCGATCGGCTTGTCGCCGTAGTTGCTGATCATCTGCTGCACGACGATGTCTTTCCCGTCGCGGATCGCCAGGCTCTGCACGCCTACGTCGCTCAAGCCCAGGTTGAGCATCACCGGCACAGAGAATTTAGAATTCGTCTCGCCCTGCACGTTGAACTGCGCGGCGATCGTCTTCGGCCCGGCGAAGCTGTTGTAGGGGAACTCGATCGTCACTTCGTGATCGAACGTCTCGCCCGGGTTGAGCGTGAAGGTAAGAATCTGCGGATCAATCCGCCACCCCTCCGGCGGCCGAAGCTTGAGCGTGCCGCCGATCGCTACACGGTATGGATTAGTAAACCGGATGCGCCGGGTGTGCGGCTTGAAGCTGCTTTCCAGCAGCGGCTGATCGAACGCCACGCTCGCGCGGAGCTGCGCCTGCGGGCCGTCGATATCCACAAGGATGATCGGCATCGGGCCGATCTCGAGTTGCACCGTGCCGGTCTTGTTGTCGCTCGTGGTGAGCAGCGGGCTGACATTGCCCCACAGATCGATGCTCATCGGATGTTGGCCGAGGTTGATCGCGAGTTGCTTCACGCCGTTGACCGAGCCGCGGTCCCACAGCACCAAAACGCCCTGCCCGTTGCGATCGAAGAGGAACGCCTCCACGCCGTCGGCGATCGGCACCTTGCCTTTGAACGTGCTCCCGCTCAAGTTCGTCACCAGCGTTCGCATGATGAGCAGCAATTCCTGCGGCTGCTTGATGACGGCGTCGCCTTCGCGCTTCACTGTGAATGGCAGCGGCAGGTCGATCCGCTGCGCGTGGGCGGCCAGGGCGTAAACCACGCGCTGCGCCAGGTCGCGAATCTGCACCTCACGCCCGTACTGCTCGCGCGAGAGCAGCTCAAGGCTGATCGAAAGGTTGTGCCCTTCCTGCCGGTGCATGTCCTGGATGTACAGAGGCAACTGGCTCGGCAGCACGCTCGGCGGGACTGACAATGCTACGGTGGCCGGCAACTTCCCTTCCATCTGGTACCACGCCGGCCAGGGCATCGCGAGGTCGGGCTTTTCCATGAGCGTTTCAAACTCGTGATAGACGCGCTGATAAACTTCGCGCATTCGCGGATCGTTCACGAACGCATCCGAGCCATCGGCCCCGAGTTGCCAGCGGTCGAGGTGATTCGCATGACGCGCGATCAGAAAAGCCAGCTGCGGCTGCCACGATTCCTTCGGCGCCGTAAGGATTTGCGGCCAGCCGCCTTTAAGTTTCGTCGATAGCTCTGGAGGCAAATCAACAAGGCACGCGGTCGGCGTAATGCCGAGCGTGGTGAGCCGTTCGAGCAGTGTATCGAACGCGGCCGAGTCCTCCTGCTGAATATCGCCGGCGCTGGACCAGACGGCGAGCTTCACCCGCCCCGCCGCCAGCGACGGAAGAATATCCGGCAGCTCGGCCCAACCTTCGAACGGAAGTGAGATCGCATTAATGCCGAACCGCGGATCAGGAGCGACGGGCGGTGCGTCGTCGGCCAACCGAATCAGGTCGAGCGTCTGCTCGCCGACGTACGTGCCCTGGCTGTTCATCACCAACGCCGCTTCGTACCAGCCCGGCGGAAGATCGGGCAAGGTGAGCGACATTTTTTTCTGCCCCGGCGCGACCGTTTTTGCCGCCGACATGTCCAGTGCGCCGGACCGCTGATAAACCGTCTTCCCTTCGGCATTGCGGATGACCAGCTGCGCGGAAAGATCGTCGGTAAATCGATCATTCACCAGCACGGTCAGTCGCGGCACGTCACTGCGGCGGAACATGTTGCCCGGGCGGTCGGTCGTCATGGTGACCTTCGGCACTTGCGAAACGCTGATGTCGTCCCACCAGGCTGTCCCGCGAATGTCCTGCGGGAAGAGCGTGCGATCGCCGAGCGTCTTAGCCTGGAACTCGATCGGCTGAAGCAGGCCTAGCTCGAGCACCATGTACGCCGCCTTGTCGGAATCGGCCGACAGCTCGATGGACAGGCGTTTCCACGCCGGCTCAATGCCTGTGGACGAGTAGAGATCTGAATGCTTGGTGCTGTTGGGAATGATGTGGCCGTCAAGATCAGTGAAGTATGCAGTCATGCCGGCACGGGCGTGCTGCATGACGGTGGTCTGGCAGAAACCTTCGACGCGGTAGTGAGCGCCGGGCTGAACTTTGATTTGCCCGGTATCATACCGGTACAACAGGCTGCCGCCGTTGAGATCGAAGCGGAAGCTGAATCGCCCGGCGTGGGCTTTGTCGGTGGCGAGCGTGCCGTTAACGTAGTGCGGGAGATTGTCTCCCTCGACCTTGCTCCAGTGCATGGGCAGGTCTTCAGGGTTGCCGCGGGCTCGTTCTTCGAAGTCGAACGACCGCAACACGCGCGAAACCTCCGCCGGCTGGGCAACGGCGTGCCCGGCGAGCAGAAAAACGGCGAGGATGATCAACGTGGGCCGCATAGAGAGATAGTTACATTATCGGACGTGGGGTCCGACGGAGTTGAGCCTTTTTAAGTGACGTGGTGATTGTTGATTGGTCCGTGACAAATTCGTCACGCTCCACGCACCAATCACCGGTTTTCCCATGTCCAACTGGTCTTTCGACATTCTCCGCCAAGGCACTTGGGATTGGTGGATGTGGATCTGCATCGCCGCCGCGATTGGGCTAGCGAGCTATGGCATCGTCGATAAGCCGTGGCTCGATAAGCGCCGCCGGCTTGCGCTGCCGCTGATCGCGCTCGGGGTGATCGGGACGATTCTGGTTCTCGCCCTGCCGGCCCTGCACTCGCCGGTTGTCGGGTTGGTCTGGACCTTCGTGATGCTCGCCGACCTGTCGGCCACCTTCTACCTCAATCTCGGCGCGCAGCTCGGCGTTCGCCGAATGTCCACGCTGCTTTCGCTCCGGCTGATCGCGCTCATGCTGCTCGTGCCTATGTTGTTCGAGCCGGTGATTCGCTACATCGCCCGGCCCAAGCCCGAGAAGCCGTTGATCTTTCTCGTCGATACCTCCGGCTCAATGAGCGTGCCCGACGTGCAGAACGGCCCGACGCGGTTCCAATCCGCGATGCAGGCGCTCCGCCCGCAGCTGCCGAAGATTAACGAGCATTTCATCCCGCACTTTTTCACATTCGCCACCGGCGCCGACGAAATTAAAACCTTCACTGACCTGCAAACCGCCAAGCCCGAAGGCCAGGCGACCGACATCGTCACCGGCGTGTCGAAGGTGCTTCAAAAGATCGACCGCACCGACGCCCAGATCGTCCTGATCTCCGACGGCATCGACAATACCTCCGCCGACGTCGTCGGTAGCGTGCGCGAATCGCAGCGGCCGATCCACACGATCCGCGTGGGCTCCGACCAGGCCGAGCCGGCGACGCTGGCGAACATCGCCGTCGAAGACATCCAGGCGCCGGACGATTTCATCGTCGGCAGTGAGACCAAGATCAAGGCGATCATCAAATCGTCGGCCCTGCCGAACCGGCTGGTGCAGGTGCAGATGTCGCAGCTTGACGCGACCACCGGCAAGCCGATCGGCAAGCCGGTGAGCCAGTCGCTCGTGCTGCAGCCGACGGTCGACGGGCAGAGCGTGGAGCTGCCGTTCAAGCCGACGGCCATCGGCGTGCAGCGGCTGGCGGTGTGGGTGGACCCTGTCGTCGGCGAACGCTCCACTGTCGACAATCGGCAGGAATTCCAGGGGCTGGCGCTCGATCCGCGCGTGAAGGTGCTGTACGTCGAAGGGCGCGTTCGGCCGGAGTACAAGCCGCTGAAGTTCGCGCTCGATCGCGATCCGAATGTCGAGCTGGCCACCCTGCTCCGCACCACGCAAAGCGAATTCGACGCAGCCGGCACGACCGGCGGCGAGGCACTGAAGAAAATGCCCGTCACGAAAGACGAGTGGAAGAAGTTCGACGTCATCATCCTCGGCGATCTCGATTCGAGCTTTCTCACTAAGCCGCAGCAGTTGGCGATCGAGCAGGCGGTCAACACCGGCACGGGGCTGCTGATGATCGGCGGGCAGAATAATTTCGGCGCGGGCGGGTACAAGGATTCGCCGATCGAGCGGGCGCTTCCGGTCTTCGTCGGCGATCCGTCGAGTGCGCAGGAGAAATCGCAGTTCGTTCCGCGCCTGACGGCCGAGGGTTCCACGCACCCGGCGATGGAAGGATTGGCCGACTGGTTCGGCGTTGATGCGAAGCCGGGCACGCAACCGCTGCCGCCGCTGCGCGGGAATGTCGTGGTGCCTAAAGCCAAGAGCGGCGCATCGATCTTGATTGTGCACCAGGATCGTCCGGGGCCCGACGGCTCGCCGCAGATCGTGCTCGCGGTGCAGCGCTACGGCGAAGGTCGATCGGCGGCGTTCACGGTCGATACGACTTACCTCTGGTATCTCCCGCTCCGCGGCATGGGGCAGGACAGTCCGTACAACCGGCTGTGGGGGCAGCTGATCCGCTGGCTCGCCGGCGTGGATGTTCGCAACCGCTCGCGCGGCGCGGGCGTCGAGGCGCTGATCTCCAAGAGCATCTACCAGCTCGGCCAAACCGTTTCCGTCCGCGCGATGGTTCGCGACGCCAAGGGCGATGCGACGCGTTTCGCGCAGGTGAGCGTGTCGCTCTTCCAAACCGGCAGCAAGGCCAAGCAGCAGTTCAATCTCGCGCCGGTCGATTCGCACACGGGCATGTACCAGGTGGCCATGCCTTCGCTCGGCAAGGGCGAGTATGTCGCCACGATCACCGCGACCAAGGACGGCAAACCGCTGGGCACGCAGGAGCTGATGTTCACGGTGATCGCGCCGGCCGACGAGATGCTGAAAGTCGCGGCGAACCCGGCGCTGCTCCGCTCCATCGCCACCGCGACCAACGGCTACGCGTACGACCTGAACCAGCTGCCGGCGCTGATCGATCAGCTCATCCGCGCCGAGCCGGATTCGGCCGGCAACAAGCAGCAAACTGTCCCGCTCGCGAGCTTCATCCGCAGCGGCCTCACGCTCGTCGGCCACGCGCCGACGTGGAACAGCAAGTACGACCTGCCGATGCAGGCGGCGCTTGCGTTCGCGATCCTGCTGGCCGAGTGGATCACGCGCCGGCGGTGGCAGTTGATGTAGCGACGGCGGCAACTTACGCTTGCCCGCCATGGCCCGTCTCAATGACATTCCGCTCGTTCTCCGCCGCGCGGGCTTTGTTTCATTTTCTAAGAAGGTTTGGGCGGAAATGTCTGAGGACAATCTGTTCATGCTCGCTTCGGCCCTGGCGTACGCGTGGTTGTTTGCGATCTTTCCTTTTCTGATTTTCCTGATATCGCTGCTGCCATACCTGCCGGAGAAAGTCAAAGGCGATGCTGAGACGCAGATCCGCCTTGCGCTGGTGGAGAATCTTCCGAAGAAGGCCGACGCCGTGCTCGCCAGCATTGACGAATTCATGAAGCAGCCCAAGGGCAGCCTGTTGAGCATCGGCCTGGTCATCACGATCTGGACGGCCAGCGGCGGCATGGCAATGACGATGGCGGCGCTCGATACCGCGTTCGATGTCGAGAAGCGCCGGCCGTTCATCAAGCAGCGATCGCTCGCGGTGCTGCTGACGGTCATTATCGCCACGATGATTCTCCTGGTGCTCGTGCTCCTGCCGGCGGGCACGGTCGCGTTTAATTTTGCGAAGGTTCACGGCGAAGACTGGCTCAGCCGCATCGGGTGGAATCAAAAACTTCTTTGGCCGATCCTGACGGCGTGGCAGATCATCCGGTTCTCGATTTCGTTCATCCTCCTGTTCATGGTGCTCGGCCTGCTCTACAGATTCGGCACGGCGGCGAAGACCAGGTTCCAGTTCCTCTCGCCGGGCGCGATTTTCTGCGTGGTCGTCTGGCTTCTGCTCGGCAGCCTGTTTCGGTTTTACGTGGATAAGTTCGGCAAGTACGAAAAGACGTACGGCACGGTGGGCGGCGTCGCTATCCTGCTGCTGTTCTTTTATATCGACGCGCTGGTGCTGCTCACCGGCGCGGAGATCAACAGCGAGATTGATAACGAGGTGCGAAAAGCGAATGAGCTTTCGCCGACGCCATAAGGCGCTTCGTCACGAGCAGTCAAAGCCTCGCGTCGCTTTTCTTCATTGGCGTGTCCCGCTTCAGCGGGACATGTGTGTGTCTGGATTGGTGTCCCGCTGAAGCGAGACACGCCGACACGGTGAGATCAATTCCTTCTCGCCCGGACGATCGGTCACTTCACGGCCGCTTTCCAGACATTCCATTCGCCGCCGCGGTTCGAGCGGAAGTAGATGTTTTCTCCCGTGCTGTCCCAGCATGGGCTGTCGTCCCAGCTGCCGTTGCTGGTGATTTGTACCGCCGCCTCGGCCTTGCTGACATCCATCGTCCAGATGTCGTAGTTGTGGTTCTTGTTTTCATCCACGCCGCGGTCGGAGACGAATGCCAGGCGGCTGCCGTCTTTATTCCAGGCCGGGTCAAACTCGTCGACATCGGGCGTGTTGGTGAGGTTCTGCGGCGTGCCTCCCTTATCGCTCATCATGTACAGATCGCGCTTGCCCGTTTTTTCATTGACGCCCGTGAACACCACGGAGTCGCCCTTCGGGCTCACGCGCGGCTGCTTGCCGCCCTGCTGCGTCAGATCGGTGCGGATCGTCGTGCCGAGCTGCGTCATGAACAGCCGCGGATCCGGCCGATTGTCGACCAGCACCTGGTAGAACATTCTCGGCCGCGGGTCGGAGTCGATCGACGGCCACAGGTCGTTGGTGTCGCCATTGGTCAGCTGCGTGATGCCCGGATTGCCGACGGCCGACATCGACCAGATGCTCAACCGCGTTCCCGCGCGGTTGGACGAGAAGACGATCTGCGTCCCATCGGGCGTGAAGCTCGGCGTGAGGTCGAGCGACTTGCCGTCCGAAAAATACGTCGGCCCGCCGGTGCCGTCGGTCTTCACCAGCATCATCTGCGAGCGGAAGTCGTTCTTCTCCGGCCCGACGATCAGGATCGTGAACAACACCGAGCCGCCGTCCGGCGAAACGGTGACGGTGTCGATGATCGTTCCCTTCGGCAGCCGGGTGAGCTGCGAGGGCGAGGCTTTCTTGCCGCCTTCGGTGACGTCTTTCCAGGCCAGCGTGCTGATGCTCTTGGGGTTGAATTGCCAGCCGGTATCCGTGCGGGTCGCTTCGGGCACGATCAGCGGCACGGGCTTGGTGAGAATTTCCTTCAGCGTGACGCTGTAGTCTGATTTTCCATTGTCCCAGCCGATGGCGATTTTCTGCGGCGTCCACTCTGAATCGGCCGTCTTCTTGCTCACGGTGGCGGTGTACGATTTTAGTTCGCCCTGCTCGTTAACCGGCGGGAAATCCAGCTTCGCCGTCGCCACGCCGTTGTCGACCGGGACTTTGGTTCCGTCGATCTCCACCACGCAGTTGGCCGGGTCGGTCATGATCCGCACCGGCTTGCTCTTGGCGAGCATGTCGATGGTGTAGTCGGTCTTGCCGTCGTCCCAGCCGATGGTTTTTTCGATCGGGTCGTAACCGGCCTTGGTGGCGCGAATCATGTGCGGCTGAAACGCCCCGGATTCCACTTCGAAGATGTACGCCCGCGATTTATCCGTCGCCGGCGCTTTGCCGATCGGGTCGCCGTCGATGCTGATCTCGGCACCCGGCGGATTTGAATTCACCGTCACGCTCTTGCGCAGCGGCTCCAGATTCAGAATGTAGTTCGTCTTCCCATCGCCGTAATTCACGGTCATCTCAGCCGGGGCAAAGTTCGGCCGGGTTGCCTTCACCTCATGCGATGTCCAGTTGTCCTTCGCATCGACCGTGAACTCCAATTCCTTTTCCACCTGGCGGGTGAAATCCACGCTTACCGGCTGGCCGTCGATCGTGATCAACGCCGGCACGGGCAGGACGGAGAACGTCAGCTTTTTCGTCTGCGGACGAAGGATGATCGCGTACGAAAGTTTTTCATCGTCGCGATTGAGTACGATCTGCTGATCCTTAAACCCCTTGCGCGACGCCGAGAAGGTGTGGACGTCGTCTTTCCCGCGGAACTTCACTTCGTTCGTGACCGGACCCCTGCCGACGGGCAAACCGTCGACCCGCAGCGAAGCATCCGCCGGAACGGCCGAAAACGTAATCGTGCGAGTCGTCGAGCAACCCGCCATTAAAGCCACTGTGAGCACGAGCAACCAACGCATAACAGTCCTCCGACAATTTGGGACCGTTTGAGTACCCCAAATGCGCGGGGAAGTAAATGAAACGAAAGTCGACAGACACCACAGTCTTCTTTGCGGACCGACTTCTGCGTTGGCGCATGGAACTTTCGATGCATCACGAATGCACTCGCGCCCCGTAGTGCTGACGAACCGAATCCAAACACATGCCGAACAAAAGTCAACTGAGGTTATCGAAAGTCTTAAAGTTTGATGTTTAATTGTATTTTCGCCCCGAGTCGACGTCTTCTCCCACATTCGTGCGAATCGCCTACAATGATCGCATGCCCCTGCCGTATCGATCGAGTCGATTGCGTTACCTTGAATACCGCCGCAAGCTTAAGGCGGCGCGGATGGATCGGAAAAAGCCGGTCGATGACACGATCACCGGCCCCGCCGAGCACGGCCACACCGCGCGGCACAAGCCGCGGTCGCGGTCGTTCTTCAAGCTCCTCCGCAGCTTCCTGAATTTAATGGGAGAATTCCGCAAGACCGTCGGATTCGTCCTGGCGGCCCTTACAGTCTCCACGCTGCTGGGGCTGATACCGCTCTACGGCACGAAGATCATCTTCGACAGCGTGCTGCGCGATCATCCCCTGCCGCCCCATGTCCCGCACTGGCTGCCCGTGCCGACCGACCCAAGGCGACTGCTTACCGCGGTGGCGCTGACCATGGTTTGCGTGTCGGCGATCGCCGAGCTTGTCGGCCTGTGGAGCCGATGGCAGGCCACGCGGATGACCAAGCGCATGCAAGTGGCCGTGCGGAAGCGCGTATTCGACCACGCCGTCCGATTGCCGTTGCATCGCGTCTACGATCTCAAGTCCGGCGGGGTCGCGTCGATCCTCCGCGAAGACGCCGGCGGCGTGGCGGACCTGATCTTCTCCATGATCTACAACCCGTCGCGCGCGATCATCCAGCTCATCGGCAGCCTGACGATCCTGGCACTCGTTGACTGGCGATTGCTCCTCGGCTCACTCGCGTTGTTGCCGACGGTGTGGATTACCCACCGCACGTGGATCGGCCGGATCCGCCCGATCTTCCGCGACATCCGCAGCACGCGGCAGAAGATCGACTCGCACGCGACCGAAGCATTCGGCGGGATGCGAGTCGTCCGCTCTTTCAGCCGCCAACAGACCGAGGCGGCGACTTTCACCCGCAGCGGGCACCTGATGGCGCGGCAGGAAATCTTCGCGTGGTGGTGGATGCGCGGGATCGATTTCTCCTGGTCGATTCTCATCCCATTCGCCTCGGCGCTCCTGCTTTACTGGGGCGGCAACCGAGTGCTCGGCGATATGGCGAAGCTGAAAGCGAACCTGATCTCGACGAAAGACGCGCTGACCGTCGGCGATCTGGTCATGTTCCTTTCATACCTCGCGGCATTGCTCGGCCCGATCGCGGCACTGGCGGGCAGCGCCACGGCGTTGCAGAACAGCCTTTCCGGACTCGACCGCATTCTCGACCTGCTCGATGAGCCGCTGGAAATGCCTGCCGCGCCGGGGGCGATCGTGATCGAGCGCGACAAAGTCGTCGGCCGAATCACGTTCAGCGATTTGACGTTCGCTTATAAAGGCTCGACCACGCCGGTGCTACAGCAGATCAACCTGGACGTTCTGCCGGGCGAGACGATCGCGCTGGTCGGCCCGAGTGGCGCGGGGAAAACCACGCTGTGTAATCTCGTCGCGCGGTTCTACGACCCGACGGGCGGAAAAATCATGCTCGATGGCGTGGACCTCCGCGACATCACCGCCGAAAGCTACCGCCGGCTGCTCGGCATCGTGGAGCAGGACACGTTTCTGTTCGACGGCAGCATCGCGCAGAACATTTCCTACGGCCGGCGCGGGGCGACGATCGAGGAAATCACCCATGCCGCCCAACTGGCCAACGCGCACGAGTTCGTGAGCAAATTGCCGGAAGGCTACGATTCCTTCATCGGCGAGCGAGGCGTAAAGCTCTCCGGCGGACAGCGGCAACGGATCACGATCGCCCGGGCGATCCTGGCGGACCCGCGAATACTCATTCTCGATGAGGCCACGAGCAATCTCGATACCGAAAGCGAGCGGCTCATTCACGGCAGCCTGCAGTCGCTCATGCAGGGGCGGACGAGTTTCGTCATCGCGCACCGGCTCAGCACGATCATGGACGCCGACCGCATCGTGGTGCTGGAGCACGGCCGAATCGTCGAGACCGGCCGCCACGAAGAGTTGATGGCGGCCAGCGGGAAGTACCGCGCGATGGTCGACCTGCAGACGAGCCCGCCGCCGTCGCCGGCGCCGAAACCGCGGGCAGTTTCGAATGAAGAGCGCGGGAGCGATGCGTTTTAGTTGGCGATCTATTGCAATTGTTTAGCCGTCCCGCGTGCGGGGGCGCTCCGGGACGCGCCCCGCACGCGGGGCGGCTAAACGAGGCATTCGCGGGCGACGAAAGTATCGACAATCGCTCCCGCGCCGTTATAGTTTTCGCACTCATGAAGCAATTCTCACTCCTCGTCGCGATGATCTGCCTATTCGCATCGTCCCGCGCCTTCGGGGGCGCGCCTTCGGACGATTTCCGGCTCGACGCCCCGCCGCTTTTCCCGAAGGGAACGACGGCCGTCGTCTCGTGGATCTCATTCACGCCGCCGGTTGGGTACTCGCGCAATCAGGTGTATGACGCTTCGGTCGGCGTCGGCTACTACTTCTGGAACAATCACGCCCTCAACCTCATCGCCGACGGCTACCACGTCGATGAGCCCGACGGGCACACCGCCGAGGGGAGCGCGATCTCGATCATGGGTCGTTACCACTTCTTCAACCACGATCCTTTCACGGTTTACCTGGACGGCGGGTGCGGTTTGAGCTGGTTCAACAGCGCCATGCCCAAGGGCGGAACGACGTACGATTACAACCCGCGCGTAGGCCTCGGCGTCGGGTTTCACATCAGCGACAAAGTCTGGCTGACGACCGGCGCGAGGTACTTTCACTTCTCCAACGCCCGCCAGCACGGGCCGGAGAAAAATCCTAGCTATCAGGGGATCGAGTGCTACGTGGGCTTCCTGTGGACCCTGGATTAGCCGGCCATTCCGTATTTGTTTCGTCTGATAAAATTTCCACAGGACGGACGACCTGCAATTGTTTTTGGCGTAACCATGGGCTGCCAGCCTGTGGCAATTACAGTTGAACCAGGTCCGAAAATTCCGTTCGTCGGCAAGTCGGTTCGGGATAATGCCGACAGTTTGATGGGGATGGCTATCCAAAACTCCACCTACAGCCGCAATCGACCGCGACGGCCACACCCGCTGGTTTGGACACTTGCGACAGCCATTGCGTTTACTTTATCGATGATGTTCGCCCGGCTGGGCGTACTGGGTTTCGGGACTGATTCCTTCAGCCATCTTTCAGAAGAAATCCCTAAGGCGCTATTTCTATGCGTGTATGACGTCGCGTACATGACCGGTCTGACCGCTCTCGGGTTGATCGCGATGCGACTCGTCATCCATTGGAAATGGGCGCGGCGGGCGGTCTTTGCGATATTTGTCATTGCGTGCATTGCGTCGCTCGCATCAAGCGTCGCGAACATCCCGGTGATCGTGATGATGAGTCGCCCGTTCACATACCAGTGGCTGGTCTATTCTGACTTCGTCATCTCCAATGAAGCGTGGGGAAATATTCGTCCTTCCTTGACGCCGCCGTTTCTCAAGTTCGTAGGTGCTGAATTCGCCGCTGCATTGGGATTGGTCTTCGTCGCGTGGTTTTGCATTCGAGCGCTGCAAAAATGGTTCACCAATCGCGAATTGCGGATCGCGGGCTTGGCGGTGCTGGCTTGTTATCTTTGGATCGGGAACTGGTACACCACCACCAACCTGTGGCCGGTCGATAAAACCTCCAATCCGGTGGTGGTATTCGGTGAGTCCATGATCCAGGCGATGCGTCAACCGCCGCTGCTTCTGCTGGATTCGCCGTTCGGGCCGGATGATTTCCAAGCCGTCGGCGAGCGGAAGGTACCGTCCGTTCACAGTCTTAAGCCGCCGGCCAAACCGATCCGCAACGTGATTTTCTTTGTCCTGGAATCGACCGGGGCGCGGTACCTCCAGGGTTTTAAAGGCGATCACAACGTGGCCGGGAGCATTGAGCGTTACCGCGCCCAATCGGCTTATTTTTCCAACGTCTACGCCCTCACACCGGCGACGAACTGTTCGATGCTCTCGCTGCTTTGCTCGACGTATTCGTATCCGTCGTACGAATCGATTTTTGCGTTGGATCCCGCGGCATGCGTGAATTGCTTCGCCCAACTGATGAAATCCCAGGAGACGCGGACGGGCTTTTTCTACTCGGCCGATCTCTCCTATCAGCACGCCGGCGATTTTCTCGGCAATCACGGGTTTGATGTTCTGCAGGACTGGCGCAACCGAACCGGCCCGCAACATCTTTTCAATTCAGAATGGGCCACCATGAATCTCTCCGCCGACGGCGATACCGTCGACGGGCTCATCGACTGGATTGGCAAGGACAGGCACGCCGCTGTCGAGCCGTTCTTTGCGACGTTGTGGAGCGCGCAGGCGCACTATCCTTACAGCATTCGCCACAAGCTGAAACAGTTCACCGACGATCAACTACTCAATAAGTACCTGAGCGCGGTTTCCGAAACGGATTACGACCTCGGCCGACTCCTGGACTGGCTGAAAGAATCCGATCTGCTCGATACCACGCTGGTGGTCATCGTGGGCGATCACGGCGAAGCATTTTACCAACACGGCAAATTTGGACACGGCACGGCGCTGTACGAGGAAAACATCGCGATTCCGCTGGCGCTGATCAATCCGCAGTTGTTTCACGGCGAGACGTACGAGTCGCTCGGCTCGACGGCCGACGTGTTGCCCACGGTGGCGGAGTGCCTGGGGCTTCCCGATCAGCCCATGTGGCAAGGACGCAGCCTTCTGCACGATATGCCCGACCGCCGGCTGTACTTCGTTCAGCCTTATAGCAATCTGCAGTACGCGTTTCGCGAAGGCAATCTGAAGATGATCTTCACCGCCTGGACCGATGAGGCCGAGGTGTACGATCTGGCGAAGGATCCGTGGGAAAAGAACAACATCGCGGCCGAGAAGCCGGAATTCGTCGCAACGGCCAAGCAACGACTCAGCGGTTGGATTCAGTACCAGAACAACTACTACGCGAAAGCGCTCGCCAATCACGCGGCGCCGACCATTGCACCGACAAGCGAAACGGTCAACGCACGGACCACCGCACCGACGAACGGGTCGATGAGCCCACCGACAAGCGCCCCGACGACCGCCCCGACGCAGGCTGCCACCGTCGTCCCATAAAGGCAGTCTCTCGCGGCAACCGTAGGCTGGCCGCAAAGTCGCGAGGCTAACGCCAAACATGCACCGATGGGGGTTGCTTTGGTCGATAAGTATTGAGAGCGCGATCGCCACGAGGAACAGAGCGTATGCCAGAGCAGACCGTCACAAACCCGTCCACGTCCGCTCGCAGATCAAACTGCGACCGGCGGCGGCGCGTGGCGTTTATCTGGCTGCTGCTGATCACGCTTGCGGGGCTTGGATACAGGCTGACTTTAGTCTCCGAGATTAATCGATCGACTCCCGACAACGTCTCGCGCCTTTCCGGTGACGAAACCGGCTACGACGGCATTGCGATGGAGCTCCTGAACGGCGAATTCTTCAAATGGCCGTTCCGAGTGCCGGTCTATCCGACTTTTCTGGCGGCGGTCTATTGGTGCTTTGGTCATTCGCCCGCGGCGGCCATCGTGGTTCAGGCGCTTGTCAGCGCGAGTATCATCCCGCTGACTTACCGGCTCGGTCGGTACGTAGTGACGCGGAAGGCGGCGCTGATCGGCGCGGCTTTAGTGGCTGTGAATTATGAACTGGCGTTTCAATCGACTCGACTTTATTCCGAAGTGATCTACACCGTGTTGCTGATGCTGATGATGGAGACGTTCTATCGCGCGCTGCGCCGGCCGACCGTACGCCGGTTTAGTGGCTCGGGCGCTTTACTGGCATTGATGAATCTCTGCCGCCCCACCGCCCTCCTTCTGCCCGTCGCCATCGCGATTGTGCTGCCTTGGCGGTGGCCGGTGCTGAGGCGCTTCGGGCTCATTGGGTGTTACACGTTGGCCATGGCGCTTTGCATCGCCCCGTGGACACTCCACAACTACCGAAGGTTCCACACCCTCCTTCCGCTCGCGGTCTCGACCGGTGTTCTCTGGCAGGGCAGCCCCGAGTTCTACCATGAAGTTCAAAAGGGAAAGACGCTGCTCGACATCTGGCAGACCAACCTCAACCCAAGAGTCAACGGCGGCCATAGCCCGCACACTATCGAAGGTGATCGGTGGTTCAACGAGCGCGCCATCCAGTCGATCAAGAGCGAGCCGGTCCTCTGGGCGTGGTATTGCGTTCAGAAGGCCGCTTACGTGTGGATGGGCAACCCGGCGATTGATTGGCCGTTTGTCTATATGGACGATTATTCCCTGCTTCGGTCGGCCGGCATCCTCTCGTCGCGGATCATCGCCGCGATCGGACTTCTTTCCCTGATCGTGCTCACACGTCAAAGAGAATTCCGACGCTTCTGGCCGATGGTCGCGATCATGGTCTACTTCACCCTCATCCACGCGGTGACTTTTCCAGAAGCGCGCTACGGCTACCCGCTACACCCATTCCTGGCGCTTATGACCGGCGCGGCCATCCTGTCGCTGTTTCGCCGGCCGGACCGGTCGGAACTTACCATGTGAAGATCATCGCGACGCGAGGAGTGGTTGTTCGTGGTTTGGAATCCGAGCTTCCTTGATCCGCTTTTCGCAGGCACACAGGCAAGCCATCATCGCCACCGAAATCACAATCCAACGCATCAGGCACCTCCAAACGAATTTTCGAGCCGGTCACAGAGCAGTTTAAGAATACGAGACATTCCGAGTTCAGCTTTCAGCAATTCATGGCCACGTTCGCCCTTGGCGAGAAGTTCGCCCGGGGGCGTGTTGCGAATCGCGCGGATCATTTCGATCGCCGCCGGCACATTGTCGTGGACGATCCGCCAGCCGATGTCGTGCTGCTGCATCAGGTCAGCAAT
Source organism: Tepidisphaerales bacterium (assembly GCA_038329865.1). Taxonomy (GTDB): domain Bacteria; phylum Planctomycetota; class Phycisphaerae; order Tepidisphaerales; family Tepidisphaeraceae; genus JANMES01. The sequence goes on along the minus strand of JBBQNK010000006.1, from coordinate 105,546 downwards.
GTGCGAGGGCTCCGGCCCGAGAAACAAGATCGGCCTGGCCACCGCCATCGCGCCGTAGATCTTGCATGGGTGCACGATGCCGACCATCGCCTCGCCGAGCGAGACCACGTGCACGTCCGCCGCGGGCAGGGAGTATTTCAGATCCGACAGCGGCTGGTACGGCAGGCAGAGCACGTTGCCAAGCTCGTGATCGACGACGAAACGCTCAATCGCTCGCTTCCCCAAGCCGCCGCCGACGAAGAGGAAGCGGAGATCGGGATCGTCCTTGAATGCCAGCGTGGCCTGCAGCAGCGTGTCGAGCGGATTCGACGGGCTGTGGTTGCCGCTGTACATAATGACGAATTTTCCGGCGAGGTTGTGGCGGGCGCGGAAAGGATTTTCTCCATTGCGGATTGAAGGCAGATCTTTCTCCGAGTTCGTTTCCAGTTGGTCTTCGTGCGGCCAAGGCGGGAGGACCAGGAGCTTTTCGTCCGGCACATTCCGCTTTTTCAGCGCGGCGGCCATGAAACGGTCGAGCGTGATGACGAGTTTGGATCGCCGGAGGATGAAACGGTTGACCGTCTCGATCAGCCGGGCGGAAAAATCCGTCGGCTTGAGCTTGCCCAGCGCGTAGAGCTGATCGGGATTCAGATCCATCGCCCAGTACGCTATCGGCACGCCGCGAATCGCGCCGGCGATTGCCGCTGCTAGGCCGATCATCGGCGGAGAAGTGCTGAAAAATATTCCCTCGAGCTTCGGCGTGAAGAGCATCGCGAAAAAGCCCTGCAGCATGAACGAGGCCGTGCCAATCAGCCGTGTGAGGATCGATTTCTTGCCAAATGATGCGAAGCGGAACCGGCGAACGTCCGCCCCGCCGATCGTCTCGCGACGAGGGAACCGAAGCGCCGGATCTTCATACCCGCGGTCCTGCGTATAAACGCGTACGGCGTGCCCGCGCGAAGCCATCTCTGTCGCCACGTCCGCCATAAACTGCCCGACCGCGGCGGGGTCGGGGACGAAGGTTTGGCTGATGATTAAAAGCGCTTTAGCCACAGATGGGGCACAGATTAACACAGAAAAGAATCAGAGACAGTACAGCATGATTTTGCTTTTCACTATCTGTGTTCATCCGTGCCCCATCTGTGGCACAAAATCATTTGGCGTGTTGGCTGTACCACTCGATGGTCTTCTTCAATCCCGCTTCCAAGCTCGTCTCAGAAGTAAACCCGATTTCCGCCTTGGCGCGCGAGACATCCAAGCACCGCCGCGGTTGGCCGTCGGGTTTGGTGCTGTCCCAGGTGATCTTTCCCTCGAAGCCGACGAGTTTCGCAACCAGTTCCGTCAAATCCTTGATCGTAATCTCCCGGCCGCTGCCCAGATTCATCGGCTCGGGCGAATCGTACTTTTCCATCGCGTCAACCAATCCGCGGGCGCAGTCTTCGACGTATAAAAACTCGCGGCTCACCTGGCCGGTGCCCCAGGCGGTGATCTCTTTATCGCCTCGCTTTTTTGCTTCGACGCATTTGCGGATCAGCGCGGGGATAACGTGGCTGGTGTGCAAGTCGAAATTATCGCGCGGGCCATACAGATTCACCGGCAGCAGATACACGGCGTTCAGCCCGTACTGCTGGCGATAGCTTTGGCACATGACCATGAGTGCTTTCTTCGCCACGCCGTACGGGGCGTTGGTTTCTTCGGGATAGCCGTTCCAGAGATCGTCTTCCTTGAACGGAACCGGCGTAAATTTCGGATAGGCACAGATCGTGCCGACCTGCAAAAACTTCTTCAGCCCGTACTTGCGGGCCGCCTCGATCAGATGCATGCCCATCGCCATGTTGGCGAAGAAAAATCGCCCTGGGTTGTCGCGGTTCGCCCCGATGCCGCCGACTTCCGCCGCTAGGTGCAGCACGACGGCCGGCTTCTGCTCGCGGTAGAGTTTTTCAACGCCGGCCTCGGTGGTGAGATCAAACTCCTTCCGCCGCGGCACGAACAGGTTGCCGTAGCCGCGCTGCTTCAGGAGTTCGATCACGAACGAGCCAAGGAAGCCCGCCCCGCCGGTGATGATGATTTTGTCGGATTTGGAGATCATAATTGGAGGGGCAAGTGCTAAGGGGCCAGGGGCAAAAAAAAGAGCAAGACATTGACTTGCCGCTTGCCCCTGAATACTTGCCCCTATCCTTTGTGATTCGCGATCAGCTTCTCGCGCTTGGCCAACTCCCAGTCAGCCTCCGTCATCATCTTCGCGAGTTGCATGAACGTGACCTTAGGCGACCAACCGAGCTGTTTCTTCGCCTTGGCAGCATCGCCGAGGAGCAGATCGACTTCCGCCGGGCGGAAGTAGCGCGGGTCGACGCCGACGTATTTTTCCCAGTCCAGCCCGAGATGGCCGAACACCTCGGCCAGAAACTCCTTTACGCTGTGCGTTTCATTGGTGGCCAGCACGTAATCGTCGGGCGATTCCTGCTGCAGCATCAGCCACATTCCTTCGACGTAATCGCCGGCAAAGCCCCAGTCGCGTTTGGCATCTAGATTGCCAAGGAAGAGCTTCGTTTGCAGCCCTTCCTTGATCCGTGTTGCGGCCCGCGTGATTTTCCTAGTGACGAACGTTTCGCCGCGCCGCGGCGATTCGTGGTTAAATAAAATCCCGTTACACGCGAACATGCCGTAACTTTCGCGGTAGTTGACCGTCTGCCAGTAGCTGAAAAGTTTCGCGCACGCGTACGGCGATCGCGGATAAAACGGCGTCTTTTCCGTCTGCGGCGTTTCCACTACCTTGCCGTACATTTCGCTGCTGCTGGCCTGGTAAAATTTCGTCGGCAGGCGCGTGTCGCGGATCGCCTCGAGCAGGTTCATCGTTCCCAGCGCGTCGGCCTGCACGGTGTAGATCGGCTGATCGAAACTCACGCGCACGTGGCTTTGCGCGCCAAGGTTGTAAACCTCATCAGGCGTCACGCGCGAGAGAATCTCACGCAGGCCCATGCCATCGACCAGATCGCCGTAGTGCAGGTGCAGGCGGGCGTCGGGATCGTGCGGGTCCTTATAGAGATGCTCGATCCGATCGGTATTGAACGAGCTGCTCCGGCGGACGATGCCGTGCACGTCGTACCCTTTTCCGAGCAGCAGCTCGGCCAGGTACGAGCCGTCCTGCCCGGTAATTCCCGTGATCAGCGCGATCTTGCGGCTGGTAGAACTCATGGCCCTCGAGTCGTAAAAACCCCTGAAGGGGCAAAAGTTACCGGCTGCTATCCCCGCACGCAACCAATTGCGGTAGTCGCGCGTCTTACTAGCGGCTAGAATGCTTAGCAGCTTATCGCTGCGTGGTGGTTTAGAATGTTCACGCCGGTCGCTGTGCGACCGGCGTGTAGCAGCAATCACCGGAACGGAGAACCATGCGATTCAAAGGATTGATCGGCTGCTTCGGACTGCTCCTGCTCGCCTCGGCGAGCTCGGCTCGTGCCCAGGGCGTCTTCACCGGCGGCGCGACGGCGTTTGATCCGCAGGTGCGCGTCGTCAACTCCGGCGCCCTGCTCGACGCCACCGCCGTCGTTTCGCGCGATATGAAGTACGTCACCATCACCGCAAGGCCGAGCCTGGCGCAGCTGGTGGCGCTGCGGACGTTTCCGATCGCGCTGCCGAGTGGGTTGGGATTTGTAGGTAGCCCGGCGATCACGCGCGAGTCCGAGCGTGAGCTCGGCCTGCCGACGCGCGGGATCCTCCCCACGCCAAGCCCGCTCGACCGTCGCGGCATCACCAGGATCGACTGATCACTGACTCACGTTTCTCTCGCGGCCGTGTCCGTTTCTCTAACTCGAATTAGCAAAAATATTATGAGCGACTCCATCCCACCGCCGGACAGTTCCGCCACGCCTGACTCCAATCCGCCGAAAAAGAAAAAGCGTCGGCTGTGGAAGAAGTTGCTAATCGGACTCTTGGTAATAGTGATTCTCATCGGCGTGCTCATCGCACTGGCGCCGATGATCATCAGCACCGACGCGGTGAAGTCGATCGCCCTCGGGCAGGTGAACAAACAACTCAACGGGCGAGTGGATATCGCCTCGTGGAGCATCGGCTGGACGAGCGGCCTTCGGGCCGACGGCATTCGCGTGTATGACGCGAGCAACGCGCAGATTGCGCAAGTCAAAAGCGCCGGCACGCAACTCTCGCTGATTGGCGCGGCCCGCGGGAACCTGGATTTCGGCCAGACCGTTTTGGATTCGCTCGATGCCGACATGGACATCGACAAGAACGGCAAGAGTAATTTCGAAAAGCTCGTGAAGTCCAGCGATTCGCCCGCAGCCAAACCTGCCGCGCCGCCCTCCGACAATTCCGCTCCCGCCAAGCCGGCCGGTAAGCCGACCAAGCTGCCGAAACTCAAGGGTGATTTCAAACTGCTGAACGCCAAGATTAAGGTCCATCAGGAAGGCCAACCCGAAACGCTCTTCGTGACCGCTGACGGCGGCGCGGTGATAGCAGATTTGAATCAGCCGATCGACCACAAGCTGGTCGTCACGATGCAGATCGGCCAGAACGGTAAGCCGGGCAAACTCACCGTCGCGGGCAAGGCGGTCGCGGTGAAGAACGACGAAGTCGACTTGAACACCGCCAACGCCGACGAGGCGGTCACGATCGAATCGATAGACCTGCCGGGCCTCGCCCCGTTCATTCCCGCCAGCGCCGGCGTGATCCCCAGGAGCGGCGTTATCAACGGCCAATTGGCCCTGAACTTGAAAGACGGCAAATCCGCCGTCGCCAGCGGCACGATCAACGGCAAAAATATCAAAATCGGTGGCGACGCGCTCAAGGGCGACGAGTTCGTCACACAGCTATTCCAAATCGCGATCGCGCCCATCACCATCAACATGCCCAACGGCCCGACCGACGTGAACGCGATCACCATCGCCGCCGAGAAGCCGCTGGCGGTCACGTTCGACCAGGGCGGTGTGACCGCGGACGTCAATGTTCCGCTGAGCGCCGTGATAAACCTCGCCGCCAACAAAGCGCCGGGCGCGGCGGGGAATTTGAATCTCGACGCGAATGTTGATGTCGGCAAGCTGGCGGCGATGTTGCCACACCTGTTCCAGATTCCAAAAGGCACGCAGATCAACTCCGGGCAATTCAGCCAGACGCTGGTCGTCGCGATCACGCCCGACGTTGCAACCGTCACCGCGAAAACCGGCCTCACCGGCGTCGCCGGAACGAAAGACAGCAAGCCCGTCAAGCTCACCGACATCACAGTCGATCTCGCCGCCAAGGTGCGCGGGAGCAATACCGCGCTGCCTGATCTGCGCGATCTCGTGCTCGACCTGAAGACCGGCAGCAACTTCGCCAGCGCGCACTTTGAGGCGCCGACGATCACGTCGCTCAAGGGAAGCGCGCAGGCCGACCTGCAGAAGCTGCAGGCGGAAGTTTCACAAGTCTTCGATTTCAACGGCAGCCAACTCGCGGGCAACTTCGCGCTCGCGGTCGATACCACCGGCGACCCGACCGATCTCACCAAGCCGGCCGTCCTTAACGCTACCGCCACGCTCACGGGCCTGAGCCTAACCGCCCAGCGGCAGGTTCCGCCGGCCGACCCTGCGAGCAAGGCCGCACCGACGACCGAGACTTACACCGTCACGCAGAAATGGATCGAAGCCAAAATCACCAACGCCCAGCTTCAGCCGACGAAGGAAGGTTCGCTTCAATCGCTCAGTAAAGCCGTCGTCACCGTGAAGACCGATGACGCGGCCAACCCCACGATCAACCTGGAAATCGCCGACATCTCCGCCACCTTCGGCGACACGATGACCGCCAGCTGGACGAGCAAGCTAACCGCCGATTTGCAGAAGCTGATGCAAGAAATCAAGCCGGCCGTCCCCGCGTTGTCGACCGCGCCGCAGCTCGACTTGGGCCTGGTTTCAGCGAACACCGCCGGCACCGTCTCGCAGACGAAAGACTCGATGGCCGTCGAAATCAAGACGCTCACCGCCAGCGAATCCAAGGGCCTGTTCAACATTTCGCAGGCCAATCCCATCACCCTGAAAATTGCAGGCAAGCAGATGCAGCCCTCTGGCAAGCTGCAAATCGCCGCCGACCTCGTTCGCCTGAGCAAGATCGTGAAAGATTTCAGCCACGGCAAGTCGGCCGTGCTGGTGAACGGCAAGGAGCAGACGCTCAACTCCGGCAAGCTCGCCGGCACGGTTGAACTCGCGAGCCTCACCGCCAACACCATGAGCGTCGCGGTCGATATGACCGCCAGCGAGCTGTCGGTCGATACTGCCAGCGGCCCCACCGCGCAGCAGACCGTCACGTTCGGCCTGAAGACCACGCCGGCCGCTGATTTTACGTCGATCACCAACACCTCGGTCTATCTGAAATCCACTTTCGCCGACGTGAATGTGAAGAATGTTTCGCTCCAACTCCCGCCCGGCGGCATGCCAACGCTGAACAATCCGGCCGACGTCAACATCGACGTGCAGGATGTCGGCCCGCTGAATACGCTCGCGCAGGCGTTCATCCCCACGCCCATCGGCCCGGACGCCGCACCGGCGATCCAGGTGACGCGCGGTGCGATGAAGATCATCGCTCACGCCAGCCAAACCGGGCAAACCATCACGCTTACGGTCGATGAAATCAGCACCAGCGACCAACTCCGCCTGCAACGAGGAAGCCCGATCTACAAAGTGAAGCCGATCAAGCTCAACCTCGTGGCCGCGGCGGCGTTTAGCAAGGACATGACTGAGATTTCCAAGATCACCATTTCACAGCTCAGCGGCACGCTCGGCGTGGCGGATATTTCCATGCCGCAGCCGATCATCGTTGACAACCCCACCGGCGCAATGACCGCCAGCGGCGCGATCAACGTCGGCGGCAAGATCGAAGACGTCACCCAGATGCTCGAATTCCTGCACGGCAAAGACCCGGGCACGGAATTCCCCTATTCCGGCGTTTTTGCGCTGAACGAAAACATCAGCACCAACGGAACCACCGTCGTCGTCAAAGGCCCGATCACCGTCGACAACTTCAAGCAAACCAGCAACGGCCAAGTGGTGCTGAACGAGCCGAAGATTTCGATCGTCAACGATTTGGGCATCGATCTGACGAACCACAACGCCAAGATCAACGCCCTGTCGGTCGATATGCCCGCCAGCGGCGCGGTTAAGCTCAACGTCACCGGTGGCGTGACGGATTGGGTGACCAAGCGGCAGATCGATAACATCGTCGTCAAACTCAGTTACGATTTGGAAAAACTCTGGCCGATGGTCATGCCGCTGCTTTCGCCGGAGCAGCAGGCGCAGTTCAAGGATCTGGCGCTCACCGGCAAATTCGATAAGACGATCAATGTCAGCGGCACGCTGCCGGCGGACGTGGATTTCGCCAAGGCCATCAAGCTGCTCACCGCCAGCGGAGACGTTGAAGTCGCCACCGCCAAATGGCCGAGTAATGGCGTTGATGCGAGCAACATCGTCGTGCCGTTTACGCTGAAGGACGGACTCCTGCGCCCGGTCTACGCCGGCAAGCTGGAAGGCCAGAACCAGGCGACGCCGATGATCGTGAACACCGGCAAAGTGTTCATCGGCGGCTTGGTGGTTGATCTGACCCAGCCCGATCCACGACTCTCCATCCCGCCCAATTACGTGCTTGCCGACAAGATCTCGCTCAACAGCGTGCTCGGATCGCAGATCGGAAAACTCTCGCCACTGTTTTTCGGCGCCGACCAAGCCACCGGCCTGGTGAGCGTGACCATCACTGAATGCAACAAGTTCCCCCTCAGCAAGCTGGCCACCCACACCGGCCCGGCCAATGACGGCGACATCAAGCTCGTTTACAACGTCGATCAATTGAAGATCGACGGCGGCATGGCCACGCTCATCGGAGCCATCGCAGACACGGGCAACAGCCTTCGTGGCGACGTGAGAAATGCCACCATCTCCATCGCCAACGGCGAAGTGAAGCAGGACACTACGCTAACCATCGGCGAACGCGGCAACCTGGGGCTTCGCCTGTACGGCGGCGTGAACCTCGAGTCGCTGAAGCTCGATAATTTCTTCGTGAATTTCCCCTCTTCCATGCTCGGCAAGGTGGATAGAAACCTGATGAAATATCTGCCGGCCGGCGTGGATGTCGCGATGAAGGGAACCATCGGCGGGAAAATGTCGCTCGATCCGGGCAACTCGATTAAGAACATGGTTGCCGACGCCGTGAAGAAAGCCGCCCTCGGCAGCATCCTCGGCCGAAACGACAAACCCGACAACACCGCCGGCCCGACTTCGCAACCGGCCCAGCCGAAGCCGGACGATACGATCAAGGACCTCACCGACCTGTTCGGGAAGAAAAAGAAGAAGAAATAAGGGATTGAGGAATCGCGCCTCAAAACGCTTCCCGTAGCACGCGCGTTTCGCCCGTGCCCGAGCACCTCGGCAAGTGCGAAACGCCCGCGCTCCGAGGAGCTCTTTTCGACGCAGCCAATCGGCCCCCGATCTGCCTCGCGCGCCGCGGTCGTAAATCATTTTGTAGAGATGTTTTGACCAACGATTGACGCCTGAACGACCGCCGTCCCGCACTCAGGACAGCGCTCGCCGCTGGCGCGTAAATCGTAGCCGCAGTTCAGGCAGAATCCGCGCCAGCGATACGCCCGCAGGCGAAGGCGGCGGCGGATGTTTCCATAAATGATCCACGCGATTCCGGCAATTCCTGGGAGGGAAAGAAATCCGTAAGAAACGCCGACGATATGTACGTCGGGCTCCTTCCCCGAACCGTCGAAATTGCACGAGGCGCTCCAGATCCCCGGCATCACCGCCCGGCCCCAGACGAAGTCGGGAGGGACTGCAAATCGGTCCGTCCAAAATGCGGCGGCCTGCTCAACGTCATTAGTCGAAAAGTGGTTCCAAGACGGCCGGGAAACTCCTGTGAGGTGCGAGCCCGCAATCCCGACGTACATCCACCCGTGCGCACTGCCTGCGCCGAACGACATTCGCCCGCTGCGCAGCCAGATGATCATGTCACTGCGCGCGTAGCTCACCCCCCACAGCGCCGGCATTAGTAGCAGCACGAACCACGCGAGCGAGAGCCAGACATATTTCTTCAATTTCACCATGATGGTGCCGGCGATTCTCGCAGCTTCGTTAGGAGTTCGGCCACTTTCGACTGGTTTTCCGCCGTTTGGGTGATCATCAGGCGCCCGTCCAACAGGTTGATCGAGCCGATCGTTCCGCCGGCGTCGCGCCAGGTTTCGACGGCCACCGAATTCTCAATCAGACGGATAAGTTGCTCCCCCACCGGACTCGCAGGAGGGTTCGGCGGACCATCGAAAATGATCGTCTGATCATTAGGATTATTAAATTCCGGCAAGCCGATCAGATCGCGCACGTCGTACACGCACAGCGTCGTCGATGCATACGCAATCGCCTCGGCCGTGCTGATGATGATCGTCTCGCCGCGCCACTGCCACGCGAGCTTCTGCGGCGTTTCTATCTGCGCCAATGCAATTCCCATCGCCCGCTCCAGCGGCAGATCAAAGAGCAACTGCTGCAGTGGCTCTTCGCCGGTGATTTTCGCGTCGGCGAGCGCCTTGGAATCGATCTCGATCCGGCAGCCGGATTGCGCATGGAGCTGCGCCACCAACTCGTTCAGATTCCGGGCCCGCAACTCCGCAATCGGCCGCGCAAGCCATGCCGCGTGTCGCTGCTCGAGCTGCTCCACATCCCGGCCAATCCACCAGTGTGAAACGAACCCCGCCGCGGTGATGATTGCCACGAACGCGAGAAGAAGTTGGAGGAATCGTTTACTTGGCACTGACGTCTTGCAGCCGGTGCAGGAGTTTTTCGATCTTGGGGAATGCAGCGGGGTCTTGCGTGATGATGAGCGTGTTTCCGAGCATTCGGAGCGAGCCGATCGTGCCGCCGGCGTCGCGCCAGGTGTCAGGGTCGATAGACTCCTCGATTGTGGTGATCAGACTGTCGACGACTTCCCGCTGCAAAGCCAAGTCGTCGAAATTCGCCGGCCGGGTGGTGGCGAATTCTTTCTTCATCCGCGCCAGGAGGTTGTCGAGCCGGTACGCTCGATTCTCTACCTCGCGATCGCCTTTGAGCGTGACGACATGGCCATCGATCACGATCCCCGGCATTTGTTCTAAGCCGGCCTCGGCGAGCGCGACCTGCAGCGCCTCGCTCACCGTTACGCCGAGGAGCCGCCCGTGCAGCGTCTTTTTCCGATCGAGGCCGGCGTGCTCGAGGTCCGGCCAATCGCCGACAATATTGATGCGAGTCTTCTCCTGAATCGCGACGAGCACTTGCTGAATGGTCTTACCTTCAAGCGTGAGATCGTCGATGCGATCATTCAATCGCCCTTGAATCGACACCGGCTGAGTTGCCGGGGGATCGGCGCGGGCGGGCGTGTGGATTGTGAGGATGAACAGGCCCAGTGAGAGCAGGAAAAGGGCGAAACGCATTGCAATTCCTCGCGAACTTCAATCTTACCTACACGGCGTGATCGCCGCATCATTTGATGGAATTCACCGAAGTCCCGCACTCGGGGCAGCGGCTGCCGCTGGCGCGCAGGTCGTAGCCGCAGTGAAGACAGAACCCGCGCCGGCGGCGCGATCGGCGGCGGAGCGAGTTGCGGACGATTGACGCAATGCCGAGGAGTCCTGGCAGGCTGATGAGCCAGTATGAGACGCCGACGAGGTGAATGCTGTCTAACGTGGATGCGTCAAACGGCGTGTAATCGGAAGTGCGAACCCCAGGGAAGCGAGTCACGACATCGTCTGATGTCAGCGAAGTCCCGAAAACTTCTTCGACCGACGATCCCGAGAAGAGATTCCATGACGGCGGACTGCCTTCAGTAACCCTCGGCTCGCAGAATCCAACGACCAGTACGCCGCGACTACTGGCCACCCAAAATGACGTATGCCCGCCGCGCAGCCAGAGCACCAAATCACTGCGCGTGTAACTGATCGCCGCCAGTGCCGGAATCAGCAACAGCACCGCCCACCCGGCAAGGGCCCAGAAGTACTTGGTCAGAGTGATCATGGGACGACCCGGGGATTGCGGAGGTCGCGCAATAAATCCACCACCTGCAACTGTATATTCGGCGTTTCGATGACCAGCATTCGATCCTGAACAATAACAATTGATCCAATCGTGCCGCCCGCGTATCGCCACGGCTCCGGCGCGACGAAGTGCGTCACCAACTTGCGGAATCGGTCTGCTCTATTCTTGACTGTGGGAGTCGCTGGGGCAGGCCCACTACCGCCAAAAAAAAATGAACCGTCGTGGTCAGTCGAGCCTTCTTGCCACTCCATGGAATTGAGCAAATCACCGATTTCGTATACTCGTAGCACTGTGAATCCGCAGGCCACATCTGTTGTCGTCACTACGATTGTATCGCCGCGCCAGTGCCAGCTGAGTCGCGTCGCGCCGCCTACTTGTTCAAGTGTGATTCTTAGTGCCTCTTCGAGCGACAAATCAAAAAGGTGCTGAGAAATGGGTGCTGTTCCGTCAATTGAGGCTGCTTCGACAGATCTCATATCCAAGTCGATCGGACAATTCGACTTGGCGCTGAGCTGCGCGATAACCTCGACGAATGGGCCTGCCCGAAGCTCGTCTATCGGCCGGGCGAGGATTGCTTTGCGACGGCGCAGAGTGTTCTCGACCTCACGGCCGATCGCGTAGTGCGACGCGGCACCGGCCGTCAAAGCGGCCAGGGCCAGGCTGAATAACACGATCAGGAAGCGCCTACTTGGCACGAGGATTCTCCAGATCGTGAAGGAATTTTTCGATTTTGACGAAGGACGTGACCGTCTGTGTGATGATTATTCGATCTCCAATCACTTGAATGCTGCCTTCGGTCCCGCCGGCATCGCGCCAGCTTTCGGAATCAACGCTGTCTTCGATGGCTTTGATCAGCATGTCACCAAAATTCGACGTCTCGGAAGGATCGACATCTTTTGAAGGTCGGGTCGCGGGGAACGTCGACTTCCAACTAGCTAACAGCATGTCGATTTTGTAAACGCGAACTTCCACCTTGTGTGAATCAGGCATAGCGATGGTGACGGCCCGATCGCCAATTTCCATTTTCGTGGGAGCGTCCACACCGGCCTCCGTCAATGTGAGTTGAATCGCCCCGCCGACGGTCAAGCCGGCCAGCCGGCCATGGAGTGTGCGTTTGAGATCGATGTTGCTGGCTTGTTCGAGCCCGCTCCAATCGACAATGATGTTCAGGCGAGTCTTGTCCTGAATAGCAAGGAAAACCTGCTGTACGGTCAGCCCTTTGAGTGAAAGATCGTCGATCCGCCCGGCGAGTTTCTGTTCGATCGCCACCGGCTGCGTCGCCGGGGGATCGGCACGAAGTGTCGGTGTGGCGAGAAACGCGAGGAGCGACAAAAGGAAGATGACGGATCGCGTTTTCATGCGCTCCTTTGGCAAAATCGCTTGGCTCGGGCTCCGTTCCGCCGGAACAAAACGGCCGTCTTCGACGGCCCGCGTCACGGGGATTTCGGGTTCGGCGGTTATGCGTAGCCGCCGGCGCCTGTGACGCCCTTGGCCGCTCTTGCTGCCGAGCGTTCTTTGGCGACCTTCGCCTCGTAGCCGCTGGCGCGGTAGGCGGCCATCGGGTCTGCCGCTACGCCGTGCTTCTTTCGCCACTCGGCCAGCAGCGGCTGAACATCCGTGTAGAACGCGTCGCGCAGGCACGTTTCGGCGTCGATGATGTTCTGCTTCGCCTGGGCGTCGCGGAGTTTTTTGCGATCGACTAAACACGCCTTAGCGAACATTTCCTGAGCGGTCGTCACGGTTTGGATCGTCGCCTCGATCTTCGGCTTGAGGTTGTGGCTCTGATCGATCATGTAGGCGATCTGGCTCACGTCTTTCTGGTGCGTGTCGGCGGCGTTGCGGATTTCGTGGAAGATCCGGAACACGGCGTACGGATCGATGCTGCCGAGCGTGAGATCGTCGTCGGCGTATTTGCGGTCGTTGAAGTGGAAGCCGCCGAGCATGTCTTCGTCGAGCAGGAAGCTGACGATGTGCTCGATGTTCTGCCCCTGCAGGTGGTGGCCAGTATCGACGAGCACCTTGGCGTTCTTGCCGGCCCGCTTGGAGAAGACGTAGCTCATGCCCCAGTCGCCGATGTCGGTGTGGTAGAAGGCCGGCTCGAACGGCTTGTACTCTACGAGCATGGTCATGCCCGCGGGCATCGCATCGTGCCACTGGCGGAGGGCGCCGTGCATGCGGCGTTTGCGCTCGGTGATGTCGTCCTGGCCGGGGTAGTTGGTTCCGTCGGCGAACCAGAGGCTGAGCATGTTGCTGCCGACGGCCTTGCCGATGGCGATGCTGTCCATCACGTGGCTGTGGGCGTGCTTGCGGGCCTGCTCATCGGGGCTGCAGCAGGAGCCGAACTTGTAGGATTGGTCCTGAAAGAGGTTGGGGTTGATCGCGCCAATCTTTATGCCGTGCTTCTTGGCGATTTCCACCGTAGCGCGGGCTTCAACACCCACCGTAAAATCCCACAGCACGTGGACCGCCACCGTCGGGCAGCAGGCGGTGTACTTGTGAACGCAGCCGGCGTCGGCGAGCTTCTCCTCGATCGTGCTGGCGGCGGCGGGCTGAAGGAACTTGCCGAAGCGCGTGCCGGTGTCGGCAAAGCCCCAGCTGGGGGTTTCGATCTTGAATCCGTCGAACAGCTCAAACAATTTATCGCGATCCATGGCGAGGTTCCTCTTGCTTGTAGGGTGTTGGAAGGTTGCTATAACCCCAAGTCTACCGGACGAATCAAGAGTCTCAAACAGCGAGCGAACAAATCATGGCCAGCGATCATTCCTTCGACATCGTTTCCGAAATCAACCTGCAGGAGATGGACAACGCCGTCAACCAGGCAATCAAGGAGGTGGTGACGCGCTACGACTTCAAGGGCACATCGGCCTCCATCTCCGAGCTGAACCGCAAGGAGAAGGAACTCACCCTGACGGCCGACGCGGAGCAGCAGCTCGACTCGGTCAAACGCGTACTGGTCGAGAAAATGATCAAGCGAAGCGTGGACACCAAGTGCCTGGACTACCAGACGCTCGAACACGCCACGCACAACACCGTCCGGCAGAAGGTGAAGCTCAAAAGCGGCATCGACAAGGAGGCGGCCAAGGAAATTCAGAAGACGATCAAGGAATTGAAGCTGAAAGTGAACGCGGCGATTCAGGGAGAATCCCTACGCGTCACGGGTGCCAAGCGGGATGACCTGCAGGCGGTCATCGCACATTTACGGACGCACCCCCCGGAAATTCCGCTGCAATTCAACAATTTCAGGTGACGCGATGTGGAAAAACAAGCGGCACAATCGTCACAGATTAAGTCGCCCCCGCGGACGGTCGATGGCAAGGGTGAAAGGACTCTACCTATGGCCTCCTGGGTTTCTCCCGCTATCGCCGCTGACATGTGGAACATGACCGTTCCGGAGATTCTCGCCCGCGCTCATCGCGGCGAACTGCAAACCAAGCAGGAAGGACCCTTCACCTTCGTGAATATCGATTCATCAATCGAAGGAAACGTAGAAACTCCCGCCCGCCTCACTCCGCCGACGTTCAGCGTGCTCACGGACGAAGAAGTCAGCTCGCTCCTCGAACCGATCGAGTACAGGAACGCCCGCAAAATCGTTGCGACCACCCGCAAGGGTCCGATCGCGGCGTGATCGTTTTGTAATCTTGAAATTATTTAGCCGCCCCCCACGCGGGGCGGCTAAACGAGCGGCAAACTCCAACTCGCGACCCGCTCACTCAATCTTGTACTTCCGAATCCCCTCAACTGCCTCGGGGAATTTCAGATCCAGCTTTTCCATCGCGCGGACGATCGTGTCGCCAATCACCCAATTGCGAAACCACTTCCGGTCGGCCGGCACGACGAACCATGGCGCCCATTCGGTCGAGCATTTGCCGATCGCGTCTTCGTACGCAGATTGATACTCGTACCACAATTTACGCTCGTTAATGTCGTTCGGATCAAACTTCCAGTGCTTTTCCTGCTCGTCCAGCCGGGCCTGAAGACGTTCACGTTGCGTGTCCTTGGAAATGTGGAGGAAGAATTTGAGAATTGTCACGCCCTCGTCGGCCAGCATCTTTTCCCAGGCGTTGATGTGCGCATACCGGGCCTGCCACTGCTTTTTGGGAACGAGGTTGTGCACACGTTCGACCAGCACACCTTCGTAGTGCGAGCGATTGAAAATGCCGATCATTCCCTTTCGCGGAACGACGAGGTGCTCCCGCCAGAGAAAATCGTGCGCCAGTTCCAGCTCGCTGGGCTTTTTGAAGCTGGTGACGGCTACGCCCTGCGGGTTGGTTCGCTTGAAAATATGTTCGATCGCCCCGTCTTTGCCGCCGCCATCCATGGCCTGGAAAATAATCAGGAGCGCGTGCTTGTTCTGTGCGTAGAGCATTTCCTGGAGATGCGCCAACTTGTTGAGGTGCTTATCGACGGCCGGGTCGGCGTCTTCCTTTTCTTTGAAGTCGCCGCGCTCGGATGTTTTACGGTCGGCCAGTGAGAATTTCTTCCCCGGCTTCACGATGAATGGCGAATCGATCATGACATTTTCTCCACGAAAGGAAGTTGAACGACCACGCCCCGCCGCATTTCTCCTTCGGCCGGGACGAATACTTCTGAGCCGGGTGGGATGAATTGCTTCTTCACCAGCCCGAGACAAATCGCGTGATTGGAAAGCAGCGGCGAGATCGTGCTGCTGGTGATGCCGCCGACCTGGTTCTGCTGGCTGTCGTACACCAGCGCGCCGGCGAACGGCAGCGCGTCGGTATCGAAGCGGATGCCCACGATCTGCCGAGCGGCCTGCTGGCGGGCGTGCATGCGGGCCACGATCTCCTGGCCGAGATAGCAGCCTTTGGTGATGCTGACGGCCCGGTCGAACAGCCCGGTCTCGGCCGGCAAGATCCCCGGCCCGGTGTCGGCGGCGGCTTCGCGGTTGGCTTTGTTCGGCATGGCGGATTCGACGGGCTGGCCGTCGAAGTCGATTCCGAAGATGGGCCGGCCGGCTTCAATCCGCAGCGTGTTGAACATCGCCCAGCCGATCGAGCGGAGGCGGCGTTTTCCCAGATCGGGCGAGGAGCCGAATCGCTCGATAAGGCCGCTCCACAGTTCGGCGACGCGGACAGTCGGCACGATCAGATGAAACCCCGGCACGCCGGCGACGTCATCTCGCCAGATCGTTGTTTCAATCCCGAGCAGTTGATGCGTCGCTGATGTCAAAGGCTCGGTCAACTCGATCGGCCGATCCGAAATCTCACCGAGCACCGCCGCCGCGCCAGGGCCGTGCAAAGCAATCTCGTGCAACTCGCCGAGGCGGCTCTTCGCCTTCACCTGCTCGCTGAACAGATACGCGTCGAACAATTTCACTACGCGATCGACAAAGCGCGCGTCCATCTCCAGTAAAGTGCGATCGCCGAGTTCGAGCACGTTCAGATCGCAGACGATTCGGCCCTTCAGATTCAAGAGGAACGCGTAAACGCCCTTCCCGGCTGACATGCTGGATTTATCTGCTTTGGAAAAGGTTTGATTCGTCAGCAGATTATTCAAAAACGCCGCCCTGTCGCGGCCGGTGAGTTCCAGAATCCCTCGCTGCGGCAAGTCGATGAGCCCGGCGGATTTGCGGACGGCGGCGTACTCTGCCTGCGGCTCGCCGTAGGTGGCGACGATCTCAATCGCGTCCCACGCTGTAAATTCCGCGTCGGGCTGATCGTGCAAACTCCGCAGAGGATTGGCGGCGGTCATATTCATCATAGGCAACACGAGTCGTCGTCAAAACAACACTTGGGTGGAACAAAGTTACAGGCTAGAATGTTATATGAACACCGGGCAATCGGATATGAAAACACCAGGCGAAGACAACAATCGAAATAAAGACATCAAGCCCATGCTGCAAGGCTGGGATTACGAGCCGGGCTCGATCAATGTCCGCAAAATCGCCGGGGCCGACGGTCTGCCCAAGCTGCAGATGCGCCTCGACCTCGGCCTGCTGCAGATGGAGCTTTCCGGCCGGCCCGACGGCGAACGGCCGCACGGGTACGAGTCGCTCCTCGAATACTTCGAAAACCAGCTCCGCGAACACACGCTCGCCAACGGCACGGAGCTCGGCTTCCACCTCACGCGAAAGCAGTGCTCCATGCTCCGCGAAGAGGCCGGCATGTATTACCACCGCTACCTCGGCCTGTTCGTGCTGGAGGAATTCGCCAATGTCGTCCGCGATACCGCCCGGAACCTGCGGGTGCTGAATCTGTGCGGAAAATACGCCGTCGACGAGCAGGATCGGCTGATCCTCGAGCAATACCGACCGTACATCACCATGATGAACACGCGGGCGCAGGCGTCGATCGAATTCACCGACGGCAAGCCGGAATTGGCGTTGCAAACCATCCGAAAAGGGCTGAAGCGCATCAAGGCGTTCTTCAACAAGTTCGGGCAGGAGGAAGTTTACGCTGATTCACATGAGGTGCGAACGCTCAAGCGATTCGCGCGAGAGATCAAGAAGAAACTGCCCGCGGATCCGGTGAAGCAGCTGCAGTTGAAGCTGAATCGCGCCGTGAAAGCTGAGCAGTACGAGCAAGCTGCGAAATTACGGGATCAAATCGAGCTGATTAGGCGAGAAATCAGCCCGTCGAATTCAAATCAATAACTTGATCGGTCCTTTTTGCTTCAGCGCGACGAGCTCCTTCAATTCCAATCCTGCAGGTCCCGCTGAAGCGGGACGGACCGTGAAATCCGCAGATTAAAACGCTTTCAACAGCACCTTCACCACCCGAGTCAAACCGCTTCGGGCGTTACCAATAAACTGCTGGAAGATTTTGTTTGTCACCGCCATGAACTCCTCCATGCTCGCAAGGCGCTGGCGGGTGAGCTGAACCGGCTCCTGCTTCGCAGCCGCTTTCCCCAGTGAAGATTCATCGAGCATCTTCTGGCATTGCTTGATCGTCTCCAGCACCGGGTCCATCTCGCGGCGCTTTCGCTCGGCGGCGATTATGCTGAAGATCTCCCACACGTCGGACAGGCTTTCGAAGAATTCCCGCCGCTCGCCGCGCTTGTGCAGCCGGCGGATGATGCCCCAGTCGCACAGCGCCCGCAGGCTCATGCTCGCATTGCCGCGACTGATGTTCAGCCGCTCCATCACGTCATCCGTGCATTGCGGCTGGGCAGTGATGTAGAGGAACGCGTGGATTTCCCCCATCGTGCGGTTGATCCCCCACGTCTGCCCCATCTCGCCCCAACGGCGAATGAACAGGTCCTGCACGGTTTTAAGCTGCTGCTGCGGATTGGTGGTCGTCTTGGGTTCTATGGCGTTCGCGATCATCACTGTCCTTTCAGTAGATACTGAAAGATTATTGATCGCGAAATTTCTGAAAGCAAGCTTTCATGGGAAATGAAAGTGGTGAAATGATGGGTGTGGAACATTCTGATCGGGGCGGGGAACTTCAGGTGTTTCGTCATCCTGAGGTACCCCGAAGGATCTAGCCGATTTGGCGTGGAAGCTAGACCCTTCGGAGTACCTCAGGATGTCATCGATAAAATTTCAGCAATGTAGGTGAAGTTGAAATGCCCTACTTCTTTTTCGTGAACTTATTCGTATTCATGTGTGCGTCTTGGCTCGTCGGCTTGCGGAAATTCGCCAGATCGATGCTCTTGAAGTACTCGATCGTCTTGCCAAGCCCTTCGCGGAGCTTCACCTTTGGCTCCCAACCGAGTTTTTCCTTCGCGAGCTCGATATTCGGCTTCCGCTGGCTCGGATCGTCGGCCGGGCGAGGCATGTGAACGATCTTCACCTTTGCACCTGTCAACTCGATGACAAGTTTCGCCAGTTCCAGCATTGTGAACTCGCCGGGATTGCCGAGGTTCACCGGGCCGACAAAACTGTCCGGGCCGTTCATCATGCTCACGATACCGTCGAGCAGATCCTCGCAGTAGCAGAACGACCGCGTCTGGCTGCCGTCGCCGTAGATGGTGAGATCCTGGCCGGTGATCGCCTGCACGATGAAATTGCTGACGACGCGGCCGTCGTACGGGTGCATGCGCGGGCCGTAGGTGTTGAAGATGCGGATGACGCGGATGTTGACGTTGTTCTGCCGGTGGTAATCGAAGAAAAGGGTCTCAGCCGCGCGCTTGCCCTCGTCGTAGCAGCTGCGGATGCCGATCGGATTCACGTTGCCCCAGTACGCCTCGGTCTGCGGGTTGACCAGCGGCTCGCCGTACACTTCGCTGGTGCTGGCCTGGAGCACCTTCGCGCGCACGCGCTTGGCCAGGCCGAGCATGTTGATCGCGCCGAGCACCGACGTCTTCATCGTCTTCACCGGGTTGTACTGATAGTGCGGCGGCGAAGCCGGGCAGGCCATGTTGTAGATCTCATCGACCTCCAGCAGGATCGGATCGGTCACGTCATGGCGGATCAGTTCAAAATTCGGCTTGTCCAGAAGGTGCGAGACGTTGCTTTTCTGGCTCGTGAAGAAATTATCGAGACAGACGACGTCGTGACCCTGCGCGACAAACCGGTCGCAAAGATGAGAACCCAAAAAACCCGCGCCGCCGGTCACCAGAATCCGTTTAATCGTTGTAGCCATGGCGGGTAGTGTAACGCGATTTTTGCGAGTTGGCGAATGGGTTTCACGCGATGAAAGCGAAAACGTTCCCGCAATTTGGGAAAGCAATTACACCTGTGCAGGTTGCGGCGGCGAATGCGCGAGTGATTCGTCTTTGATCACCAGGCCGTCCTCCATCGTGATCATCCGCCTAGCATGTCGGGCGAGTTGCACGTCGTGCGTCACCATCACGATCGACTGCCCCGTCGTCGAAAGTTCCTGAAAAATCTCCGCTACGATTTCGCCGTTGCGGCGGTCGAGATTTCCCGTCGGTTCATCCGCCAGCAGCACCGCCGGCTCGTTTGCCAGCGCACGGGCAATCGCCACCCGTTGCTGCTCGCCGCCGCTGAGTCGATTGGCGCGACGCTTGATCTTGTCCGCCAATCCCAGCTTCGTCAGCAGTGCCGCAGCACGTTCCATCGACTGCGATCGACTCAGCCGGCCGAGTTTAAGCATCGGCAGCGCAACGTTTTCCGCCGCAGTGAATTCTTTCAGCAGGTAATGGAACTGGAAGACGAATCCCACCTTCGCATTCCGCACCGCCGCGAGTTCGCTATCGGGCAGGTCGGTCGTATCGACTCCATCGATAAAAATCCGGCTGCCGGGAGTGAACGGCCGGTCGTTCTCGTCCACCTGCGTCGGGCGATCAAGCCCGCCGAGCAGGTAGAGCAGCGTGCTCTTGCCCGATCCGCTTTGGCCGATGATCGAAACATACTCGCCGCGGTCGATCGTCAGCGAGACGCCTCGCAAAATGTGCGCCCGCGCGTCCGCAGCCCCGAGCATTCGATGCACGTTGACGGCCTGCAAAATCGGCGGGCGATCAGTGGGCGCCACGGATCACCTCCACCGGGTCGTACGTCGCCGCCCGCCTCGCCGGGTACACCGCCGCCGCCGTCACGATCACCATCGCCGAGACGAACGCCGAGACGTACAGGCTCATGTGCTCGCTCATTAAAATCCCCTCGGCCTTCACCAGCCCTTCCATCTTGATCGGAATCCGCCGCAACGTTTCGATCGCGATCTTGCCGAGCACCACGCCGAGCACCGCGCCGATCAGGCCGATGACCAAACCCTGGATCATGTAGATGACCGTGATGTCTTCCCGCGAAAAGCCGAAGCTTTTGAGGATGGCGATGTCGTTCACCCGTTCCAGCACCGCCATGATGAGAATGTTCAGCACGCCGAACGCCGCCACGATCAGCAGCGCGCCGGTGATGATGTATGTGATGATCGTCTGCACGCTGAAAATCTTGAGGAAGTTGGCGTTGGATTCCTGCCAGCTCTCGGTCTTGTAACCGGCCACCGATTCAATCTGGGCGGCATACTCGCGGGCGCGCTCGTAGTCGTTCGTGCGGATGACGATCTCGTTCACGATGTTCTTTTTATCCAGCAGCGTCTGGGCGTTGTTCAGCAGCATGTAGCAGCGAGAATAATCGACTGGCGTAATGCCGGTAGCGAAAATGCCGACGACTTTCGCCGTCGCCCGGCCGCCGGTTTGGCTGGAGAGGGAGACGATGTCCCCCATCCGCGCCCCCAGCACGTCCGCCACGCCCTTGCCGAGCACGATTCCGTCGGCAGCGGTCTTCAGGCGGTCGAAACTACCTTCGACGATGTCCTTCCCGATTGTGGTGACCGCCTGCTGCCGGGTCGGCTCGACGCCGAAGATCGACAGGCCGATCGTCTTCGTGCCGTAGGTGGCGATGGCGTCGCCGCTCACGACCGGGGCCGCATCGACCACGCCGGGCAGTCGGCGGATCTGGCGGATCAGGCCCTCGGGGTTTTTGATCTTCTTCACGTTGTCGCGAGGTTTCACGCCTTCAACCACCAGCAGCGCATTCGGATCCGTAAAGACTCGCTCCAAGATGGCCGTCTGTTTCTCGCGCGGTTCGTCGTGAATGGTGATGTGGCCGCCGGATTCCACGGTCTCGATGATGAATTTATCGGTGAACCCCTGCATCATCGCCGTCATGGCGATGAACATCGTCACGCTGATCGTCACGCCCGCGATGCAGACGAGCGACTGCCGCTTGTGCGAGAGGAAATATCGAACCGCCACGAACCATCGCATGGGATTGTTGCCCTAGTTGAACCCGTTGAGCGGCTGCTCCACGATTTTCTTGTTGAGATTCGCGGCAACTTGCGGATCAACCTCTTCCGTCCGCACGCGCTGCCCTTCCTTCATATCGCCAACGGGGCTGACAACCACCTGATCGCCCGCGGCAAGGCCGGAAAGAATTTCGACGCGTTCGACGCTCCGCAGTCCCATCTTCACGTCCGCCACCGTCAGTCGGCCGTCGCGGACGACGTAGACTTTGTCCTTCTGCACCGATTGGCTCGGGATCACCATCGCGACGGGCTTCGCGTCCATAATGAACGCCAGCTCACCCGTCATGCCGGCCGCGAAATGATCGTTCGGCACGCTCAGGACCACGTCGATTTCAAACGTCCGCCGCTCGCTGTCGGCCTTGGGGTAAATCTTCGTGACCTTGCCTTTGAACACCTGGTCGGGGAAGGAATAAAGCGTCATCTCCACGATCTGATCGAGGCGGACTTTGTTCTTGTCCTCTTCATCCACCTGCGCCCGCATGACCAGATTCTCCGGCCGAACGTCAGCCACCTGCATGAGGTGATCGTTCACCGCCACGCGCGTGCCGATGGATTCCGGCCGATCGAGCACCACGCCGTCGGTCGGCGAGAGAATGTTTTGCTGATCCAAATTCCACTTCGCTACCGCCACGGCGGATTTGGCGACGTCGACTTCCTTCTTCAGTTCCAACTGCTTGGCGGCGCGCTGGGACTTAAGGGATTCGACTTCGCTGAGCATCTGCTGCACGCGATCGGCGGCGCGGTCGGCATCGAATTGCGTTGCGGCATCGCGCTCGAGGAGGCCGGCCACGCGGTCCTGATCGCGCTTGGCGATGCCGAGCATGTCGGAGTTGGCGGCGATGCGGGCGTCAAATTCCTTGAGAACGGGCGAAGTTTTTTCGTCCATCCGCGCCGTCTTCTCGTTCAATTCAGCGACGGCTTTATCGAGCGCGAACTGCAAATCCTTCTCTTCCACCATCGCTAGCAACTGGCCGAGTTTGATCGGGTCGCCCTTGTCGACCAGCATCTTCGTGATAATGCCGGCGTGGTTGGCCTTGATGGGAAATTCGCGAACCGGCTCAACCGTGCCGGTGGAGTAGAACGCCTGCACGACCGGCCCTTCGACCATTCGCGTCACCTGCACGCCCGGCCGCAATACGCGCCAGCCTATCGCGGCGGCCGCGGCAATTAGCACGGCGACCACGGCGCAGACGATCATCCAACTCAAAACAGTGCGGCCCGAACGTGACTTCATAGAATCGCATTATAGGCATCGGGGCTCAGGTTAAAATCGTCTTGACTTGCGCCGGGCAGGAAGTTCTAGTCTCTTGCAGCTAAGGAGCGCGGCATGCCGATTCTGATGGAACTCCACAAGATCATCATCTCTGAGCTTCGTCAGGAGCAAATCATCATCCTGAAAGAAGTCGAAGGCGAACGAAAATTCCCGATCGTGATCGGCGACGGCGAAGCCCAGGCGATCGATCGGCGCCTGAAGGGGAAGGTCACGCCGCGGCCTCTCACGCACGATCTGCTCGCAAACGTGATCGAGGAACTCGGCGGGGAACTGGAACGCATCGACATTAACAACCTCGAGCACCAGACCTACTTCGCGCAGATCGTCATTCGCCAGAGCGGCAACCTCGTCGAAATAGACAGCCGGCCCAGCGACGCCATCGCGCTAGGCATCGCGAATAACGTGCCGATCTACGTGGCTGAGCACGTGCTCGATGAAGCCACGCGACAGAACTGATCCCATCATTTTTGAACCAGTTTGTCATCGGTCGGCCAAAAGCTATGATGGCCGACGTTCTCGATGATAGTTCCAACCCAGCTTCCAAGGAGTTTGGCATGCAGATGATCGAAGCAGTAATTAAGCCGAACAAGCTCGATGCAGTCAAAAACGCACTGGCGAAGCTGAGCATCCTCGGCGTCACCGCGATTGAATGCAAAGGCTTCGGGCGACAGATGGGTCATACCGAGCGGTATCGCGGCGCCAGGCTGGATATCGGATTCGTTCCCAAGGTGCTCCTGAAGATCTGCGTGAAGTCCGAAGAACGCGAAGCGGCGGTCAACGCCATCGTAGAAGCGGCCCGCACGGGGGAAGTCGGCGACGGAAAGATATTCGTCTATCCGGTGGTCGAAGCCATCCGCATCCGCACCGGCGAAAAGAATGAACTAGCGCTGTAACGCCCCCTCACCCAACCGGGGCCTGTAGCTCAACGGTTAGAGCAGGGGACTCATAATCCCTTGGTTCTCGGTTCGAATCCGAGCGGGCCCAATGACATGTCTGGAGACTTCACGATCTAAATTTGAGACGACAACTGCAGGAATCGCCCTGCTTTCCCTCGGCCTCGTTCCCCGCCTGGTGCCGGCGCTATTCCTGCTGTGATGCCTGAACTATTACGGCGCGCCAACGCGGCCCCTCAGTTCCGGCGGGATGTACGGCTCGACAGTTTGGGTGGTCGGCGCCCTGGTGTTCGGCATTTCCTTCGGGACGACGGGAGTGAGCGAGACCGGCTGCGTCGCCGGCGCGGCGTCGGCGGCGGTGGCCTTTGCGCGTTCGGCGGATTCGCTCTCCTTGCCGGCGTTCTGGCGGCCTAGTCGATCGGCCAGGCGATGGAACTCGGCGGCCTTGGAATAGATCGGCGGAGGCTTGGGCTGCTGGTCCATCACCTTACGGAACAACTCCATCGCTTCGGCGTACTTGCCCTCTTTCATCGCTGCTTCGCCGCGCGCAAAGAGGTCTTCCGGCGAATTGCTGTTCGACCAGTACAACCCCGGACTGAGCGCCAGGATCACAACGACGTGCCCCAGCGCAACCCACCCCAGCAACTTCCACAGCCGCTTGGCGCCGGCGCTGTTCTGACGAGCGGCCGGTGCCGAAGTCGATTCATTTTCTGCAGAAAGGCTCATTGCTTCACCTTCAGTTCGACGTAACCCTTCACGCGATTCACCGCATCAACGGCCACCACGTAATCCTTGTACGAAGTGCGGCGGTCCACCTCGATCTGCACGGTTCGGCCCTGGCGATCTGAACGACTTTGCATGATCGCCTCCAATTCATCGAGCAACTCTTTCGGATCGACGAGCCGGCCTTCGAGATACGTTTCCCCCGAGGCAGTAACGGTCACGATCACCGGCGCGGCCTTGGGCATTTCTTCGCCGGTTAAGCTCACGGGCGGCTCCACGGCGACGGTGGATCGCGTGGAGACCTTGCCGCAGATTACGAAGAACACTAGCAGCAACATCGCCAAGTCTGCCATGCTTGAGAGCGGGATCGTCGGCGTGATTTTGTGGCGGCGTTTGAGCTTCATCGTGGCTTCACTTCTGGGTTCCATTGTCGATCGCCAGGCGTACCAGCTCGCCCAATAGTGAATTGGCCGAGCCTTCCATCGCAAGCGTCAGTTCGCCGACCTGTTGCGTGAAGTAGTTGAACGCGATGATCGCGGGAATCGCAATCAGCAGCCCCGCGGCGGTGGTGATCAGCGCCTGGCTGATGCCGGCGGCAACGAGCGTAACGTTGATGTCATTGGCCTGCGCGATGGCGTTGAACGCCTCGATCATGCCGGTGACAGTTCCGGCAAACCCCAGGAGCGGCGCGATCGTCCCCACGCCGGCCAGCATGCCCAGATGCGTCTCCAGCTCGGCGACGGCGATGCTGCCGTGCTCTTCGATGCTTCGATTGACTTGGTCATGCAGGAACGCGAGCGAATCCTGCCGGCGAAGCTCGTCGTAGCGATTCAGGCCGGCCAGCATCATGCCCGCCATCACGCTCGGGCGCGACTCGCAGAATTTGCGCGCGGCGGCAAGGTCGCGAGCCTGAACGAGTCGGTCGAATTCCGCCAGAAACGCGCCGGCCTCTCGCCGCTGTGCGCGCAGGGCTAGAAATCGATCGAGAATCACCGCGATGGTGAGCACGCTGCACACCAGTAACGGCGCCATGAACCACTGACCTTTGACGATGAGTTCCCACATATTTTAATTCTCGCAAACTCCGCCGGCGGTCAACTGCCGATTGACGGCAACTGATCACCGATCGCTGACGTCGGTATCGGCGACGTCGTATTTCGTTTCAAGCACCGTGTGAGCGCGACTGGCCTCGCCGGTGCGGGGAAATTTCCGCAGAACGGTCTTGTACGTCTCGATCGCCTTTTCCGGTTCGCCCTTGGACTCGTAACAGTCGGCGATTTCCAACCATGCCCTGCGAATGGCGGCGTTCTGGCCGTAATTCAGGATCAGCTTCTCGTACGCGACGATCGCTTCATCATACTTCTTCTGCCCGCGCAGCAACTGGCCGATGCGCATCAGCGACTGCACCGGCCAGTTCGCTTCAGTCGGGAAGCGATCCACAAGCTCCCGCAATGTCGCGATGGCAGCGTCGGTCTTTTTCATGGGCCCTGCCTGCAGATCGGAGCGGCGAGTCAGAGCCTCGCAGCAGGCGTTGTTGGAGTAGAATCGCTTGACGATCTCCGTCAGTTCTTTCTCGCCGCCATCCAGATCTTTTTTCTTCGCCCGCGGGCCGTAGTACGTTTCCGCGATAAGAAAATGCCCGGCGACGTGGTCATTGAGCAGCCCGTACGCTTCTCGCGCCTTTGCAGGGTCGCCGGCGCTTTCGTAGAACGCCCCGATCCAGGTTTTGCACTGCTCGACGTCGCCGCCGCTGCGGTAATCGCCGACGAACGCGGTGAGCCGCGGCAGATCCGAGCCCTTGTCCATTTCGCAGAGGCTGAACGCCGCCCAGCGCTTCAGACGAACGTACTGCGCCGCCACGCGCTCCAATGCCTTGTGTTGCTCGCCAGCGTCTTTTCTCCCCATGGCGGCGACGATCTTGCGCACAATTTCATCAATCGGCCCGGCCGGTTTCTCATGGTCTATTACGCGGCCAAGCAAGTTGAACAGGTTTAACACGCCCGGGCGGTCGCCGTAGAACTTGATCATCAGATGGTAGCCCAGCAGGTGATCCGATTCCGGCAGACGGTCGATCGTCTTCAACGCGTCGTCGTACCGGTCGACGTTGAGATAAACTTCGACAATGCGCGTCACCGATTCACGCTGATCCGGAAGCTGCACCAGCAGCGCGACGGCCTGGTCCACTTTCGGTTCCTTCTGCTTCATCGACCGTTCAGCCAGCCAGATCACCGCCTCGCGGAAAAGTCTGGTCGCAGTCGGGTCGGCGTTGAAGTCGGCGGGCTTGCGATCGACGATCGCGGTGAAACAGTCATCGGCCTCTTTGTGCTTGTCGATCGCCAGATAGCTCTCGGCCTGCGCGCGAAGTGCGGAGGACACCAGCGGACTCTTGGGATACTCCTTCACGACGAATCCAAACTCCTTGATCGCTTCATTGTGGAACTTGCGATTCTGCTGCACCTGCCCGATCCAGAATTGAACCTGGTCGTCGCGCGAGTCGTGCGGCCACTTTTCCATGAACGTGTACAGCGTATCCACCAGTTCCTGGCTGGGCGCGGATTTCTGCATCGACTCGGTCAGGCGCTTGAATTCATAGTCCGGCGCCAGCCCGTCATCGCCGGCAATCGCGTTCGCTGCCAGCAGCGCGACCGCGACGATTGCCGAAAGGAGAATGGATCGGAAGGCGTGCTTCATTTCTCCGGCTTCTTATCTTCGCGCTTGTCGTGCACGGTGTTCATGCTCCACGAGACGAGATTCGTCCCCATCTGGAATGCCCGCTCCACGCCCGCCCGCGATTTTCCCATCGCCACGCTCGCCCAGGCGCTGCCCATGTCGCCCGGGCTGATGAAGACCATTAGCCGGCCGTCGGTGTCGAACATGCCCTCGGCGTCATCCTGCTTGCCATGGGCGCGATAGATCGGGCAGCCGTGCGAAAGCTGGTAGAGCACTTTTTCGCCGCGATAGATTTCGTGATCGAGCTCGATGGGTCGGATTTTGCCGGGACCGTACACCTGGCGAATGAACTGCTTGAAATTCTGCTCGAAGTTGCCGCCCGACGAATCCGCCACCACCAGACCGCCGGCTTGCAAGTATTCGCGGAGATTTTTCTTTTCCTGCGCGCTGGCCGACACCGATCCTGTGCCGGTCATGAACAGCAGCGTCGGAAAATATTGCGCCTTATGTCGAGGCAGGTCCGCAAGCGTGATGACTTCCTCCTTGGACGACACCTTCAGATTCGGAAACGCCTTTTGTACTTCCTCGAGCAAGATTGGGAGAGCTTTGGGATTGGCATCCCAGTTTTCGCCGGAATGCTTCACGCGATACAGCCATAGTTCACCACCGATACGCGTACCGAACGGCGAGCCGGCCGCGGTCGTGCCGTGACCGATCCCACCGGGAAGGCCGACGTTATCCACCGCGCGTTGAAGTTGCTGCTGCTCGTCTTCGCTGACTTCGACGTTTTTTTCCCGGAGAATCTGCAGCAGGCTGTCACGCGTGATCTGCCGGTGCTGCTGCTGTTGCTTGTTCTGAATTTTCTGCTGTTGCAGCACTTGCTGGAGATTCGTAGCGATCTGACCTTGAGCGATGGTCGTCCCCTGCCCGCCGACAATGCCGAGCGGGCGTTCGTGCAGACAGCCGCGGAGCGGGAGGATCGACAGGCCGATGACCAGCCCGTGCGTCAACAGACCGACGCCAACGTACCCGCGAAAGCGGCGATCGAACGGCGCGACCACCGCACGCGAAACCGTCACAGGCACGCCCGCCATCGCCCGGCCGTTGCGCAGCAGCAGCCACGCCCCACCGAGCAGCATGACCGTTACCGTGATGTAGCCGAGAATCTCCATGGCCCTCTTGCCGCCATCGTTGGCGACGCGTTACTTCTTTTGGTCGATCTGCTCGAGCGCGACCTTCGCCAGCCCGGCGTATTCGCTGCGCGGATAATCGTAAACCACGCGGTTGAGGCATTCGTGAATCTTGTCGGCGCGCTGTCCCTGCTTCCCTACACCGCCGCCCTGGATCATTGTTGCCGCGTGCCAATAGAGCAGCGCGGGCATGTCTCGATCGCTGGTGGCAAAGGTCTTTTCAGCACGGGTGTACCACGCCAGCGCCTGCTCGTTTCGCCCGCTGACCGTCAGCCACTGGCCGGCCTTAAGCGCCACTGCGCCCGACTGTTCATGGGCAGGGAACTTCTCCACGAACCGCTGCGCGATGGCCACGGCGTCGGCCCATTCTTCAGTCTTGGCGTAGCGATTCATCATGCGGATCATCGCCAGCGGAACGTGCTCGTCGTCCGGATGGTGATACGTCAGCAACACGTACGCGTCGGCCGCCTGCTCGAACTGCCCGAGATCCTCGTACGCCTGCCCAATCTTGAAACGTGCACGGGCGACGAACTCACTCTTAGGCCATCGCGACACTACTTCCTGGAACCGCGCCAGCGCCTCGCGGTGATTGCCGCGAAGTGATTCAATATTGCCCAGGTAGTAGTTGCTGCTTGCCGCGAGCGGGTCGTCGGGGAAACGGTCGACGAGCACTTTGAAATAGTCCGTCGCCTCCGACAAATTCTCCTCGGCCCGCGCCAGCGCGCCGGCAAGATAGAGCTTCCGCCCCACCTGATACGCGGCCTCGCCGGTTCGGTACCAGAGTTCCATTTCCTCGCGCGTGTCGTGAAACTGCCGGCTGAAAACTTCGATTCGCCCGTCACTGCCGCCAGTGATCCTGATGCTGACAGTCTTTCGGATCGGCGAGGCCGGCGTGAGGCGGAGGTAGTCGTCGTAGGCGATCTCGATCGCGCCGCCGTAGCCGGCCTGCAGCACGCCGTCGTCTTTGATCGGGTCAGCGAAATCCGTCTTGAAACTCCCGCGGAACACGCCGCTGTGTGGTTCGGTTTCGGTGAGCATCACCAGTTGCTCGTCGCCGCGATTGCTTTTGGCGTGGGCGAGGATGGCGTCGAGGGCGGAACTGCGGTCGGCATCGTAGTCGGTCACTTCAACGTACACGTCCTGCCCGAGACGGATCTGGCTGACTTCATCGACGTAGTTGGAGTTCATGCTTCGAACCGATGCGTCGCTCGCCAGCGCGAAGTAAAGCACGCGCTCAGAAGTCATCTTCACTGGCTCGGCGGTGTCCTGGTAATCGACGATGACTTCGCCACCGGGAAGAAGACTCAGCTTGTTGGTGTCGCCGCGTTCGCTGCTTCGTTCGGTCTCGACCTTCGCTGCAAACGTGCCGTCGGCCTGGCGAACCGCGTCGGCTGTCAGCACGTCGACGAGTCGGCCATCAACGCTGCGCAGGCGGACCGGGAGCTTGTCGGCTTTGATGTCCGGGTCGTCGATCACGACCTGAAATGACATGCCGGGAATGAGCGGCCCACTTTCAACCGCGGCCGCCGGATCGGCGGCAGTACGGGCTTCTTCCGGCACTTGAACGGCGGGGAAATCCTTCGCCTCGATCGCGCCGAGCGCAGTAAGCCGCTCGGTTCGACTCTTGATCAGCGCGAGCTGCGCGTCCACAGTCGATAACTGACGCTTCAAACCTTCAGAAAACTCGGCGTTGTCTGCGTGAGCTGACAATTGCGCCTGCAACGTCTGCCGATACTGGTTCCACTGCTCAGACGATCGATGCAGCGCCAGCAGGCGGACGCCCATATCCGCCTTGAACGCGCTTAAGCGCTCGTCCTGCCGCTTTATGACGCGGCGTATCGGATCGCTCAACTTGATCAGCGGCAGAACGTCTTTCGTGCGCTCGTTCGGCGGCGCCGCGAGAAGCGCGGTCAACGCCGCCTCGGCCATGACGGGTCGCACAACCAAATCGGCAGTGGGAACGTGCTCGTCGGTGGCGGCGATGCGGATCAGGTCATCGCCGGTCACGCTGATCTCAGCGTTGGCGCCGGCGCGAGGGGCTCGTTTCTTACCTTTGACGTCGCCCGCGTCCTCCTGAGCCGCATCGAGTCGGCCGGCGGTTTCCTTGTCGCCAAGGACCAGGTCGACGGCCTTGGTTGCCGTCCCCGGCCCGTTCGGCCGGAGCACCGTGTCGAGGCTCGTGTCGCCCATCAGCGCATTGACGTGCGCCGTGACCGTCCGCGTGGCATCGGCCAACGCATCGTCGTCGGAAAACTGAACGACGACGCGACCGCGACCGACCTGTCGCGCCACCGCCTGCATTTCACCGTCGGCGGTCGGTTTGACTTCGAATGGCCATGCCGTCGCCGCGAGTGATTGCGAGACGAAATCGCCCGCCGTCGGTTGATTTTCTAAAACCCACTGCTGGCGGAACGTGCGGTAGCCGGGATTTATGTTCCGATCGTCCATGTAGGTGAACCACACCAGATCGCCGGGTTCGACTTCCAGCAGTCGCGGGTTGTCACGGGCGGCCTTTCCCGAAGCGACAGGCACGGCGGCGACGAATGATCCGGTTGCGGGCCCGGACTCTTCGGCCGTGAGCAACTGTGAATCCCCGGACTCGGATTGAACCTGCACTTGTATCGCATCAATATCCGGCGTGATATCAGCATCGGAATCGGTCACCACGATCTGCTGCTGCCCTTCACGTTCAAGCCGCCATGCCGGGCTGACGCGGCGATCCTTGCCTTCACCTTCAACCGATGCCAGGGCAACCCGGGCGTCGTCGTAGCGAACGCCGAGCTTGCGGCTCTCTCGCGTGACCTTCACGCCCGGCGTTTCGTTCTCTTCATCAACGTACCGGGCGAAAACCTGGTAGCCGACGTCAAAGGCGAGCCGCTCCTTGCGCTCAGGCGCGGCGGGATCAACTCCTGTGGGAATAAGTTGTTCGCCGGCGGAATCGGTGATGATGATTTGACCGACGGCCGGCGCGTCGCCTTCAAATGAATCGAATTCGAGACGGATCGTCCGAGCGAACGTCTTCTTCAGATCGACCGTGTTATCGGTTGCCTTTGGCTTGCCGTTCACGTCCAGCGTGACATCCACTCCGTCGCCGCGAAGAATGACCCGCATGGCGGTCGGCGCGTTGGCCATTCCGGAAGCCGTCGGCCCCCACGTGAGCGTTCCCAACTCGGCGGGCTGGCGCAGATCGATCTCGATGAAATGCTTTTGACCTTCTTTGAGTCCGCCGGGCTTGGCTTTCCATGATGTCTTATCGTCCCCGTCGATCGCGAGATACGCGCGGCGGTCGCCCGCTTCGCTGGAAGCGACGGCGCCGGCGGCGATCGGTTCGGTCTTGACTATGCCGACGAAAACACCAGTCCGAGCGCCGGTCTCTTTCAGCGTTACCTTGACGGTGTCGGTCGTCGCGTTCTTCAGCGTCGCGAGCACTTCAGCGACGGCGGTGTCGGGCTGGTCGGTGGTGTCGAGATCGGCATCGACGATCTGAACGTAGATCGGGCTGCCCGCGGAAACCGACCCACTGCTGATTTTGCCGGTCGGCAAGACGATCGGCTGACCGCCGCGCTGGCCGCGCCGCTCGGCGGGCTTGGGGAGCGATCGATCGTGCCGCGGCTGCGGCGCGGGAAGCTCTACGCTGTCGATATTGATCGCCCCGTCGTCGACTACCGTCACTTCATACGCCTTACCCGTTTGCCCGCTGTACGACATGCTGATCACATCGCTCCCGGCCACCTGAAGCTGACCGTCATTGCGCTTGGGCAGCAGCAGCGCGGTCTGAATTCGGCCGACGTAGAGCTGATCGCTGACGGGATTTTTTTCCAGCCGGAGTTTTTCTTCGTCGCCGGAGGGAACGGTGAGCGTGACGATGAGCGATTGAGCGCGGGTTCGCGCGAAGTAGTCCGGGTCAGACACTTTCACGATTAAGTCATCGCCGACGCGAACGCGGGTTTGCATCGAAGCGCCGACCACGGCGCACGCTTCGTAAAGCTTGCGGGCTTCGAGAAAATCGCCGCGATCGAAATAGACCTGACCGATGAGATAGACCGCGCGTTTCACGAATTCAGATTCGCCGTAGCGATTCCACAAGGTCCGAAACGTGGCGACGGCCTGGTCCGGCTGCTTGAGCTGGACGTAACACCGCCCCATGGCGAACAAGGCAGCGGGCGTGATGACCTCGTCGTTGAGCTCGACGAGCGGCCGCAGCGCATCGCGGGCGGCTTCGCCCTGGTTGGAAATGAGCAGCAGATTCGCCGCCGCCAGGTCCGCCAGCAGGTTGACCCGACGGTCGTCCTTGTACGCCGTTCGCAGCGAGTTGATTTCGTCGCGCGCCAGATCGAGCTTACCCTGCCAGCTCAGCACCTCGGCGCGGCGAGTTCGCATCTGCGCGACATTGAAAGGCGAAAGCTCGCGGCCCCATACGCTCATCGCCAGGTCATACGTCTCCAGCGCCTGGTTCTGCGAATCAAGCGAGCCCTGCGCGAACTGATAATCGCCGACAGCAAAAATCAACTCCGGCGAAGGACGGGCCGCGCTGAAGTCATTGGCCTTCCGCGCCGCGGCGAAAAGCGTGGTGGCCTGCACGATGTCGCCGTGGTTCCGCGCCGCTTCGGCTTCGTGGAGCACGTCCGCGGTCGACCGCTGCGGCGCCTTTGCCTTCGGCCGATTCTGCGCCCCGGCCGGTACCGCCGCCAGGAGACTGCAGACGCAAACCCACAAAAGCGTTGCGCGTGAAAGTTTCATTTCTGTTCTCCGCGCGACTGGTTGATCGCGTTGATGTATTTCCGAGCCTGTGCCGCCAGTTCGCCACCGCTGTTGTCTTCCGCGATCTGGTAAAGCGTCTGAAGCGCGTCGGCATTCTGGCCGAGCTTGTACTGGCAGATGCCCCGGCGAAGCAGGACTTCGCCGCGCTGCGGGCTATCGGGGTAGTCGATCAGTACTCGGCCGAAGTATTCCTGGGCGCGGCGGAAGTCGGCGATAGAAACGTAGTAGTCGGCCGCCTGGATCAGGCCCCGCGCGGCGAATCCGCTGTCGGGGAATTGCTTGGCTAGACGTTCAAACGCATCGAGCCCCGTCTGCCCGGCGGAAACTTTCGCCTGTCCGACGAGGTAAAGCGCTTCCGGCGCCAGCGGGCTATTCGGATATTTCTGCACCAGCGCGTCGAGCTGATTGACCGCCCGCTGCAGATCGCGGTTGAGCGACGCCTGCCGCCCGGCGGCGATGGATTGTTCATTGGCCTTCTTTCCCTGCTCGAGCGAGGCCTTGCCGATCGCGAGCATGGCATCGTCGCAGTATTCGCTGAGCGGGTAAGACGAAATCAACCGATTCGCCGCCGCCACCGATTCATCGAGCAGGCCGGCGTAAAAGTAAATCTGCCACGAGTGGTAAAGCGCCTCTTCACCGAGTGCGGATTTGCCCGCAAGCTGGGCAACGTCGCGGCAGTCGCTTTGGGCGGCGTTGAGGTACGCCTTGCCGCGCGATTCAAGCCCGAGCTCGAGATAAATCTTCCCGATCTCGCCGGAAGCCACCGCGCGGGCGAGCTTCGCCTGAAGGTCCAGGTGCGTCAGGCGATACTGCACCGCGGCCACCGTCCCCCCGCGGTCGGCCACGCAGTCGATTTGAATCGCGTGGACGAAACCGTCCGGCGTGTGAATGGCCAGGTCGTCCTTGTAAGAAAGCCGGAGGAGCTTTTTCGGATCGAGCGGCAATGATTGGCCGTCGATTTGCAGGGCGCTGGGTGTGAGTGTGGCGATTCCTTCGAACACGCCGCCGTGCTCGGATTTTTCGGTCAGGTGGACGGTGATGTGCGGCGCACCATCAACGACCAGCGGCACCTGATCGGCCGCCTGTGCGACCGGCGTGGCAATCAGCCCCGGCGTAGACCGTTGCGTCGTCGGCGGCGCTGCGGGCGGCGCATCGGACTGTGAACGCAGCTCCTTTAATCTCGCGTTCGGTGCTTCGATCGCGCACAGGACGACAGAAATGGTATCCCGCCCGCCGGTCAGGTCGCGGTCGGGGTCAATCACGCGAATGAGAATTTCGCCGCCCAGCACTGCTTGCGTGATCGCCTGCTCGCCGTCGGTCGTGAGCAGCGCGATCCTGGCGTCGGAGGCGACGCTGATGGTATCGACGCGCTTGGCCTTGGCGGGGTCGTTCGGGCCGTCGGGGCCGATCTCGTCGGTGTACTCGACGGTGATCGTGTCGGAGCCGGCGATTTCCAGCCGCTGGAATTGCCGCTGAAGCGAGCGGTGCCAGATCGACAGCGCGGTCAGCCGCTTATCAAAGTTAGTCAGATCAGTCGGCGACGAATCGACATCGAGCCGCATGCGGTCGATCTCCGCCTGCGACATGCCGCGTCGCGACGCGTCGGGAACGGCCAGCTCGTCTTCACTCCCTCCCAGCGGCCGGGAGAGCACTTCGGTCATCGCGGCATCGCCGGCGTCGGGCTGGGCCTCGCTGAGCTTTGCGATGATGTCAGGACGAGGCTCCGCCGACGGGTTGGTTGTCGGTGTGGGCAAGCGCGATTTCACGCCTGCCAGCGACTGTTGCGGCGACCATTCCGCCAGCAACGCCTCAACACTGTGGAACCCGCGATCGATCGTCTCGCAGGCCTGCTTTTGCAGATCGGCACAGCGACGGTTGAGTTTTTCGACCTCGGCCGACAGCGCCGCGCGGGATTTTTCATAGCCGGCCGGATCAGCGCCCGGCCCCACTCGTTGCAGCTCTGCCAATTCCTTGGAACGCTCCCCCGCGTTCGTCAGCGCCTGCTGCGCTTCGACGAGCATCGCCCGGGTCTTTTCCTCATTCTCCGGAGCGAACGCTTCGTTCAGCCGGCCGCTCTTGATGGGTTTTCCTAGCTCGGTGGGGATGGTTGCGATGAAGACCGAGCTTCGCAGGCCGAGAGGGCGAAGCTCCACGCGCTCTTCATCGCCCGAAGTCGTTGTCACTTTGGCAAAAACGCTACGCGGCGTGTCGGCGATATTCACGTCGGCATCGTTGACGCGCAGGTATAAGCGTTGGCCAGGAGAAATGCGGCGGTGGGCGACTTCTTTCTTCTCGAACACCGTGCCGACCATGCGATACGCTTCCAGCGCTTGCTGAAACTGCTCGAGCGCCATGTGGGCGTCGCCGATCGACTGGTACGCCTTGTTGACCAGCGTGTCTTCCGGATGGTGATCGATAAATCGCCTGAACGCGCCAAAGGCCTGTGTGTACTGCTTGGCCGCTAAGTAAGACTGCCCGACCATGTAATCGGCCCGCACGCCGGCGGCCTGCTCATCGGCATCGGCGTCGCCGACGGCCAGCTGCACCGCGTGCCGGTAGTGCTGAACCGCCTGCTCGAACGCCTTGGCTTCGTACGCGCAGTCGCCCAGCCGGGCCGTGGCGCGAACGGTGAAGACTGAGTTGGGGGCGACCGTCAGAATCTGGCGGTACAGCTCAGACGCGCGGGTCAGATCGCCGACGAGATACGTCGTATCGGCGGTGCGGAACATCTCGGCGGCTTCGGAGTTGATTTTCCCGCCGGCCCGGTTGGCGAGGCGCTGCTCGCGCTCCGATGGCTGCGTCGCCTGCCCGAATGCGCTCGCCCCGCCGGCGAACAGGAGGAAAATCGCCAGGCATTTCAGAAGTTGT
The DNA here is from genome assembly GCA_038329865.1 of Tepidisphaerales bacterium. Taxonomy (GTDB): domain Bacteria; phylum Planctomycetota; class Phycisphaerae; order Tepidisphaerales; family Tepidisphaeraceae; genus JANMES01. The sequence goes on along the minus strand of JBBQNK010000006.1, from coordinate 69,492 downwards.
CGTCGCACGTCGCGTGGTTCTGAACTTCGCATGATGGCTTTGTCCCGAGAAAGTTATCTGGCGTCCAGTTCCAGGAAACCGACCACCGCATCGGCCGAGCGGATCGCGTCCATGACTTCCACCACGCGTTCCATGGGCACTTTATCTTCCGCCCGCAGGATGACGACGCGGTCCTTGGGCTGCGGCTTGTCGAGCAGGAGCGTCCGGAGGTCGGCCGTAACCTGCCATAGTTCCAGTGGGCGATCGTTCAAAAACACGCGCGTCGCCGCGACACGAACGCTGGGCGGCGGAGACGGTTTTTGGGATTGAACGTCGGCGGTCTTCTCGCCGGGCAATTCGAGCGGCAGCTTTCGCGCGTGACTGAAGCTGCTGGTAACGATGAAGAAAATGATCAGGAGAAACGCAACGTCCGACATGGCGGCCATCGGCACGTCAACCTTGATCACGTGTTTTGGACGAAATCGAGCCATATCAACCGAATTGGCGAAAAAGTAACCGAGCGTTACTGGCGGACTAGCAACGTATTTTGCAAATTAATGAAAAACCACTTCAACGGAGCGATCATCGCGATATATTAGGATAACAGTACTGCTCACAGTAGCTACCGGTTTTGCCCGGTAGCGTTGAAGCCGGCACCTCGGAAATCTAATGATCGAATTCGATCCGCAAGTAGCGCATCTGCTCCGACGGGCCACACTCGGCCCGACGATCGACGAGATTGTGACCGCCAGCGACCGAGGTCTGCGCGCGACGCTGGACGACATGCTGCACCAGCTCGATCGCCCCCTGAGCCCCAAAGAAGCCGCCGCCTCCGCGATCGGCGACGTTTTCCTCAAGAACGAAGGCAAGGGTCTGCGGGCGGGCTGGATGCTGCGGATGCTCAATGCCCCCAATCTTTTCCGTGAAAAACTCACGCTCTTCTGGCACGACCACTTCGCAACCGCCATCAGCAAGGTGAAGGACGCCCGGCTGATGGCCAACCAGATCGACACGCTGCGAGGCTTGGCGCTGGGCAAATTCCGGGACATCGTGATGGCGATGGCGCGCGATCCGGCCATGCTCATCTGGCTCGACAACAACGTCAGCGTCAAAGGCGCCCCGAACGAAAATTGGGCCCGCGAGTTGATGGAATTGTTTACCCTCGGCTTTGGAAACTACAGCGAGAAGGACGTTCAGCAAGTCGCACGCGCTTTCACCGGCTGGAACCTGGACCGAAAAGCGTACCGCTTCGTCGCCGACCAGCATGACGACGGCGATAAATCGCTACTGGGCCTGACCGGCAACCTGAACGGCGAGGACGTGATCAATCGCTTGGCATCGATGAAGCAGACGCCCACCTTCATCAGCCGAAAATTGTGGAAATTTTTCGTCAGCCAGGACCCGACCGATGCCGAAATCGCGCCGATGGTGGACGCGTACATCGCATCGGATGGCGAGATCCGCGCCGTGGTGAAGGCGATGTTCATGTCGCCCGCGTTTTTCGCGCCGGAGCACGTGGGCAACCAGATCAAAAACCCGATCGAGTTTGTGGTGGGCACGGTGCGGTCGCTGCACGCGCCGCACGACGACGTCCAAAGCTACGCCGACGCCGCCGCCGCGATGGGGATGGATATTTACAACCCGCCGGACGTTTCCGGCTGGGCCGGTGGCGAGGCTTGGATCAGCAGCTTTACGTTGCTGGAAAGAATCCGCCTGGTTCGCGGGCTGGTCGATCAGGGCAAGGGCGGCATGGTGTGTGGGCTCGATACCGGCAAGCTGATCGCTGACAATTTTATGAGCGATAACGCCGAATTGGTCGATCATTTCAGCGTGAGGTTCCTCCACCGGAAGCCGCCGGAAAAACTGAAGAAGACGCTGAGCGAATATTTAGCCGCCGGCGCCCGTTCACCAGTCGTACGTTTGCCCGCGGCCGATCGCGAGGCGAAGATTCGCGGTTTGATTCGCCTGGTGATGTGCTCGCCGACGTACCAGCTGTGTTGAAGTCCGGCCGATTCGTCGCAGAATGCTTTGAGTTCGTCCGATCAAGGAGACCAGCATGATTTTCACACGAAGAGAGTTCCTCAAGAGTGGTGCAAGCGTCGTCGCCATCGGCGGCTCTGTCCCGGCGATGTTGATGAACCTGGCCCAGGCCCGGGCGGCGGAAAATGACGCGACGACCAAGGACAAGATCCTCGTCGTCTTCGAACTCAACGGCGGCAACGACGGAATCAACACTGTCATTCCGATCAACGACCCGAATTACGCGATCGCCCGCCCCACACTCGCGATTCCGAAAAACGACGTCCTGATGCTCGACGACTGGGCCGGCCTGCATCCTTCGCTGGCGCCGTTTAACGATCTGTTCAAAAACAAGGAATTGGCCGTCGTGCAAGGCGTCGGATATCCCAACGCCAACCGCTCGCACTTCAAGAGCATGGAGATCTGGCACCGCGGAGATTCCGGAAATGAATTCAACACCGGCTGGCTCGGCCGGTGGTACGAAAAGTACAAGATGGCCGACAACAAATCGGTCGTTCCGATAGTGCATTACAGCCAGAATCGCCCGCTGCTGCTCAAGTCGGGGCGTGCCCCGGCGATCAGCATCAACGCGATCGACGATTTCTACCCCAAGAACGGCAAGCCCGAATCGGTCGCCATCAGCACGCTTTATAAGAACATGAAAGACGGCGACGCCCCCGCGATGGACGAACTCGGCCACGGCCCTGACGGCACGACCGCCCTTTCGGCCGACGAAGTGATCATGTCGACCGGGCAGGACATCGTGAAAGGCACGGAGCTGATCAAAAAGATTCTCAAGAACCCGCGCACGCCGAAGGTCGCCTACCCGACCGGCCGGATCGGGCAGGGAATGTCGGTCTTCGCGCAGATGATCGTGGAAAATTGTGGGACGAAAATTTTCTACATCAGCCTCGGCGGGTTCGACACGCACGCCCACCAGGCGAACGGCCATGGAAATCTCATGGCCCAGTACAGCAGCGCGATCGCCGCGTTCCTCGATGACCTCAAGGCTGAAAAACGCGACAAGGACGTGCTGGTCATGTGCTTCAGCGAGTTCGGTCGACGCGTGAAAGAAAACGGCAACGCCGGCACCGATCACGGCGCCGCCAGCATCATGTTCTTCGCCGGTGGCAGCGTGAAGGGCGGCATGTACGGGAAGTACCCGAAGATGGACAAGCTCGAAGACGGCGACTTGACGTTCAATGTCGACTTCCGCGACTGCTACGCCACCGTCCTCGAACAATTCCTCGGCACCGACAGTTCTCGAATTCTTCCCAAGGGACGCAAGAAACTCGACTTTGTTTAGTCAATCCATTGTGCCTATTCGATGAAACGGCGAACCGCCGCGCCGCTCGGCGATGTCCTGCATTCTGATCTGAACACTGGCAACCAGTTGAATCTTTCTGCCTGTCCTGATCAGATTAGAGTGTGACTCTGAGCCAAACCCCTCTCAATCCTCCGCCGGACTTGGCCGAACCGGTGAACGAGACCGATCACATGCTCGGCCCGCCCGGAGCGCCGGTGACGCTCGTGGAGTACGGCGATTACGAGTGCCCGGACTGCATCAATGCCCAGCCAATTGTGATGGCGCTCCGCCGGCGGTTCGGCGACCGGCTGCGGATTGTCTTTCGGCACTTCCCGCAAAGCTCGATCCACCCCGGCGCCAGCGCCGCCGCCCGCGCCGCTGAGGCGGCCGGCGCTCAGGGGTTGTTCTGGGAAATGCACGAAGAGCTTTTCCGCCTGCATCACGAAATTGCCGACGTCGATCTCACGCACCTGGCGCTGCGGCTCAATGCCGAACTTTACCGGTTTGAGCGCGACCGGGAGTCGGCGAAACTCGAGCATCGAATCCTCGCCGACCTCGACAGCGGCGCCCGAAGCGGCGTTCGCGGAACTCCGACATTCTTCATCAACGGTTCGCGCTACCGCGGGCCGGCGGAGGAAGCTTCGTTGAGCGCAGCGATTGAATCCGCGGAATCAAAAGCCCGCGAATAAGTCCAACGAGTTGTCGCTTTTTCCGCGAACGTCCGATAACGCGGAACCCTCTAAATCCATCAAGACCTTGGCCATGGGAGTCCGATACCTGCATTAATCAGGATTGGCTCGACGTATGAGTCGACCTGTGGATTGAGGCAAGGATGCTTCGATCAAATACTTACGGAGAATGAGATGATCAATCGCATTGTGACGGTAGCCTTTGTGCCCCTCTTGGCGGTCTACATTGGTTGGAGCATTCAACCCTTGCCGGGTAAAACTGTCTCAACGAGCGGTTCACAAGAGATGTGGCCCGAGCCCGAAATCACTCAATTCCACGCGAACCTGGACGATCCTTCACTGGCGCCCAAGGTTCCCTCGAGAGATACTCTCGCATCGAATCGATAGCTGAAGCGAACTAAGCCGGCAACGTCCACTTCACCGCCCCGCCGACGATCGTGCAGACGGCGCGGCCGGTGACTTCCCAGCCGTGGAACGGGCAGTTGCGGCTTCGGCTGACGAACGACTCCTTGTCGATCTTCCACTTCAGATTCGGATCGATGATCGTCACATCCGCGTCGGCCCCTTCGGCCAGCGTGCCCTTCTTCAGCTTCACGATCTGCGCCTGCTTGACCGTCATCATTTCGATCATCCGTATCCAACCAATATGCCCGGGCTCGATCAGGGCCTTGATGTAGAGCGCCAGTGCACACTCCAGGCCGATGATGCCGTTGGGGGCGAACTGGAATTCCAATTCCTTTTCTTCCGCCAGGTGCGGCGCGTGATCGGTTGCCAGTAGATCGATCGTTCCATCCTTCACGCCCTCGATGCACGCCGCCACGTCGGCGGCGGTACGCAGCGGCGGGTTCATCTTGAAGTTCGTATCGAAATCGCGGCAGCATTCGTCGGTCAGAAGCAGATGATGCGGCGCCACTTCGGCCGTCACACGCTGGCCGTCCTTCTTGCCGCGACGGATGAGTTCCACGCTCCACGCGGTGCTGATGTGCTGCACGTGGTAGCGGCAGTTGATCGTGCGGTTGAGCAGCAGATCGCGCGCGATCATGAGTTGTTCCGCCTCCGCCGGCACGGCAGGCATGCCGAGCGTGGTGCTGACCAGGCCGGCGTGCATCGCGCCCTTGCTGAGCGTCGGTTCCTCGCAATGCTGCATGAGTACCGTGTCGAACATATTCGCGTATTGCAGCGCCTTGCGCATCACTGATGCATCGCCGACACCAACGCCGTCGTCGGTAAAACCGACGGCCCCGCGCTCGTGCATTTGGCCGATCTCTGCGAGCTCTTTTCCTTCCCGGCCTTTAGTAATCGCACCGGTCGGATAGACATTGGCCAGCCCCACCCGCTGCGACTCGCGGAGGATGAATTCAATCTGCGCCTCGTTATCGAGCGTGGGCTTGGTATTCGGCATGCAGCAAACGGTAGTGAATCCCCCCGCCACCGCCGCGGCGGCGCCGGAGGCGATCGTCTCTTCTTCTTCATCGCCGGGCTCGCGGAAGTGGACATGAATGTCGATCAATCCGGGCGTGATAAATTTGTCGGTGGCGTCGATCACGTGATCGGCCGACCCCGAACTTGCGTTCGGGGCTACGAGTGATGCGATCTTTCCGTCCTTGATCAGAACATCTAATTTCTTTTCTAACTTTCGCGATGGATCGATCACCGTACCGTTTTTGATGAGAATGGTCATGATTGCCCCCCCACCTGCGACACCAAGTAGAGCACCGCCATCCGCACCGCCAACCCGTTCGTAACTTGCGTAAGAATGCCGCTCTGTGGCCCGTCGGCGATGTCGCTTTGAATTTCTATGCCGCGATTCATCGGGCCTGGGTGCATAACGAAGACGTCCTTTTTGCAGCGCTGGAAGCGGTCCCAAGTTAGCCCATACATGCGAGTGAATTCCCGTACGCTGGGGAATTGACTGCTCTGGATGCGCTCGAACTGCACGCGGAGCATGTTGATCACGTCCATATCGCCGACGATCGAATCGAAGCTGTGCACCACGTTGCAGCCGAGTTGCTCGAACGATTTACTCAGCAGTGTCGGTGGGCCGACGAGGAAGACTTTTGCGCCGAATTTGGTGAGGGCCCAGATGTTCGATCGCGCCACCCGGCTGTTGGCGACGTCGCCGACGATGGCCACCTTCAAGCCTTCGATCCTGCCGAACCGCTCACGGATGGTGTAGAGATCGAGCAGGCCCTGCGTCGGGTGCTCGTGCGCACCGTCACCGGCGTTCACCACGCTGCACTTGACGCTGCGGGCCAGCAGATGCGCCGAGCCGGCGGCCTTGTGGCGGAGGACGATGATGTCGACGCCCATCGCTTCAATATTGCGGGCCGTGTCGATCAGGGTCTCGCCCTTGCTGGTGCTGCTGGTTTTTTCGGAGAAGTCGAGAATATCCGCGCTCAGCCGCTGGGCGGCGAGGGCGAAGCTGGTTCGCGTGCGGGTGGAATCTTCGAAGAACGCATTGACCATCACCCGGCCGCGGAGGGCGGGGACTTTTTTCACGGATCGTGTAGAAACTTCCTTGAACGACAAGGCCGTGTCCAAGACGAGGCTGATTTCGTCAACGGACAACTCCTCCAACCCCAACAGGTGCTTGCGAGTCCATCGAACTTCAGTCGATTCACTCATCCTGCGTTCCTCGGTTCGATCAAGATCTCGTCCGCCCCGTCGGTCTCCGCCAATTTCACTTTCACGCGATGCGACATCGGCACGTCCTTCTGCACCAGCGAGACAAAATCCGCCTGGATCGGCAGCTCGCGCCCGCCGCGATCGACCAGCGCCGCCAATCGAATCGCGCTCGGCCGGCCGAAGTCGGCGAGCGCATCCATCGCCGCCCTGACGGTTCGGCCGGTAAAGAGTACGTCGTCGACGAGCAGCAGCGGCTTGGAGTTGATGTCGGTTTCAATATGCGTGGGCCGAACCATCGGGCGCGGGCCGATTTCGGAGAGGTCGTCGCGGTAGAGGGTGATATCGAGCACGCCGCGTGTGATTTTCTCGAATCCGCGGTCCACCAGCATCGGCGTGATGCGTTGCGCGAGAGTTTCGCCGCGGGTGCGAATGCCGACGACAATCAGCGGTTCTTTCGTGGAAAACCCGGCGGCGACTTGATCGACCCAATGATCGAGCAGGCGTCGTACGTCGGCTTGGTCGTAGCGCGTCTGCATTGGGATTCGAACGTTACGAGAAATGACGGGAATTGCAACTGAGCATCGCAGGAACGCGTCACGCCGGTCGCTGTGCGACCGGATCCAGCTGCGCCGCGCCTATCGCTGTCGCAGGATGGGCATGATCGACTTTAAACACTGTAATCTCCGGCCGGCACCAGTCCTGAATGCGTTGGCCGTAGCTTAGTCCGCGATTGACGTAGAGGTGCCGCCCGTTCACGCCGTAATAGCCGTGTGTGAAATGGCGATACTTGTGCGGATAGAATCGCCGCCCGAACTTGCTGGTCGCGATCTGCCGCCCGTGCGTGTGGCCACTGAGCATCCACTGCCAGGGGTACTCCATCAACTCCGAGCAATTCACGGGATTGTGATTGAGGCAGATGATCGGCAACTCAGGATCGACATCTTTGAACGCGACGTCGGCATCCAAGTGCTTGGACCACTCGTCATCGAGGCCGACGACAACGACCGGCTTGGTCGCGCCCGGCCGCGAGAGATTAATTACCTGGTTCCGCAGTACGATCAGGCCGCGATCGACGAGGCATTTTTCCAGATAGTCCGCGCGACGTTCGCCTTCTTCCGGAGCGCTCTTGCCGTACATGCTGTAGTCATGGTTTCCCATCGTGCAGATCACGCCGAGCGGCGCGTGCAGGTGGGAAAGTATCGTCGCGATGCGATGCGCGTACCGATAGCCGCCGGTGATTAAATCGCCGGTGACGAACACCGCATCGGGCTTCAGGTCATTCACCAGGCGGATGTACTGCACCAGGTATTTCTGCCACACCACCGGGGAATGGTGAAGATCGGAAATCTGCACCAGTTTCATGCCCACGTTGGCCGGGTCGAGCCCCTCCAGCTTCATCTTGTGGCGTTGAATATCCACCCACCGCCGATTGAGCGGCAGTGCGTGAATGCCGGTCAGGCCGAGGCGATTGAACGTGTTCCAGATCGCCCGGCGCCAGCATGTCTGCTTCCGCCATTCCGGCGTTTTGAAATAATGAAGAAGGCTCTCCACGCTCGGTTCCCCTTTAAAGCATCGACAGCGCGGCTTCCAACTCGCTGCGAGCGTGGTCATCGCCTTTCACACGGGCGGCGACGATTCCGTCTTCGTACCATTTCTTGGCTCGCGCCGGATCGCCGAGTTGCTCGTAAGTTTGGCCGAGCTGGTAAAACGCGTAGCAATAGCCGGAGTCGACGGCGATCGTCTTTTCGAAAAATTCGATCGCGTCTTCACTCCGGCCGGCTTTTTTGTGTTCCATTGCCACGCCGTAAAGCAGGAATGGATCGGTCGGCTCGCGCTCCAGCATCTTTTGCAGTTGGATAAGTCGATCAGTCATGTTCCCGATTGTAGAAGCGTTTCGGGCAGTTAGACAATGCGGGAATGTCCGATAAATCGGCGTGTCGCGCCCGGGCCACATACCAGCCGATAAAGGCGCGATTTAATTTTCACAATTCTCGGTTGTGGCTTACCGACAACGGTCCGGCGTGTCGATGTAGATAGAGCCCCTACGAGGATTCGTCGAATGATGCTTCAAGCCAACACGGCCCACAAACCGCGACTGCTGATCCTTGATGAAGACCGAATCATCCTCCAGTCGCTCAGCCAGTTCCTTCGCCGCGAAGGGTACGAAGTCCGCACCACGGATCGGCCGGAAGAAACGCTCTCGCAACTGGAAAACGGCCAGATCGAACTGTTGCTGGCAGACATCAATATGCCGGGCATTAAGCCGGCGGATTTTCTGCGCGATATCCGGAGGCGGTTTCCGCACGTAGTCGTCGTTGTCATCACCGGCTACGGATCTATCGAAGGCGCGGTCCAAGCGACGAAGATGGGCGCGTTCGATTACCTCACCAAACCGATCGTGGATGACGAAATCCGCGTTGTCGTGGAAAAGGCCGTTCGGCAGCAATCGCTTTTGTTCGAGAATCAAACACTCCGGCAGCAGCTCGATCTTCGCTTCGGCCTGGAGAACATCGTCGGGCACGATCATCGCATGCTGAAGGTGTTCGATCTCGTCGAGGCTGTCGCCGAAAGTCGCACGACTGTGCTGATGACCGGCGAATCCGGCTGCGGCAAATCGCTGGTGGCTCGGGCGATTCACCACCGCTCTTCGCGTCGCGATAAGCCGTTCATCGAAATCAGCTGCGGCGCGTTGCCGGAAAGCCTGCTCGAATCCGAACTCTTCGGCCACGTAAAGGGCGCGTTCACCGGCGCTGTCGGCGACAAGCCCGGCCGATTCCTCGCGGCCGACGGCGGGACGATCTTCCTCGACGAAATCAACTCCGCATCGCCGGCCTTCCAGGTGAAACTGCTCCGCGTGCTGCAGGAGCGAGCGTTCGAGCCCGTCGGCAGCAGCGAAACCAAGACGGTGGACGTGCGGATCATCCTCGCCGCTAACGTTGACCTGGCAGCCATGGTGGCGGAGCAGAAGTTCCGGCACGATTTGTACTACCGCATCAACGTAGTCAACATCCGCATGCCGAGCCTCAAGGAACGCCTCAGCGACATTCCCCTCCTCTCGACGCACTTCCTGCGGCAGTTCAATCAGCAGTCAGGACGGGAAATCATCGGCTTCAGCGAAGACGCGATGAACACTATGCAGCGCTACGATTGGCCGGGCAACGTGCGCGAGCTGGAGAACGCGATCGAGCGGGCGGTGGTTCTTTCCCGCAAGCTGCAGATTGATGTAGATGACCTGCCCGAGCCCGTGCAAGGCTTTAACGGCAAGGCCCCCGCCGCTCATGCGGGCGCTGCCGACGAGACTGCTGGGCCGATGACGCTCGAAGCGGCATTGGAAGGCCCGGAACGCCGTATCCTGGAAGCAGCCCTGAAGCGGAACGACTGGAACCGCCAGGCCACCGCTTCCGAGCTCGATATCAATCGCACCACGCTCTACAAAAAGATGCGGAAATACCGGCTGGACGTCGGCGAAATGGTATAATCACTTACGAGGCTGCTATGCGGAATCACGTCCTGATCGTCCTGCTGCTCGCCTGCGGGGTTTTGCTGTCGCTCGGCGCGTCGTCGGCTCGTTTTGCCGCGCCGGCTGAAAATGCGACCGTGCGAATTCGCGACATGCAGTTTCAGCCCGGCACGGTCCGCATCAAAGTCGGCGGAACCGTCACCTGGAACAATGCCGACGACCGCGATCACACCGTGACCGCCGTCGACAACTCGTTCAAATCCGGCAACCTGAAATCAGGCGCGAGTTTCACGTTCCGCTTCACCAAGGCCGGCAATTTCGATTATTCATGCACGTACCACCCGCGCATGCGTGGCAGCGTGCAGGTCGAGAACTGAATCACTCTCCCGATTTTATTTGATTCGCCCAGCGCCGGCCGGCCGACGCGCGGTCGCGATACGCTTCGGGTATAAATGCCGGTCCGAATTCCCGGCCGCGCATGAACGAAACCGATATCCCTCAACTTCTCGAGAAAGCTGTCGACCACTATCGCGCCGGTCGATTGGCGGAGGCGGAGGCGATCTATCGGCAGATCCTTTCGCAGGATCCGAACCAAGCCGACGCGTTGCACCAGCTCGGGGCCGTCGCGTTTCGGGCGGGTCAACCGGAAGCAGCGGTCGAGCTGATCGGCCGCGCCATCGCCGCCAGGCCGGGTGTGCCGGAGTACTGGTCCAACCTCGGATCGATCCTGAATCACCAGCAACGGTTCGACCGCGGCGGCTCCGCCAGCGCCGAAGCGATTCGGCTCAACCCAGAATACGCCGACGCCTATTTTCATCTGGGCAACGCGCTACGCGGAAGCAATTTCAACGACAAGGCAATCATCGCCTACCAGCAGGCGATCGTACTCAAACCCCTATTCCCCGAGGCGCTCAACGCGCTCGGCGGGGTCCTGATGGTCTCCAACCGGATTGACGAGGCGACGGCGACCTACCGCCAGGCCATCGCGCAGCGGCCCACGTTCGCCGAGGCGCATACGAATCTCGGCGCTGCCCTGCAGACCACCGGCCAACTCGAGGCCGCCGTCGCGTCGTACCAGCGTGCAATTCAACTGCAGCCCGATACGTATGAAGCGTCTGTCAACCTCGGGCGAATTCTCCTGCTGGTCGGGGAGATTGACCAGGCGATCGCCGCCTGCCGAAAGGCGATCGAGCTTCAGCCGTCGTCCATCGCGGCGTACAACTATCTCGGCAGCGCGCTGAGCGCCAAGGGCCTGCTCGATGAAGCATCCGCTGCTTACGTTAAGGCGATTTCGCTTCAGCGGAACAGTCCGCGAACGCTTCTCAATCTAGGAAACATTCAATTCAGTCAGGGGAAGCTCGACGAAGCGATTGCCAGCTACGACCGGGCCGCCCAACTCTCTCCGCAAGATCCGACGCACCACAGCAGCAAGATCTACACGCTTCATTTCCATCCGTACTACGACGCCGACGCCATTCTCCGCGAGCAGCGATTGTTCAATCAACGTCTGGCCGGTCCGTTGCTGCCGAAAAACCGCACGTTCCAGAGCGACCGCTCGCTGAGTCGCCGGCTTCGCATTGGTTACGTGTCGCCGCACTTTTGCGATCATCCGATCGGGCGCAGTCTTCTGCCGCTGTTGGCGCAGCACGATCATCAGCAGTTCGAAATCTTCTGCTACGCGAACGTGGCGCTGCCTGACGATGTGTCGAAAGCGTTTCAATCACTGGCGGATCATTGGCAGGTCATTGCCGGATTGCCGGATGAGGCAGTCGCCAAGCAGATTCTTGACGACAAGATCGACGTGCTGGTCGACTTGGCGCTGCACATGCCCGGCGGCCGGCCGCTCGTGTTCGCGCGGAAGCCGGCGCCGTTACAGGTAACGCTCGGCGGTTACCCGGCCGGCACGGGAATGCCGGCGATTGACTTCCGCCTGACCGACCCGCATCTCGATCCGCCGGTGGTGCGGGAATCGCAGTACGTCGAGCGCTCGATCGTCTTGCCGGACAGTTTCTGGTGCTACGCCGCGCCTGAGAACTGGCCGGCGGTGAATGATCTGCCGGCCCGGTCGAACGGCCACGTGACCTTCGGCTGTTTGAGCGAGTTCAGCAAAATCAACGATGAAGTGATCGCCCTTTGGGCCAAAGTTTTGAACGCCGTGCCCGATTCGCGTTTGCTGCTGATGTCGGCCGCTGGTTCGCATCGGGATCATTTGCTCGCCACGATGTCCGGCGCCGGCGTCGCGGCGGCAAGGATCGAGTTTTCCGATCCGCTGCCAAAACGGGAGATGCTGGAGCTTTACCATCGAATTGATTTAGGGCTCGACACGTTTCCATTCAATGGCCAAACGGCGAGTCTCGATTCCTGCTGGATGGGCGTGCCGGTGGTTACGCTCGTCGGTCAAACCGCCGTGGGCCGCGCGGGGTGGAGTCAACTCTCAAACCTCGGAATGACAGAACTGGCGGCCCTCGATGAAAAGCAGTTCGTGAAAATCGCGTCGGATTTCGCCGGCGATCTGGATCGCCTCGCCGAACTGAGGCGATCGTTGCGGGCGAGAATGCAGGACTCGCCGCTGATGAATGCTGCGGGCTACGCAAGAAACGTCGAGGCGACGTTTCGGCAGATTTGGCGCGCCTGGGCCCTGGTGTAACGCCGATCACCGCCCATGGGTTCGCGTCAAGATTGCTTCGCTCCCCAGCCGATAATGGCCATTGGAAATCCCACCCATTTCCGGTTCGGCCAACTCATGAGCAAAACACTCGGCAAACTCGAAAAGGTCGTTCTGTTCTGCGGATTTCTCGTGATGCTCGCGGGTCTGGTCGGCGGAGCGTATTTCCTTGCCAGCCAAACGCCGCACACGGCCGTGGCGATGGAGCCGATCGATTCGCATCCGCCGGCGGTCGTTGCGGCGGCCCCTGCTATTCAGGCGATCGTCTTCGCGTCCGAAACGCCCGAGCCGTTTACCGGCGACGACTGGAGTTGGCAGGCATGGCGATCGTCCCTTCGGCAGGAGTCACCCGTCGCGCCCGTCGTCGAAATGCCTTTGCCGACAGCGCCTAAGCGCGCCGCCGCCGCCGCCGTGCCGGCGGAAGAGATATCGCCGCCGTACGAAATCAACCTCCCCGCCGCTCGGGTCATTCACATGTACACCGGCGAAGAAACCGATGGCCCCTGCTGGTACGAACTGAAGCTCGATCCGCCGCAAGTCGATCTGCTCCGCGCAGCGGCGGCGACAATCGCAAAGCGACAAGGTGCGGAACTCGACGAGCTCGACCACTTGGCCGAGCTGCCTCCGAATCCGGCGAACCCTTTGCGCTGGTGGCGGCCGGGCGAAATCACCGATCCGAATCTGCTCTGCCTGGCTGACGAAAAGGAAAAGAAGCTGTGGATCGGCATCTCCTGCCGCACCGGGCGGGTCTTTCTTTTCGCGAGTCATCCGATTCAATTTTCGGCCAGCTGACTTCGCATTGCTTCAGGTGGAGTTCGCTCTGAATTTGACCTTTCCGAATCGGGCGATATGATTTCGACCCATGCAGAGCCACACGCACAACGCCCGACTGATTATTATTATCCCACGACATATCGGGTAGGGCTGATCCTTTTTAGCAATCGACGATCATTCGCCCTGCCCCACGGCAGGGCTTTTTTTTGCAGATGCAGGTACACCATGAGCACGCGACGAATCGAAATCTACGACACCACTCTCCGCGACGGCACGCAGGGCGAAGGATTCAATCTTTCGCTGCAGGACAAAATTCTCATCGCGATCAAGCTCGATGAACTCGGCGTGGATTACATCGAAGGCGGCTTCCCGCTTTCGAACCCGAAAGACGCTGCGTTCTTCCAGGAAATCCGCCTCGTGCGACTCAAGCAGGCTCGCATTTCCGCGTTCGGAATGACCCGCCGGCGCGGCATCGCGGCGGCGGAGGACGCGGGGGTTAAGGCGCTGCTCGCGGCTGAAACGCCAGTGGTCACGATCGTCGGCAAGACCAGCGATTTTCACGCGAAGATGGTGCTGAACGTGTCGCTGGAAGAAAATCTCGCCATGATCGGCGACACACTGAAAGTTTTCAGCGAGGCCGGGCGATTTGTGGTGTATGACGCCGAGCATTTCTTCGATACGTTCCGATCGAATCGCGACTACGCGCTGCAAACGCTCGCGATCGCCGAGGCCGCGGGCGCGAAAGTGCTCTGCCTCTGCGACACCAACGGCGGCACGATGCCGGAGCAGGTGGCCGAGGCGGTGGAAGCCGTTCGCGCGCAATCGAGCGCCGTAGTCGGCATCCACACGCACAACGACAGCGCCGTCGCTGTCGCCAACGCACTGGCGGCGATTCATGCAGGGGCCGATCACGCGCAGGGTACGATCAACGGCGTCGGCGAGCGCTGCGGGAATATGGATTTGCTCTCGCTCATCGCCAACCTGCAGCTCAAGTACAAGCTCGACTGCCTGCAGCCAGGCACGCTGGCGAATCTCACCGAAGCCAGCCGGTACGTGTACGAAATCGCCAACATGAACCTGCAGAACGGCCAGCCGTTCGTCGGCAGCAGCGCGTTCGCCCACAAGGGCGGCATGCACGTTCATGCGGTGCAGAAAGACGCCAGCACGTACGAGCACATCTCGCCTGAAGCAGTCGGCAACAGCCGCAAGGTGCTGATCAGCGAGATGAGCGGCGTGAGCAACATCGCCACCAAGCTCGGTCGAAAATTCAAGATCGAAGACAACAAGGCCGTTCAGCGGGCCGTGCTGGAACAGGTGCAAACGCTGGAAAACGAAGGCTTCCAGTTCGAAGCCGCCGAGGCGAGTTTCGAACTGCTCCTCCGCAAGCAGATCGGCCGGCATCATCCGTTCTTCAAGCTCGAGCAGTACCGCGTGGAAGTCGTGAAGCGCGATACCGAGCAGCCCAGCGCCGAAGCCACCGTCAAGCTGAAAGTCGGCGACGCGCTCGAACACCGCGTGGCCGAAAGCGACGGCCCGATCGCCGCGATCGACCTGGCCCTTCGAAAAACGCTCCGTCCGCATTACCCGACGATCGATCAGCTTCACCTGATCGACTACAAGGTCCGCGTCATCAACAGCAAGGACGAAACCAGCGCCAAGGTTCGCGTGGTGATCGAATGGCGGCGCGACGACACGCCGGACTCAAAAGAAGTCTTCGGCACGATCGGCGTGAGCGGGAATATCATCGACGCGTCCTGGCAGGCGCTGGTGGACGCGTACGAGTATCACCTGCTACATGAAGAGGAATCGCAGGCGGTCCAAACCGTGTGAACGTTGTGTGCTGCGCCCGGCTTTGAAGAATGGGCCGCCCTCATTATCCTTCACCTTTCATGATTGACCTCGCCGCCATTCCCGCCGAACGATTTCCGCGCCACATCGCGATCATCATGGACGGCAACGGCCGCTGGGCGGTCAAGCGCGGACTTGAGCGTGTGCGAGGGCATCAGCAGGGCGCCAATACCGTGCGCGACATCGTCACCGAATGCGCCCGCCTGCGGAAACACCACTGCGGGCCGGACTATCTCACGCTCTACTCCTTCAGCATCGAAAACTGGAAGCGACCTGTTGAAGAAGTCTCGTTTCTTATGCAGATGTACATCGATTACCTCCGCAGCGAGCGGGTGACGATGATGGACAACAACATCCGCTTCAAGCAGATCGGCCGACTGGAAAATCTGCCCGAGCCGGTGCTGGATGAAGTGAACATCACGCTCGAAGAGACGAAAAACAACGACGGCATGACGCTGGTGCTCGCGCTCAACTACGGCAGCCGGACGGAAATCACCGATGCAGTGAAAGCGATCGCCGAGAAGGTGAAGATCGGGCAGTTGGATCCAGCGGAGATCGAAGAATCGACCATCGCCGATCACCTTTATACCGCCGGCATGCCCGATCCGGATTTGCTGATCCGCACTGCCGGTGAGATGCGAATCAGCAACTATCTGCTCTGGCAGATCAGCTACGCTGAGTTGGTGGTGAGTAAAGTGCAGTGGCCGGAGTTCAGCAAGGACGATCTACACGCAGCCATCGCCGACTTCGCCGGGCGAAACCGGCGGTTCGGCGCGCTGGATCACACCAATACGTTGAAATGAGGGGCAAGTATTTGGGGGCAAGGGGCAAGTGAATATTTTGCTACTTGCCCCTCGCCCCTTGCCCCTTGATACTTCCTGCCACATGGAAAAGGCACTCAAGAATCGATTCAAATTCGGCTCAATCATGCTGATGGGGCTCTTCGCCCTGCTCTGGCTCGACGACGCGGCCCAGATGTGGACCCGCGACTGGATGCTCGAGCGCTACCAAGTCCGCGGCGGCGTGGGCGGGATTGGGTTGATGGCAATCCTGATGCTCATCAATCCGTTTGCGGTCGATGAGCTGGCTGTGCTCTTCACTGCTGAGAAGGTTCGGCCGAACCGTGTGATTGCTTCGATCGGCGCGTTTCTCATCGTGACCCACGCCTTCCTCACGCAGTTCCCGCCATTTCGACCAATCGCGGCTTCGACGTTGGCGTTCATCATCGTCTTCGTCATGCTGATCGCCGCCCTCTCGCGCGCGATGCAAAAGCAGACGCAGGAGGCAATCACGAGAATGGCCGGCACGGTCCTGGCTTCGATGTACCTCGGCGGATTGAGCTGGTTCATCATCGCCATCCGCGTCAAGCACTCGGCCAATGAAGGCGGCTTTCATGGCACGACCTGGGTCGTCCTCTCCATCCTGCTGATGGTAAAATCGACGGACATCGGCGCTTACTTCGGCGGGCGGGCAACGGGCAGGCACAAATTGATTCCATGGCTATCCCCGGGCAAAACCTGGGAAGGCCTGGGCTTCGGCCTGCTCACCGCGGGAATCGTCGGACTTCTCTGCTCCACCAAAATTCCCCATGTGACATTGCAAAAGGGCTTTATCTTCGGCGTGATCATCGGGGGTATCGGTCAGCTCGGCGATCTGCTCGAAAGCCTGATGAAACGAGACGCGGAAGTGAAAGATTCCGGCTCCCTCGTGCCCGGCTTTGGGGGCGTTCTCGATATTATCGATAGCCCGCTGCTCGCCGCACCGTTCGCTTATCTCCTGTTCAGCCTGTTTTGATAACTTTCTGCCGTATAACGAGTTAACAAAGCATTCAAAGTGTTGTGTTGAACCATTGAATGCTTCTCGACATAGCCCCCCGTTTCGATGAAGATTGAATCGATCTGGCCGGCTGGAGAAAAGTTTCGACAGCCGCCTTAGTATTGGTGCCGCCGAACGGGAGTGAGTTGTCGATCGTCGATCGACCCCGGTTCGACGCTGCGAGCCGTTGCATAGACGACGCTGTGAATCTCAATATCACCCTCGATCAACCCGACAAGAAGCTCGCCCTGTTCGGCTCGGCCGACAAGTACCTTCGTATGATCCGCGACACGTTCGGCGTGCAACTGGTTTGCCGCGATAACGAAATCCGAATCACCGGCGAGCGTGAGCAGGTAAGCAAAGCGGTCGGCGTGCTCGACGTGATGCAGAAAAAACTCCGCCGGCAGGACTGGTTGAGCGTGGACGACGTCGGCCAGGCGATCGGCAAGGCCACCCAGGAGCCGGAAGAAAAAACCGAGGACGATGTTGAAGTCTTCGCCAAGGGCCACGCGATCAAGGCCAAGACGGCCGGGCAGAAGCGGTACATCGAGACGGTGTTGAATCACGACCTGACGTTTTGCGTCGGTCCGGCCGGCACGGGTAAAACGTATCTCGCGGTGGCGCTGGCGGCGAGCATGCTGAAGAAAGGCCAGGCCAAGCGGCTCGTCCTCGCCCGTCCCGCCGTTGAAGCCGGCGAGCGGCTCGGATTTCTTCCGGGTGATCTGCAGGCGAAGGTAAACCCGTACCTGCGGCCGTTGTTCGACGCGCTGCACGACATGATGGATTTCGAGCAGGTGAAACGATTCATGGTCAGCGACGTGATCGAGGTCGTGCCGTTAGCTTTCATGCGCGGCCGAACGCTTAACGACAGCGTGATCATCCTCGACGAAGCACAGAACACGACCGTCAGCCAGATGCTGATGTTCCTGACGCGCCTCGGCCATGACAGCAAAATGATTGTCACCGGCGACGCCAGCCAGACGGATTTGCCCGACGGTACGGTGAGCGGATTGGCCGATGCAATCCGGAAGGTCAACGGAATTAAGGGAATCGGCGTCGTCGAACTCGGCAAAGCGGACATCGTTCGACACCGCTTGGTCTCCAGCATCGTTCACGCGTACGAAAGCGACAAGGGTTAGGCCAATATGGTTTGGACGTCCAAATCACGCAGCCGGCGCAGCGAGATTCGCAAGAATCGCAAGGATACGTACGGCCACTCGTGGCGGCGACTGCAGCAGAGCGGCGTGCTCTCTTCCATCGCCATTGCGGCGGTGTTTTGCGGCGTGGTTATCTCGATTCTCTTGCTCCGCGACGAAGTTCTCCCCTACCGCCCCGGCCAGGCGGTGCCGTACGACATCGTGGCGCGCACGGATTTCGTCTTCCACGATTCCGATCGCCTGACCGATCAGCAGCGGTTGGCCCGCGAGCAATCGCCGCGCGTTTACAAATCCAACGGAAACGTCTGGGAAGATCTCGAAGCGCAGCTTCTTTCGCTGCCCGAAAAAGTCTCGGTGGATAATCCCGCCCTCATATCCGAGCCGCTCAAATCGATCCTCGACGCCGGCGCCATCACGGCCCTTCGCCAGTACAACACGCCCGAGCGCCGGCCGAACTACGACGACGCTGTGAAAGCGTTCGTGACTGATCTTCGCAGGATGAGAGTCGAAACGAGCCGTGTCATTCTCCTGCCCGCCGACCAGCGGCAGGAAGAGCTGCGCAGTGATCGGGAGATTCGCATCGGATCCGACGGCTTGATCCGCGCCTCGTCTACATTCTCGACGAAGATGGTTGAATTCCGCACGCTGATTGCAAACGCCGTGCAGTCGAATTTCCGATCGACACTGACGCTCCAGCCCTGCCTCGTGGATGCGACGCTCACATTTCTACAGCCAACGCACGTTTTGGACGAAGTCGCCACGGCCGAGGCGCAAAACAACGCAGCGCTGGCCGTGCCGTCGACCGCAGGAAACATTGTCTACAAGGCCAATCAGGTCCTGGTCGACAAAAAGCTTAAGCAGGCATTCACGCAGCACGATTGGCAACTGCTGAAGGCCGAAAACGAAGAGTACCGCCGCAAGCTCGGCGACACGGCCAAGGAATCGATCCTCGGCCTTGCGATTACCGCCATCCTCATCACGATCACGCTTTGCGGATACGTGGCGACGTTCCAGAAACGAATCGTCCGCAACCACGCCCGCGCGATCGCGATCGTACTGCTTCAGCTTTCAATGCTCCTGCTCGCCCAACTCGCGGCGGTCGGAAGTTATCAGCTTTATTTGCTCGCAGTAGCGCCGACGATTCTTGTCGCGATGATTTTGACCATCGCCTACGACAAGCGATTCTCCGTCGGCATGGCGACAGCGCATGCGCTGCTGGTGACGATCGCGCTCGACCAGGGCGTCGGGTTTTTCGTGATTCTCTGGGTCGGCGCATTGACTTCCGCGTTCATGCTCGATGACATCCGCAGCCGCAGCAAGCTGATCGAAGTCGGCGGCATTACGGCGCTCTCGCTGATCGTCGCCACCTTCGCCCAGGGCATGGTGGCGCTCGAACCGTTTTCGTTCGTCGCGACGAACTGCCTTTACGCAGGTGCCGCGGGACTTGCGGCCGGCTTTATCACGCTGGGGATTCTGCCGTTCATCGAAAAAGCGTTCCGCATCACCACGAGCATGACGCTGCTCGAAATCGCCGACGCTTCGCACCCGCTGCTTCGGCGGCTCGCGATCGAAGCGCCCGGCACGTACAACCACAGCCTGCAGGTGGCCACGCTTTCCGAGAGCGGCGCCGAGGCGATCGGCGTGAACTCGCTGCTCTGCCGCGTCGCCAGCTACTACCACGACGTCGGCAAGATCAACAAGGCCGACTACTTCGTCGAAAACCAGATCGGCGGGGAGAATCGGCACATCAATCTTTCGCCGAGCGTGTCGCTGCTGATCATCATCGGTCACGTGAAAGACGGCATCGAGCTGGCCAAAGAGTACAATCTGCCCACGAGCGTTCACGCGTTCATCCAGCAGCACCACGGGACGACGCTGGTCGAATACTTCTACCACCAGGCCGTCACCCGCGAGGCCGATAAAGACCAGGCCGCCATCAGCGAAGCGCAGTACCGCTACCCCGGCCCCAAGCCGCGGAGCAAGGAAGTTGCGATCGTAATGTTGGCCGATTGCGTGGAAAGCGCCTGCCGCGCCATGCCCGAGCCGACCGCCAGCCGCGTTGAAACGCTCGTTCATGATCTGGCGATGCGTCGCCTGCTTGACGGGCAATTTGACGAATGCGACCTGACCATTCGCGAGATCGACCTCATCGAAAAAGCGATGGTGAAGACACTCCTGGGCATTTATCACGGACGAATTGCTTATCCATCCACGCAGGGTATTCAGGCGTCCCATTCTGCGATCCGGACGGCGTGAAATCATGACCCGTCACGCGACCGTGCGAACCAAATCAGGCGCTTTCAAATTATCAATCACCGCCGCCGCGGGCGTGAAGTTCGTGCCGTATCTGCGCAAGCACCTGCTGGCGGCGTGGCCGATGGTTGACGACGCGCCGCGCGAGCTGTCCGTTGCGCTGGTTGATGACGAGCGGATGGCCCGGTTGCACAAGCAGTTCCTCAAGATCGACGGCCCGACCGATGTGCTCACGTTCGAGCTCGACCACGATTCGACCGGCCGCTGCACGGGCGGCGAGGTCATCGTCTGCGTCCCCGAAGCCGAGCGCCGCGCCGCCGAGCTCAAGATTGACGTGGCCGACGAATTGCTCCTCTACGCGCTTCACGGTTTGTTGCACCTGAGCGGTTTCGACGATAAAACCGCGGCCGGTTACCAATCCATGCATCGGCGGGAAGACCGGATCCTCACACAGCTGGGCATTGGCACGCTGTTTCATCAACCTCGAACCCCCGCCCGGGCCGGTCGACGACGGAGCTGATTGAATATGTCCCCGGTGCTGATCGGCGTAGCCGTTATCCTCGCGATCCTCGCGTCTCTGTGGTTTTCAACCTTGAGCTATGCATTGCGCGATCTCTCGCGCGCCCGCCTCACGACGTATCTCGAAAAAAAGGGAAACCCCAGACTCGCTGAACCGATCGTTTCTCACGCCGGCGACCTGATTTTCATCACGGCCGTGGGTCGGCTGTTTTCAAATGTCGCGATCCTGGTCTGCTTCCTACACGTGTTTAAATCCGATGCGTACAACATGGTTGTGCAGTACGGCCTGGCAATTGTGGGCACGTTGGCCGTTACGCTTTTCTGCTCCGTCGCTCTCCCGCACGCGCTGGCAAAATACGCCGGTGCGCCGATCATCGGATTTTTCGCCCGGCCGATCCTGGCGCTCCGCGTGATCACGCTCCCGGTGACCGGCCCGATGCACGTGGTGGATGAAATTGTCCGCCAACTCACCGGCACGAGCGACGAACCGCAATCGTACGCGATCGAGCAGGACATCCTCGCCGCCGTGCAGGACGGCGAAAAGGACGGCGTCGTCGATAAGGCCGAGCGACAGATGTTCGAAGCCGTCATCCGCTTCGGCGACACCACCGTCAACCAGATCATGACCGCGCGGCCGGAAATGGTGGGCATTGATGTACACGGCACCCTCGAGCAAATCAAAAACGTGCTGGAGGAGTCCGGCCATTCCCGGCTGCCGGTGTGCGAAGGCTCGCTCGATAAAATTGTCGGCGTGCTTTACGCGCGCGATTTGCTGAAATTCCTCGGGCGGCCGGCGACGGAATTCAACGTCCGCCAGGCGATCCGATCGGCCTACTACATTCCTGAAACCAAGCAGCTCCGCGACCTGCTGAACGATTTCCGCGCGAAAAAAGTCCATATGGCGATCGTCCTCGACGAATACGGCGGCACGAGCGGGCTGGTCACGATCGAAGACGTCCTGGAAGAACTCGTCGGCGATATCAGCGACGAACACGAGCCTCTCGAAGAGTCAACGCTTCGGCAGAACCCAGACCAAACCTGG
The DNA here is from genome assembly GCA_038329865.1 of Tepidisphaerales bacterium. GTDB lineage: Bacteria > Planctomycetota > Phycisphaerae > Tepidisphaerales > Tepidisphaeraceae > JANMES01. Next base: position 47,341 of record JBBQNK010000006.1, on the reverse strand, counting down.
GAGGCCGACGCACGGATCTACCTTGATGAATTCAATCGCCGGACCGGCTTGAACGTTCCGGAAGATGCGGGCTTCGACACGCTCGGCGGTTACATTTCCACCTCGCTCGGGCATATTCCCGAGGTCGGCGAAATTTTTACCTCGCCGGCCGCCCGGTACATCACGCTCGACGCCGAACCGCAGAAGATCAACCGTGTGAAAATTGAAATTACGTCGCCAACGGCGGCCATGCCTCGCTAAGCGTGAACCGGCCGGGTTCGAGCCATTGGATGCAGCGATAAAGCGAAGATCGCCAGCACCCGATAAAATTCGGGACGGCCGACCGCGTAGGCGAATTTGGTTGCCGCCATCCGACTGTGGTATATCCATTCATCCGGCTGGGATTGGCCCTATGAACGATGATCAAACGCAACTGAATGAGCGAACCGACCCGGCCCAGGTCGTGGAAGACAAGCTCCCGCACAGCTCGGAAGAAGTGGCCGGCCGAGTAGAGGAAATGCGCGCCGCCGACGGCGCCGATGTTCTGGAAGATCTCACCCCCGCCCAGGCCGCGGACGTCGCCGAATACCTCGACCCGAACACCGCCGGCCGAATCCTCGCCGAGATGGACCCATCGCTGGCGGCCACCGTTATCGCCGACATGGAATCGGTCGAGGCCTCGATGGTCCTTGGCGCGATGAGCCCGGACGATCGCGTGGACATTCTCGCGCACCTGCCGCGGAGCGTTCGCGAGAACCTGATCGGCGAAATGGACGCCCACGACGCCGCCGACGTCCGCACGCTCCAACAATACCCGCCCGAAAGCGCCGGCGGCATCATGACCACGCAGGTCACGGCGCTGGAAGAGCACTACACGGTTGAAGAAGCCGTGGCCGAGCTGCGGCGGATGAACGAGCAGCTCGAGCAGATGTTTTACGTCTACGTCATCGATCTGCGCGGGCACCTGGTGGGCGTGCTTTCCATGCGCGACCTGATCCTGGCTAAGCCCGATCGCAAGATCAACACGCTGATGCGCACCAACGTCGCCGCCGTGCCCGCGACGATGGATCAGGAGGAAGTCGCGCGAATCGTCCGCCGCTACAAGTACCTGGCCATGCCGGTGGTCGATGAGAAGAATCGGCTGCTCGGGCTGATCACGGTGGACGACGTGGTCAACATCATCAACGACGAAGCCACCGAAGACGTTCAGAAGATGGCCGGTGCCGGCGCTGAAGAGCGCCTGACCAGCCCGTGGTCCTACAGCTTTCGCTCGCGAACGCCATGGCTGATCGTTAACCTCGGCACGGCGTTCATGGCGGCGGGCGTCGTGGGGATTTTCCAGACGACGATCGGCGCCATCCCCATTCTCGCGGCCTACCAGACGATCGTCAGCGGCATGGGCGGCAACGCCGGCGCCCAGGCGATGGCCGTCACCATCCGCGGCATCGCTCTCGGCAAGGTTGATACCAAATTGTTGAAAAAATTGCTCCGGCGCGAGCTGATCGTCGGCGTGCTGACCGGGCTGGTCGTCGGCAGCATCACCTGGATCATCGCGGCAGTAACGAGCCACCACCCGCATGCCGGGCTGATCGGCGCGATCATCTGCGTGGCCCTCACCCTCAATCACATCAACGCCTGCCTCACCGGCGTGGCGATCCCGTTCGTCATGAAAAAGCTCGGCTTCGACCCGGCCCAATCCGCGACGATCTTCGCCACGACCTTCACCGACTGCGGCGGATTTTTTCTCACGCTGGGTTTGGCGAGTTTGTTCATGAAGTGGCTGATGTAGAAGCACACAATCCGCCGTCACCTTGCCGCGGATTTAAGACGCGTTTATTCTCCGCCGCGAATCTACCGATTCTTCCATTTTTGCAACGAGAACGCTCTATGGGCAAATCCCGACTCGAAGCCTTCAGCGACGGCGTACTCGCCATCATCATCACGATCATGGTGCTCGAACTCAAAGCGCCGATTGGCCACAACCTGCCAGGTCTTGATGATCTGTTCTGGAAAAAGCTGCTCGCGTACATGTTGAGCTTCATTTACATCGGCATCTTCTGGAACAACCACCACCACCTGTGGCACGCCGCGAGCAAAGTCGGCGGCGCGGTGATGTGGGCTAATCTGCACATGCTTTTCTGGCTGTCGCTCGTGCCGCTCGCGACGGATTGGATTGGCGAGACCGATTTCGCCACTGTGCCGGTCGCCGTGTACGGCCTACTGCTGCTGATGGCGGCGATCGCGTTCACCATCATGGTCCGCGCGATGATCCGGCTGCACGGCAAGGATTCGCTGCTGGCCAAGGCCGTCGGGAGGGATTTGAAGGGGAAAGTTTCCATGCTGCTATACGCAGTCGGCATCGCACTCACGTTTTTGCATCCGTGGATTGGCCTGGCGTGCTATGCGGCGGTATCGGTGATCTGGTTCGTGCCGGATCGGCGGATTGAAGATCGCGTTAATACGGCGGCGCCGCCAGTTCAGGGCGACGGCTGAGTGGTGGGTGATTCGGTTTTCTTCGAGCGACGCGTTTCCTGCCGGGCGATTTTTTCGAGTTTACGCGGCTGGCCGTCTCCCCACAAGGGCTTGGCCAGTTCGCCGTTCCACTTTTCATACGCGGCGAACATCTGTTCAGCGCGCTGAGGCTGCTCGGCGGCAAGGTCGTGCTTTTCGCCGACGTCGGCTTTCAAATCGAACAATTGCGGCGACTCTTGGCCGATCTGAACGAGCTTGTAGTCGCCCTGCCGCATCGCACGCTGGCCGCCGTACCGCCAGAAGAGCGATTCATGCGGGGCGCGATTGTTCTCGTGCAACAGGAGCGGCAGAAGATTCACGCCGTCGATCGGGCGCGGCTTGCTCAGCGGCGCGCCGGTCGCCGCCAGCGCGGTCGGCAGAATATCGAGCGAAATCACCGGCTGATCGACCACCTGCCCGGCGGCGATGTGCCCCTTCCACTGCACCGCGAACGGCACGCGAATGCCGCCTTCCCACACCTGCGCCTTGAACCCGCTAAGCGGGCGATTGCTCGAGCCGTTTAACGCCGTCGGGCCGCCGTTGTCGCTGATGAAGAAAATCAGCGTGTTCTCTTCGAGATTCGCGTTCTTCAATGCGGCGAGCATTCGACCGACGCCGTCGTCCTCGGCCGAGAGCATGGCGAGCATCAACTTGCGGTGGACATCCTTCACCTCCGAAAATCGATCCTGATACTTCTGCGGCGCTTCCTGCGGCACGTGAACCGCGTTGTACGCGACGTACAGGAAAAACGGCTCTGCCTTGTGCTGATCGATAAACCCGACGGCCTCGCGGCTGATCGCGTCGGTGAGGTATTCGGACTCGCCGACGGGCTTGCCGTTCCGTAAAATCGGATCCTTGCCCGTCGGCTCACCGAGCTTCACGTAAGTGTGCGCCCCGCCAAGAAATCCATAGGAGCTTTCAAATCCGCGGCTCATCGGCTGGCGATCGAGCGCTGTGCCCTCATGCCACTTGCCGACCATGCCGGTGCGATAGCCCGCGGCTTTGAGATCGTCGGCGAGCGTCACCTGATCCACCGGCAGGCCGAAATTGCCAGGCGGATTGGGGCCGGGGTTGAATTCGTGACCGAAGCGTTCCTGGTATCGGCCGGTGAGCAGGCCCGCGCGCGACGGCGAACAAACCGGGCAACTCACGTAACCCGAGGTGAACCGCACGCCTTGCGCTGCTATGGAATCGATGTTGGGAGTCTTGATGTCGGGCTCGAGCTTTTGCGCGCCCAAGTCAGCGTAGCCCAAGTCGTCGGCGATGATCACCAGCACGTTCGGCCGGCGCGCCGGTTGGGTCGCTGGCGCAGCCGACGCGGTCGGTACGCGCGCCGCCCAGAGCGTTGCTGCCGCCAACAGGACCGATGCGCGCTTTTTCCACGGAGCCATGCAAACTCTCCGTAACTTTAACGTCGATCCGGTCGAATCATTGCGATCTACAGGCCGGCGGCCTTTTTCAACTCGGCGACCTTGTCGACCTTTTCCCAGCTGAAGCTGCCGTCTTTGCCCGGCGTGCGGCCGAAGTGGCCGTGCTTGGCGGTCTGGTTGTAGATCGGCTTGCGAAGCTTCAGGTGGTTGATGATGCCGTCCGGATCGAGCGGGAACACCTTTTGCACGATGTCGCCGAGCTTGTCCTCGGAGATGACCGACGTGCCTTCGGTGCTGACGGACACGCTGACCGGGTCGGCCACGCCGATCGCGTAAGCGAGTTGCACTTCAGCGCTGGTCGCTAAACCGGCGGCGACGAGATTCTTGGCGACATATCGCGCCATGTAGCAGGCGGAACGATCGACCTTCGTCGGATCTTTACCGCTGAACGCCCCGCCGCCGTGTGCGCCGCGACCGCCGTAGCTGTCGACGATGATCTTGCGGCCGGTAAGCCCCGAGTCGCCGTGCGGCCCGCCGATGATGAATCGGCCGGTCGGGTTGATCCAGAACGTGATGTTGTTGTTCCAAAACTTGGCGGGGATGCAGGGTTTGATCGCCTTTTCGATGATGATCTTCCTGGCCGCTTCGCTGAACACGCCGTGCTTATCGAGCACGCTTTCGTCGTGCTGCGTGGAGACGACGATCGTGTGAATGCCGACCGGCCGTTCGTTTTCGTAGGCAACGGTGACCTGGCTCTTCGCGTCGGGTCGCAGCCAGTTGTACTTGCCGCTCTCGCGCATCTCGGCGAGCTTTTCAACGATGCGGTGGCTGAGGTGAATCGGCAGCGGCATGAGGACGTCGGTTTCATCGCAGGCGTAGCCGAACATCAGGCCCTGGTCGCCGGCGCCAGTTTTCTTCTTCTTGCCTTCGGCCTTGGTCACGCCGCGGCTGATGTCGGCCGATTGGCCGTGCAGGGCACGCATGACGGCGCAGCTGCGGTAATCGAAGCCGATGGCGGAATCGGTGTAGCCGATGCCTTTGATCGTGGCGCGAACGGTGTCTTCCGCCTGCTCCAGCGCGGCGGCTGCTTCTTTATTGTGGACGGTCACTTCGCCGGCGAGCACCACCAGTCCGGTGGTGACGAGCGTTTCGCAAGCCACGCGGGCCATCGGATCTTTGGCGATGATCGAGTCGAGGATCGCGTCAGAAATCTGGTCGGCCACTTTGTCGGGATGGCCCATGGAGACGGATTCACTGGTGAACAGGTGCGAGCTGCGGCGGAACTGAGGCGACACGATTTCTCCTTCGTTTTAGTTAATTGATCAAGACCGAGGTGGAGAATATAGGGTGAACGCCCCCGGCGGGCAATTGGATAATGTCGCCCTTATGAAATCGCCCGCCTTCCGCTTGCGGTTTCGCAAGATCCCCAAGACAAATGTTGAACCCTGCCGTTTATGACGGAAAATTCGCTTGTTCCGACTACATAAGCGGATGCAAGATCGCAATTGAATGTCACGCCACAACTTGTATGATCGGACCAGGGAGTCAATGTCGTAATGTCCGGCGTATCCATGCCTGTTAATCGCCCCATCGGCCGAGCGCTGATTGTCGGCAGCCCGTCAACCCGCAGCCAACCGCTCGCGACGCTGCAGAGGCACGGGTACACCTGCGCCGAGGCGGACGATCCGTACGCCGCAATGGCCGAACTCTGCCGTCGGCCGCTGGTGTACCGCGCGATCATCTTCGGTCTCGCCAGCGTCTACAAAGAAGAACTCGCGATGATCGCCACGGTGAAGCGGAGATTCCCTCACGTAGAAATGTGGCTGACGAACACCGACGGCCGGCAGGCGCTGATGATCGAAGCGATGCGCCTCGGCGCTGAAGGGCTGGTGGCCGAAGACGGGCTGCACCGCCTGGCGATCGGCACGCCGATGGACGCGCCGCTTCCTGAACCCGTCGCGATCGAGCCGATTTCGGATCAAGCTCACGAGTCGCACAGTCAGGACATCGGCGAAGCAGTGCTGACCGCCGACGAGCTTCGAGCGCTCCTGCAGGATCAGCCGGCAATGCCGCGAACGGAACACGAATAAGAGGAAGGTATTTGTTATTGGATATTGGGTATTAGGAAAAAGTCGGAACGCTTAACAACTTCATCCAAATACCCAATACCAAATACCCAATACCAAAACACAATGGCCCGCGCGATGAACGAACGAATCCTCCTGATCGGCGACAGCCAGCGGCAAGTCTATGCCGCGCTGGCCACGGCAGTGCCGTCGGCGCAGATCACGTCGGTCGCCACCGTCTTCGACGGCATCGCCGAACTGGTGGCGAGTCGGTACAGCGCCGTGCTCACCGCCGCCGAACCGATCGAGCGTCGGCCGGAGGAGGCGATCAAGACGCTCCGCTCCCTCGCGGGCGACAGCCGGCTGTTGATGTTCGGCCATCCCACGCTCGAGCCGCTCAGCCGCAAGATGCTGCAGATCGGCTGCGACGATTACCTCGTCACGCCGGCTTCATCGGGCGAGTTGCAGCAGATTTTCCTCACCCAGCCGATGCGCCTGGCGACGGACAAGCCGGCTGATGAAAACGACGCGATCGAATCGATCCCCGCTTCGGCGAACGTCCCGCTTTTGCCGGCCGGCATTGCGCTGGCGGATATTTTCCTGACCGCGCTCGTTCAACACCCGCAGGATCCGGCGGCGGCAGCGGTGAAGCAGATCAACGCGCACCTGACGCCCGAGCGCAAGCTGACTTTTGATCCGCTGGGCGCCGCACCGCCGGAGCCGGGCGACGCATTCGCCACCCTCTCCAGCGTGGTGCGCGGCGGCGATTCGCACGGCGCGGTTCATCTGACGCTGCCGCGCGATCAGGACCCCGGGCCGTCGCGGCATTTCCTGGCGCAGATCGCGCAGCTGCTCGGCAAGCTCGTCGCGCTGCAGGATCGCCACAACGGATTGCAGCGGCTGGCCATCACCGACGAACTCACGGGCCTTGCGAACGGGCGGTACTTCAAGCACTTCCTCAACCGCATCGTAGAACGCGCACGGCAGATGAGATTCCCCGTCACGCTGCTGATGTTCGACATCGACAACTTCAAAAAATACAACGACCAGTTCGGCCACGGCATGGGCGACGAAATCCTGCGGCAGACGGCGAACCTGATGAAGCGCTGCAGCCGCGATCACGACATGGTCGCCCGCATCAGCGGCGATGAGTTTGCGGTGGTTTTCTGGGACAAGGAAGGCCCGCGCCAGCCGCGCGAACCGCAGGCGCCCGCGGCGAGTGGTTCACGCGTGCCGCAGAACATCAAGACAATCCTGCAGCGCTTCCAGCGCCTGCTGGCCAGCAGCGATTTCACCGGCCTGGGCTCGCACGGTAAAGGCGAGCTCACCATCAGCGGCGGTCTGGCGGTTTTCCCGTACGACGCCAACGACGCCGCCAGTCTGATCGAAGCGGCCGACCGCACGCTCATGTTCGGGGCGAAGCAGGCCGGGAAGAATAGCATTCACCTGGTGGGCAGCGACGACGAGCCGGGAACTTCACCGGCGTAATACTTAAGAAGGAATGAACACAGAGACACAGAGGCACAGAGAAGAAGAGACAATGAATTGATTTTCTAATTCTTCCCTGTGCCTCTGTGTCTCTGTGTTCAATTTCTAATTGAGTTAATTCAAGGTCGCGGAAATCCCCACTGCGCCGCCAGTGCATCAGCAGCGTGTTCCGGATCCTCGCCCGGCCAGCGACCCGCATTTCGCAAGTGAGCATGAGCCAATTCGTGTGCGATCACCCATCGCACAAACGACGCCGGCCTGTGGCGGAGTGTCCGCTTGAGCAGCACCGATCGCCCCGCCGACTTCGCCCGCGGGGCGGCGATGGGGATGATAGTCATCATTCCCGGTGTCGGATCGTAATCCATCAGCCGGAACGCCGGATCGCCGATCAAATCCGCCTGAACCTCGGCCGACAATCGCCCGACTACTTCGGCCGCGTGTGACGCGAGCGTCTCGTCGAGATTAAAGGTGGTCAGCCAAAGATCGATGTGCGACTTCACACCAGCAGTTTAGTCACGGAGCGGGCGAAACATCAATTGCAATCTCGAATTCGAAATCGCCCCGCTTTCGCAATTTTCAATTATTCCGAAATCTGCGCAATCGAATCGCAAGCGGTGTTTTCCTCCTCTATACTCGCTGCAGAGATCAACGGACGTGGTCTTCGGTGATGTTCAACGGGAGCCGTCATGAAACTACTCGCTGAAATGACAGAGCTGATCGGGCCGCAGATGCTCGAGGTGGACCACCTGTTCCACCAGGAGCTGCAGTCTGATCTGGCGTGCGTGAACACGCTGATCAAGCACGTCAGCCGTTTCCGCGGCAAGATGCTGCGGCCGTCGCTCGTGCTGCTCGCCGGGCGAGCCTGCGGCGAGTTGACCGACGCCCATGTCGTGCTCGCCACCGTCGTGGAGATGGTCCACATGTCCACGCTCGTGCACGACGACGTGCTGGATGAGGCCGAGCTTCGCCGCAAGGGCGCGACGATCAACCACCTCCGCGGCAACGAGGCGGCGGTGCTGCTGGGCGACTATCTCATCAGCCACAGCTACCACCTTTGCTCCAGTTTGGATTCCCAGTTCGCCTCCCGCCTGATCGGCCGTACGACAAATGAAGTGTGCGAAGGCGAGCTTCTCCAGATCGACAACCGCAATAATTTCGACCTGACCGAGGCCGTCTACCTCGACATCATCAACCGCAAGACGGCCGCCCTCATCGCCGCCAGTTGCGAATTGGGCGCGCGATTCGCCGGCGCGACTGATGCACAGATCGCTCAGTTCCAAACCTTCGGCCGCAGCATCGGCACGGCGTTTCAGATCCAGGACGACATCCTGGACATCATCGGCGACGCCCGCACCGTCGGCAAAACGCTCGGGATCGACGTGGAAAAAGGGAAGATGACGCTGCCCATGATCCACTTCATGAAGACCGCGCCGGCCGAGCACCAGCATTTGCTGCGTTCATTGCTGGAACGAAACGACGCCGACAAGGCCGAGCGGATTCGCAACCTCATCCTGCCGAGCCACAGCATTGATTTCGCCCGCGACCGCGCCAAGGCGTACGTCGATCGCGCCCGCGGCGCCTTGGTGGACCTGCCCGACACCGATGCCCGCCGCGTGATGGACTTGATGGCCGAGTTCGTGATTTCTCGCGCCGACTGATCCGCCGCCCCTACCCAGCCAACCCGCGCCGCCCTATCATGTCGCGCTCTCCAGGTTCGCCCGGCGATGGTACGCCTTTGGAAAGTCCGCGACATGATTCGAAAAGCGATCGTCATCTCAGCCGTTGTCTGTTATCTCTTCGTGGTCGGTTGCGTGCTCATTCCGAGCGGCGAATCGAGTGGAACACCGGCCGTCGGCGTGCGGACCTACCACAGTAGTGCAACGACTCGCCCGCCCATCGATCGCTCTGATCTCCCATACCGCGGCGTTGCGATGCAGTTGCAGCGCGTGGACTGGATGGACAAGTACAAGCAAAGCCTGGACGAAATTTCCGCCCTGGGAGCTGACACCGTTTCGCTGGTCGTTGACGCCCGGCAGGAAAATGGCGTCAGCAACCGGATCTTCCTGGACCAACGGTTCACGCCGTCGCCGGAGGCGCTGATCGACCTGATCAAATACGCCAAGAGCAAGAAACTGCGCGTCATGCTCATGCCGATCGTCCTGCTCGACGAACCTCGCGGCGAAGAATGGCGCGGGACAATCAAGCCCGATAGCTGGGAAAAATGGTTCGAGAGCTATCGCGAAATGATGGGCCAATTCTCCTGGATCGCACAGGCGTCGGGCGTGGATATTCTTGTCGTCGGTTCGGAACTGGTCAGCACCGAAGACAAGACCGAGCAGTGGACTCGGACGATCGATGCCATTCGCAAAGTCTATAAGGGCCGGCTCACTTATTCTTCTAACTGGGATCATTACAAGTCCGTCACGTTTTGGGATCAGCTCGATATGATCGGCATGAACAGCTACTGGAGTTTCGTACGCGGCAAATGGGAGTCGGGTAAGGAAAAGGAAGTCACCCCGGAGAAGATTCAAAAGCGGTGGAAGGAAATTCAGGACGAAGTACTGCCGTTCGTCGCCAGGATGAACAAGCCGCTGCTATTCACGGAAGTCGGCTGGTGCAGCATGGCCAACATGGCGCACGAGCCGTGGGATTACACCCGACCCGAGTACATCGCCGCGACCGACACGAACATGCAGCGCATGCTCTACGAAGGTTTTTTCAAAAGCTGGTGGGGCAATCCGAATCTTGGCGGATTCATGATGTGGGAATGGTCCCCCGGCGACGGCGGGCCCGATGATCGCGGCTATACGCCGGAAAATAAGCCGGCCGAGAAACTGATTCATGAATGGCTCGCCAAGCCGTGGACCGCACCCAACTAGCGGGCCGTGTTGCCCGCTTACTCAAGGAGGAGTATAAAATGTTCATGCACACCGAAGCGAAAAGTCTGGCCGACCTCAATATCGAGGCGTGGTGATCAGGGCCCAGCGCCCACACCATGCCCTGCCCTTCATTGGCTGCGTAACAAAACAAGATGCGATTTAAGGAGAGCCGGCGACCTGCTGGCTTACAGTTCATGCAATACACGCAAACGAAATTCCGCACCCACACCTGCGGCGAGCTTCGCAGGATCGACGTCGGTAAAGAAGTCCGCCTGGCCGGCTGGGTCAATGTCTTTCGCGACTTCGGCAAGCTCGTCTTCCTCGACCTTCGCGACCGCGAAGGGATGACGCAGCTTGTGTTCGACATCGACCTCTGCGGCCAGGCCGCCCACGATCTGGCGCGATCCGCCCGTAGCGAGTGGGTCGTCACCATCGCCGGCACGGTTACCGCGCGCGATGAGAAGCTCATCAACCACAAGATGCCCACCGGCGAAGTCGAAATCCGCGTGACGAGCATCGAAGTGCTCAGCCAATCCCCCACGCCGCCGTTTATGTTGAACGAAGCCGACAAGGTGAACGAGGAACTTCGCCTGCAGTACCGCTACCTCGACCTCCGCCGGCCGGAGATGCAGCAGACGGTGAAGACGCGCTACCTCGTCACGAAGATGATGCGCGACTACCTCGGCGAGCTCGGATTCTGGGAAATCGAAACGCCGTTCCTCACCAAGAGCACGCCAGAAGGCAGCCGCGATTTCCTCGTGCCATCGCGATTAGTGCCGGGCAGTTTCTACGCGCTGCCGCAAAGCCCGCAGCTGTTCAAGCAGATCCTGATGGTCGGCGGTTGCGATAAATACATGCAGATCGTCCGCTGCTTCCGCGACGAAGACCCGCGCGCCGACCGGCAGGCGGAGTTCACCCAGCTCGACGTGGAGATGAGCTTCATTGACCGCGAAGACATCATCGGCGTGATCGAAGGTTTATTGCGCAAGATCTGGAAGGAGTCGCTCAACGTCGACATCCCGCCGATCCCGCATATGCCTTATGACGAAGCCGTCACCAAGTACGGCAGCGATCGGCCGGACCTGCGGTTCGGCATGCAACTGCACGACATCGGCGACCTCGCCCAGCAGACGGAGTTCGGCGTATTCAAGAGCGCCGCGATGGTGAAGTGCATCGTCGTCCCCGGTGGTGGGAAGATGACGCGCAAGGAAACCGACGCACTCGCGGAATGGAGCAAAGGCTTCGGCGCTAAGGGACTCGCGGTCACCAAGGTCATCGCCGGTGCGCCCGCTTCAGCGGGTGGCGCACTCGCCCTCGATACGGGCGTCGCAAAATTCCTAACCCCCATCGCGACCGCGCTCATCGAACGCACCGGCGCGAAAGAAGGTGACCTGATCGCTTTCGCAGCAGACAAATCCAAGATCGTTCACAAGGTGCTCGGCGAGCTCCGCCTGAAGCTGGCGAAGGATCTGAAGATGACACCGAGCACCGAGTACGCCTGGGTGTGGATCACCGATTTCCCCCTTCTGGATTTCAGCGAGGAAGACCAGAAGTGGGTGGCCACGCACCACCCGTTCACCAGTCCGCTCGACGGCGACATCGACAAGCTCGACAGCCGCGACCCGGCCGTTCTCTCGTCGCTCAAAAGCAAGGCGTACGACATCGTCCTCAACGGCTCGGAGCTGGGCGGCGGATCGATTCGTATCCACCGCATGGACGTGCAGCAGAAGATCTTCAGCCTGCTCGGCATTGAAGCGGAAAGCCAGCGCGTGAAGTTCGGCTTCCTGCTCGACGCCCTGCAGTTCGGCGCCCCGCCGCACGGCGGGATCGCGCTCGGGCTCGATCGCGTGGTGATGATTCTTCGCAACACCACCAACATCCGCGACGTGATCGCCTTCCCGAAAACCCAGAGCGGCGCCGACCTGATGTGCGGCACGCCGTCGGTTCTCGAAGAGAAGCAGTTGAAAGAGGCGAACATTAAAGTGATGATGCCGCCGGGAAAGTAAAAGGAAATGCAAAATGCTGAATGCAAAGTGCAGAATGAAAAGCTTTGAATTCATTCTGCATTCTGCATTCAGCGTTCTGCACTCAAAACTATGATTCGCACCAAAATCCTCGCCACCATGGGTCCGGCTGTTGCTGATGCGGACACGTTGCTCAAGCTCTTCGAAGAGGGCGTGGATATTTGCCGCGTCAACTTCTCGCACGGGCGGATCGATCAGCACCTGCAGACGTTGCGCGTGATCCGCGAAGCCGCCGCCCGGTGGGATAAGCCGATCGCCATCCTCGGCGATCTCGGGGGGCCGAAAATCCGGCTCGGACAAGTTGCCGACGTCAACGGCACCGGCGGCATGCCGATCACCGTCGGGGATGAGCTGATCTTTCAGCGCACCGCGATCGTCGGCGAGAACGGTCGAGTCAGCACGATCTATCCGAACTTCGTCGATGACGTGCAGGTCGGCCACAAGATCCTGATCGAAGACGGACTGCTGCGGTTCATCTGCGTCGATAAGAGCCCGACCGAACTCAAAGCCCAATGCACCGCCGGCGGGATCATTAAAACATCCAAGGGCATCAACCTGCCGAACACCAAAGTCCGCACGCCGTGCATCACCGAGAAAGACTGGCTGTGTGTCGATTGGGCTGTCGAGAACGATCTGGATTACCTTGCCCTCTCGTTCGTGCGCAAGGCCGATGATATCAAGCTGCTTCGCGGGCATCTGCAGTACAAGAAAAGTTTCATCAACATCATCGCCAAGATCGAGAAGGCCGAGGCGCTGACGGAGATCGACGCGATCATCAAAGAATCCGACGGCCTGATGGTCGCCCGCGGCGACCTGGGCGTGGAGATGGACGTCGCCCAAGTGCCGATCATACAGAAAGACCTCGTCCGCCGCTGCCAAAGCGCGGGCAAGCCGGTGATCGTTGCGACGCAGATGCTGCAGAGCATGATCGAAACTTCATCGCCCACGCGCGCTGAGGTGAGCGACGTGGCCAACGCGATCTTCGACGGCACGGATGCGGTGATGCTCTCGGCCGAAACCAGCGTCGGCAAGTTTCCGCTGCAGGCGGTTCACACGATGTCGCACGTGGCGGAAGTCACGGAAAATTACCTCGACAAGAACCCCGCCGCCCAGCCGGCCACGCTGCAACTCGTCACGCCTGCAACGGCCCTGGCGCAGGGCGCATGGCGGATCGTGCACGATCTAGAAGCCAAGCTCGTCGTCATCTGGAGCCAGAACGGGCATACCGCCCGCGTGTTTTCCAAGCACCGTTTTCCCGTTCCGATCATCGCGCTCTCCAGCAACCATCGCGCGCTCCGCCGCATGGCGATCCATTACGGCGTGATCCCGCAGGAAATGACTCGGCCCGGCGACATCAATGATCTAATCCAGGCGGTCGACCAATTCGTCATCGAGAAAAAACTGGCCGCGGCGATGGATCGAATCGTGCTTGTCGCCGGCTGGTCGCCGGCGCTGCCGAACACGATGAACGGCATCATCATCCACACGCTCGGCGAAAAGTGGACGACACTGAGCCCGACCGATCTGCCACTGATCGAAGAACCCGAGACCACCTGATGCGAAGGCTCGCGCTCACAACATTGGCCTCTTTGCTGCTCGCCGGCTGCGTGAACAGCAACCCGCGCGCCGGTTCGGGCAACTCCGTCACCGCGGTCAAGCCGGAGACGGCGACGATCCAGTACTGGGTCGATCAGCCGGCCAGCACGGTCATCACCGCCGACGATTACGACAAGCTCTGGAAAGCGTGCGACCACGTTGCGATCAGCTATCTCTTCGCGATCGACCGCACCGATTACCGCGAAGGCGTGCTGACGACCAAGCCGCTGATTTCCAAGTACTTCACTGAGTTCTGGCGCAACGATGTGCCTTATTCAGAAGACCTGGCGCAGAGTTCCATCGCCACCTATCGCCGGACGATCCGGTTCGAAATCCAGAAGACCGACGCTGGCCAATTCGAAGCGGCCGTGAAAGTGATCATCGAACGATCATCAGCCTTTGAGCGCCGCGTGACGACTGCAATCCAGTACCGCGACGCCTTCGGCGCGTTCCCGCCCGGCACGGAGTTTTACGACGACGAAGGGGTCAGGCAATCGCAACAGAGTTGGTACGCTGTCGGCCGCGATAAAGTGTTGGAAGCGCAGATCGGCAGGAAGATTCAGAACGCGCTGCGATAATTCCCTCAACAAAAGTTCATTTCAAAATCGTAAGGATTGCGCCGGCGAAGGAATCAATCCGTGCTTGGCCGCCAGTCGATGGAAGAGTGCGATCGCTTCGAGTTCCCGCGCTCCCACGTCAAATCGCAAAGATTCGGTCAGGTAACCGCGGGCGATTTCCGTCGGCCAGCCGAGAGTACGGGCGTGCGTCGCAAGAATTTGCTCAATATTCGCCAGCCCGTCGCGCTTGGCGCGTTCGAGTCGTGCCGGCCAGTCACCGAGTTCTGCACCAGGCCGCGCCATCCAGACGGCGAAGATAAACGGCAGGCCGGTGAGATCTTTCCACGCCTGCCCGAGATCGAGTTGATGCTCAAACCCCGCCGGCTCTTCGGTGATGACTTTATCGCCGATGAGCAGCCGAGCCGTGTCAGCCGGTAAAGAGCGGTCGCGCAAATCCACCTGCCGCGGCCGCCGACCGTATCGCTCAGCCATGATCACCGCCGACAGTGCGACCGACGTGTGGCTATCCGGATCGCACGCGAGCGTCTCAATTGTCTCGATCGGCTGCTTGCTGAAGATGCGCACCGTCAGCGTCGGCCCATTACAGCCGATCCCGCCGGCGGGGATGATCCGCAAACCCTCCAGCCGCTGATAATCGATCACCGGCAGCAGCGCCACGTCCACCGCACTCGACCGCAGCAAATCCGCCAGCATCGACGGCACCGCCAGCGACAGCGCCGCCATCGGTTCGTCCTCCAGCCCGAAGATCAGCGGCTTGGCGTTGAGAAAGCTCACGCTGCCGATACGGAGGCGAGTTTGCATTTGCGGATGATCGATCACATGCGTGTTCATAACAGAGTTTAGTTCACCCGAACGTTACACCGGCGGGTTTCAGGCGTTTTGAAAGTCCGGTAATAAGTTATGCCTCAAATCATTTTCCGCCGTTGTTTTCCAGAAACAGGCGACACTGAAAATCCTCTCAAACGATGCGTCCACGCATCATGAGGAATAACCGTCAAACTCGCGCTGCAATGAATCATGATTTTCCCGCCTAAATCGGCCGCGCCAGTTCGCTGCCAAGTGCAAATTCGCCCCGGCACGAGGTTTGATGTAAGTCTGTTGTCATTAAAGGAGTTTCCTGTGAGCAACGTGTTGTACAACCCGCTTTACTGGGACAAGAAAATCAAGATCGCCATCCTGGCGCTCGCGACATTCGCCGCCCTCTGCTAAGCCGCGACTTTTTCTCCAACTCATCGTCGCTACTTTTTCGCGCCTGTAACTTTTGCCTTCAACTTGTCCGCCGCCTTGGCCTCCGGGCTGATGCCGAATATGTGGAACTGGTGGCTGATCGGATCAAACCCATGCTGCGCGCAGATCTCGTCGCGCAGCTTCTTCAGCCGATCGCTGCTGAACTCGATCAGCTTGCCGGTGGAAACGCAGATCAAATAATCCTTCGTCTGCCGCCCGGCGATCACCTCGTAGTAGCTCTGCTTGTTATCGAAAAATACCTGCTTGAGAATTCCCGCGTCCTGCAGATGCGCGAGCGTGCGATAAACCGTTGCGCGGCTCGCGCGATGGCCGAGCGATTTTAAATCGGCCGCCAGGCTTTCGGGGTCGAAGAGGCCTTCCTTCCGCAACGTCGCGTCGAGGATCATCGCGCGCTCTGGCGTGAACTTCAGCTTCTCGGCGTGCAGGTATCGCCGAAAGACCGCGCACACCGGATCGAACTGCGTGGCGATCGGATTCGTGTTCACGTTCGCCTTGGGCAGGCTCGGGAGAATGTGTGGGCTGAGCGGCATGGTTGAAAGTCTAAATCGTTCGCAGCACGCGGGCAACCGGTGATGAAGTTCATGTTCGCGGTCAGCCCGCTTCAGCGGGTTGAAGTAAATCCCCGGAAAAGCCGCTGAAGCGGGCTGACCGCCAATCGTGTACCGGCGCAGTTCCGGTCCTTTGCTTGCTTCACCACGCACGCAGCGGGATACTCGCTTCGCGTGTCCTTTCCACTGGGCAAACCGATCCTGATCATGATCCTCGCCGCCACGGTGTGCGGCGCGGTGATCGCCACACGGAGTTCGCCGGCAAAGACGGACCTCACCGTCTGGACTTTCACCGACCTGCACGCCCGCATCTTTCGCGGCGACGGCTCGAAGAACGCGACGCGCACGCCGCTGGTTGATCTCTACCGCCAGGAAACCGGCCAAACCGTCGGCATTAAATTGATCGGCAACCAGGCAATCACCGTGCGCCTCAACTCCATCTTCGACAATGGCGGCGACGCGAACGACGTGCCCGACCTGGTTGAAATCGAGATCGGCAGCGTCGGGCGATTCTTCCGACCGCCGCTGAATGAAATCGGCTTTCTGCCGCTGAATGATAGGCTCGCCGCCAGCGGGTGGGACAAGCGCATCCTGCCGAGCCGGCTCGCTCCATGGAGCAAGCAAGGCGTGATCTTCGGCGTGCCGCACGACGTGCACCCGGTCTCGATCACCTACCGCCGCGACCTGTTCGAGAAAGCCGGCGTGAAGCTCGACGAAGCTAAAACTTGGCCGGCGTTTCAGGAAAAATGCCTCGCCTTTCAAACCTACTGGGCCGCCCACGGATTTCCCCGCCGCCGCGCGATGGAGCTGGCCGTCAACAGCTCCGATGGGCTGCAGGTCATGCTGCTGCAGCGGCACATCAACCTGCTCGATTCGGACAACACCTCGCACATGACCGATCCGCGCGTGGCGGCCACCGTCGCGTTCTACGCGCACTGCGTCGTCGGCGATCGCGCGATCGGCGCGGATTCTTCGCCGGGATCGAACGTCTGGCTGCGCGACTTGACTCATGGCGATCTCGCCTGCTTCATCACGCCCGACTGGCGCACCGGCGTGATCAAAACTTCCGGCCGTGAACTCAAGGGCAAGCTCGCGATGATGCCGCTGCCGCGGTTCGATCCGACCGACGCGCCGACCGCCACCTGGGGCGGCACGATGATCGCCATCCCGAAGCAGGCGCGCGACCCGGAAAAGTCGTGGCGGTTGCTGCAATTCCTCTACCTCTCGCCGGCCGCCATGCAGGCGCGATCGCAATACACCGGCACGCTGCCGCCGGTGATCGAAGCATGGGACGACTCGAGCTGGCACGAGCCCGATGAACTTTTCAACGGCCAGAAGATCGGCGAGCTGTACATCGATCTCGCCCGGCAGCTGCCGGATCGATACGTCACGCCGTTCACTACGCTCGCGGGCCAGGCGCTGGCGCAGGTGCTCAGCCGCGCTGAGATCGCGATCAAAAACGGCGAAGAGGCCGGGCTCGATCAGCGGATCGCCGGCTGGCTGATCGACGCCGATGCCGAGGTGCGCAAGCGCATCGCGTTCGGGAGGTTCGACGAATGAGCGACTCCAGCATCGCAGATTCCGCCGCCTCGCCGTCGCGATGGTGGGCTTGGCAGTCCCGATATTCGCCGTACTTATTCGTCGCGCCATTTGCGATCCTCTTCTGCACGTTCATGATTTACCCGCTGACGCGATCGTTCGCGCTCAGCTTCTACAAAACCATCGGCCCGCGCGATTCGCGATTCGTCGGCTTTGAGAATTTCAAATTCCTCATCGCCGACCGCCTCTTCTGGCTCGCCGCCGCTAATACGATCGGCTACGCGATCGTGTTTCCGCTGCTGCAGATCCCCGCCGCGCTCGGATTGGCCGTGCTGCTCAACAGCAAACGCGTGCGGGCGAAGCCGGTGTTTCGGTTCGCGTTTTTCTCGACGCACCTCGTCGGCTCGGTGTTCGCCGCGGTGTTGTTCGCGCAGCTGATGAGCCCACGCAGCGGGTTGCTGAATCATTTCCTCAGCCAACTTCTGCGCCGGCCGATCGAGGTGAACTGGCTGAGTGATCCGAACCTGGCGATGGTCTCCACGCTCATCGCCGGACTGTGGCTTTCCGTCGGCTACGCGATGATCTACTTCCTGGCCGCGCTGCAGTCGGTGGATGCGGAGCTTTATGACGCCGCCGCCGTCGATGGCGCCGGCAACTGGGCGACGTTTTTCCACGTCACGCTCCCCGGCATTAGGCCGGTGCTGATCTTCATGATCCTCGTCACCACCATCGGCGCGTTCCAGCTGTTCGAGCTGCCGTACGTGCTCTTCCAGCAATCCGCCGGCCCGCTGAGCCGTGCGCTCACGATCGTGATGTACCTTTTCATGAGCGGCTGGAGCGTAGGCGATCTCGGCTACGCGTCGGCGATCGGCTGGACGCTGGTGCTGCTGATCGTGACCGTCGCGCTGGTGCAGCGCCGCATCTCCACCAAGCTCGAGGAATCGTGATGCGATCTTCTCCGGCCGGTCGCCCCGCTTCAGCGGGTCGCAGTCAATCATCGTCGTCCTCCTTTCTCGTGACGGCACTTCTGCACATCCCGCTGATTCTCGGCGCGATCGTCTGCACCGTGCCGATGGTCTGGCTGATCTGCGCCACGCTCAAAACCGGCGACGATCTTTTCAAATACGATTTTCTGCCTTGGGATCATCTCGGTAGACTCACCCTCGACAATTTCCGCAAGCTCCTCGCTCGTGATGGATTTTCGCGATGGCTCACCAACTCGATTTTCCTCGCCTGTACGCAAACGGTGCTCGTCGTCACGCTCAGTAGCCTCGGAGGATTCGCGCTGGCCAAGTACCGCTTCCGCGGGCAGAAGCCGTTGATGGCCGTCATGCTCCTTACGCTCCTTTTGCCGGGGCAGGTGCTGCTGGCCGGCTCGTATGAATTGATGCACCACCTCGGCTGGATCAACAGCTACGCGGCCATCCTCGTGCCCGGCGCGGTGAGCGTGTTCGGCATGTTCCTGTTCCGCCAGGCGATGAGCCAGGTGCCCGACGAGCTACTCCACGCCGGCCGAATCGACGGCTGCAGCGAGCTGAGATTGTGGTGGGATGTCGCCTTGCCGATCGTGCGGCCGATGGTCGGCGCGTTCACGTTGATGACCTTCATCGGCACGTGGAACAGCTACCTCTGGCCGCAAATCGTGCTGCAGGATGAAGCGAAGTACACGCTACCGATGGGCCTTGCGAACATGATGAGCCTCCCGGAATTCCAAGCTGATTACGGCGTGCTGATGGCGGGAACTTTATTGAGCATTCTGCCGGTGGGCATTTTGTTTTTTGTCCTCCAGAAGGATTTTATTGCGGGATTATCGACGGGTGCGGTGAAGGGGTGAAAGCGGGAGCGAGGATGATTTGAACACAGAGACACAGAGGCACAGAGAAGAGAAGAACTTAGACTTTGATTTCTTTCTCTTCTCTGTGACTCTGTGTTCATCCCCTTCTTCCGTCCGAAGAAACACTCGACATTTCAAGTTGCTTTGCGAACAGCGTCAGATTTTTCGCGTCGGTGATTTCCACATCGAGCAATTTTCCCTTGAGGGATGAATCTCCGTCGAAGACGACGATCTGATCACCGCGCGTGCGACCGACAAGTTGGGTGCGGATGGTTGTGTTCTCTCCGATTGCAATGTTCACTTCGCTCACCGCTGATTGGGGAGATCGATTTTTGTTCCAACCGAGTTCAACGTTGCTCGACGGGTATGCTTTGGCGCGCGTCACCATTTTGCTTTCACCTTCGACCATCACCTCGAAGACTTTCCCGATCATTTCACGATTGGTCTGCATGACGGATTCTGTCTGCACCGCGAGTAGTTCATTGTTCCGGCGCTTCTTAATCGCTTCGGGCACGTCGTCCTTGAAGCGGTCGATCGCGGTGGTTCCCGGCCGCGGGCTGTACTTGAAGATGAAGCTGTTCTTAAACCTGCTGCGGCGGACCATCTCCTTGGTCGCGATGAATTCTTCTTCCGTCTCCGTCGGAAAGCCGACGATAAAATCGCTGGCGATGCTCACGTCCGGCATAAACTCGCGGGCGCGGGCGGCGAAGTCGTCGTACATCGCTACCGTGTAGCCGCGGTTCATCAGCTTGAGAATGCGGTCGCTGCCGTGCTGGGCCGGGGCGTGCAGGTAGCGGCAGATTCTTTCGCAGTCGCGCATCGCCTGTAGGGCTTCGTTGGTGAAGTCGCGCGGGAAGCTGGTGACGAACCGCAGCCGCGGCAGGTGCGGCACGGCCTCGTGGATCTGGTACAGCAAATCCGCGAACGTCGTCTTCCGCCCGTCGCCGTGATCGAAGGCGTAGTGGTTGATCGTCTGCCCGAGCAGCGTCACCTCCAGCACGCCCACGTCGGCCAACCGCTTCACCTCGTCGATGATGTTCTGCGGCGGCCGATGCACTTCCGGCCCGCGCGTGTACGGCACAACGCAGTACGTGCAGAACTTGTTGCACCCGCGCGTGATGCGAACGTACGCCTGTGCAAGATTGTCCTCGGCCGAAATGCTGCGCGAAAGATCGAGCAGCTCGAGATTGTCCTCCGCCGCCGCCAGGGTGCTCGATCGGCGCACGTTCGATCCCATCAGCGCCGTCTGCCGCGGGGTCACGTCGCCGCCGCCGCTGGTGATCACGGCGTTGTGAACCATGCCCGCGAGCTTGTCCAACTCGCCTGGGCCGCAGAGCAGATCGACGTGGGGGAAGCGCTCGAAAATATTGGAAGCATCGCGCTCGGCCATGCAGCCGATCACGCCGATGACGATCGACGGGTCCGCCGCCTTGCGCGGGCGCAGCTCGCCGAGACGGCTCCAGACTTTCTGCTCGGCATGCTCGCGCACCGAGCAGGTGTTGTACAAAATCACGTCGGCCTGCTCGCGGTCTTCGGTCGATTCGTAGCCTTGAGCGCGGAGTTGCGAAAGAACCAGCTCACTGTCGAGCACGTTCATCTGGCAGCCGAAGGTTTCCATGTACAGCTTGCGTTTCATGTCCGTTCCATTCTCGCCGACGGTCGGCCCACAGGCAAACCGGGGCATTTCAGCGGGCTTTTCTTCGTAATTCGCGGCTCATCTTCACGACTAGCTTCGCCAGGGCAATCGGATCACCAGCGCCGTCTAGAAACAGGCGCAGCGCCTTGGCCTGTGCCGCTTCTGCATTAAACTCCGTCTCCAATTTTCGAACGGCCATCATCGATTGCATCCGATCGGAAAACGCCGGCTGATTCATCCAGCGCGCCATAGTCGGCCCGGGAGGCCACTGCTCCAGAGGCAGACCGTCGGGGTTGCTTCGCAGCTTGCGAAAAAATTTTATTTGATGTCGGTTGACTCGATGCGATTTTGTTTTCATAACTCACTCCTGGCCCTGAGTTTGGCCTACTTCCTATGCGCGGCGCAAGGGTGCACTACGGTGTGCGAAGGGTGGAAAAAGCGCCTCCAATTCCACCCCAAATCAACCCCAATTCGACATAAAACACGCCCGAAAATGGTGATGTTCAGCATCTTCAAGACGTTTTTCGGTACGACGCTCGTGCATCTCGATCCTCCTTTCTCGCGGCTCATCGCGCCTAACCTTTACGGCGGTGTTGCGCGCCCGGCGCGCCGCCGGCGCAGCGCGCATCCAAAAGTCGCTGATTTTGCATCAGGATCGATGATAAATTTTTTAGATTTCGAGATTTCGCGCTGCGCTGCCCACGTCCGTTAATCGCCGCGCCAAAAAAATCATTTGCATTTTTGCTAAATGAATTCGATATCTTCTTCGAGCAAGCATGCGGGTTCAATTAACCAACCCGCTCACGGCATTTTGAGGCACGATCTTCCAGCTTGCGATGTCCTCCCCGCATGGGTCGCACCGTGACGATGTAACGTCACGGTGCGACCCTTTGGCCTGCTGGTGAGGAATGCTTACCGCACGCCGGTTCTAATCCGGTTGCGACGTGCGGGGCTATGAAATTCTTCCAAAACAACTTGGATGCACGCATCTTGTTCGAACGGAAATGCCTGTACGTTTTGAAAATTGCGAAAGGGACAGCCGTGAATTGGATTCATGACGATCCGACGCTAGCCTTGAACGCATGAGCCTTGCAGGAACGCCATCGGGCACGGTCGTGATCGCCGGCGGGTCCGGGTTTCTCGGGCAATCGCTGATCGACGCGCTGCTGCCGACGTACGCGAAGGTCGTCGTCCTCACGCGCAGCGGCGATCGCGTGGACGGCCGGGTGACTTACGCCCACTGGGATGCGAAAACCCCCGGCCCTTGGGCGAAGCATCTCGACGGCGCGGCGGCGGTGGTGAACCTCGTCGGCCGAACGGTTGATTGCCGCAAGACGCCGGCGAATAAGAAAGTGATTCTCGAATCCCGCGTGGATTCCGTGCACGCGATCGCCGCCGCGTGCAAGCAGTGCGCCGCCCCGCCGTCGGTGTGGGTGCAGTCCGCCACCGCGCACATCTACGGCGACACCGGCGAGGAAATTCTCGATGAATCCTCGCCGATCGGCACCGGCTTCGCGCCGATGGTCGGCACGGCCTGGGAAGCGGCGCTCGCCGAGTACGCCCTACCCGGCTGCCGGCGAGTCGTCCTGCGGATCAGCTTCGTCCTTGGCCGCAAGGGCGGCCCTCTGCGAACGCTCGCTCGCCTCGCGCGATTGGGCTTAGGCGGCACGATCGCCGGCGGCCGGCAGTACATGAGCTGGATCCACGTGGCCGACCTGAACGCGATTATCCTCCGCGCGATCACCGACGAGGCGATGTCCGGCATCTACATCGCCACCGCGCCGGGCGCCGTGAACAACCGCAACTTCATGCGGTCACTGAGAAAAGCCGTCCACCGCCCATGGTCCCCGCCGGTGCCGGCGATCTGCGTACGAATCGGCGCCTGGCTGATGCGCACCGACCCCGAGCTAGCCCTCCTCGGCCGCCGCCTCGCGCCGACACGATTGCTCCGGGAGGGGTTTCAGTTTCGCTTTCCGGAATTGAATGTGGCGATGGCGGATTTGCTTTGACCTACTCCACGCATCGATACGCCCCATACTCGTAAATCACCGACGGTTTCGTCTTCCCATCGCGGTGCAGCACGATCACATTTTCGCCGACTTTCGCGGCCTCGTAGGCTTTGCGATCGGGGACGGTCATTTTCCCTTCGCCGGCCAGGCCGGTTTCGGTGAAGAACTTGTACTTGAAGTAGGCCGTCCGGCTTTTGCCGGTGCCGAGGTATTTTTCGGTGATCACGCCGAAGCCGATGTTGCCGTTGCGGTAGAGGCGGCGCATTCGCCACGGCTGGATGTACAGGCCGTACCAGAACGCGCACATCACGCCGTTCCAGATCGTGGCCCAGAGGATCATGAACAGCCAGGCGAACAGGAATGAGCCGGATTTTTCCTGGAGCGTGTCGTAATAGAGCGGCGGAACGCCGATGCCGCGCACGGTCACCGTGCCGTACGCCGGCTGCTCCACCGCCGGCTTGCGGGTTCCGCCGACGCGCGTGAAAGTTGCTTCGTCCACGTCGGCCGACTTCGAACGAACCTCGCCGCCAACGCTGTACTTGTACGACACTTCAAAATGCTGAACGGTGCTCTTCTTGCCTGACGACGTGTAGTAACGCGTGTGCGTGACTTGCGCGGGATAATCGGTTCCGAACATCACCAGCAGCGGCCAGCCGATGACGATTCCCGCCACGACCAGGCCCGCGATCGAGTGCGGCAGAATGAACAGCCGAGTGAACCACATGCCGATGGCGCTGCCGATGCTCCGCACGCGGACTTTCCGCGGACGATACATCAGCACCGGCGGGATCGGCGGGAGATCGGGCGACGATTTGTCAGAAGACGCTTCGATCACGCGCGAGCGATTGTACGAAAAAACAGTGATTGATGCTGCGATCGGACCGCTCACTGGGGAGACCGCTCGAGGCTTGGATAGCCGCTTGCGGCTTCGCCGCGTCGTCCATCAATCCATGGTGCGAAACCGCAAGCGGCCAACTCGCTCTAAAACTCTACGGCGCTTTCCTTTCCGCACTTGCGTTAGGGAGAATCTTGATCGACGCGAGCATGCGATCGGACATTTCCTTATACGCCGCCAGGTCGGCCGGGGGGAGATCGGAAAAGCTGAACAGGATCTGCACGAAATCCCCCGGCCCCAGTTCCAGGATCGTGAAGCGATGGGTCATGGTCATTTCCTCCCCGTCGGGGCTCTTCCCCTTCACGGTGATCGGCTGGCTGACATGCAGGCCTGGCACGGCTTTCATGTCGGTCCAGACGGGCTTCTCCGGCATGTTCAAATGTTTGACGATTCCGTCGGAGTAAGCGTCGCGCAGGTTGGCGAAGGTGCGTTGGTCTCCGGTCTGAATGCGCTGAACGTCGAGATTCAGCGGGTTGCCGACATGGCCTCTCACGCTGTAGTCGTGAATACCCAGATGCATAGACGCTTCGTCCGACCCATCGGGTCGAACGATCGGTGGCGCGGCGATCGAGAAACGGTTGAAGAAAATCAGCGGCTTTTTGCCGAAGTCCTTGAGATATTTGTTTGTCGGCTGGGCGGAGGAAAATTTCAAGGACTGGAGCATCGCCTTGAGCGGAGCCGCCGCCTTGGCGTGCTCGGTGCTCAGGCCGCTGAAAACGTAAACCCATCCGTCATGGACGACCACGTACGAATCGCGCTGGGTGAACTGCTGCACGTTTATCGGCGTGGAGACTTTAAACGCCTTCTCGCCGTTGACGACGATGTCGCTCGGCTCGGCGGTGGCATGGCCTGACTCCGCGAGCGCCTTGGCGGCCTCGGCGGTCGATTTTCCATTGCTGGGAACGATCTCAATGAGAATGGCCGCCCCGTCGTTGCCGCCGCGAAGCTGGTAGAACGCGATTTGCTCGCTCAGCGAAGGGAGCTCATCGACCGAGTCCGCCGGCGGCTTCAGTTTCAGGCCAAAGGTGGGGAAATCGCCCGATGGCGCTGCCGGCTCCGCCGCCTGAACGGTGAGACCGGCAAAACCGAGCCACAGCAACGCCGCAATCACAACGCGCATCGATGGACACATGCGTGATCCTCCCGTCAGTGTTTTGTGCACCGTCTACTTGATGAACTTCGCTTCCAGCGTGATCGGCACGCTCGCCAGCGCTTTGGAAACCGGGCAGCCGGCCTTGGCGCCTTCGGCCGCTTTTTTGAACGCGGCCTCGTCGATGCCGGGAACCTGGCCTTCGGTGATCAGCGCGATACCAGTGATCGCGAACCCGCCGGGCACTTGCCCGAAGGTGACTTTCGCGGTGGTGTTGATTTTCGTCGGTGCATGCCCGGCGGTCGCCAGGCCGTGCGCGAGGGCCATCGAGAAGCACCCCGCATGGGCGGCGGCGATGAGTTCTTCCGGGCTCGTCGTCGGGCCGTCTTCGGTGCGGGCCTTCCAACTGTGATCGACATCGACTTTCCCGCTCGGGGTTTTGAGATGGCCTTTGCCATCCATGAGCGATCCGGTCCAGACAGCGTCGGCGGTTTTAACGGGCATGATGAAACTCCTTCGAAATTAAATCGGTCGCGACGCAACCCGCGGCGCGTGGTCTAAGTGTAGGCGATGATTGCGACTCAGATAAGCGCCGCGCGCTACTTTTTCGCAGCGGCTTCGGCGGCCTCGATCGCCTCGAGACTCTCAACCGTCGAGGGCAGCAACATATCTAACCTGATCACGCAGAACGATTGATCCTTCGGAGTACCTCAGGATGACGATCGCTCGGCAACGTCGCGACAATAGAAACTGAAATACTCTCCATCACAGCCCCAGCGCCTTGTACCGGTTGATCGCTTCCAGGAAGAAATAATCCCCGAAAATCAGCGACACGTCATCGCCTACCGGTGCGTTCGGGTGATTTCCAGTCGCGTGCAGCAGGATGCCGTGGCTGTTGGTTCCTTCGGCGAGGTACGCGGTCGATGACAGCGACGTGAGCGCGTTCGTTGCGGCCGTCAGGTACGTGGCTTTGTCGGTGGAACTGCTGACCAATGTGCTTAGATCGAGCAGCGCCGAGGCGGCGATGGCGGCGGCGCTGCTGTCGCGCAGGTTTTTCGCGGGGTCATCAAAATCCCAGAACGGCACGCTGTCGGCGGGCAGGTGCGACGTGTACCAGTTGGCCACCTTTTGCGCACCGGCGAGAATATCGCTCAAGCCTGTCATGCGGGCGATCGTGGTGAGACTGTAGATTCCCCACGCCTGCCCGCGTGACCAGGTGCTTTCGTTCGCGTAGCCCTGGCTGGTTTCGCCGTCGACGAAATTGCCGGTCGCTTTATCGAAGTAGCCGAACTGGTACGTGCTGCCGTCGGGGCGAATGAGGTGGGCGATCACGTTGCGCGTGTGGCGAATAGCGCGGTCGTAGTAGGTTTGATTGCCCGTCTGTTGGGCGGCCCAGAGCATGAGGATCATGTCGGTGGTCTGGTCCATCAGCACGCCGAAGTTGGCGGCCGGGTTGCCTGAGGAGGATTTTCGCCACGTCGTTTCGAACGCGCCGATGGTCTCGTTCCACTGCGTGTTCTTGGAGGCGGCCGCGTCGAGCAGCACCTGCTTGTACGCGGCGTTGCCGGTCTGCTGATAGAGCGGCAGGAAGGTCGTCATGATTCGGAAGTACAAATCTTCAGTCTGCGCTGTGGCCTGCCCGGCGATGGGCGTGGTCCAGCCGGCGGCTTTCCCGCTCCAGTAACTGTCGCCGGTGGCGTTGTAGAGCTGCCACATCGAACCGGCGAGGAATCCGCTCGTCCAGTCGCTGGCGGTCACGACATTCCACTTGCCGGTGGTGTGATCGGTGCGGTTGACGAACTTGCTGGTGTTGTTGGCCAGGTCGGTCATCGTCTGATTGAGCTGCGACTGCGCGAACGTGAGCGCATGATCGAGGGCAGCATCGAGGGGATTCACATCGGCCACCACGTGCAGAACGATTTCGTCGGTTTTCGTGAGCGAGCCGTCGCTAGCGGTGAGGCGGAGCGTGTAGTCGCCGGTGATGTTGAACTCGGCGGTGGTGTTGAGGACGGCGGCGTTGCCGAAGGTGATCGTCCCGCCGGCGGGCGCGGTCACGAGCGACCAGGCGGTCGTCAGCTTGGCGGGCGGATTCGGCAGGCCGTCGTCGGTCGCGCTGCCGGCGAGCGTGGCGACGCCCGCGGAGAGATTCAGCGTCTGATCCGGGCCCGCATTAACCGCCGGCGCGGCATTCGTCGGCGGCGTGACGGTCGCGAGCGTTTTGATCTTCACGCTCTTGGTGTAGGCACTGGCGCCGGCGGAATTGATCGCGCGAACGCGGAAGTAGTACCAGGTGGTCTTGGTCAAGCCCGTCACGGTGTAGGCGCTTACGTCGGCGGCGTTGATCGCGATGGTCGTGGGGTTTGAGAACGTGTTGCTGGCCGACCGCTGCACTTCGAAGCTGGTTTCGTTGCTCGCGGTATCGGTCCAGGTGAGTGAAACGTCGGATCCTGAAAGAGCCTTGCCGACAAGGCTCGTCGGCGCCGACGGCTTTGTTCCCGGCTGACCGGCGGGAAGCACGTGAACGATCACGTCATCGGTCGCGGCGAGCAAGCCGTCGTTCGCGGTGAGGCGCAGCGTGTAATCGCCGGCGATGTTGAACGTGGCCGTGGTGCTGGCAGCGGTCGGCGTGCCAAAAATGACCGTGCCGCCGCTCGGGGCCGACACGATCGACCACAATTTGCTCACGCTCGCCGGCGGGTTGGGCAGGCCGTCATCGGTCACCGTGCCGGCGAGATTCGCGACGTTCGTCGGCAGCGTGATCGTCTGATCCACCCCGGCATTCACGGCCGGCGCAACGTTGCCCGGCGGCGTGACTGTGCCTTGGAAGAGCGCGGTGATTTCGCTCGCAGAAAGTGCGCGGTTGTAAATCCGCACGTCATCGACGGCGCCTTTAATCGAGCGATACCCGTCATCCTGCGAGCCGATCGCCAGCGCGGTGCTGTTGTTGATAATGCTGATCGGCGCGGCCTTGCTGGCCTGCACCGCGCCGTTGACGTAAAGCTTGATCGCCCCGCCATCGAACGTGGCGCTCAGATAAATCCAGGTGTTGTTCGTCGGGTAACTGCTGGTCGAATCGACGCGATACGTGTCGCCGGAGGTTTTTTGGTTCAGCCGGAAGAACGCGTGCCCGTTACTGCTGAGGCCGAGCTCGTAGCCGTCGGTGGAACCGTACCGGCCCTTGTGCACGATGTTCTGCGAATCTTTAAGCGAGGTTTTCACCCACGCGGTGATGGTGAGCGGCCCGGTGATATCGAGCGTGGAATTGTCGGCGACAGAGACTCGGCTGGTGGCGGCTGGATCAAACTGCAGCGCGTTCCCCGAGTGCCCCGCCACCCACGCCGGGCCGTTCGCCAGTGCGCCGTTATTGCCTACACCCGACGCGTCGGCCGTTGTACTGCCGGCGCCTTCGTCGAGCTTG
Organism: Tepidisphaerales bacterium; assembly: GCA_038329865.1. Taxonomy (GTDB): domain Bacteria; phylum Planctomycetota; class Phycisphaerae; order Tepidisphaerales; family Tepidisphaeraceae; genus JANMES01. Next base: position 18,633 of record JBBQNK010000006.1, on the reverse strand, counting down.
TACCAGCCGACGAGATTCGGATCGATCGGACTGACGGCAAACATCTGCCGCGGCTCGAGGGCTTCAATCAGCGGGCGGTGGTTTTTATGCGACATCGTTCCTCGACTAATCGACCGGCCGCATTATCCGGATCAAGTCCTCATGCGGCAAGAGAATCATTCTTTGGTGGTGGGTCATTTCTTAAGGAATCACGCATATCTCCCTCGCCCGGCAATCCGGGAGAGGAACAATTCAAACCGTTCATTCCCATAGTCCATAGTCGTGAAATAGCGTTCACTTCCCACTACCATACCGACCCACCACCATGCTCAACATTATCCGAGAACAACCGACGGCCGAGTCGCTCGCCAAAATCTTCGCCGAATCGCCGAGCATTCACCTGCTGCCGCCTGAAAATGACCCGGCCTGGCGGGCGGCGGCGAGCAATCCAGTGGCGGCGCATTTTATCAAGCCGATCCGCGAGCAGGCGCTGGCGGAGATCGATTCGCCGATGCCGGTGTTGACCGACGAACTGTACGCCGATTATTTCAAGACTGGGATTCGTACGAATTTCGAGCTGCTCTGGTTCGAACGCCGCCGCCGGGTGGCGCGGGCGGCGATCGCGACGCTCACCGAGCCCGAGCCAACCGCCCGCGAGAAATTTCGGCAATCGCTCATCGCCAAGCTCACGACCGTGCTCGATGAAGTCTCCTGGACCTTCCCCGCGCACGCGCCGACGGAGCCGACGGGAAAGAACCCGATGATGATCGACCTTTTCGCCGCTGAGACGTGCAATTTATTCGCGGAAATGCTCGATGTGTTCGGCGATTCACTCACGGCCCTTCGTCCGCGGATCGTGGCGCGGCTGAAGACGCAGTTCTTCGACAATTACCTCACCGGCGAGTTCTGGTGGCCGAAATCGCCGAACAACTGGAACGCCGTGTGCCACCAGGGCGTGCTCGGCGCGGCGCTGGCGGTGAGCGACGACCCCGCCCTGCTCGGCCGGCTCTTCAGCCGCGCGGCGCAGATGCTGCCAACCTTCCTCGCCGGCTTCGGCGCCGACGGCGGATCGTCCGAAGGACCCGGCTACTGGGGCTACGGCTTCGGCTGGTACATGGAACTCAACCGCCAGCTCGAAGCGCGCACGAAGGGCAAGCTCTCGATCGTTGAAGGCGACCCGCACGTCCGCGCCATCGCACAGTTCGGCCCGCGAATGACGCTGACCAACGGCAACGCCGTCAACTTCGCCGACGGCAGCCACGCCGCCGTGCCGCGGCCGGGGCTGCTGCAATATCTCGGCGAGCGATTCGATAGCGCGTTCATCCGCTCTCACGCGGCGCTTGGTTGGCAGCGAGCGACGGGCAAGCCGTTCAGTGTGAACGGACAACGCGACGACTTTCTTAACTTTTCGCGCCTTCTGCTGCGCTGCCCCACGACGCTCGGCCCGCCGCAGAAATTGCCTGACGGCGATCTGTTCATGCCGGACCTCGCCGTCGCGGTCTCGCGCTTTCACGACCGCGCCGGCAACGTGTGGGAGTTTGCCGCCAAGGCCGGGCATAACGAGGAGCACCACAACCACAACGACCTCGGCTCATACTTGCTGAACATCGACGGCAAGCGAATGCTGATCGAAATCGGAGCGCCGGAATACGTTCGCGATTTTTTCAAGAAGGAAACGCGGTACACCTTCATCGCTGCGCGATCGCTGGGCCATCCCGTGCCGCTGATCAACCGCCAGGAACAGCCGATGGGCGCGGAGTACAAAGCAACGTCCTTACAAAAGGATTTCGACGACAAGCACGTCGCGCTCACGATCGACCTGACCGCCGGCTACGCGGCCGAAGCCGGCTGCAGGAAATGCGTTCGCGAATTCGAGATCGACAAGCCCGCCGGCCGGCTTCGCGTGACGGACACGTTTGAACTCGCGAAGGCCGACGCGCTGGAGACGGCGATCATCACCGATTCCCCAATAACGCTCCGCGACGGATTCGCCACGATCACCCGCGACGGCGTGACGCTGCGGATCACACCAGACGAAAACACGATGATCCGCGAAGTGCAAAAGCACCCCTACCGCACCCACGCTCCTGCCGACGGAACGGTCGATCGAATCGTCCTCGTGCCGAAGAAGCTGTCGACGAATGCAGTCATCGGATATTCGATTGATTTGGTCGCGGTGGCCTCTTCGTAACATGGTCATCCCGCCCATGCTTAGGTGCATTGGCACGCCCGAGACGGCCGTTCTAACGGGATGCTTTTCATTCGTAGCATGGGCTTCCAGCCCATGGTCGTGGTACTCCATGACGATCGACCGTACTCGGCCGATGAGGCACGAGCGCAGCGATCTTGTCTTTCGAAGATACCGACATCGCCGCGCTTGCCTCATGAGTTGTGTACAACTCATCGTGCGTGAGCACCCGCACCCATGGGCTGGTAGCCCATGCTACGTATGCAATTCAACATCTGGATTTGCCACCCGCGCGATGGGTACAATCCACGCCATGCAATTTCACAAATTGGCATGGGCGGCGATCGGCGCGGCGGGTCTGCTCTTCGTCGTCGCAGCAGATAAACCCAAGCCGCAACCTGATCTCGGCGTGAACGCCTCCCTACACGGCCTGCGCGTGCTGCCCGACGACAATCCCTGGAATAAAGATATTTCCAAAGAACCCGTCGACCCCAACTCCGCCACGCTCATCGCCAGCATCGGCAAGGACAAGCCGCTGCACCCGGATTTCGGCACGACGTGGAAGGGCAATCCCAACGGCATTCCGTACGTGATCGTCGATAACAAGCAGCCGATGGTGAAGGTGGATTTCACCGACTACCCCGCCGACTCCGACCCCGGCCCGTACCCGATCCCTGCCAACGCGCCGGTGGAAGGCGGGCTTAAATCCGACGGCGATCGCCATGTGCTTGTTCTCAATCGCGACACGATGAAGCTGTACGAAATGTGGCGTGCGTTTCCATCAGATGACGGCAAACCCTTCAAAGCCGCGTGCGGCGCGGTGTGGGATCTGAAAACCGGCGCGACGAGACAAGCCGGCTGGACCAGCGCCGACGCGGCCGGCCTGCCGATCTTCCCCGGCCTCGTCCGCTACGATGAAGTCGTCGAGCAAAAAGAAATCCGCCACGCACTGCGCTTCACGATCGTCCACAGCCGCCGCGGCTACGTTCCGCCGGCCACGCACTTCGCCAGCAAATCCAACGACGCCAAGCTCCCGCCGATGGGCATGCGCGTGCGCCTCAAGGCCGACGTCGACATCAGCAAGTACCCCGCCAGCACGCAGGTGATCCTCAAGTGCATGAAAACCTACGGCATGATCGTGGCCGACAACGGCGGGGATTGGTTCGTCTCCGGATCGCCGGACGAAAAGTGGGACGAGGACGAGCTGCTCGCCCTGGGCAAAATCCACGGGCGGGATTTTGAAGTCGTGAAAATGGGGCAGATTGTGACGAAGTGAACGAGGTTGTTAGGATCGGAATCACGATCGAAATCACGTCGCGTTTAGCCGCCTCGCGTGCGAGGCACGTTGACGCGGGCGAAACTCGCCTCGCACGCGAGGCGGCTAAAGGTCTCAGGGGAAGAATCGTTCATGCTCGCCAAAGTTCACAGTTTCATTCTCGTCGGAATCGATCCGCTCCACTGCGAAGTGGAGTGCGACGTCAGCCAGCGCGGGCTTTCCAAGACCACCATTGTCGGCCTGGCGCAGATGGCGGTGAAGGAGAGCGTGGAGCGCGTCGAGCGGGCGATCATCAACTCCGGCTACGCCACGCCGGGGCACACGGTGCTGATCAATCTCGCGCCGGCCGACGTGAAGAAGGAAGGGCCGGCGCTGGATCTGGCAATGGCGATCGGGCTGCTCCGCGGGACGAAGTTCATCAACAACGACAAGCACAAAGATTTTTTGATCGCTGGCGAGTTGGCGCTCGACGGGCGAGTTCGCAAGATCAAGGGCGGGCTCTCGATGGCGCTGCTAGCCAAGGCGCGCAAGATGCGCGGCGTGATCCTGCCGGCCGAGAACGCCCGCGAGGCGGCTGTAGTTGAAGGCGTGGAGGTTTACCCAGTCGCCAATCTTTCGCAGGCGGTGAGCTTTCTCAATGACACGCTGCCGATGGAAGCGTACGAGCTGAACGGCGAGCCGTACACGGCGTCGGCGGCTTCGGAGGCGTTGGATTTTTCTGATGTGCGCGGGCAGGAGTCGGTGAAGCGCGCGATCACGATCGCCGCGAGCGCGTCGCACAATTTATTGATGGTCGGCCCGCCGGGCACCGGCAAGACGATGCTCGCCCAGCGCATGCCCGGCATCCTGCCGCCGCTGGGGCGGACTGAATCGCTCGAAACCACGAGGATTTATTCCGCGCTCGGGCTATTGCCGGAAGGCGTCGCGCTGATGGACGAGAGGCCCGTCCGCACGCCGCACCACAGCGCGACCGCGCAAGCCCTCATCGGCGGCGGCACGATCCCGCGGCCCGGCGAAGTCTCGCTCGCGCACCACGGCGTGCTATTTCTGGACGAGCTGCCCGAGTTCAGCCGTTACGTGCTGGAGATGCTCCGCCAGCCGCTGGAGAGCGGCGAAGTCACCATCAGCCGCGTGCACGGGAGCATCAAATTCCCCGCAAGATTTATGCTGGTGGCCGCGATGAACCCCACCGCCAGCGGCTTCGCCAGCAACAACCCCAAGGCCCGCGATAAATATTTAGCCAAACTCTCCGGCCCGCTGCTCGACCGCATCGATATTCACATCGACGTACCGGCCGTGCCGTACAAGGAGCTCACCAGCCGCCGCTCCGGCACGAGCAGCGCGCAGATGCGCGAACAGGTCACGCGGGCGCGGGAAATCCAGCAAAAGCGGTTCGGCGACAAGACGACCAACGCGTCGATGGACAGCAAACAGCTCAAAGAATTCGCCGAGCTCACGGATAGCTGCCTGCTGCTGATGAAGCAGGCGATGGACGAACTCGGCTTGAGCGCTCGCGCGTACGACAAGGTGCGCCGAGTCGCCCGGACGATCGCGGATATGGAAGGCTCAGCCGAGATCAGCGAAGCCCACTTGGCCGAGGCGGTGCAGTATCGGTTGTTGGATCGGAAGTTTTAGAATTGACGTCCGCCGTTGCCTGTCACCGCGCCATATCACTGCAACCGAAATAAAAATTTACCGAGACGCCCCTCTCCGTGCTTCACGCCCGCCCCGGTTGGCGATTGCGCGAGTTTTGTACTTGCACTTTCAGTCATTTTTGGACAGGCTATTGCTCTTGGGTTAGGTCATTTCTACGAGGGAGAAACATGAGCGATCGATTTTCTCGTTTCGGCGTCTGGACCTTAAATTTAGCGTTCGTCTGGGCAATGCTCAGCGTCACATCGCCGGCCAGGGCGGCGGAGCTTAGTGCGCCGCAGAAAAAGCTGCTCGACGAGACGGCGTACGTGATGAAGTCGGTCGAATCTGCGGTAAAAGTCGCAACCGACTCGGCCGGCGCGGATGATTCGCCGCTCACCGGATCGCGCGCCAAACTTACCGCCAGTCGGCTGGCGAATCCGATCGCGCAGCTTCCGCAGGCGACCGAGCGACTGGCGAAACTGCCGGCCGACAATCCTGACGTGAAGGCGATGCAGGCGCGCGTGGATGCGGCGCAGGCCACCATCACCAAGCTGCAGGCGCGCATCGACGGTAAGGCCCCCGCCGTCGCCAAAGATCCGCCGAAAGACCCGGCCGGCGGCCCCGCGGCGGAGCCCGCGCTGCCGGCGGCGGGCGCCGAGGTGCGGCTCAACTATTTAGACGAGAAAGAATTCAAAGACGCCGAGTTCCACCTCCGCAGCGCGCAAGGCATGGCCAACGCCGCCGCCGACTTCACCGCCAAAGTCAAGGCGACCGAAAATCTCGACACCCTCCGCTACGTCGACGTTCACACCGCGATCAGCACGCTCGATAACGCCCGCGCGAAATTGAAGTTGGCGGTCGATCGCATTCCCAAGCTCCCCGCCAATGGCGTCGGCGTCGCGGGATTGAAAGCAGATTGCGCCGCCGTGCAGACCAGCATCGATTCGTCGAGCGCGTTGCTCACGCCGATTCATGACAAGCTCGCGAAGTTGGTGGACCCGAAGAGTTACCCTGATTTCGCGGCCGACCGCAATCGCGTGCGGGGATTTTCGCAGAGCTACGCGTCCCCCGACATGCTTGAAGGTCGCCCGACGCAGGCGGCCGAGCTCGTGAAGCAACTCCCCGCCGCCAAGCTGGAGGCCGAGCGCGTGAGCAAGGCGTATCAGCCGATTCTGTTTCAGCAGACCGACCAGGGCGCGGAACTGCAGGCGGCCCTGGCTTACTTCGCCGAAAAATCCACGGCGTTTGAAAAGGCGGTCACGCAGAAGAAGGCCGAACTGCCCGGCGAGATCGACAAGCACCTGGCTGACGCCAAATCAATGGCGGACGACGCGGTGAAGGATCACAACCCACTCTTCTTCCGCGGCGGAATTCCGCAGCGCATCGGCTTTGCTGAGACGAAGATCGTGCTGTACGACGCGATCGACCCCGAAGGCGCCAAGACCGCCAAGCAAAAACTCGCCGCCACGCAGGCCGATCTAAAGGTCCGGCAGGCTTCGCTGCGCGACGTGATCATTTCCTCCAATGAGCTCCCGCCCGACCGCTACACCGGCGCCGACAAAGCCGCGCTCGGCCAGAACGCGACTAAGGCGTGGAAGGAAGTCCAACCCGCCGCGGAGGTGCTGGCCGTCCGCATGCCGTCGGAAAAGTGGGAGCGTGAAACGCTCTGGCGGTACGAAAATCGCGCCTGGCACCTGATCGACCAATCGCGCCTGCAGGTGCAACTCTTGGTGAAGCACGACGCAACTACGGCGGTGGTTCGGCCGGTGAATTTGGTGAAGGACCATCTCAGCGACGACAAGGTGACGCAGTACCCGATGGACGCGATGGCCGACGAGATTCAGCCGCACCGGTTTGTGATGCTGGATAAGGTGAAGTAGCGGGAAAATCTTCGGCCACATCAACGCATGTGGGACGTACCAAACGCCGTCATCCTGAGAGCGTGTTTGAGAAGTTTCACATTGGGTTAGTCAAAACATTGTCATTCTGAGGTACTCCGAAGAATCTAGCCAATTTGCCGTGGAGGCTAGATCCTTCGGAGTACCTCAGGATGACGATTTGCGCTGTGAGAATGTATCGAACAAGTTGATCACTCAAACAAGCGGCATCGCAGCATCTGATTGGATCGCACCGCCCTTTCCGGTAACTTTCCCCGCATGGCTCGTGTGCTTCTGCTCGCCGACGACTCGCTCGACTTCCAAGGTCGGCGGGCGATTCAATCTCTCTCGCGCGATTTAAAGTCAGCGCATCAGATCACTGCGCGCACACTGTCGGGCGGCGACGATGCGGTATCGCGCAATCTGCGGGCCGTGCGCACGCTGCGGGCGGAGCGGGTGGATCTCGTCTTCGCGTGCGGGTTGCCGGCGCTTCTCACGGCGGCGATGGCGCACGCCGGGCCGATCGTATTTTCCTTCGCGGCGTTTCCTTCCTTGCGCCAGTTGCGATGGCTGCGTGCGGTTATGGATTACCGTGACGTGCAGGTGATCTGCCCTACTTCGACGATGCACCGGAATTGCGTGGAGCGCGGCGTGTCGATCGAGCGCTGTCATCTGATTCGCCCCGGCGTGGAGTTCGGCCGAATAAATCGCCGGCGCGATGCGAAGCTGCGACTCGCACTGGGGCTGGGGGAGAGTGATCACGTGCTGCTGCTGCCTGGCGAGTCGACAAAGTCGGCCGACCACGCGACGGCGGTGTGGGCGGTGTCAATTCTCAACGTGCTCGATCCGAAGTACCGCGTGCTGGCCTGGGGCCGCGGCGATCAGGTGAACAAAACAGTGGCGGTGGCGCGGCAGCAGAATCAGCCGAACCTGATCGCGATGGCCGAGCCACGACTGGGGCGGTCGATCGAGTTCGAGGAACTTTTGCCCGCCGCCGATGGTGTGCTGATCTCCGCCGGCGCTTCAGTCAGCACACTGCCGATCGCCATCTGCATGGCCGCGGGGTTGCCGATCGTTTCGACGGTCACGTACGAAGTGGCCGAGCTGCTGGAGGACCGCCACACCGCACTGATGGTTACCAAGCGGTCGGCCCGCGCGATCGCCCAGCGCATCATGGACCTCCGCGAAAACAAAGACATTCAATGGTCAATCGCCGACATGGCCAAGACCGAGGCGTTTGAATACTTCGCTCACTCGCGTTTCATCAATCAATGGCGAACGGTGATCGGGCAGGTGCTGGCGGGCGAGAAAGTTTCGGTTCCGCAGGCGGCCCCGGGGGCGGGGCTGCGGTTTCATGGGCTGGGGTAGGTGGAAATCCGAAATCCGAAACCAGAAATCCGAATGAATGACGAATGACGAAATCCGAATGACGAAAGTAGTAGCCGTTTCATAAAATCTTTTCGGATTTCGTCATTCGGGTTTCGGATTTCATTCGGATTTCTGGGTTCGGATTTCGGGCTTCCGCTTCGGTTTCCCGCCCGGGCAGTACGCCACAAACTGCCCGATCTTCACGAAACCTAATCGAACGTAGAGCGCCTGGGCCGGTGTGTTGTCGGGTCGCACCGACAGCATCACGTGCTTGAAGAGCGACCGCGCGCAGATTTCCATCGCCCGGCTCATCATCGTCAGCCCGATGCCGCGACGGCGGTGCGTGGGCGCGACGTAGACGTCGTCGATCAATCCCGCATCGCCGACGGCCAGCACATTGGCGGCGGCAACGGGCTCGCCGTCGTCGAGCGCCAGCAGCGCGTCCCAGTGCGAGTCATCGAGATGCAGGAGCGTGGCCTCCACGCGTTGCGGGCCTTCGCCGGATTCGCGGGCACTGATCTCGGCCAGCTGCCGCGCGTGCTTGTAGCTGGCGCGGGCGGGGATGATTTTCAGCCCGCCGATCTCGCGGATCGTGCCGCTCGGCAGCTTCGAGAGATAAAGAATATCGTTCCGATACGCCTCGGCCCCCGTGGCGAGCAGATGCTCCACCAGCGGCCGAGTCGTCTCCGGCTTGGCCGAAGGATTCGGCACCCACGTCCGGCCGACGCACCCGAGCGAGGCGAAGTGCGCGTTCACCTGCGCCACTGCATCGGCCGGCAACATGCCTTCCGGCAGCGCGGCGTCGAGAATCACGTTGGCGTCGTACACGTCGGCCAGGGCAGGATTGGCGATGGCCGTCCCGACGTCGAGCGGCGTGGTTTCGCCGTAGTGCTGGGTGTAGTGGAGCGTCATGCGGTGAAAGAGGCGGATCAAATCCGACTCCACCGGCGTTTTAAGAATCGGCAGCGGCATGGGGGGATTGTAGGGCGGGTTTGAAGCGGTCGCGAGTGGCGGAATCGTGGGATCGACCTTTTGAAATCAAATCATATTGGCCGATATCCAAAGCATGGAAAGCATTTCAACCCTGCAATACGCTTCAAGTATTTCTACGATTCGGCGGGATCCCAAGGGCCTGCGAAAACTGGTCGCCGCAAGCCTAATTCTTTCGTTCGTTGTCCTCATCTTGAAACGGATAGCGCTACAGGGGGCCGTGTATTGGTGGAACCAGGCGCAGGCGCCTACGTCGTTGCTCGACCGGTACGCGACGTTGATGGCGAATGTCATGCGAAGGTCGCAGTTCGCCGGTCACGCAATATTCGACGAAGTGGTGTTTCTGTTCACGCTGGCCATTTTCGGCGTAACCGTTTGGCGACGGCTTCGACACCGCGGTGAGTTGAAAGACAGCATAGCGCTCGTGCTGCTATCCGGTGTAGCGATGATTTTGGGCATTTTCGTTTTGGGGATGGATTGGTGGAGTTATTCGGCGGTGCACTGGATTCGGCTGGACGTTAATCTTTAGTCCCCCCTATTTTCCTTTGCCCGGCTGTCCACGATAAACGTGATCGGCCCGTCATTCTCAATCGACACATCCATATGCGCCCGGAACTTGCCGGTCTGGACTGTTACGCCGAGCGAGGCGACTCGTTCCAGCAGTTGGTCGAACAGCAGCCGGCCCTTTTCCGGATCAGCTGCGGCTTCGAGGGTTGGCCGGCGGCCCAAATGCGTGGCGGCGGCGACGGTGAAGTTGCTGATTAGCAGAATCGCCCCGCCGGCCTGTCTTACGTCGAGGTGGAAGTTCTTTTCGCCTTCGGGGAAGACGCGCATCGCCGCCAGTTTCTCCGCCATCCAGTTCACCTCGACGCTGGTATCCTCTTTATGCACCGCCGCCAGGACGCAAAGGCCCTTGCCGATCTGGCCGACGACGACGCCCTCGACGACGACCTTGGCGGAACTCACGCGTTGGACTACGGCGATCATGACGCTCCTTCGGAGAGGACTTAGGACTAAGGACTTAGGACTTAGTGAAAATGCAGGCCTCCTACTAAGTCCTAAGTCCTTAGTCCTAAGTCCTACGCTTTCCCGGATTCTAATTGACGATTAGGCCCTTGTCTGGTCCACTACCCCTCGAACTTTTGGCCCGCCAAAATCGTCTTAACTATTGTGGGGTGCGAACTATCGGACTGTCACCCCCCGGCGATAGAGTTGATGGCGAACGAGAGACTTGTTACACCATTGAGTTACATTAGAGTTACGCACCGGGCGGCGTTTTCGTCGGCACAGCCCGCATCGCGGAGAAAACGTTTCGCCTCTTGAGGAGTCAACATGGCCAGTGCCCGTTTTGCATGGGGAATCGATGTCGGCAACCGCGCCCTCAAAGCGATCAAACTTGTCCGCGAAGGCAACCAACTCAAAATAGACGACTTCGAAGTCATCGAGCACGAAACCGTGCTCTCCCAGTCCGGCGACAACCGCGAATCACTGATCCAGACCGCCATCGCGAACTTCGTGCAGCGCCACCCGATGAAAGGCGGCTCCGTTGCGATCGGCGTGAGCGGGCAGTCGAGCTTCGCGCGGTTCATCAAGCTGCCGCCGGTGGAAGCGAAGAAGATTCCGGAAATCGTCCGGTTTGAAGCCATCCAGCAAATCCCCTTCCCGCTCGACGACGTGGAGTGGGCCTACCAGCTTTTCCGCGACGAAGAATCGCCCGATGTTGAAGTCGGCATCTTCGCGATGCGCAAAGACCTGGTGAACAAAAACATCAGCTACTTCACCGACATCGGCCTGAACGTCGAAGTCGTGCAGATGAACCCTCTCGCGGTCTACAACGCCGTGTATTACGACCAGAGGATCACCGGCACGACGATGGTCGTTGACCTGGGCGCTGAGAACACCGACTTAATCATCGCTGAAGGCGAAACCGTCTGGCTCCGCTCGATCCCCATCGGCGGAAACAACTTCACCGAGTCGCTGGTCAAGAGCTTCAAGCTGAATTTCGAGAAGGCCGAAGACCTCAAGCGCAACGCCGCCACCAGCAAGTACGCCAAGCAGATTTTCCAGGCGATGCGGCCGATCTTCGCGGAGCTCGTTGCGGAAATTCAGCGGTCCATCGGCTTCTACGCCTCGGTGCATCGCGACTCGCGCATCAGCAAGGTCATCGCGCTCGGCGGCACATTCCGGCTGCCGGGGTTGCAGAAATATCTTCAGCAGAACTTGCAACTGCCGGTCGAGCGGATCGATTCCGTCGGCGCCATCCCGCCCAGCGATGCGAAGATGGCGACGACGTTCAACGAGAACATCCTTTCGACCATCGGCGCGTACGGCCTGGCCGTGCAGGCGATGGGCGGAGCGAAGATCACCAGCTCGCTCCTGCCGCAGGCGATCCAGCGCGATCGCGCGTGGCGCGCCAAGAGCAAGTGGTTCGCCGCCGCCGCCGCCCTGATGGTGGTGGGCACAGCCGGCGTGAATTTCGGCACGTACTACGTGCGAAATCTGAACTACGAAGGGCAGGAATCGGTCCGCACGAACATCACGACCACGATTCATAAGGGCCAGACGCTCAGCGGCGAGTGGGACGAAATTGAAACCTCCGGCGCCGATGCGCGGACGCGCCTGGCGAACGTCGAATCGCTCTTTCCGGATCGCACGCTCTGGTCGCACCTGCTGGGCGATCTTTACGCCAATTTACCGATTGAAACAGCCAACAAACCGCCGGTCCGATCAAATCGTGACTTCATCTACGTCGATTCGATCAGCACCGAATACGTCCCCGATCTAACGCCGACGCTGGGCGTTGCAGACGACGTCTTCGGCAGGCTCGCCAAGTCGATCGGCGGTTCCAATCGACCGGGATTCGACCCGGGCGGCTTGGGTGGACCCAGTGACCAGGGTGGCATGGGCGGAATGGCCGGCATGGGAACGCCCGCCGGGCCGGGAGGAACGGCACCCGCCGGCGCGGAGGGGTTACGTGGCTATCTCATCACGATTCACTGCACCACGCCCAGCGCTAAGGGCTCGCCGTGGATTTCCGAACGATACCTCAAAACACTGGTCAATCAGATTGCCCGCCCCGGCGTGAACCCCAGCCGTCCATACTACGTCGCACGGGCGCTGGTCGCGCGGGCGTCGCAGCTTAAGGACATGCCCGGCATGGCGGTAGTGCCCTCAACGCCGGGCGGACCGCCGCCGGTCGATCCTATGAAAGACCCAATCACCGGTGAGGATATGCAGAATGACTTGCAAGCCACGCTGCTGATTGCAGTGGTGGTCGATCCCCCGCCAGTCAAGCCGGCAACACCGGCGGAGTAGCGGAAACAGGAAACGAGTAACCAAGAGTTAGAGCATCATGGATCAACTAAAAACAATTCTCGCCAAGTACTGGGTCGGGATCCTCTGCGCGATCATCGCGCTGGCGGCGATCATCACCTCGTTCATCCCGCTGGGCGGTTATCACGAAGAACTGCACAACAAGCTCAAGGCCAGCGCCGCTAACTACAGCAGCGCACAGAGCCTGATGACCAAGACGCGGTACCAGCCGATCATTCCCGGCCAGGCCAGCGCGCTTCCGCTGACAACGTTCCCCAGCCAAAGCATCATCAACAGCGGGAAAGCCCTCCGCGATACGCTCAACACCGAAAGCGTCGCCGCATTTGATGCCATCGTTCAAAAAAATCGCCACGACCAACTGAAAGCCGGTGTTCTTCCGTCGGCCTCGGGCGTTGAGCCTTTGAACTATCGCATCGCCTATGTCGCACGGACCGGGCCGACCGGCACGATCTACACTGAAATCCTCAGGGCCGGCGCCCCGCCGACTGCCGCGGATATCAAGGCTGAGGCGGATCACATCCTCGAGACCAAGTACAAGCCGCAGATCATCCCCGACGTCAACGGCGGCAAGGCTTACAACGAAGAGCCGGTGATGGCGCAGTTCCACGCCGAAGAGGCGGCGCTTCCATTGAAGATGCGGCAGGACCGCGCCCGCGGGTGCAAAGTGTATTGCCTGCCGGACGCGCTGCCTGTCGATCAGGCCGTCGCTAAGGCGGGATTCGGGCCCCCTGATCCACGCAAAATCTGGTGGTCGCAGATGGCGCTGTGGGTGCAGGAAGACGTCGCCAAAGCCATCGCCGAGGCCAACGCCAAGGCCGCCGACGTCACCACTGCCCCTATCAAACGCATTGTGCGCCTCGATATCTTCGGCCAGGACCAGGGCATGCTCTTCACCGGCGGGAAGGTCGCCGTCGCGCCGGCGCCCCCGGCCCCCGACGCCACCGGCGCAATCCTCACTGCGGATTCCAAGACGCCGGTCCCGATCGATCCCAAGGTTTCGCCCAGCGGCCGAACCACCTGCAACATGTACGACGTCATCCAGTTCCATCTTGAGCTGGTCGTAACGTCCAAGGATATTCCGTTCGTCATCGACACCATCGCGAGGAATCGGCTGATATCGGTGCTGACGATCGAATCGATCACCACCGAAGACACCAACGCCGCCGACGCCGCTGGTTATTTCTACGGCGCGGAACCTGTCGTTCACATTACGCTTCGTTGCGAGGCGCTGTTCCTTCGCGAATGGACGCTGCCGCTGATGCCCGATACGGTGAAGCGCATCCTGGCGGGCGGCGCGGTGCCTGCGGGGTCGTAGGTTGATCGAATGATTCGAACTCTCCCTGACCGGACGAGGTACTTATGAACAAAGTCAAAGAATTTCTCGAGAAAAACGCCCAGTGGCTGGCCCTTGGTTTGGGCGTGCTGTGGTTGTTTTTCATGGTGTATGACAACGTGCTGGCCTCGAAGACGGCGACCGTTGAAGTCAACCGCACCGAGCTCGTAGCGAGCAACGTCGATCAGTACATTGAAGAAAACACGATCAAGACACTTCAGGATCAAATCGGCAACAACCAGGTGCTGCCGCCGCTGAAGAATGATTACACCGTGCAAGTGAAGCGTAAGCTCGCGTTGGCGGACGAGCGGCCGATGCTGCTTGTGGGGAATTGGATTCCTTCGCTGATCCAAATGGGGATTACACTGCCGACGCCGCCGACGCCAACTGGAGAGAAAATCACGCACCTGCCGGTCATCCCGGCGCCGGTGAATCCCGATGTCACCTCCGGCAAATCGATCATCAATGGTGCCGCAGTCGGTGGCGGCGCCGCGGGCGGACAGCAGCGGCAGCTTTGGGCGACCGTATTCGCTGCCGTTCCAATGGCGGACATGCGGAAAGCCTTTGAAGATGCCAACATTCCAAAGCTGGACTTCCCGCCCGCGCAGCTGACGATGTTCCTGAAGGTGGAGATCGTGCGAACCGAGCTCCTGCCCAACGGCCAATTCGGAAATCCGGTGACGATCACTTCGCTCCCGGTCGACTTGAACAACAACGCAGCACCCCCGGCCGGCCTGACTACTTTCCCCGGCAACAAGCCGCAGGAAGAGTTGCAGTTCAAGGCCGCCGCGGCCACGGCGCAAAAGGTCATCTGCCAGCCCGAATTCTTCACGGTGACCAAGGGCGACGGCTGGCGCAAGCCGGGCCAGCCTCTGGTCAAAGTCGGCGAGGTCGCCCAGCCGACCGTGCCAACGCCACCGCCCGTCGCCCCGCCGCCGACGCCCAGAGTCCCGCCGACACGGCCTCCGCGTACGCCGGGCGGCACCCGCGGCAATGGCGGTCGACCCGTCGGAAAAGCCATCAACGGCTTCCCCGGCGTCGTCGTGATGAATGCGATGCAGCTCGCCCCGTCCCCAAATGACGGCCAAGGCGGCATGGGCGGCGCTGATGTCGGCAACGGCGGATACGTCCCGCCGCGTCCCGCTGGTCAGCCCGGCCAACCCGGCCAACCGCCCGCAGTCCCGCTGCCGCCAGGCAACGCCGTCGGCGAAGCGCCGGCCGGGCCGTTCTCCCCCAGCAACTCGACCGATGTCACCATCTGGGCTCACGATCTCACCGTCCAGAGCGGCAAGACCTACCAGTACCAGATCCGTTACACGATCAGCAACCCGGTCTTCCTTTTCAAGAACGTCTGCCCGCCCGGCAACCCCGGCTGGGCCGACCAGTTCGCGATCAACAGCCCGCTGAGCGTGCCCACGCAGGCGGTCACCATCCCCGATACGACCAGCTATTTCGTTTCGACTTTCTTCGATCACAAGAACGACACCGTCGTGAAGTTTGACGTCTTCACCTGGGACGTGAACGGCGTCGTTCGCAACTCGGTGGCCGTTTCGCCGGGCGATTTGATCGACCCGAATCTCAAGCTCACGCTCGTCGACGCCCGGTCGATCGGCAACAGCGATGCGGAGATCATCCTGATGGACGACAGCGGGAATCTCATCACCCGCTACAAGAAATCGGACGAAAAAAATCCCGATTACGACAACCTGAAAAAGGAAGCGCATTAGCCGTCACGCTGGAGCATTGATTCCTCCGGCAATGTGTAAATCCGCTTAAGTTCACGGGCCGCTTGTCTCTAAAGACAACGGCCCGTAACATTTTGATATGAATCCGACGACTACTGATTCAACACCATCGACCGACCGCAAGATCACCATCCGCATCAAGCGGCAGGACGGGCCCAAGAGCACCTCCCGGTGGGAGGAGTTCGCCATCCCCTACCGGCCGAACATGAACCTCATCTCCTGCCTGCAGTACATCGCCGCGCACCCCACGACCACGCACGGCCAGGCTGTCAGCTCGCCCGTGTGGGACAGCGGCTGCCTTGAGGAAGTCTGCGGCGCCTGCACCATGCTCGTGAACGGCCACGTCCGCCAATCCTGCTCGGCCCTGGTGGATACCATCGCCCCCAACGGCGAAACCATCACCCTCGAGCCGATGACCAAGTTCCCGATCGTCCGCGACCTCTGGGTCGATCGCAGCCGGCTCTTCAACGATCTGAAAAAAGTAAAAGCCTGGGTGCCGATCGACGGCACGTACGACCTCGGCGCCGGACCGCCCGTCAGCGAGGCGCTCAACGACGAGCGCTACCCGCTCAGCCGCTGCATCTCCTGCGGCTGCTGCCTGGAGGCGTGCCCGCAGTACACGCCGAGCAACCACTTCGTCGGCGCCGCCGTCATCAGCCAGGCAAGGCTCTTCAACGACCACCCGACCGGCAAAGCGCTCCTCGGCCAGCGACTCGAAGCCCTCATGCAGGAAGGCGGCGTCGCCGACTGCGGCAAGGCCGGCAACTGCGTCGAAGTCTGCCCGAAGGAAATCCCGCTGCTGGAATCCATCGCCGCGGTACAACGCCAGGCGACGGTGTACACGATCAAGAAGTTTTTCAGCAAATAGCGCAAATCGCCGCCCAGTGCAAATCGACTTCAACTTGAGCGTGTGAGTTGGATGATTTCGTCATCCCGAGGTACGCCGAGGGATCTCCGAAGCACAACAGCCGCTCGCTGTCCGAGATCCCTCGGAGTACCTCGGGATGACGCTATCCCTGAAGTTGCTTCGAGATTCCCCCGTCTTTTTCCGCCCCGGGCTTGCCGCTTCAGCGGCACGCCATAACACGCCCGACGTCGCTACGTTTTTATCCGGTAAGGACGCGCATTCCTTCCGTCACGCGCAGTCGCATCCCGGTAGGACAGGCATTCCTGCCTGTCACGAGACGACGTACCCGTCGGCTCGTAAAAGCGCGCACGATTCACGATGTGTTGAGGAAACGCAATCTTCCCGTGACGTGACAGTCCCTCGCAGGCACACGCCGCGTGAGCAGCAACACGCCCCCAGCAGGATTTGAGCATAAACAGGAATTCAGCGTCCGCGGGAACTCGTGGCCCCCCGCTATTCCGCCACCGGCCCGAGCAGGTCGTACAATCCGCCGTCCATTTCGAGCTGCACGGTGGTGGCCTCCAGCGTCTGCTTGGAGAAGACGTTGCCCACGCCGTCGTACAGGCGGTCGGTGTTGATCACCAGGTTCGTCTGCGGGGCCACCGCATCCACCTTCGCGACGAAGGTTTTATTCACCCACAGCTTGGCGTTGCGGATCGGCACGCCGCTCAGGTTGTAAACCTTGATGAAATTCTTGTCCTTGTAGACGATGACCGTCACGTCCATCTTCTTCACCGGCGGCGACTGCGGATACTTCGAGGTGGCCGCCCACGCGGCGATCTGCGTCGATGTCATCTCGTCGAAGCTGTTCGTGACCGACCCCGACCGGCTAGTGCCGCTCCCCGACGAGCCCCCGCTGGACGCACACCCCGCCAGACCGGCCAACGCGACAACAACCAACGCAAGTCCGCTCGAACGAAACATGGCAAGCTCCTGGGTAAATCATCCCCGCCGGCCATCGTACATCAACGGACAGCCGCGGCGGGATTCGATCTTACCTCACAACAGCTCAAGTCGTTTGGGGGCATTACTGTTTTCCGCATCGGGGAACAGCAGTTTAAAAAAAGGAAACCCCTACCCCGCCCGCGGCCGGCGCACGATCATGAACGTGTGGTCATTGATCCGCGAAATCAAAAACGCGTCCTCGCTCCCGGCCTCAGCGAAAATCAGCATCGCATCCAACCCCGAGTCCCCCGGAATCGCCGCCCGCTCCACCACCCGCCCCGCCGACGTGACGGCCGACAACAGCGCATCGAGCGCCGCAAACCGATTCGGAAATGATTTCACCGGCCCGCTGACGTGAACCGCATGTGCGTAAGTCTGCATGGCCCGCATCTTAGTTCGGCGTTCGTTTGGGTCTAGCCTTTTCCTGACGGATTAATTCAATGATCGCAAAACTGAACAGTTTTGTTATTTTTAATCATGTCAAATCTGACATACATGTGGGACCATGAAGAGAAGTAAAAAGAAAAAACTCGAATCCGCCGGTTTCAAGGTTGGAAGTGCTCCGGAATTTCTCGGCCACTCCGACGAGGAGTCGGCCTTGATCGACCTGAAGGTGCGGCTGAACTGTATGCTCCGCTCCGCGCGCCAGGCCGCCCGACTCACGCAGTCCGAGTTGGCCCGCCGCGTCGGTTCAAGCCAGTCGCGCATCGCCAAACTCGAAGCCGCCAGCCCGGACGTCAGCCTCGATCTAATCTGCAAAGCCCTCCTCGCGATGGGCGCGACTCGGCAGGTCATCGGGAAAGCAATAGCTGGGTCGCGCGCGGCGTGACAGGACTTGAAATCGCCCCGGAGCAAAGTATCAGGAGTGACCCGAACGCCATTAGCTTAGTGCGTAACTCCGCGCTGCGATTGCATTTAAGATATTCGCGCAAGACGTGACCTCCTGTCAGAATGGTGGTGCTGAAGTCACCAACCAACAGGAGGCCACGGATGGCTATTATCGCCGCGACGCTGGGGCGGATCAAATCCGATCCGCTGTTCGCTCTGGGCGGGAAGG
>JBBQNK010000005.1:0-138421 GCA_038329865.1 Tepidisphaerales bacterium | reverse complement strand
GGCGAAAGAAAGAATACAAGGAGTGAAAGACAAGGCAGAACCAACTGACGCAAGAGCAACCCGCGAGTATGACGCCAGCCAGCGGTTGATTCTCGCCTACGCAGCGTGGCCGCAAAAACGCTAACAAAAGCTAACATCGTCCCGATGATTTAGGAAAAACCCGCGCGTATAATCGCGGCATGGGCGGTTACGGCAGCGGACGCAAATTCTATTCGGCAAAGACGACCGTTGAGGACTGTCGCAACATAGACGCTACGCGCTGGCAGCGGGAAGGAATTCTTCGAGCTTCAATGTCTTCCTACGGCGGGCGATGGATTTGGTCCGATCCCGACACGAAGGAAGAACGTGCCAGCATCGGCTATGAATCCGATTGCGACGACACGTTCGGCTCTGTCCGCCTGCATTACACCGTCACCCGCCAAAGCGAAAAGATTCCCGTCGATTACAAGGTCAAACTGACGACAACGAAAACGCCGTGGGGAAAGTTGCGGTGGTGGTTTATCTGCCCATTGGTAGTGAATGACCGCCCGTGTAGCCGGCGGGTGCGGAAACTCTATCTGCACGGCAGGTATTTCGGGTGTCGCCACTGTCACAATCTGACGTATACCAGTTGCCAGGAATCGCACAAATATGACGCCTGCTTGGCCGCCGTCGGCGCGCCAATGGGGTTGTCAGCGCGTGAAGTTGAAAAGCTGTTGAAGCAGGCCAAATGGTAAAATGATTGGATCGGGAGCGGCGGAGTAATTACCCGCCGAAGGTTCTGGCGGTGCTGGTGCTGGCGTCACCTGTCGGCCACACCACCCGGACCCGCCCGGCCAAGGATAGGTGACGAATGAGCCAGCGCATTTCAAATAGTGAAATCCTCGAAATAGTGAAAGAATGGGAATCGTTGAGGCCCACGGTAACGCACGAGGTTTCATCGGGTGTGGTGGGCGTCAATAGGAGCGCGGATCAACTTGATCTATTCAAGCGTTGGTCAACCGTTCTTTCTGTTGCCGCCCAGGAAAGAGGGATTGATGCCGCTGGAATTGATGCTCTGGCGATCGAGCCTACTACGACAGATACGCGAGCCTTGGCCAAGGCCGAGTTGGCCATCGGCAAATTGAAAATCATGTCGCTTCCGGCTTCCGCAATTCCGCCGGGAACTTATTCGACCTATCGGAGCATATTGGAGCATCCGGCGATTCGTCAGGCGCGGGCGAAGTTGGTTGCGCGGATCAAATCCGCCCATCTGCAATTGGAAATGGCGGATGGCGCGACGCTGGAAATGCGAAAACCTGCCGAAAGGTTGATTGACCGGTTGGGACGATCATTTCTCAATGACGCGGCAACAATGCTGGACTACGGGTGGGTGGGATTTGAAGTGATTTTTCAAATCAAGAATCTCTCCCTTGAGGCAGAACAATTGAAATGGCTTTTGCCGGACATCACGGTAATCCTGCTGGACAACAATGGCATTTTCGCGGGCTTGAGAAATGGAGCTACCGAAAGCGAACAGGTTGATGTGGGATGCTCAAATGCACTTTGTATCACACTTCGCGCTCCCGGCGATGGGCGAGCAGTGAGCTATGGGCGCTCGCAGCTTGAGAATGTTCGGCAGCTTTGGGGGCGTTGGAAATCCGGGGTGGAAACCGACAACATCGACCAGCGACTACACGACGGATATTTCGGCAGCACTGATCCAAACGCCGGGCTGGAGCAAACCGCAAGGGAGGTGCTCGATGCTTGTGAAATTGCGATCAACGAATTGCTGGATCGCATCTTGGTTTGGCATGTCGGAGACATCGGCCGTGGAAAGGCTCGCTTGAGGGCGATATTGAACCCAGCGGCACGGCAGACCGATTCCAGCCGCGTCGAAACAAGCCAGGCTGGACCCCACGCGGAAATGCCAATGCGCCTGACATTCTACTTGGAAGAAATCGTTGCGGACCAATTGGCGGAGGTGGCCGACGCGGCGTTGGCGCTCGTGCAAGGCATCCGGCGGCACTTGACCAAACCGGGCGAATGTTCAGGACCGGGAAAGGTCGAGTTGACCGACGGCGCTCTACGGTTGGAACGGGCGATCAACCCCGACAAGCTGAAATTCGATGATCCGCAGAGAATCGCCATCATGCCCCGCAATTGGCCTACGACCGTGTGGTCAGACCTTCGCGACATTCGGCATCACTTCGACAACGCGATGACCGTGTGCGGATGGAAAGATTTGTGCGACGGTCCCAATCCTTTGAGGCGATGGGAACCAATACCGCTTAATGGCTTTGTATGCTGGCCACAATCCGAAGTAGATGACGCCGACTTGCAGAAGATCGAATCGGCGGCACAACGCCTTAAAAGCGTTTCGACATCTTCTTTATCGTCCGCGCAAATCACCGGTGGCGAAAAAACTCGCTCGGTATTGACGAAGGATGAAGCCAACATCAAAGCGCGAGATTTTCTTCGTCAAAATCCGAATGCTACCGCTCGTGAATTGGCGACGGGCATCGGATGTTCAACTGGCCTGATAAGCAAGCTATCCGCTTGGCAGGCGGTCAAGGAACAGCGGGAGAAGGGACGCCAGCCGAAAGAAGCCCGCCCTATCGCCTTGACGCGGAAGATGGAGCAGACGGTTGGCATCGAGGATGAATCGCTGGCCAAGCTAATCGGTGAACAAGAGGCCGACGGCGAGCCAAGCCCATTGCAGGATGATGCCACCGATGATCGCCTTGGCGCGCCGCGTAGGGCCAAAGTCTACCGCAAGCCGTGAGCGCGCACGGGCGCGCATGCGCGCTGAATCCGAAGATTTCCGCCGATATTCACGTCATTTGAGACTGTTCACGTGAGCGCCCCAACATGGTTGAGGTGTTCACATGACAGCATCAAAGCCCACACCAAGATTGATTACGCCTGGCGTGATTGCTGCGGAAGTAAAAGCCCCGCTGCATCGCGTTTTGCACGTTCTGGCGACGCGCCCTCACATCCAGCCCGCTGCCCGCGCCGGCACGTTGCGCCTGTATGACCGCGCGGCCGTTGCGATGGTTCGCCATGAATTGAGCGCCATCGACGCGAGGCGGCAGGCCCGCAAGGAGGTGGGCCATGATCGCTAGGGTTCAGTCCATCAAGGGAGACATCGAACCTATAGGTTTGGGCGCGGCGGGCGTGGCGGCGTTGCTGGGTATCAGCCAAAGCCATTTCTTCGGCCTGCTGCGGACAGGTCGTTTCGGTCCCGAACCGCGAAGGCTTGGTCGGGCAAAGCGATATGACCGCGATGAAGTCTTGGCATGGTTTCGCGCGGGCTGCCCGGCCCGTGCTCGCTGGCAGGCGATGAACGGGGGTACAAAGTGAACGCCAACACGAAATGGCTGCGCGTGCGGAAGGATCAACCCTGCCCGGTTTGCCAGCATACTGACTGGTGCAAGGTAAGTGCTGACGGTGCGGTCGTGCTGTGCGGGCGCATCGAGCAAGGGAGCTTTCAGAAAGCCAAGGGGGGTAGTGGATTCCTACACCGGCTGATTGATTCGCCCAGACCCGGCCCCAAAGGCAATGGGCAAGCCGGCAATCGCCCCATGCAAGCCGCCGTGGGGCCGGATCGGGACTGGAGCGGTGAAGCCGAGCGCTTGCACGCCAAGATTACAGACCCGCGCCTGGCGAAACTGGCTGAAGCAACCGGCGTTCCCGTGTCCGCGTGGGCGAGGCTGTCGCCCGGTTGGGCGGAGGTCGAAGACCTGGCGAAGCTGCGGGCCAGTGGCGCTGGCTGGGGCGAGAATCGCCCCGATGGCGCTTGGGCCATAGCGGAGCATTCCGGCGACGGGCGCATTGTCGGCTTGACGCTGCGGGCCGTGGACGGGCGAAAAGGCGCACCGTCCGGGGCCAAGCGCGGGCTGATCGTGCCGAGCAACCTGCATCAACTGCCGGACCCGGTGTTGATTGTCGAGGGCGCTTCCGACGTGGCGACGTGCTGCGCGATGGGGCTGGCGGCGGTAGGCAGGCCCAGCAATCGGGCCGGCGCGGAGGATGCGGCGGTACTGCTGGACGGGCGGGTAGTGCTGGTGGTGGGTGAACGTGATAACAAACCCGGCGGCGCATGGCCCGGACGCGACGGCGCGAAGGCTGTGGCCCAGCAAATGGCCGCACACTGGGGCGAGGCGGTGAAATGGACGTTGCCCCCGCTCAACACAAAGGACGTACGGGAATATCTGCGGGCCAAGATGGCCGCCGGGCTTAATCCCGACGGTGCCGACGCCATGCAAAAGGCCGGGGCGGAACTGCTGGCGGCGCTCGAGGGGGCGGCCAAGGTGGCCAAGCCCCAGCGCCGGACCCAAGCCGATGCGCTGGTGGATTTGGCCAAGGAATGCTACCGGATGGGCATGAGCGCGGACGGTGATGCCTTCGCCGTAAAGGTGGACGGGCCGACGGTGGCGATTCTATTCCGGGGCGGCGGATCGGGACTGCGGGTGGCGCTGGCAAAGTCTTATCGGCAACGCACCGGCAAGACGCCCAGCGCCAGCGCATTGGCCGATGCGCTGGTGGCGTTGGAAGGTATGGCCCAGGACCAAGCGCCCGAGCCGGTGGCGCTGCGGGTGGCGGCGCTCGAGGACGATATCGTGCTGGACTTGGGGGATAACACTGGCCGGGCGGTGGTGGTCAAGCCGGGCGAATGGGCGGTGCAGGCGGTATCACCCGTTCTGTTTCGTCGGACGGCGTTGACCGCAGCGCTTCCCGAACCCGAACCGGCCGAACCAATGGACCTGTTGGAATTGCGCAAGCTGTTGAACGTTGACGATGAAACATGGCCGCTGGTGGTGGGGTGGATGGTGGCGGCACTGCTGCCGGGAATTCCCCATCCGGTGCTGCTGCTGGGGGGCGAACAAGGCACGGGCAAATCATCGGCGGCGCGGCTGATTCTGGGGCTGGTCGATCCTTCCGGCGCTCCGCTGCGCAGCGAACCGCGCGACCCCGAACAGTGGGCAATTGCGGCGTCGGGAAGCTGGTGCGTTTGTCTGGACAATGTTTCCCATGTTTCGGGGTGGCTATCGGACGCCATTTGCAAGGCGGTGACGGGTGACGGGCTGGTGCGGCGAAAACTGTACACCGATAGCGACTTGGCAGTGCTGGCGTTCAAGCGATGCATCGTGCTCACGAGCATCGACCATGGCGCACTACGCGGCGATCTAGGGGACCGGCTGTTACTGGCGGATTTGGAACGCATACCCGATGACCACCGGCGCACCGAAAATGAACTGGACTCGCGGTATCGGGCGCTGCGCCCGCGACTGCTGGGGGCGCTGCTGTCGGCAATAGCCCGCACCCTAGCGGCGCTGCCCGGCGTGAAGCTGGCAACCATGCCGCGCATGGCGGACTTTGCCAAGGTGCTGGCGGCGTTGGATACCGCGTGCCCGGAATTGACTGGCGGCAAAACCCTGGCCCTGTTTGACGGGCAGCGCAAGCGAATTGCCGGCGACGTGGTGGAAAGCGACGCCGTGGCGGTGGCGGTGGTCAAGCTGATGGATGATCGGGACGGCTGGCATGGGACCGCCGGGGAACTGCTGGCGGCCTTGACGCCTTCCCCGGTGCCGAAGAAATGGCCGGGCAACGCGCGGGCGCTGGTAGGCCAATTGCGGCGATTGCGTCCGGCACTGTTGGCGGTGGGCATTGCCCATGAACCGCCAGCGACGACGGACAAGACGCGAACCCACCGAATAGAGAAGACGGGAGAGCGACCGCCCGAACCGCCCGACCTCCCGAAAAGCGGGAATTCCGGGCCTGGGGAAGGCATTGACGATGGCCCGTACATGAGCGGTATGAATGAACAATAGGCCCGACTGCCCAGCGACCGCCCGACGGAAAGCGGCGTTTTTGAGCCGTTGGCGGAACAATCAGACGGTAAGGGCGGTGTGGGCGGTACAAACCCCGCAACCTCTAAAATAGCCAATTTCACATGACGAATTGACCAACGCGACAAGACGACAGGATCATTGCAGAGAAGATTGAATGAAAGAGTTGGAGCGCAAGGTAAAAGAAACCAATGTTCGCTATTTGTAAGTTCAATCAGATGCGTGTGTTGGCGCAACCTATGACCATTTAGACCAAGGTGCTTTCACATTTACCCATTTTAACGGAACCCACGTGCGAGACGATCTAAACACGACACGACATCCGCCGACATTCGCCCGCTTCCGCCCGGCCCGCTCCGGACAAGCGAAGCAGTTGCCATGCTCGGTTGGGTCCAACCTGCGCGTGGCATCCGCCTCGCGGCCCTCCGCGACCGCCGGGCCGGCGCTCGGTCCATCTGCTATCTGCCGTTTCACTTCACCCCTTTCTGGCTACAGGGGTGAAGCGAAACTCTGTGTCTGGGGCACCGGAATCAAATACAAATGCCGCGCGCGGACGCGATGGAATTCTTTTGACTTTTTTGCAGGCGATCATAACATTCGGGAGTGTTTGGTATCTGTTCGGTTTCGATGGGTGTGCCTTATGGTGTCGATGCCGGGAGAGAATCAGGAGACGTTTGGCGTGCGCGGCGCGGCGGATCGTCTGGGGCGGCGCGTTGATGTGCCGCCGATTGGGTTGTCAGCCGCCGAGGCGGCGGCACTGTTGGGCGTTTCTGAATCGCACTTCTACAACCTGCATAGGACTGGCCGGCTTGGGCCGTTGCCGGTACGCATGGGCCGGGCCGTGCGCTGGTCGCGCAAGGAATTGATCGGTTGGTTTGAAGCGGGCAGCCCAGCGAGAAACCGCTGGCTGGCGATGCGAGCGGCGAACAACTGAGAAGGCCAACGCGAGCGCGCCAGATAGATTTGAGTTTTGCTAAGCGCAAACTTTGGTTTAGAGCTTGTCAAACAGCAAGTATCGTGGTAACATCCGTGAATGGCAATCCGGGTCAAGATGTTGAGCGAACAATTGCGGGCCGCGATCCTATCGGCCCCCGTGAGCCGATACCGAATGGCCAAAGAAGCTGGAGTTTCCGAGGCCGTGCTGTCGCGCTTTGTAAATGGCGAGACCGGCTTACGGATGGCCATCGCGGATCGCCTGGCGGTATATCTCAAGTTGGAGTTGCGAAAGGCCGGTGAGAAATGAAACTGCGGCAAATGCCCTTCTATGAGAAAGACGCACAAGGCCAGAAGGTCAAGCGGATGTCGTCCAAGTGGTATGCGGTATTCGTCGATTGGTCCGAAACCCTGCGCCGTTTGCCATTGCTGACAGACAGGAAGGCCAGTGGCGAGCTTGCGCGGAAGATCGAACGATTGAATAGCATCCGCGCGGGTGGCGACATGATGACGGCAGACCTGACCCGGTATGTCGAGACGATGCCGCCGGGCATCCGCGTCAAGCTGGCGGCATGGGGAATCTTGTCGGCGGCCCGCGTTGCGGCGGGCAGGCCGCTGATCGAACATCTGGCCGACTGGAAGTCGGCGTTGCTCGCGAAGGGAAATACGGAAAACCATGCGGCCACATCGGCTGCCCGTGTTCGACGGATTATCGACGGGTGTGCAATCGCCAGTTTTTCGGACGTGTCTGCCAGTAAGGTGCAGAAGTTTATCGCCGAACTTCGGCACGACCGCCGAGCCAACGATGAACGAATCGTTCGGGGAATTAGCGCAGCCAGCTTTAACTATTATCTTCGCGATGCGCGGAGTTTCTTCCGATGGATGGTCCACGATGGCCGGGCAACGGAGAACCCGTTGGCGCACCTACAGGGTGTGAACGCGCGCATGGATCGTCGCCATGATCGCCGGGCGATGTCTCTCGATGAACTGCGATGGTTGCTGGATACGACCGGAACAGCAGCGGAACGCTTCGGCATGACCGGCGAGGAACGGGCAATGCTATACCGCTTGGCCGTCGAGACCGGCTTGCGGGCTGGTGAGCTGCGCAGTCTCATGCGGGGAAGCTTCCACCTTGAAGGCGACGAACCGAGCGTGAGCATTGAGGCCGCGTATGCAAAGAATCGTCGCCACGACACGCTGCCCCTCCGGCCCGACACGACAGCCGTTGTGGTCGCGCACCTGGCTGGGAAGATGCCAACCGCCAAGGTATTTCCGATGCCCGCCGGCAATCGCGTGGTGAAGATGTTCCGGGCGGACCTCGCTGACGGCCGCCGGGCATGGTTGGAATCGCATGGGATAGCACAGGATCGCCGCGCAGCGGAGGAATCAAACTTCCTGTCCTACCGCGATGACGCGGGCCGGGTGGCCGATTTCCATGCTCTGCGGCATACGTTTATCTCGAACCTTGCCAGCGGTGGCGTCCATCCCAAAACGGCGCAGCGGTTGGCCCGGCACTCAACAATCACTTTGACGATGGATCGGTATACCCACCTGCGGCGCGACGATTTGGCCGCTGCGCTGAATGTCCTGCCGAACCTGTCTGGACCGGCCCGGCAAGCGGCGTTGGCGATGGGAACGGACGGGAAACCGATACAAAATCGCTTGTCACCTGACTTGTCACTAGGCGGCGAAATTCAGCGTAGTTCGGTGGAGTCTGGTGGAGTGAAAGGGACGGTTACAGCAAATGGTGATTCGCCCGACAAAACACGGGGAAAACCCGTGTTTGCCGGTGCAAAATCGGTAATGGGCAGAGCCGGGATCGAACCGGCGACACATGGATTTTCAGTCCATTGCTCTACCAGCTGAGCTATCTGCCCGTCGCAAACGGTCGGTTCGCGAGTGACGGGAAATCTTAGGTGATTCGGGGGGATTTGCAAGACGGGGGGAATTGATGAGTGGTGATTGATGAGTGGTGCGTGACAAGGCATTGGTGATTGATGCGTGGAACGTGACACGATTGCATTTGTCACGCTCCACGCATCAATCACCACTTTCCCAAGGCCTTACTCGATCGGCTTTGATTCCGCCGGCGTGACTTCGATCAGTTCGATCTCGGTGTGCCGCCTCAGCACTTTGAACATGATCGGCACGCCGACGCGGTCGTCGGTGAGGAGCTTTTGCAGGTCGTCGATCGTGCGGACGGGCGCGGCGTCGGCGGCGAGGAGGACGTCGCCGTCGCGCAGGCCGGTCTTGGCGGCGGGGCTGCCGGGCTCGAGGCCTACGATCAGCACGCCGGTCTCGTCGCCGAGCTGGTGGAACCGCACCACTCGCCGGTGCAGCGGCACGTTCTGCCCGGCGATGCCGACGTAGCTGCGCTTCACCCGGCCGTCGCGGATCAATCTTGCGGCCACGAACTGCGCGGTATTCGACGGGATGGCGAAGCAGATTCCCTGCGCGTTGGGGATGATCGCCGTGTTCACGCCGACGACATTTCCCTGCCAATCGACAAGCGGCCCGCCGGAGTTGCCGGGGTTTAGCGCGGCATCGGTCTGCACGATGTTGTCGATCAGCCGGCCGGTCTGGCTGCGGAAACCGCGGGCGAGATTGCTGACGACACCCGCGGTCACGGTGTATTGGAAGCCGTACGGGTTGCCGATCGCGATGACGAGTTGGCCGACCTTCAGGTTGCTGGAGTTGGCGAACTGCACGGTCGGCAGGTCGTGAGCGAGAATAGTCAACACGGCCAGGTCAGTCGCGGGATCATCGCCGATCAGCCGCGCAGCAAGCTGCCGGCCGTCGGCGAGCGTGACGCGGATTTTTTCGGCGTCGTGAACGACGTGGCTGTTGGTGAGGATCAGGCCATCGGGTGTGAAGACGAATCCCGACCCGCTCCCGCCGCCCGGCACGGTCTGGCCGCGACGGTTTTTCTGCGGGGCGGTCTGCACTTCGATAAAGACGACCGCCGGGCTCGCCTTGGCGGCGGCGGTGACGACGGCGGAGGAGTAGGCGTCGAGTGCCTGCTGCTCACTGACCGGCGCGGCGAGCGTCGCGGTTTCAGCCGAGCTCGGATCAGAATCTTTGATGAATTCAGCGATGCGGTTCATGGATGAATCTCCTTGCTGAATACTAGGCATGGCGGTCAATACGGCGTTGCCGGGGGCAGGCGGAGCGATTTCACAAACATTTGAATTGCCGTTATCACTTGCGGCACCATGGACGCACTGCTCTCCTACGCCAAATCCCGTCAGGCGCAGTACATCGCCTTTCTCCAGGAGCTGGTCGAATGTGAATCCCCCAGCCAAGACCCGGCCGCGTTGAAGCGGTTCGGCGACCTATTCGCGTCCCGCATTACCGATATCGCGAAAGTCCGCCGGTCTGGTTTGCACATGCTTTGCGAGTTCGATCTGCCGGGGCCGAAAAAAAAGACCGGCCAAATCATGGGTCTGGGGCATTGCGATACGGTTTACCCGATGGGCACCCTGGCGAAGATGCCGTTCCGCCAGAGCAAGGGCAGGCTTTGGGGCCCGGGCGTGATCGACATGAAGGGCGGCCTGGCGTCCTTCATTCTCGCGATGCGCGCCCTGCGCGAGACCGGCACGCCGGTGAAGCGCAGGGTGGTGCTGCAGGTGGTGGCGGACGAAGAAATCGGCAGCCGGTCGTCGCGGCATTTGATCGAAGCCGAGGCTCGCAAGAGTTTGGCGGTTCTCGTCGTCGAGCCGGGAACGGGGTTGGACGGAATTTGCAAAACGTCGCGCAAAGGCATCGGCGGATTCCGGTTGGAAGTTCACGGCATCTCCGCCCATGCTGGCGCCAACTTCACCGACGGAGCAAACGCCATCCTCGAACTTGCCCGGCAGATCGGCAGGATCGAGGGATTCACCAATCTGCGGACAGGGCTAACCGTCAGCCCCGGCGTCATCGCCGGCGGGTTGCGGGGGAATGTGATTCCCGATTACGCGCGGGTGGACGTTGACGTTCGCGTTCCAACGATGGCGGCGGCGGCGGCGCTGGAAAAGAAGGTGCGGGCGCTGCGGCCGATCGACCGCCGCTGCAGGCTGGCGGTCAACTTCCGCATCGCCCGCCCGCCGATGGTTCGGACGGCGGCGATCGGCGAACTCTTTCAAAAAGCGCGAAAGATCGCCAAGGACCTAGGCGTAACGCTGCAGGAAGAAGGTTCCGGCGGCGCTTCTGACGGCAACTTTACGGCTGCGGTCGGCACGCCTACGCTTGATGGGATCGGTGCCGTGGGCCAGCACCAGCATTCACCACAAGAGAGCCTCGTGATCAGCCGTATCGCGGATCGTACTGCGTTACTGGCTCATTTGGTCGCTTCCCTCTGATAGGCTGAAGCGAAAGCGATGCCCGCTCCTGATCAGCAGCTGGCGATTCGAGACTAGAACGCATGAATTTCGTCGCCATCAAAATGCTCGTCGGCGATCGCGCGAAATACCTCGGCATCATCATGGGTCTCACGTTCGCGTCGCTGCTGATCACGCAGCAAATGGCGATTTTCCTCGGGTTGATGACGCGCACGTACGGCGCGATCAGCGACACCGGCACGCCCGACATCTGGGTGATGGACCCGAAGGTGCAGTTCATCGACGACATCAAGCCGCTGCAGGTTACGCAGCTCTTTCGCGTGCGCGGCGTGCCCGGCCTGCAGAGGGCCATGCCGCTGTACAAGGGGATCATCAAGGCGCGATTGAGCAACGGAAACTTCCAAAGCTGCAACGTCTTTGGACTCGACGACGCCACGCTCGTAGGCGGCCCGCCGGAGATGGTGGCGGATGCGAACGGCGTGAAGTCGGCACTCGCCGACCTTCGCCGCAGCGAGGGCGTGATCGTCGATGAAAATGGCGCGAGCGATAAGCTCGCGAAAAAGACCTTCAAACGCGACAAGCCGGACGAAGAAATCACCGCGCTCCGCCGGCCCCTCGTGGTCGGAGACACGCTAGAGTTGAACGATCACCGCGCGATCGTCGTCGGCATCTGCCGGGTGTCGCGCACGTTCCAGAGCCAGCCGGTGATTTATACGACGTACAACCGCGCCACGCGTTTCGCCCCGCAGGAACGGCGACTGTTGTCGTTCGTTTTGGTGAAAGCCCGTCCGGGCGTGGATCAGATTGATCTCTGCAATCGCATCAAAGCCTCCACGGGCCTGGGCGCGCAGACGCGCGAGCAGTTCAAGTGGATGACGATCAACTACTTCATGAAATACACCGGAATTCCGATCAACTTCGGCATTTCTGTCACGCTAGGATTCATCGTCGGAACGGCCATCGCGGGGCAGACGTTCTACAACTTCACGCTGGAAAATCTGCGGCATTTCGGCGCGCTCAAAGCGATGGGTGCACGCAACGGCGTGCTGCTGCGGATGATTTTACTGCAGGCCACCATGGTGGGCGGGATCGGCTACGGCCTGGGCGTGGGGCTGGCGAGTTTCTTCGGCTTCATGACGCGCAATAGCGAGCTGGCGTTCTTCCTGCCGTGGCAGCTTTTGATTTTCAGTGCGGCGGCCGTCGTGCTGATCTGCGTGGCGGCGTCGCTGCTCAGTATCAGGAAAGTGATTCAGCTGGAGCCGGCGATCGTGTTTAAAGGATAGGGCACTGGTGATTGATGAGTGGTGATTGACGAAATTCCTGTCAATCACCACTCATCAATCACCGGTTCGAGGCAATTATGGCTGTCATCGATCAACAACTCGCAGTTCACTGTCGCGGCGTGACCAAGACGTACACCACCGGCAATACGCAGGTGCACGCGCTCCGCGGGATCGATCTCGAAGTGCCGACCAACAAGCTCATGATGCTCGTCGGCCCGAGTGGTTGCGGGAAGACCACGCTCATTTCCGTCATCGCAGGCATCCTCGATCAGGACGACGGCGAGTGCGAAGTCTTCGGCCACGATTTCAAGCATATGAAGCAAGGCGACAAGACACGCTACCGCGGCCAGACGATCGGGTTCGTGTTTCAAGCGTTCAACCTGCTGCCGACGCTGAACGCTGCTGAGAATGTTTCCGTGCCGTTGCTGATCAATGACGTGCCTCGGAAGGAATCGCTGGAGCGGGCGAAGGAAATGCTCAGCCGCGTGGGGCTTGGCGATCGCGCCCACAGCATGCCGAGCCAACTTTCCGGCGGGCAGCAGCAGCGGGTGGCGATCGCGCGGGCGCTGATCCACGGGCCGAAATTGATCGTCTGCGACGAGCCGACGAGCGCCCTCGATCACGAGACCGGCCACAAGGTGATGGAATTGCTGCGGAAAGTCGCGCTCGGCGAAGACCGGGCACTGGTGATCGTGACGCACGACGCCCGAATTTTCGAATTCGCCGACCGGATCGCGAAGATGGACGACGGCCGGGTGGAGAAGATCGTGAACTCGGCGAAGGAATTGTGAAGGAGGCGTTAGGCGGTAGGAAGTACGATCCTTCTAACGCCTAACGCCCAGCGCCAAATGGAGCCCTCTATGTTTCGCACCTATATGTTGCCCGTCATCTCCCTCCTCGGCATCGTCTTCGCGATGTTCGTCGTCGCCCGGGGCGCCAAGCCGATCATGCCGGCCGAGCCGGTGGTGCAGCCGTCGGCGGCGCCGTTTGCGGTTTACATCGCGGGGGCGGGGATCGTCGAAGCCAGCACCGAGAACATCCAGATCGGCACGTCGGTCGCGGGGATCGTTCGGGAACTTCCGGTGGCTGTCGGTTCGGAAGTGAAGAAAGGCGATCCGCTGTTCCGCATCGATGACCGCGAGCTTCAGGCGGATCTGCTGGTCAAGCTTGCAGCGCAGAAGAGCGCGCAGGAAGAAGTTAAAGTTCAGGCCGCCAACCAGGCGGACGCGCGGAATCAGTTTTCGATGTGGTCGGAGATCGGCGACACGCGGGCGGTGAGCAAGGAAGAGTTGGACACGCGCCGCTACGCGGTTCAGAAGGCCGAGGCGTCGTACGCCAAATCGCAGGCCGACGTGCAAAGCGCCGAAGCCGCGGTGTCGGCGGTCCGGACGGAGATTGATCGCCGGGTCGTCCGCGCGCCGGTCGATGGACGAGTTTTGCAGATCAAGGTGCACCTTGGCGAATTCGCGCCGGCCAACGTTGTCGCCACGCCGCTGATGGTGATGGGAAACGTCAAAACGCTCGTCGTTCGGACTGACATCGACGAGAACGACGCCTGGCGGCTCGACCCCAAGGCCGACGCGGTCGCGTTCGTGCGCGGCAACAACAAGATCAGCACGCCGCTCACGCTGGTGCGGGTTGAGCCGTACATTGTTCCCAAGAAGTCGCTTACCGGCGATTCCACCGAGCGGGTGGATACCCGCGTGCTGCAGGTGCTTTACCAGTTCGATCCGAAGGACCTGCCGATCTACGTGGGGCAGCAGATGGACGTGTACGTGAAAGATCTGGTCACCGTCCCTGCGACCCAGCCCGCGCCGGCTGTTACGATGAAGTGAGGGGCTGATTCTTTCGTGTAGCCGGCGAGCTTGCTCGCCGTTGAGTGGATACCCGCAGCAAGACAACGGCGAGCAAGCTCGCCGGCTACACCATTGCAAAAATTGCAGTGGGGCGTGATTCTGCGTCCCATAATAGCTTAAATCGAACTGGACAATGAAAAGCCGTTCAAAGTTGAATCGTGACCTCCCGAAAAACCGATTGACTGAACGGGCTGTTTTGCCTTGACCTGTTATAACTGCAGCATATAAACAATCGGCAGATCGCCGTGGGCCGTTCGCGGTTCAGGCCAGCCAGGGGTCGATTTTCCTCCGGAAGCAGAGGCTTTATGAAGTGCGCGCGACAAATCGTCTGGTCGTTGGCGGTCATGTCGCTGTCGTCATGGGCGATGGCCGGTGATCTGTTTCTGCCGAACGGCGTGACCAAGCCGTCGCAGCGCGCAGAGATGTCTTTCCCGGTGCAAGGCCTGGTCAAAACGGTGCTGGTCAAGCCCGGCGATGCCGTCAAAGTCGGCCAGCCTCTAATACAACTCGACGACAGTGTCGAGCGCAAGGAAATGGACTCGATGGCGATCGAAGCCAACAGCGGCATTCAGATTAAAGCCGCCGAGGCGGACCTGGCGCAGAAGCGAGTCGAGCTCGCCCGCAAGAAGCAGATCCAGGCGGCCGGCGGGCAGAATGACGCCGAAGTCGAAGACGCGCAGCTGGCCGTCCTCATCGGCGAGTTGAAGGTTGACCTGCAGAAGGAAGACACCGCCAAGAAAAAGGCCGAGCTGGAAGTGCAACAGAAGAAGATCGACCGCATGGTCCTGATCAGCGAGATCAACGGCATCGTGGAGAAGATCGACGCCGACCCCGGCGAAGTGGCCGACCCGAGCAAGCCCGCTGCCGTCGTGACCGATAACAGCAAGCTGAACGTCGAAGCCTCGCTTCGCACCGACGACGTCAACAAGCTTAAAATCGGCGACTCGGTGGAAGTGCGCTACGAGAACGACCCGCAGGTCCGTACGGCCAAGATCGTCTTCCTCAATCCCTCGGCCGACGCCGCGAGCAACACCCGGCTGTTCCGAGCGGAAATGCCCAACAGTGAAAATAAGCCGTCTGGCATGAGTGTATCAGTGAAATTGGCTGAGCAGCCGCAGACCGCTGGGCGATAAAATTATTTTCGATAAGTGCCGTGAGATCGAACCCGAATAGGGTAAAAACGGCTAGAATCATGTCCCCTTCGGGGTCAATGGGAGTTTTGACTTGTCATCAGGTGTAGTGGAAAGCTCATCGCAAGGATCCGAACCGTCGAGCACGGCGCAGTCGGCCGGCGTGCCCGCGCGATCGCAGATGGTGCAGCGCCTCCTCGACGCCAGCTCCTCGCTGCCCGCGTTCATTCACGACATTTTAACCACGCAGGCGGTCACCGTCGTCGCGACGGAGGCGGCGGCGTTCCTCGTTGAAAAATCCGGCGACTCGCAGACGCTCCGCAATGTCGCCCACATCCGCCCGGATAACGCCAACGCTGAAGTCCGGGCGGCGGCGCTCGAGGCGTTTCAAGATCTCGTCCGCCCGTGCATCGTGCAGAATAAAGAAGGGCTGATCGAACTCGGCAACCCCGGCGAAGGAGGCGAGCCGCAGTTCTGTCTTGTCACGCCGCTCCGGCAGGATGGCAATGTCATCGCCGTCACCGCCGTCATCACGCGTTGCATGAACATCGACCGCGCCAAGCAGCGCCTGATGCAGATGCAGTTGGTGGCCGGTTATTTCGATCTGTACACGCTCCGCCGCAACAGCGACCTCGCACGCACCGTCGCGCAGAGCCACCAGAACGTGCTGCAGCTTGCCAACGCAGTCGCCAACAGCGACGGCTTTCAGCAGGCGTGTTTGAATCTTTGCAACGAACTCGCGCAGCGTACCAGCGCGTCGCGCGTGTCGCTCGGCTGGGTGAAGAATCAGCAGATCAAGGTGCAGGCGCTGTCGCACACCGAAGAATTCGATCGCAAGCAGGAACTGATCGTGCAGATCGAAGGGGCGATGGAAGAATGCCTCGACCAGGAACAGATGGTGCAGTATTCGCCTGAAGGCGGCGGCTCGCAGAACGTCAGCCGCAATGCACAAATCCTCTCCCGCTCGCAGGGCGGCAACGCGATTCTCTCGCTGCCGCTGCGGCGCAAGGAAGAAATCACCGGCGTGGTGACGCTGGAGTTCCTCCCCGGCACGAAGATCACGCCGGGGATGGCGCAGGGACTGGCCGTCGCGGTGGAATTGCTGGCGACGCAGCTTTACGACCGCTACGTCAACGACCGCTACCTCATCACCAAGGCCGGCATCAGCGCCCGCGAGACGGCCAAGCTCGTCATCGGGCCGAAGCACATGCTGGCGAAGCTGATCTTTATTTTATCGATCGCCGTGATCATTTTCGTTTCGCTGTACAAGCCGATGTATCACGTGTCGGCGCCGTTCTCGTTCCAGCCGATTGAGCCGCGGACAATCTCCATGCCGTTCGAAGAGCAGGTGACGAAGATCCTCGTCAAGCCCGGGCAGTCGGTTAAGAAGGGCGATGTGCTGGTTGAGATTCGATCGTTCGCGCTGAAGAATCGGTTGATCGAGGCCAAGTCCGCCGCCCTCGAAGCCAGCGGCAAGGCCAACGCCGCCCGCAATGACGGGAAGTTCGGCGAGGCCGAGATCGCGCGGTTTCAGTACGAGCGCGCGATGCAGGACGTCGAACTTTACACCAAGCAAATTGAAGAAACGAAAGTCACCGCGCCGTTCGACGGGCAGATCATCAAGTGCGATATCGAAGACAAGATCAACGCCACGTTCAAGCAGGGCGACGCGCTGATGCAGATGGCCAAGGCCGACGATCTGCATGCGGAGATCAAGGTGTCGGAGTCGGACATCAACAACATTTTCGAGCCGCGTCCGGACGGGCGTCGGCAGGTGGGGTTCATCGCGACGACCAGTGATCCGCGTGACCGCCGACGGATCACGATCGACCGCGTCGTTCCGACGGCAACAGTGGAGAACGGCGTGAACGCGTTCAAGGTCTACGCCAAGCTCGAAGAACCCGACCCCTCCTGGAAGGCCGACATGTCCGGCGAAGCCCGCATCGACGTCGAACCGCGCCCGCTCATCTACATCTGGACGCACAAGCTGGTGGACTTTGTACGGATGAAGATGTGGCTCTAAAAATAGGACTAAGGACTTAGGACTTGGTTTTTTCACTTAGTCCTAAGTCCTTTGACCTAAGTCCTACTACTCATGCTCGCCATTCGACCCACATTTTCTGAATCCTGGTATCGCGTCGCTGATCTGCGCGTGAAGTTGCGATCGGGTGCGCAGATTTCCCGCCAGTATTACCGCGGCGAGCGGTGGTACGTTGTACGCGACCCGGCCGGCAATCAGTTCCACCGGCTTTCCGACGCCGCCTACCGATTCGTCGGACTGCTTGACGGTTCGCGCACCGTCGAAGAAGCCTGGGACCTTTGCGGCGGGCAGCTTGCGGACGACGCGCCGACGCAGCCGGAAGTGATCCAGATCCTCTCGCACCTTTACTCCGCGAACCTCATCGACGCCGACGTCACCCCCGACGCCACTGTCCTGCTCCGCCGACACAAGCAGCAGCAGAAGCAGAAGTTTCAGCGCCGGCTGATGAACATCTTCTTCCCGCGGATTCCGATCTGGGACCCGGACAAATTTCTCACCCGCTGGATGCCGATCGTGCGCGGCATGTTCAGCAAGTTCGGCGCGATGGTCTGGCTGGTGGTGGTGACGGTTGCCGTCATCATGCTCATCCCCGCCTGGCCGCAACTGAAGGTGGATGCCGCCAAGGCGGTCGATCTTTACCACAACACGATCAACGTCATCTACATGTATTTGGTGTTCGTTTTCGTGAAGCTGATCCACGAGCTCGGCCACGCGTTCGCCTGTCGGCGGTTCGGCGGGGAGTGTCATGAGCTGGGCATCATGCTGCTCGTGCTCGTGCCGACGCCTTACGTCGATGCGTCGACCGCGTGGGCGTTCTCCAACAAGTGGCAGCGCGTGTTCGTCGGCTCGGCCGGCATGATCGTGGAGCTTTTCTTCGCGGCGATCTGCGCGTTCATCTGGCGGAACACCGATCCGCAAGCAGTCGTGCATCAACTGGCGTACAACGCGATGCTGATCGCGTCGGTCACCACGCTCGTCTTCAACGCCAACCCGCTGCTGCGATACGACGGGTACTACATCCTTTCCGACTTCCTGGAAATCCCCAATCTGCGCCAGAAGAGCACGGAGTATGCGCTGGGCCTGATCAAGCGGCACGTCTTCCGCGTGAAGATGACCCAGCCGCTCCCGCCGCTGTTGCAGCGATTCTGGCTGCTTTCGTACGCGATCGGTTCGTCGATCTACCGCGTGTTCGTCAGCGCGATCATCATGCTGGTGGTGGCGTTTCAGCTGCCGGTCGTGGGCGTGCTGATGGCGATCGGCATGGGGATCACGTTCGTTGTCGTGCCGGTTTTCCAGGTCTTCAAGTACCTGACGATCGAGCCCGAGCTGCACCGCAAGCGCGGCCGGGCGATCGCGTTCAGCGGCGCGGTGGCGGCGACGGTCGTCATCCTCATCGGGCTGATCAAATTCCCGTACAACGTCTATGCCGAAGGCGTGGTTGAAGCCGCGCAGAAGCAAACCGTTCGCTCCGGCGAAGGCGGGTTCATCTCGCGCATCATGGTCAAGGACGGCTCGTGGCTGCGCAAGGGCGATCCGATCATGGTCCTCCACAACGACCAGCTCGAAAAGCAGATGAAGCAGATGGACGCCGACCGCCAGGGCCAGATGGTCGCCGTCCGCACCGCCATGACGCAGGACCCGAACAAGCAGCAGATCGAGCAGGACCGGTTGAACAACATCACCTCGCAGCTGGAAGACCTCAAACGCCGCATGAACGATCTGACGATCGTCGCGCCGTTCGACGGCGTGTTCATCAACCCGGGCCTGAAGCAGATGGACGACCAGTTCATCGGCCCGAGCCAGCCGGTGGGAACGATGATCACCATCCAGGAGATCGAAGTGCGGGCCGTGCTCGAGCAGCGTGACCTCGATCGGGTCATCAAGGATTCGCCCGAGACGTGCGAGATTAGAATGTCCAGCGACGCCGGCACGGTGCTGCTCGGCCAGCACCCGGAGCTGATCGGCGCGCGCAATGAACTGGAAAGCGCCGCCCTGGGCACCGGCAGCGGCGGTGAAGTCGCGATCGACCCGCGCGACCCCAAGGGCACCCGGCCGCTCGTGCCGCAGTTCGAAGTGCGCGTGCGCCTCGTCAACCCCGACAGCCGTTACCTGCCCGGCCAGCGCGCGACGGTTCGCTTCCAACTCGAAAAGAAAATGCCGCTGATCGCGCAGTGGTCCATCCGTTTCTGGCAGCTCATCCAAACGAAGAGCGCGGCGAGTCAATGGTAAGAGAGTAGGACTTAGGGCCAAGGACTTAGGACTAAGTAAAGCGGCCATCTCACTAAGTCCTAAGTCCTTAGTCCTAAGTCCTGAAAAACAATGAGTGAAACCTCCACACAAGACCTCTTCTCCGTCTTCGATGCCCGGCGCGTGAAAGCGCCGGACCTCAAGGGTCTGGATGCGTTCGTCAACGGTATCGTCGGTTGGGCGAAAAACCGCCGGCCGGTGCTGGCGAAATTGCAGGCGCAGGCGGCGGCGATCGAGGCGCTGGAGCCGGAGATTCACGCGCTGGGCGCGGCGGCGTTTCGCGAAGCCGTCGGCGAAGTGCGCGATCTCGCCCGGCTCAATCGGCTGAAAGACGCGGCGCTCAACCGCGCAATGGCCATCGTTCGCGAAGGCGCGTTCCGCGGCAAGGGCTTGCGGCCGTACCCGGTGCAGGTCATCGGCGCGCTGGTGATGTGCCAGGGCGCTATCGCCGAGATGGCGACCGGCGAAGGCAAAACGCTCACCGCGTCGCTCGCCGCCTCCCTGTGGGGCTGGAGCGGCCGGCCGGTGCATGTCATCACCGTCAACGATTACCTCGTCGCCCGCGACGCCGAGGAAATGAAACCCGTTTACGACGAACTCGGCCTGACGGTCGGCCATATCACGCACGAAACTTCGCCAAGTGAGCGCACCGATCACTACCGCCGCAACGTGGTCTACTGCACGAGCAAGGAACTGGTCGCGGATTTTCTTCGCGACCAGATCACGATCGACGCGATGCGCGCCGTGAAGCCGATCGCCACCGGCAACAACCGCGGCATCTGGGGCGGGAGCGATTCGATGGGATCGCTCCGCACGCCGGGGCACATGTCGACCGCGCTGCTCGCCACGCCCGGCCGCGCGGGGCCGGGGCTGGTCGTGCCGGGGTTGTTCCGCGTGATCGTCGACGAAGCCGACAGCCTGCTGATCGACGAAGCCGTCACGCCACTGATCATTTCCAACTCGCCGCACGACGAGCCGAACAGCGAAATCTACCGGCAGGCCGACGCGCTTGCGCAGGTGCTTGAAGTCGGTAAGGACTTCAGCGTCGATCGCACCGTGCGCAGCGTCGATCTCACCGAGCGCGGGAAAGAGGCGCTCGCCACGCTCTCAAGCGCCAGCGGTTTCTGGAAAGGCGAGCGCCGCCGCGAAGAGCTGGTGACGCAGTCGCTGGTCGCGCGTCATTGCTTCATTCGCGACGAGCAATACCTCGTCGACCCTACCGGCAAGGTGCAGATCATCGACGAATTCACCGGCCGCGTGATGGCGGACCGGTCGTGGCGGCACGGCCTGCACCAGGCGATCGAAATCAAGGAAGGTGTCACCGTCACCGCCGACAAGGAGAACCTGGCGCGCCTCAGCTTCCAGCGATTCTTCCGCCAGTACCCGATGATGGGCGGCATGACCGGCACGGCGTGGGAAGCCAGCGGCGAGCTGTGGCAGATCTACCAGCGGCCGGTGGTTCGCGTCCCCACCAACAAGCCCAACATCCGCAAGCAACTGCCGACGGAAATGTTCGACACATTGGAAGAAAAGTACGACGCGGTGGTGACGCACGCGCTAGAGCTCAACGCGAAGGAAATCCCCGTGCTCATCGGCACGAGAAGCGTGCTGGCCAGCGACGAAATCAGCAAGCGCCTCGCCGCGGCGGGGCGGGTACATCGCGTGCTTAACGCGGCGCAGAACGAGCAGGAGGCGAACATCGTCGCCGAAGCCGGGCGGCCCGGGAAAATCACCGTCGCCACCAACATGGCCGGCCGCGGAACCGACATCAAGCTCGCCCGCGGCGTCGCGGAACTCGGCGGGCTTCACGTGCTCGACACCGAGCCGCACGGCAGCCACCGAGTCGACCGCCAACTCTTCGGCCGAGCCGCCCGGCAGGGCGATCCGGGTTGCGCACAACTTTTCGCCAGCGTGGAGGATGATCTTTTTCATCGACACGCGCCGCACCTCGTTAAAATGTGGAAGAAAATCGGCGCTGATCGATTGATCAAAATCGCGCAGTCCCGGGCCGAACGCATCGCGCGATTCAATCGCAAGCAAGTGTTGAAGGCGGATGACTGGATGGATCAGTCGATTCCGTTTTAACGGCAGGACTTAGGGCAAAGGACTTAGGACTTAGCAAGCATCTTGCTTCTCTTCGCTAAGTCCTAAGTCCTTGCCCCTAAGTTCTATTCCGCTATCCCACCCCGCACGTCACCGGCAGTTGATCCGTTAAGAAGTGCTCGACCATCCGATTCACGTGCGCCGACTTTTCGTTGTGTACCCACGCGCCGGCGTT
This sequence comes from Tepidisphaerales bacterium, assembly GCA_038329865.1. Classification (GTDB taxonomy): domain Bacteria; phylum Planctomycetota; class Phycisphaerae; order Tepidisphaerales; family Tepidisphaeraceae; genus JANMES01. The sequence continues at coordinate 116,524 of JBBQNK010000005.1, read as the reverse complement.
TTCAACCACGTGCAGCGTGCATCGTTTTGCGATCGAACTCAATCGCACGCTGTGTTCCACAGGCGTAGGCCTGGCCTGTCGGCCCCAGAGCAAAAGAATCGGCGCGGCTACGTAGGGCAGCGATTTGAAAAGATTGCTGTCTAAAAATCCCGTGATCAGGCTCGCGTACGGATACATCGATCCGCGGAGCATCGCGTTCTCGTGCAGCTTGCGGACTTTCTCGGCCGTCACCTCACGGCGGTTGAAGAAGCAGTTCTCCAGAAACGTCGTCAACTCGTATTCGCACGAAATGGTGTTGTACATCCCGCTGCCGAGCGGGGAGGCCATCAGCAGGCGGTGCACCGGCGCCATCCATCGCGGGGTATCAAAGCCGACCGGATCGCTGCGCGGGCAGACGAAGATCAGCCGGTTCACCAGTTCCGGCCGCCACGCGGCGATCTCGCTCACGTACGCGCAGCTCATCCCCGAAACCATCACATGCGCCGGCCGGCCGATTTCCTCTTTCAGAAAGTCGCAGATCAGCGACGTGTACAGGTTGGCCGTGTACTTCATCCACGGCGCTTCAGATTGGCCGAAGCCGAGCAGGTCGATCGCGTAGACCGTAAAATTCCGCGAGAGCTCGGCCACGTTGTGCTCGAACTCATCGGTGCTCGCGCCGGGATAAAGGTTGTGAATCAGCAGCAGGGGATCACCCATGCCGCGACGAATGTAGTGAACCTCGCGGTTTCTCCACGAGAAATACCGGGACGACATTCCTCACCTCACTTCTACATCGCGACCGCCGTTCCGTGGCGATCAAATGATTCTACGCCCGAACGTTGGACACCTTCCATCGGACTTAGTGAGGGGTCGAAGGTTTTTTCACATCCGTTCGTTGGCGACCAAATCCTCGTACGTCTCCCGCCGGCGGATGACTTTGAAGGTGTCGCCGTCGACCATCACTTCCGCCGCCCGGCCGCGGCTGTTGTACTGGCTGCTCATCGCGAATCCGTACGCGCCGGCGGTGAAAACCGCCATCAGATCGCCACGCTGCGTGACCGGCAATGTGCGGCCCTTCGCCAAGTAATCGCCGCTTTCACAGATCGGACCGACCACATCCACCACCTCGCCGGCCTTGGGCAGCGAATCCTTATTTCGCGTCGCCGGCACGTCGGCGGCGTCGGGCTTGGTCGGCCAGATGAAGTGGTAGCTGTCGTACAGCGTCGGGCGGATCAGGTCGTTCATCGCCGCGTCGATGATGACGAATTTCTTCTCCCCGCCGGTTTTGCGATAGAGCACCTTCGTCAGCAGAATGCCCGCGTTGCCCACGATGTACCGGCCCGGCTCGAGCGCGATCCGGTACGGCTTGCCTTGCAGCAGCGGGATCAGCGCCTTGGCGTGTTCCGTCACCGGCAGGGCCTGATCCGGCCGCTCGTAGTTCACTGCGAACCCGCCGCCCAGATCGAGCCACTCGATCTTGTGCCCGCGCTCCGTCAGCCGATCGATCAACGCGATCGCCTTCGTGACCGCGTCCACGTACGGCCGAACTTCGTACACCGGCGAGCCGATGTGCAGATGAATTCCGCCCAGGTGCAGATTCTTCAGCCCGCGGTACTGCTCAAACACGCGCTCGGCCCGCTCGATGTCCACGCCGAACTTCGTTTCCTTTTTGCCCGTCGTCGTCTTTATGTGCGTCTTAGCGCCGGGGTCGACATCGGGATTGATGCGCAGCGCGCCGAGCGTCTTCATTCCAAGCTGCCCTGCGATGCGGTCGATGTTTTCGATCTCCGCTTCGGATTCGATATTGAACGCCGCGATGCCCACGCGGATCGCCTCGGCGATTTCTTCATCGGTCTTGCCCACGCCGGCGTAGATGATGTCCTTAGGATTCCCGCCCGCCTGGATCGCGCGAAACAGTTCGCCGCCGCTGGTGACATCGAAGCTGCAACCCTCGGCCGCCAGGATCTTGCAGAGATTGAGATTGCCGTTGCTCTTGATCGAGTAGCAGATGGTCGGATTGAGCGGCGCGAACGCCTTGGCGATCTGCCGGTAGTGGTGGAGCAGCGTGGCTTTGGAGTAAACGTAAAGCGGCGTCCCGCACTCCGCCGCCAGCTTGGCCGCGGGAACATTTTCGCAGTACAACTCGCCGTTTTTGTAGTTAAAAAAATCCATTGAAATCCTTTATGCGACACAGAGGCACTGAGGCACAGAGAAAATAAAAACGCAGCGTCTTTCTCCGTGTCTCTGTGCCTCTGTGTCGATTCTTCTGTCAATTATTTACAAATCAAACTAACCGATCACCCGCAAAAGCCGCCGCGAGCCGTTGCGGATGGCTTCCTTCAGCGGCGTGTACGCTTTTTGAAAATCGGGATTGCTCATCACCGCCTGCATCGTCTCTTCCATCTTCGCCAGGCTTTCGAACTCGCCGACGAACATGATCGTGTAGAACTCGCCGGTGACGTCGGTGAGGATCTTGTGCGGCTTGAGCCCCATCTTGCCGATGCTCGCTTGCGCCGCCTTGGCGGATTCGGTGGCCTGCTTGATCTTGGCGGGATCGACGTGAAACTCGTTGTGAACAATGATCATGGCCGCTCTCCTTTGGCAGGCAGATTGTTGAGATGATCCCACGCCATTTTCGCCACGCCCGCCGCTGTGGTTTCGTAGGGGTACAGCTCCACGGTAGTCCAGCCATTGTAGCCGATGTCGTTTAAGGCTGAAAAGATCGAGTTAAAATCGATGGCGCCCTTGCCCGGCGTGAGGTGCTGGTGCACTCGGTTGCTGCCGATATCTTCCAGATGCACGTGCGCGATCTGCTCCGGCATGTGCCGGATGACGGCTGCGGGATCATCACCCACGCAGTAGAGATGGCCGATGTCGCAGTTCATCAGCACGGTCCTTTCATCCGCGAAAAATGCGTGTTTGAACTCCAGGTATTCCGCCGCCGTCTGAATGAACAGCCCCGGCTCGGGTTCGACGGCCAGCACGATTCCCGCCGCCTTGGCGGACGGCACGATCTTCGCCAATCCTTCCGCGTAGCGCTGGGCCGCCGTCTCGCGGCTCATGCCTGTGCCGATCAGCGGCCCGCCGGGTTGCAGGCTGATCGTCTTGATGCCGATCTCCGCCGCCAGCTCCACGCACGCCAGCGTGTGATCGATCCGCCGCTGCCGCGCCAGGCCGTCCTGCTCGATCCAGGTCGGGTGGTACGTGTCGCCGCAGGCGAAGAGCGTGAACGCGTTGAGATTGCTCGGCCGCATGCCGAGGTCGCCGATCCGCTTCACCAGCTCGCGCCTCGCGTTGTGATCGAAGGTGGGCGGGTACGCGTGATGCAGATCCGCCATCAGCTCCACGCCGGTGTAACCGATGCCGGCGATCGCATCGACGGCTTCGTTGAGCGTGTTCTTCTTGAAGGCGTTGGTTGAAAAAGCGAGTCGCATCATGAGTTTCCTGCGGGCATGTTAAACGGGCGATTCGGATTGCACTATCGCCCGTTCGCCAACGCCCCGAAGCGAAAAAATTTTCGTGCGAATTTATTTTGCACGCTGCAACTCCTTAGGCCCCAACGGGCTGGCAACATTTCTGTGCAAAAACAGGGTGAGCAAAGCGCCCCTAATGCGCCCCCGAAGCGCCCCCAGTTGCGCCCCGTTTGCGCCCCCGTAACGCTGAAAATGAATGGTTTTTGAACCCCAAAATTCATCGGCGTGGCCCGCTTCAGCGGGCCAGGAAGCAACCCGGCCCGCTGAAGCGGGCCACGCCGATGAAGAAATGGATCGGGGTTGATGACGCACAAACTTCTCTTTCAAAACAATATTTTCCCGTTCAAGCACTCGCCTGGCTCCCACCAATGGGATTCCTAACAAATAGCAAACAAGTCTAATCCGCCTTCCGTTAAAATCAACTGAAAAACCTCACGAAATGTGCGATTCTGCTATCCTCCGGCCGGGCCGGGAGTTGGCGTTGGCTTGACGTGCGAAGAGCGCGAATGGCCGCTTGCGGTTTCGCAGCGTGACTCGCACCTCCACGCTGCGAAACCGCAAGCGGCGGTCAGGATCGGTTAAGGATTCGGAGAAGGCAGCGAGGCGACTCAAGCCGAACCGGTCCCCAAAAAAAGGTTCCTTTCATGATCCATTTATGTGTCAGCACCTACAGCCTGTCGCGCTGGCGGCGCGAGACCGGCGCGACGCTGGAAGCGACGATCGACGCGATTGCCGACACCGGCGTGCCGGCGATCGAGTTCAGCGGCCTGGACGGCGCGAAGCGTCCGCTCCAGCGCGCCGCCACGCTCCGCCGCTGCGCCGAGCGACGTGGGCTCGTCGTCGCCAACTACTGCACCGGCGCTGAATTGCTCCGCCCCCCGGCGGAGTTGAAGTCGGCGGTGGAAGCGGTGAAGCGCGAAGTCGACGTCGCCACCGCGCTCGGCGCGAAGATGATGCGTCACGACATCACCCGCGGCTTCGGCGATTGGTCGACGAGTGTGCGGACACCCAAGACGTTCGCCGGTGCGCTGAAGATCGTCGTCCCCGCCGTCCGCGAGATCGCCGACTACGCGAAGCGGCAGGGCGTCCGCACATCGCTGGAAAATCACGGCTTTTTCATGCAGGCCTCGCGACGCGTCGAGCAACTGCTCGGCACGGTGAACCATCCCAACTTCGGCCTCACGCTCGACATGGGCAATTTCCTCTGCGTCAACGAAAACCCCATGGCGGCAGTGCGGCGATTGGTGAAGTACGCGCAGATGGTCCACGCCAAGGATTTCCACGTCCGCCCGAAAAAGGATCTGCCGCTGCCGGGCTGGTTCGCCACGCCAACGCCGATCGCGCTCCGCGGCGCGATCGTCGGCCATGGCGTGATCGATGTTCCGAAACAGATCGCGATTTTGAAGCGAGCGGGTTACTCCGGGTATCTGTCGCTGGAGTTTGAAGGGATAGAAGAGCCGCTCAAGGCGGTGCGGATGGGGTTGGATTTTCTGCGCCGATGCCTTGCTTCGAAGTAGCGATTTCACGATCCGCGCCATCCGGGTGCCTCTCCCGGTAATCCGGGAGAGGGACCATCGCGGGCATTTCGGCGGAGCGACGTTGCTTATGGAGTCGCCGCCGCCTGTCCGCACTCCGGGCAGCGGTCGGGCGTGGCCCGGAGGTCGTAGCCGCAATGCCGGCAGTGGCCGGCAGTGAACCGGCGGCGGAGTTTTGCGACGCGAACGATCCACCTCAAATTGAGAACGCCGAGCACGACAATGAAAAACCAATAGGGAGCGACCACGTAGGTGACATCGGAGCGTGCGTGTGCACCATGAGATTCTTGATGACCAATTGAAAGCCACGACCAACCTTGATTCCAGCTCGTGTCAGCAAAGGTAAAGGGATTCAGATCATCGACGCCCGCGAAATGAAAGAAGGCCCAACTGGAAACGCGTTTAGGCACACCATCATACTCCTTGAAATCTTCTGCGTAGTTCCAACCAAAACGAAGCAAGCCGTGATCAGACTCGAAATTTCCCCAATGCGAGATATCCCCGGCGTCGCCGTTTGGGTCGGTGTCGGTTCGTTGAATGATGAAAGTTTCATCGGTGAAATAGCTCCGCGCCCATCCTGCAACGATGGCCAGCCAAGCCACAATCAAAAATCCCCGAATGATCCTTCGTCCCCACTTCCGCATCGCTCCATCCTACCTCGCGCTTTGACCCGTTCCACCAACCGCCTTACAACATCGCGATGAGCGGAACGTCTGGTCTCAGTTACGAATCGGCCGGTGTGAATTACGATCACTTGGACGCGTTCAAGCGCGCCTGTCAGGCGGCGGCGAAGACGACTGTCTCTTCGCACGCGCCGCACGGGTATCGCGAGCCGGAGAATATCCGCGGGGACTCTGCGTTTCTGCTCGAAGGCGAGCACGATTACCTGGCCCATGTGGAAGAAGGGCTCGGCACGAAAAATCTGGTGGCCGACGCGGTGCTGGCTTTAACCGGCAAGAGTTTTTACGCGAATATCGGCATCGATACCGTCGCGACGATCGTGAACGATCTGATCACCTGCGGCGGTCTGCCGATCAGCGTGGCGATGCACGCGGCGGTGGGCGCTGGCGAGTGGTTCAATGATCCGCGGCGCGGCGAAGAGCTCGCGAAAGGCTTCGCGGCGGGGTGCATCGAGGCCGGCGCGGTGTGGGGCGGCGGGGAGACGCCGGCGCTGAAGGGGATCGTCAATCCGGAGACGATCGTACTCGCGGGCTCGGCCATCGGGCGGGTGTTTCCTAAATCGCACCGAATCGCCGGCGAAGTGCACGAAGGGAACGCGATCATCTTCCTGGCCAGCACCGGCGTGCAGACGAATGGCCTCACGCTCTGCCGGGCGCTGGCGGATCGGCTGCCGGAGGGGTATCGCACGAAGATGGACGACGGCCGACCGTACGGCGAGGCGCTGCTCGATGCGTCGGCGATCTACGTGAAGTTCGTCGCGGCGCTGCAGCAAGCGAAGCTGCAGCCGAAGTATCTCGCGCACGTGACCGGCCACGGCTGGCGGAAGTTGATGCGGCTGCCGCAGAATCTCGTCTACCGAATCGATCACGTCCGCGAGCCGCTGCCGGTGTTCAGGTTCATCGCCAAGGCGGGGCGGATCAACGCCAGCGAGATGTACGGCACGTTCAACATGGGCGTCGGCTTCGCGGCGTACGTGAGAGAAGACGACGCCGACCACTGCGTCGCGATCGCCAAGACCGTCGGGTACGACGCGTGGCGCGCCGGCGTTGTGCTGAAGCAGGGCGATCGCAAGGCGGTGGAGATTCCGTCGCTGGGGTTGATTTATGAAGGGGATACGCTGAAACTGCGTTGAAGGATGGTGATTGTTGATTGTTGCGTGACGATGCGCAATCCCAGTCACGGAACAATCAACAATCACCACCTCCAAGATTATTATGCCCTCAAATCTATTCCAAATTAAGCAGATCAACAGCGTCAACGTCATCGAGCTTCTATTGCCCGACGAGTTGGACTCGGTGGAGTTCGACAAGTTGAACGAGTCGATGTTGCACCTGTTCGACGGCCGATCCGCCGAGAGCTGGGTGCTGGACATGAGCAAAACGGAGTACGTCGGTTCGGCCGTGCTCGGGCTGATGGTGAACATCCGCCAGCACGTGAAGACGGCGAAGGGCCGGTTGGTGATTTGCTCGCTCAGCCGGACGTTGCACGATATTTTTCACGCCAGTGCGCTGGAGCGGCTGTTCACGATCGCGAAATCACGCGGTGAAGCGATGAAGCTGATGTAAGAGAAAATTTACCACAGAGTACACAGAGGGCACTGAGAAGAGAGGACGCAGAGAAAGAAATTTCTCCGTGCTCTTTCTCTCCGTGCCCTCTGTGTCCTCTGTGGTAAATTTTCTTCGAGTTTCACTCGATGCGTGCCGCGATCAGTGCCGCCGTTCGGCCGGTCACGCCGTTGTCGCGCCGATGCGAGAAGAATTCTTCCTTGTCTCGAAACGTGCAGCGATCGGTCGTGTCGATTTGCGAATCCTGCAATCCCAGAGAAAGCAACTGAAGCCGGACGGCGGCGCGAAGGTCGACGGTGCCTTTGCTGGTCGCGTTCGCATAACGGGCGATCGGCGGGGCGGTGGGGAAGGCTTTTTCGAAGTCGGCCAAGACTTCAGGGCCGACTTCGAAGGCGTCGAACCCGATGCACGGGCCAATGGCGGCGAGGAGATTGGCCCGCGGGACGTTCATTCGGGCGATCGTGTTCGCGACGGCCCCGGCGATGACGCCTCGCCAACCGGCGTGTACCGCGGCGACGGTTCGGCCGTCGCGCGAGGCTAGCAGGATCGGCACGCAATCCGCCACGCGGATCGCCAGCACCCGGCCCGGCTCGCGGGCGACGATCGCGTCCGCCTTCTGGCCGAGCGGGGCATTGCCCGCGGCGTCGATCACCTCGCCGCCGTGCACTTGGTGGACCCAGAACCGCTGCCGGTCGCCGCAGCCGATGGCGGCTTGGAGCAGGCGGTAGTTCTCGGCGATCCGGGCGTCGTCATCCTGCACGGCACACCCGCCGGGGTTGCCCAGGTTCATCGAATCGAACGGCGGGGGGCTGATCCCGCCCAGGCGGGTCGAAAACGCGTGCGGGACCTCGATCCGCTCCAAGAGCGGGGAGGCGTAGAAAACGATCGGGCCGGATTGGCAACGAAGAAGCATGGGTCGCAATCGTCAACGTTCGCTGCGGATCGTCAATAGAAGTCCTAGGGTGCAGTTTCCTTTTCAGTGGCACGGGCGGCTCGCCCGTGTCTTTGTTCCGTCAAAAACCATGGGCGAGCCGCCCATGCCACTTCCGAACAAGCGTCGATTAAGTCGGCCAGCAATTGACCATTTGCGATGGACAATTGACAATCTCATGTATGAAACGAATCGCAGTCTTCCCCGGGCAATTTGATCCGATCACCAACGGTCACCTCGACGTGATCCGCCGGGGCATGGTGTTGTTTGACGAGTTGATCGTCGGCGTGGGGATCAATCCGGAGAAAAAGGAACTGTTCACTATCGAGGAGCGGGTGGAGCTGATTCAGCATCTGCTGAAGGACATGCCGCACGCGCGGGTGGAGCGGTACATGGGGCTGACGGTCGATTTCGTGCGGTCGGCCAAGGCCACCGTCATGCTGCGCGGGATCCGCGACGCGTCGGATTTGCGCTACGAGTTCCAACTGGCGATGGCCAACCGCACGGTGGGCGGGATTGAGACGGTCTTCATCATGACCGGCGACGAATATGCGCTCACCAGCAGCAGCTTGATTCGCCAGGTGGTGGCGTTGGGCGGGGATGTCGGGAAACTGTCCGCGGTTTTGCCGAAAATCGTTGTTGATCGGCTCAGGATCAAGCAAAAAGCGGGCGGTATGGGTGTTGTTATTCCCGATGCGCCCAGCACTTAGGGGCATTAGAGCGAGAAATGTGGCGTGCGGGCTTCAGCCCGCACGCCGATGCAGATTCCGGGCGCAAAATAGGATTTTCGGTTGCGAATCCGATAATACACGTCAGATCAACACTCGTTGAAATGATTTTTTCTCGAATTCTGTCGATTAAACAGAAACTTCTTGACATATTCACCTAATGTGACAACGATAGCACAAATAAACCTGCGCAAGGCAGAAGTCTGGTGCGTCACTTTCCTTCCCATCGACGCATTGGGAGAGTTTAGAAGTTAGTCGTTCACCTGAAACATAAGAATAGACCATCGGCGGCGTTCGCCGATGGGTAATGGTCGCCGCTCGAGGTGGCTGGACGTTTGAATCGACGCATGGTCTCTCCAAGGCAATTTGCCAGGGGGACTAATTTAACCCGGTATCATTTATACGTACCCCGTCGATTCGATCGAAAAGCCAAAGAGAGCGGCAGTTTGAAAGGAGCTTCTTTATGAAGCAAGTTACGAAGAAGGCGGGCTTTACGCTCGTCGAACTGCTGGTCGTCATCGGCATCATCGCGCTGCTGATCTCGATCCTGCTGCCGTCGTTGAACAAGGCCCGTGAAACGGCCAACCGCGTGAAGTGCGCGGCCAACCTCAAGCAGGTTGGTAACGCACTGGTGCTCTATTCCAACGAGAATAGAGGCCTGTTCCCGCGCTGCAAGTCCACTGCCACGCCGCCCGTGATCACCGTATCGGGCACGACGGCTGCTGGAGCTGCGGCGCCTGATCCGTTCACGGCCCCGTTGACTGCCGCCGGTTGCGGTGGCGATTCCAACATCCCGGCCGCGTTGTTCCTCCTGATCCGTCAGGAAGATCTGACCCCGGCCGTGTTCGTCTGCCCGAGCTCTAACGCTCTGATCGACACCATGAGCTCGCAGCCTGCTACGTCGCGTTCGAACTTCACGGACGGCACCCCGGCCGGCAGCGTGAAGAAGTACGTCTCGTACAGCTTTGTGAACGTCTATCCGTCGACGACCGCGATCGGTCTTGGCTACAAGACGTTCATCACGGCGTTCTCCTCTGACTTCGCGACCGCGGCTGACATCAGCCCGGCCGGCACTGGTCCGGGCACGCAGTCCGCTGGTGGTCCTGGTACCGATGCAGCATTGGTTGCATGCACCGTCGGCGTATCCCGCTCGGTGATGGTCCTTGGCAACAGCAACAACCACAACCAGGACGGTCAGAACGTTCTGTACGCAGACGGGCATGCTGAATTTCAGCAGACCTGCCTCTGCGGTAACAACAACGACAACATCTACACGGCTCAGGACACCTCGTTCACGACCGGCAAATCTGCCGCCGGCTCTGATCCGAAGTCTGCGACTGACTCGGTCTTGTTGATCGACAGCCAGTAAGACTGGACATCCCGGTCAGTCTGGCCCGCACGATTCGTGCGGCTTGTTGAAAATGATTCATCGGCGGTGTTCGCTGATGATTAGAACAGAAACGAAGGTTGCGGATTTTCAAACTCGGGTCGCTAACACCAGCTTCGGCTGATGCAAACCGGCATTATCAATCCATCCGGATCGATCCGAGCGACAAAATGCCGTAACCGACATGTACGCATATTAAGGAGTCGCCCTATGAAGCGATTATCAAAAAAGGCGGGCTTTACGCTCGTCGAACTGCTGGTCGTCATCGGCATCATCGCGCTGCTGATCTCGATCCTGCTGCCGTCGTTGAACAAGGCCCGTGAAACGGCCAACCGTGTGAAGTGTGCCGCCAATCTCAAGCAGATCGGCAACGCACTGATCCTTTACTCCAATGAGAACAAGGGCTCGTTCCCGCGTACTTACTGGAACGACGCGCTCACCAGCGCTAACGTCGCCAGCACCGGTGCTGCATCGGTCGATCCGTTTGCCGCTGCTTCGACCATTCCCGCCAACAACATCCCGGCTGCGATGTTCCTCCTGATCCGTCAGGAAGACCTCACGCCGGCCGTCTTCGTCTGCCCCAGCGGGGGCGCTGAAGCGGACACGATGAACTCTCAGCCGGCCACGTCGCGTGGCAACTTCACCGGCGACGGCGCCGGTGCCGGGCTGAACAAGAACGTGAGCTACAGCTTCGTGAACGTCTACCCGTCGGCCACGCCGGCGCAGGGCAACACGATCAAGTTCAAGGTCAACCTGACGGCCTTCCATTCCGATTTCGCCACCGCGGCGGATATCGGCCCGGGCCTGAACGCGGCCGGTACGGCCATGACCGTGGCGAACTGGAACACGGTGACCGTAGGCGCCACCCATTCCGCCATCATCGTTGGCAACAGCACGAACCATGACCGCGACGGTCAAAACGTGCTGTACGCAGACGGGCATGCTGAATTCCAGCAGACCTCGCTCTGCGGCAACAACAACGACTGCATCTACACGGCCACCGCTTTCACGGTCGTGTCGGGTATTAACACTGCCAAGACCGACGGGAGCACCAGCGCGTTGTCTCCTGCCGATCCGGCTACCCAGCAGGACTCGGTCCTCTGCATCACCAGCGTGAACTAATCACCTGACGATTGCAGCCTGATTCGCGAATGGCCCGTTCCGAAAGGAGCGGGCCTTTCTTATTCCAGTTTTTCTTTGGGCGGGCCCGATCTTTCCGTTAAGCTTAAGGCCTATGGAAGATCTCCTCCCGCCCCAGACGGCGAGCGGGGCCGGGTTTGAATCAACCCGTGTCCGGCAGTTCACTATTTTCCTGGAGAGCAAGGTCGGCCGACTCCAGATGCTCCTGCGCTCGTTCGAGCACGGGGCCGGGCGGATCGTCGCGCTTTCCCTTGAAGAATCCGGCGACGCCGCGTTAGTGCGGCTGATCTGTGCCCACCCCGACTACGGCCGCGAACTTCTCCGCACCGCCGGCTTTGGATTCAGCGAATCCGACATGCTGGTGGTGGAAATGCCGAAGGTGAAGCAACCTCTGGTCGTCATCTGTTCGGCGCTGCTGGCGGCGGAGATCAACATCCACTACGCCTACCCGCTCCTGATCCGCCCTCGCGGCCCGGCGCTGGCGCTATTCTGCGACGACCCCACCCTGGCCGCCCAACTGCTCATCCGCAAGGGATTTACGCTGGTGGGGCAGAGCGACCTGGATACGGAGTGAGCGGCTGGTGATTAATGAGTGGAGATTGACGGAATTTCTCCGGTCAATCACCACTCATCAATCACCACGCCTTTCCACTACTCATCAATCGCCACTCCGCACTTATCGGACTACCCCATTCCCCCTGCAGTCCCAATCCTGTTACATCCGATATTGCCCACAGCAATCGAATGGATCTCTTCGACTTTTACACTTGGTCGCAGCGTAAACTGGTGGTGCACGGCACGGCCGTTGAGATCAACTGCGCCTGCGAAGAACTCGTGCCGCACCTGGATCACCTGGTTCAGCCGTTCCGCGAGGTGAGCTTTCCGGATGGGTTCGTGCCGTTACGCGGCGTGATCGAGCCGTTCGATCTGGAAGACGTGATGCTCAACCTTCCCGCCCGTGCCCGGCCGGTACCTGTCGACGGCCAGGCATTCGAACTCTTCCGCGACGGCGACCGCTACTTCCGCCTCGATAATTCCGTCGGCCTGACGATGGTCGACCTCGTCCGCAAGCGATGGCAGTGCTGGCTCACGCCCGAGGCGCTGCAGGGCGATCCGGTGCTGCTGAGCGACGCCGCCTTTCTCTGGCCGCTCGCGCAACTGACCGCGCCGCGCGAGCTCCACCTGCTGCCGGCCGTCGCGGCGGCGAAAGACGGGTTTGGCGTGCTGCTGCTCGGCGAATTGCCGCTCGGGCCGGAGCTTTCGACACTGCTCGCCGACGGATACAGCATCATCGGGCAACGGTGGGTCGCTCTGCGTGAGGAAGAGCCGGGAAAAATCGCGATGCTCCACCTGCCCGGGCACGTGCTGCAGAAACCCGTGCCCCTCGGCCCGTCCCGCTTCACCGGGACGAGCCACGAGATGAAAATGGCAACTGCCGCATATACAACCAATCGCTTGCGGGATCAAAAGCAGCAGGATTTCCCCGCGGCGATCGAGCAATGGACGGATCTGCACGCCAGCCGTCCGAAATCGGTACAGAACCACGCGTTCTGCGACCTGATCCTCGTATGCGGACTCGGCCGGCGCGAGCAGGTGCGGGTGAAGCAGGCGGGATGGATGTCGGCGATGAATGTCCTGCGCCGCAGTTGGCCGAGTATCGATCTGCCGCCCAGCCGGCGGGGCGGGAAGCTCGTGGCGAAGATGGCGTCGCGCGTGCGCGTCGTCGAGATGCAGCTTTCCCGCGACCCTTCAGATCTGATCAAAGTCCTCGACCTCTACCGCCGCCTGCCGGCGCCCGACCACATTTCGCCGACGAAAGTCCCCGCCAATTCAAGAATGGCCATCAACAAACCGCCGGTTTACAGGCCGATGAAGCAATCGGCGTGAACCTGCGCCGTTGCTGAAGCAATCGGCGTGAAGCTGCCCCGTTTACGTGGGCTTCGCCGAATGAAATATTGGTTTACTCGCCGTCGTTTTGATCCGCATGGTCCTGCCGTCGTTCCTGGATGATTTTGTGGCGCTCGGCCGCCAGGCGTTCGTAGGTATTGATCAATTCCTTATCCGGATGCCGCATGAGGGCGGCCTGGGTGGTGAAGAGGTCGCGCGTGACCCGGGCGAAATTGATCGCCGACTGGAACTTTGCGCCGTTCGTTGAGCCCGGGGTGATCGGAATCGCGTTCAGTCGATTGTAAATGTCTGACCAGGTGGGAATCACATCGATTTCCAGCTGGTGGGCGAAATCCGCATCATTGATTTTCCCCATCGCGCGGGTGCTCACCAGTGCATTCACCTTCGCCTCCGCCTGCCGCTGGCGGGGAGCGAGTAAATCCAGGGCGATGGTGAACCGCACGTCGCCCGCCATGCCCGGCGATTCCCTGGGGATGTACGCCAGCCCGACGACGATCATCGCCGTCGCCAGCGCCACGCCGGCCAGTAGTTTGGGAATGGCCTGGCGTTTTCGCCGGGCCGGATCGAGCGGGCGAGCGAAGACTGCGCCGAGAATGATCCCCGTCGCCAGCCCGCCCAGGTGCGCGCCGTTGCTGATGCCTTTAATATAAAACCCCAGCCCGATGTTGATCGCGATGAACCCGAGCGTGTTTCGCAGCAGGTGCTTTACCGCGCCGGTCGGAAACGTCGACCGCTGCACGAGCAGGTAGGCCAGCAGCGCGCCGTAGATCGCAAATATCGCCCCCGACGCACCGGCCGCCACCGCCTGGTGTTCGAACCAGATGCTCGTGATGCCCGACAGCACCGCCGTGAACAGGTAAATCAGCAAAAACGCGAGATTCCCGAACAGCCGTTCGGTGAACATCCCGACGGCGTACAGCGCCCACATGTTAAAGCCGATGTGGAACACGCCGAAGTGAATGAACGCGCTGGTGAGCAATCGCCACCATTCGCCGCTGGTGGTGAGCGGCCAAAAGTCGACGCCCCACGCGATCGTCCGCTCGGGATTGGGAACGATCCACCCGACACCCGACAGCCCCATGGCTACGAAGACGGCGATATTGATCGCAATGAGGATCGGCACAAAATACGCGCGCGGCGTCGCGGCGTTCAAATCCTCAAAAAACGGATGCGGCGCGCTCCCCGACTGCGGCGCGTACGGATTCTGGTAATCAACCGGCAAGCCCGACGGCGGGGCGGGGACAAAGGATTCACGGTCATCAGGGGGCACGCACAACCTCGGGTTAAACGACTCGCGTTATCGTAGGAGCGATAGCCGCGAAAGCATACCCTGCCCACGTCGATCAACGGTAATGCCGATTCAATCGAAAAAATGAACACAGAGACACAGAGACGCAGAGAAGAAAAATTTTGAATTTCTTCTTTGTGTCTTCTCTGTGTCTCTGTGCCTCTGTGTTCATTCCTTCCGCTCCGTAGAGAAAATTGCAAAATCGTTCGCCTCGGCTACCTTGGCGGGGCGATGAATCAGGATGAATTACTTGCAGGTCTGACCGCTCCGCAGCGCGAGGCGGCCACGCACGTCGACGGGCCGCTGCTCATCATCGCCGGCGCCGGTAGCGGGAAGACGCGCGTCATCACGCGCCGCGTGGCGTACCTGATCAGCCTCGGCATTCCCCCGAACTCGATCCTCGCGATCACTTTCACCAACAAAGCCGCCGGCGAGATGAAGAGCCGCATCGGCGCAGCCATGAACCGCGACCTCCGCGACTTCGGCCGGCTCGATACGTACGGGCCGACCATCTGCACCTTTCACTCGCTCTGCCTGCGCGTTCTGAAGCACTACGCCACGCGCATCGGCCTGGCGCCGAACTTCACGATCTTCGATTCCTCCGATCAGACGAAGCTGATCAAGGAAGCCCTCAAGCTGCTCGAAATGAGCACCACGAATTTCCCCCCAAACGGCGTTCACAGCACGATCAGCAACGCCAAGAACCAACTCCTGACGGCGGAGGCGTTCGCGGAGAGCGCCAAGGATTTTTACCAGCGGCAAGTCGCGCGGATTTACACGAAATATCAATCGCTCCTGAACCAAAGCAACGGCCTGGACTTTGATGACCTGCTGCTGAAAACCGCCCACGCACTTCGCACGCATCAGGACGTGCTCGGCGAGTTGCAGGATCGGTTCCAGTACATTTTGATCGACGAATACCAGGACACGAACCACGCCCAGTACATCATCGCGCACGCCATCGCGCACCGGCACAAGAACATTTGCGTGGTCGGCGATCCCGATCAATCCATCTATGCGTGGCGCGGGGCCGACATCCGCAACATCCTGCATTTTGAGAAAGATTACCCCGACGCGAAAGTCGTGCGGCTCGAGCAGAATTACCGCAGCACCAAGACGATCCTCGCCATCGCAAGCTCGCTCATTGCCCACAACACGCAGCGGAAGAAAAAAGATCTTTGGACGGAAAATGATGATGGCCACAAGGCCAAGCTGTTTTTGTGCCAGGACGAGCACGACGAAGCCAAGACGGTTACCGAAGAGCTGAAAAAACTGCATGATGAAGACGGCCGGGCGTGGAGCCAGATGGGGATTTTCTATCGCATGAACGCGCTGTCTCGCGTGATGGAAGAATCGCTTTTCAAAGCCAAAATCCCGTACCAGATCGCCCGCGGCGTGGAGTTCTACAACCGCAAAGAGATCAAGGACGTGCTGGCGTACCTGCGCGTGATCGCCAACTCGGCCGACGAAGTCAGCCTGGAGCGGATCGCCAACACGCCTACGCGTGGGATCAGCGATCCGACGCTCAAAGCGCTGCAGAACCAGGCGTACGCGACGGGCATTTCTTTATTCGACTCGATGAAAAAAGCTGCGCAAGTGCAGGGCATCACCACGCGGGCGATCAAGTCGATCGCCGCGTTCGTCGAGCTCGTCGAAAGCTGGCGCAACCGCGTGACGGCCATGAGCGGCGACATGTTTGAAGAGCCCAGCGGCTTCGGCCGCGTGCAGGCGATTATGGACGACGTCGTCAAACGTTCCGGCATGGAGGCGGCCCTCCGCAAAATCGGCGGCGATGAGCTCGACGAGCTGGCAAACGTCAACGAACTGCTCTCGGCCGCCGCGGAGTACGACAAGGAAAATCCCGCCGGCGAGCTGGTCGACTATCTCAACGCCGTCACGCTCATGAGCGATGCGGATCATATGAAAGACGGCGAAGGCGCGATCACGCTGATGACCCTGCACGCCGCCAAGGGGCTGGAGTTTCCGGTCGTGGCGATGATCGGGCTCGAAGAAGGCTGCCTGCCGCACGCGCGGGCGCGCGATGACGCGAACCAGATGGAAGAAGAGCGGCGGCTGTGCTTCGTCGGCATCACGCGGGCGCAGCAGCGGCTGATCCTCGGCAAGGCTGCCTATCGCACGATCCGCGGATTGCGCGAGCGAACGGTGCCGAGCCCGTTCCTGATGGAAATGCCGGCCGAGGCGATCGAAGTGATCGACCGCACCGGCCTGGCGAACGCGACCGACAGCGACGCCGACGTCCCCGACTTCTTCACCCGCGAACGCAACCCGTTCGCCCATTTCCGCAAGGGCCAGCTGGTCCGCCACCCGAGTTTCGGCTTAGGAAGAATCGACGAAATTCAAACCACCGGCAGCGGCACGCGTGCCTCAGTGAATTTCAACACAGCTGGCCGGAAGACGCTGATCCTTGAACACGCGAGACTGGAAATGATCGGTTGAATTGCTGCTCCCTCTCCCCGCCTGGGAGATGCGAAAGGCGCTCCAAGTGGAATCCCCGTGACGCGGGCTGTCGAAGACGGCCGTTTTTTTTCACCGCCAAAGGCAAAAACGGCCGCCTTCGACAGCCCGCGTCACGGGGAAAATAAATTCACTCTTCCTCCTCCACACGATTCATCTCCTCCAACTGCTTCCACGTCTGGCTGCCGTCGCTGAGCGGTTCGAAATCCGGCGGTTCGATTGGGTCGGTCAGCACGGGCTTGCTTAGCTCGGCGTTGTACGCTTTGACCTTGCGGAAGAAAAATCGCGCGCCGTACAGGAACCAGAGGATCAGAATGAAGAGGCTCAGCCGCTGCCCGCGTGAAAACGGGATCGCAAACTCGCTCATCGACGACCGGCCCAGTATCAGCATGTAAATCGACTGCCCGATTCCCACCACGCACGCGCCCGCGCCGACGACGAAGTACGACCGCTGCCGAATCGTCGCCCGGCGCTCGACCGACAGCGCGCGAATCCGCGCCCCGTCCAGATCGCGGGCGCGATCCATCTCCTTCTGCATTTCGGCCCGCACGGCCTCCTCGTCTTCTTCATCCACCGGCGTAACGTTGATAAAAAACTGGTGCCCGCAGTTCGGGCAGACGACAACGTTCTCCATCAACGCCGCCGGCGGTTCGACGGGCTGGCCGCACTCGGGGCAGAGGTAGCTGGTTGGCTCGGGTTGTTCGTCGGTTTCGCTCATGGCTGGGTTGCGGAAAGTTTACCCTTGGATGGCGGCGGGGCGGTGATGACGACGGTTTCAGGATGGCCCATGTCATCCGGGTCCAAATAGATGTCGGCTTCGCCTTCAATCATTCCGCCGGAGGTGATGGCGGTGTAGTGGAGATTGCCTCCTCCGGGCGGGAAAATCCAGGCGCGCCGACTGGCGCCCATCCCGATCGAGCCGTACTCGATTTTATTCGAATTCCAGTCGATAAACGTGAACGAATCAATCGCCACGCCGGTCTGGTTCACGACCGTGACCGGCGACTCCCGCGCCCAGTGAATGCATAGCCAGCACGAAGGAAAATTCGCGAGCAACAACAACGCCACCCGCGGCCCGCTTTTCATCTGCCACGCCGACCGGTACTCCATCCGCGGCGATAGCCACCGATACACCACGAGAGAAATCACCCCGACAACGAACAGCACCAGCCCGACAAGGATATTCACGATCCCAGCGCCCATCAGCGACTGGTAATACGTTGTCAGGAACAACGTGATGATGATCGTCCCCGCCACCAGCGGCGCCGCGCCGCAGAAGAGCGCGACGTTCAACCAGTAATGCGTGCGGCGGTAGGCATTCGGGCGGTTGGAATAGTCGAGAGTGGGGGCCGGTGAAGTCATGCGCGCTCTGGATCACAGATAGTAGCCGCGATCGTTGGTTCCATAAATGATCCCCGCCGTAACGATGCCCACGGCGGCGAGCACGAAACCGATTAGTCCAATGAACGGGCTACCCGCGAGCGGGCCGATCCAGTACATCGCAACGCCGATCGTTCCGATTACGCCCGCGATCGCGGCGATGGTCAGCGCGATCGGCTGGCGTTTGCGCCGGCTGTAATCGAGCACCGACAGACTTCCCGGATCAATGGCCGCATCGCTATTCCGTTTTAGTGAAGCTGGATTTTTCGGGACGCGATTGACGGCCTTTCCGACCAACCAGGCAATGAGAACGATGATTCCGGTCTCAAGCAAGAACACAACAAAAACCGCGAGCGTGGCCAGGATGGTTCGTGTCAGACTCATGGAAAGCTCGGGCTAAACCTTCATCGTCGCCGGGTCCACGCCTTGTTCCCGGCACCACGCCTCGTACGCGGCCGGGGCGATTTCGCTCGGCTTGATTTCGCTGCGGCCGCCCCAGAAGACGTTGGTGTAACTCACCGGGATGCCGATCTCCTTCAGGTGCGCGTCGATGGCGGCCTTGTGGCTCATGACGACCGTTTTATCCGTGCCGTGCGCAACGCCCATGACGTTGACGTTCCTGAACTCCGGGCCGCCCTCGCGCCAGTAGGCGTGGGTCATGATGTGGAACCGCCCGACCTGCTGCCCGGTCTCGATCTCGCGGCCTTTGGGGACGGCCCAGTGGAACAGCGCGTTGAACTTCGTCACCCGCTCACCGGTGCTGAGCGGCTTGACGTGCTCGAGGAAGGTGCTGAATCGCCCGATCACGCCGCGCTCGTTCAAACCCTTGGAGATGCGGAGGAATTCTTCCAGCGGAATGCCGGCGGCCTGCGCGCGGGGGGCCCAGAGATTGGTTTGCAATTCCTCCGGCTCAAACTCGCGCTTGAGAGAGACGAGCACGTCCCACTCGCGCGGAGAAAGCTCGGCGATCTGCGTATCGATCACGTCCGCCAGCGCATCCGACTTGCTCCCCGGCTCCATCCCGCGCCGCCTGACGTGGCCGACGCCCAGCGCGAACAGCCGCTTGGCGGGCATCAGCAAAAACCGCTCGGCCCCGGTGATTTTGCACAGCAACTCGCCGTGCTTCTGCAGCGAGTAACCCTGCGGGACTTTCAGCGTCGTCCAAAGCCGATACGCGCTGCCGGCGGTTTGCCCGTCAGTGGAGCGGATGACGACGTGGCCGCTGAACGGGTCGTGCTTGCTCATCCAGTCGAACGCGGCGTTGAGCTTTTCCGGATCGACCACCCACGCGACGAGCGCGCCCTGAGCGAGGTTGGTGGCCATGAGCGTCTGCCGCACCCGGCGGATCGTGCCGGCCCGCAGCATCGCGGCGATGCGCTCGATCACGGTGGCAACAACCACGCCGCTAAGGCGGGCGATCTCGCCCATCGGGTCGGGCAGAAACCCTTGAATGCGGTCTTCACTGACGGCGAGGATTTTCGCGTTGACGGGATCTTGAATCGAAACGGGGATATCGAGCGTGTTCATGGGATGCGTGATTGTAAGACATCACCCGCCGGCTGGCTAACCGTGCCGCAAGTCGGATAGCTGAGCCCAACGGTCCCGTCATCGTCGAGTCGGCCGTATACCTGATCAGTTCCAGAGCGAGTGTGAATGTCAATACGGAAATGGGATTCGTCGGCCGGATCGAGCCAAACGGTGAATGAGTCAGGGGGAGTTCCGTTTAACTTGAAACTTTCGTCAGCGAAGGTGACTTTGGGTTCGCTGAACAGCGTACCCGGCCGTATGACAGTCGTTTCGAACCACGACACATTGGATGCCCAATGATCGATCAGGATCAGCCGGCGATTGCCTGCCGGACTGCGCCGCTCGTGGATCATAACGACTTCGTTCGGCAGTGTGACGGAGCCGCCCTTGACTGGTTTCCAAGCAGGCAAGCTCGGCACGTACGGCGAATATTCCACCAGGCACTTCGACGGAATCGTAATCTTGCGAAGAAAAATATCGTTGAGCGGCGGCAAATTTGCGGTGACCGGCACGGCCGACTCGTACGCCATGCACTGCCGCTGCCAGTACAACATCGTGAAGCGGGCGACGATTTCGTGTAGATAGACTCCGCCGAGCACTGCGGCGATGAGCAGGACGGTCAGCGTCACAAGACGCAGCGCCCGCCGTCGCGTCACGCCGCGCGGCCGTTCGGCGTAATCGAGTTGCGGCGGCGGAGCGGGTTCGGACACATTCGGTATTGTATCCGACTCGGCGCATTTCAGTGGCACAGACATTCCTGTCTGTGACGAAGCGAGGTACGCCTCGATTCGTACTCCTCACGATAACATTCACGGACGGCCGAGTACGTCCGACCGTCACAGACAGGAATGTCTGTGCCACCGCAGACAAGTCAGTGGCCGGGACACCGCTACAACTTGATGACTTTCCCCGGCCCTTTGGCGAACGCCTCGAAGATCCGCGTGATCTGTCAGGCGTGCTGCAAATGGCATTTTTTCGGCGGGCGTTTTTCCAGGATCGAATTCGCGAATTCAGTCACTTCGCCGACGTAGCCGAGCAGGAAAAGGCCCTTGTTGTAGAACTGCCCGAGCGAAAACTCTGGCTGCCAGACGGCGGACGTTTGGCCGGGGTCGCCGATGTACGCTGTGGGCGAGCCGCCGTAGACGATGCCGGGAGCGTCGCGGTGGTAGGTGACTTTTCTCCTTCAAGGTCATCAATCGCGATCAACTCCACCGGCGCGGACTGAAAGGTCGGGTAGAGATTGCGAAAGGCGTGCCCGCCGCAGCCGATGAACCCGGCGCGGATGCTCGGCTGGTCAGTCGGGCGGCCTTGGTTGTCGAGGATCATAGGAAATCTCGCTTATTCTTTTTCGCCGGCTTTTTCCGGGAGAAAATCGCGCTGGCCGGTGGAGTAGGTGACGATCATGACCGCGTGCACGTCGCCGGTGCTGGTGGCGTTATGGAACACGCCGGCGGGGATGGTCAGCGTGTCGCCGGCGTTGAGCGTGACGGTTTTATCGCCCACGGTGTGCTGCAATTGCCCGGCCAGCAGGTATAGCACCTCCTCGCAACTCGGGTGGCTGTGCCGCGGATTGCTGAACCCCTTGTAGATCATCACCCGGCCGACGGTGATGACCGATTCGCTCAGCTCGTGATTGGCGAGCCAGGAAAGCGTGCCCCATTTCTCTTTAGCCATGGCGGCGTTGGTGACGGCGGCGGGGAGGACGTGGAATGACATAGGTGAATCTCCATGCTAAAATCAACACAAGTGATTATAATTCAACTAAGTTGAAAAGCGAGAGCGAGACATGGAATTGGGCCCAAGGATTCGGACGCTTCGTACCCAGCGGCGGTTGACGCTGCAGCAACTCGCGCAGTCGTGCGGACTTACGAAAAGCATGCTCTCAAAGCTGGAGAACGGCCGGGCGTCGCCGTCGATCGCCGCACTCACACGCATCGCCACAGCGCTGGGCGTGGGGCTCACGGTGTTGCTGTCGGAAGGGGAAGGTCCGCAGACGGAAATGATATCGGCCGGGCAGATCGCCGGGGCATGGAAGACGACAGAAAAAGGCTACGACTTCGCGGCCCTTGCGGCGGGGCGGGTGACGAAAGCGATGCAGCCGATTCTGTTCGTCGCCAAGCGCGGTAAGGTTCGGCCCGGAGCGTTGCACCATCGCGGCGAAGAATTCATCTACGTGCTGGATGGCCGAATGGCGTACACAGTCGGCCGCAAGACTTACGAGCTCGGGCCGGGCGATAGTCTCTACTTCAACAGCACGGAAATCCACGATCTGAAGCCGCTGTCAGCCAAGGTAAAGTACCTGGCGGTGATGGCTGAATTGCCCGCGGCGAGTGATATTCCCGCAACACGCACCGCGCGAAAAAAGCGACGAACTCGCCCGTCAAAGAAGTAGATTGCTTCCGCGGTGTGCCTGACCAATCGCGCGAATGCGCAAGCGACCGGCCCGCCGAATCGGCATGCCGCTCGCTTGCGCCTTCGCGGAGGAAATTTGAGGGTTTTCCGGGAAAGCCCGTCACTCCTACTTTTTCGGCAGCTTATCCGCCAACACGTCCACCTTGTGAATCGCCGGCGGCTTGGCGAACAAATCCGACGCCTTGGCCATCAGTGCGGCCGCCACCTTGCCGCTCAAGTGAGCATTCCGCCCGGCGTCGTCGGCGAAGGCGTCGAAGATGCCGTACTTGCCGTTGTCCATCTTGATAGCGAACCACGCCGTCGTGAGCGGCTCATCATTCACCAGCGGCACGGCGCCGGCCAGGAACTTTTCAACCTCGGCTTCTTTACCGGGCTTGGCTTCGAGTTCAACGTAGAGTGCTTTTTTAGTCATGGCGGTTCTCCGTAAATGGGTTATGCAAGTTTAGGCGTCGATTTGGCGAAAGATCAAAACAATTGGTCTGAATAAACCGCAATCGGGGCGACTGGCGGCACGCATTTTTCACACGGGACGCATGTGCCTCAGCTTCATTTCTTTCGAGTTGACTCTCGCCGATGCCGTTCGCATACTCGATGCGTCACGCACACCGGCAAAGGGGCGTACTATGCGGAACCATCGGGCTTGTTGCTTCGCCGTCTGGTTGCTGTTGATCGCGGCCGCATTGCCGGCCGGGCCGACGACGCGGGAGCTGATCACGCCACCGGTGAATGAAAGGCCGGAGCAGGCGCTGCTCCGGTTCTCCAAGATCCTCGACCTGCTCGATCCCGACGCCAACATGTTGACGTTCACCAACGAGAACGACGCGGAGAAGAAATCCGCGATGGCCATCTCGCTGTACTCGGTGGCGCTGGTTCGTTGCGATCAGGCGATGAGCGCCCATTTCGGCGGCTCGGCCGGCGATGATTTCGAGCACGCCTTCGCCGCGTCCACCGCGGCCGACCTTGCCAAAGCCACGATCAAGCTGGAAGGCGACCGGGCCGAGTTCACCGTGCCTGAATCCAAACAGGTGGTGGTGCTGCACTTGATCGACGGCAAATGGCTCCTGCGCGCCAGCGAGATGCAGGTGCAGGCCGACGAAGCCGCCGTCAACGAGCAGGTGCGGTACGAAAACCAGTGCGCCGAGCGCCTGACCACCGTGGCGGCCGAAATCCGGGCGGGCAAATACGCATCCCCCATTGAGGCGATCCGCGCCGCGAAGGATCGGATCGAAAGTCCGTGATCCGTCGCGACAGCGTGATTCATTGGCGCGATTTCGCCGAAGGTAAAGTTTTATTTCAGCACGCTTGGGCGCCCCGTTATACTCCCGTCATGTCGACCGCAAACGCGTTGAACCCTGGCCGCACGATAGAGGAACTCAAAGAACTCCGCGCCCTCACCGGAGATGCCGACGGTGCGCAGCGTGTCGCGTTCTCGCCGACATGGGCGAAAGCTCGGCAGTGGCTGCGCGAGAAGCTCGCGGCGCTGCCGGTCGAGGTGCACCAGGACGCGGCCGGGAATTTATGGGCGACGCTGAAAGGCAAATCCGAGAAATCGCTGCTGATCGGCGGGCATATCGATTCGGTTCCGAATGGCGGGTGGCTCGACGGCTGCCTGGGCGTGCTCAGCGGGCTGGAAGTGCTGCGGCGGATCGCGAGTGAAGGCACGCCGGCGGTCACCGTTAGGCTCGTCGACTGGGCAGATGAAGAGGGCGCGCGGTTCGGCCGCAGTTTGTTCGGCAGCAGCGGATTTTCCGGATCGCTGGTGGCGGATGAAGTGCGCAACCTCGTCGACAAGCAGGGCGTGAAACTCCCCGATGCGATCAAGGCGCACGGCATTGTTCTGGACCGCGCCACCGACGCGGCGGTGGAGCAAAAGAACGCGGCGGCGTATCTCGAACTGCACATCGAGCAGGGGCCGGTGCTGGAAAGCAAAAATCTTCCGATGGGCGTAGTGCTCGGCACGTTCGGCGTGGAGCGGCACGCGATCACGTTCAAGGGCCAGGCCGCCCACTCCGGCAGCACGCCGATGTCCCACCGAAAAGATGCGCTCGGCGGCGTGAGCAAGCTGCACTTGGCCGTCCGCGAGATCGCCGTGAAGCACGGCGGCGTGTGCACCGTCGGCAGCGTGACGACGAAGCCCGGCATCGTCACCGCCGTCGTTGGTGAAGCGGAGATGACACTCGACCAGCGACACCTCGACGCGCCGGTGCTGGCCGCGATGTACAAGGATGCGGTCGACGCCAGCCGTCGCATCGCGGCGGAAGAAAAGATCGAAGTCAGCTGGCGGAAGATCTGGACGATCCAGCCGTTCCCGTTCAATGCAGACCTCATCAACTTCGGCGACGCGACGATCAAGAACGTCTGCGGCGTCACCCACCGCCTCCCCAGCGGCCCGCTCCACGACGCAGCCGAGGTCTGCCGCACAGGGATTCCCACCGTCATGCTCTTTGTGCAAAGTTTGTACGGGATTTCGCACAACAAGATTGAGGACACGAAGGAAGAGCACCTGACGATGTCCGTCAAAGTGCTCGATCAGTTGGCGAGCCGGGCAATGGAGTGGGTTATTGGCTCGGGGGTTCGACCGACGACAGAAAAATAAATGAATTCAAAATGCCGCCGCCCAATCCTGACGATTGGAAAATATGTAGCCATACTCTGGATGGCGAGTTGCCTTCTTTTGACCGGGATGGCCGCCAGCACGCATTTCATGAGTCCCTGGGATATTGAAATTCTCTCGCCCTCGATATTTGAGCGACAGGCAGGCCTCAATGTGCTGTCCGCGAAAAGCTTTTTGATATTGCAGGGTGGAGTGCAATCACAAACGCCCGAGGATTTGGATCGAAGAGGTACTTTTCGCGTTTCCAAACGTCTAGGCATTCACAGTATCAGCATGCCAATGTTCCTCGAAGGAGAAATACGGATTGAAGATGTCGGGTTCTCGTTTTCACTTACCCTTAGCGAATTGCTCTTGCTAACGCTGTGTACAGCCACAGCCTTCGTATGGGTAAGGAGTCGCAGAAATCGAAGCCGCGGATTTGATGTTGTTTCGAGCGAGCGCTTGTGAGGACAGCACTATGATGTGGGAAAGTCTTAGGTCACCCATACGATTATCCTTCCGGAAACTCTGCCAGCGTCGGCACGGGTGCCGATGGAATGGCATCCGCGGGTGATTCCGAATTCGGCCGAGCATTTTTCCCCGCCTTCTCCACGGTTTCATGTACGAACCGCAGCTTGTCCATCGCCGGTTCGGAGAGGACGAACGGGTACGCGTCGGACATGCCCAGCCCGCGGTTGAGGTTGTTGAGCACGTACGTGAGCGGCAGCCATGCGTTCATCATTCGGTCGAAGGAGATGTCTGCGTCGTCGATGGGGTTGACGACTTCATGCAGGGCAGGCTCGTCGCGGCGGCGCGGGTGGAGGCGTACGCCGCTGTCGGCGGCGGTTTCGAGCGTGTCGGTGACGTGCAAGTAGTGCGCCCAGGTCTCGGCCCAGTCTTCCCACGGGTGCGCGGTGGCGTAGGCGCTGACGTAACTGTTCTGCCAATTCTCCGGCGGGCCGTGGATGTAGTGGCGCTCGAGGGCGTGTGTGTAATCGGGCCGCTCGTCGCCGAAGAGTTTGCGGAAGGCGGTCAGGCGATCGGAATTCGCGATCAGCACGTCCCAGTAGTAATGGCCGATCTCATGGCGGAAGTGGCCGAGCAGGGTGCGGTACGGCTCGTGCATGCTGACGCGGCGCTTTTCGCGCTCGACTTCGTCGGCCTCGATGATGTTGACGACGATGCGGCCGTTGTCGTGCCCGGTGAGCACGGGCGGCAGGCCGGCCTCGTCGGCAAGGAAGTCGAACTCCAATCCCCGCTCCGGGTCATCGAGCTTGCTGCGCACCGGCAGGTGCAGTTGCTGCAGCGTGTAGATCAGCCGGCGCTTGGCGATGCCCAGCCGGTACCACAGCACGGCGTTCTCGCGGTTGTCGAGATTCGGAATGGTGTGCGTCAGCCGGCACGCCTGGCAGAGCGCGTGCGGGTCGTCGGCGGGCATGGCCCAGTTGCAGGTGTTGTGGCGGATGTAATTCCTGCAGAGGCGGAACCGCATACCGGCCGCACGCTCGAGCGGAGAAGTCCACTCGTTATTGCCGGCCGGATCGAGCGAGCAGACGACTCCCAACTCCGGCACGTACGCCAACAGGTGGTGGCAGCTCATGCAGTGGAAATTTTCGAAAAACAAAAGCTGACCACAATGGTCGCAATGAAAGACTTTCATGACAGCTCAACATCCAACGAGCTCGATCCATAAAAGGCCCGACGCCTTCAGGTCAAAATTATAGTCGATTCGGGCCTGCGAGCTCTCGGTACTTTCCCCCATTTGGATTGCGCAAAGAATTACGCAAAGCCGGCCCGACCCGCTACAATCCGCACCCGGCATGACTTCAGTACGTCTCGATCACATCAGCAAGTCGTTCGGCAGCACCGTCGCACTCGACGATATCAACCTTTCGATCGGGCAGGGCGAGCTATTTTTCCTGCTCGGCCCCAGTGGGTGTGGCAAGAGCACGCTGCTGCGATTGATCGCCGGCCTGCACGGGCCGACGAGTGGGAAGATTCTTTTCAACGACCGCGACGTGACCGGCCTCGCCACCGACAAGCGCAACGCCGTCATGTGCTTTCAGAGCTACGCGCTTTGGCCGCACATGAGCGTCGCGAACAACATCCGCTTCGGGCTGCAGATTCACAAGATGCCGACGAAGGAGCAGGACGCGAAAGTGGCCGAGGTGCTCAGGCTCGTGCAGATGGAAAAGTACGCCGACCGCAAGCCGAACCAACTCTCCGGCGGCCAGCAGCAGCGGGTGGCGCTGGCGCGGGCGCTGGCGGTCGACCCGGCCTGCCTGCTGCTCGATGAGCCGCTCTCCAATCTCGATTCCAAGCTTCGGCTGGAGATGCGCAGCGAAATCCGCCGCATCTGCAAAGCCGCCGGCAGCACGACGATTTACGTGACACACGACCAGAAGGAAGCGCTGAGCATCGCCGACCGCATCGCGATCCTGAAGGACGGCAAGCTCACGCAGGTCGGCACGCCCAAGGAGTTGTATCACAAGCCGAATAGTTCGTTCGTGGCGGATTTCATTGGTCAGACCAACCTCTTGCCGGGTAAAGTGGTGAGTCGCGACGGGCACAATGTGGATGTTGAAACCGCCGTCGGGCTGCTGCACGCCAAGGCATACGAACCGGTGCCCGATTCCGTGGTCGTGAGCGTCCGCCCGGAGCAGATGCAGATCGTGCGACCCTACCGCCCGCGACTTGAGGGCGCCCGGCTCAACCGCCTGACCGGCAAGGCCGTCGAGTGGACATTCTTAGGCGAGGCCAGCGAGCACGGATTGGCCGTGAACGATCACAAGTTGAAAGTCATCTCAACGCCGCCGATGTTTGACGTACCGGAGCAGTTGGAAGTGGAGTTTGATCCGCACGACGTGGTCGTGCTGGCGGAGTAGCGGGGACCGAAGCACATCGTATCGAGCGGGAAAACGAGGCCCCAGTATGAGCGAGATCGGAACTGTTCCGGACGAGAAACTCCCCGTTGAGCTTCATCATCCGCCCGGATTTCGGCAACGTCGCGGCTTGAACTGGGGTTCCATCGGACTGATGTACGCTTCGTATTATTTCTGCCGCTACAACTTTCCCATCGCCAACAGCCGGATCGGAAAAGAATTCGGCCTCGATGAAACCCAGATGGGAATCATTATTTCTTGCGCCTTCTTCGCGTACGCGATCGGGCAGATGGTCAACGGCTTCCTCACCGATCGCATCGGCGGCCGAAAGGCCATGCTCACCGGCGCGTACGGTACAATCGTGATGAACGTCCTTTTCGGGCTGGCGTCGATATGGGGAAGCCACGGCGTATCGAAGATGGCGATGCTCGCTTCTTTCGCGACGATCTGGGGGCTGAACGGGTATCTCCAATCGTTCGGCGCGCCGGGGATGATCAAGATCAACACGTCGTGGTTCCACAAAACCGAGCGTGGCCGATTCGCCGGCATTTTCGGTTTCATGATCAACATCGGCCGACTCGGAATCGGCCTACTAGCTCCGGCGCTGCTCGGCGGGTTTTCACTCTTCTGGATCATGAAGATTCCGCCGCAGCACTGGCGGTGGACGTTCTTTATTCCGGCCGCGATTACTGCGTTAATCACCCTTAATTTCTATATCTGGGTGAAAAATTCACCGGAGGAAGCGGGGTTTCCTAATCCTGCGCCGGAAATTAACGACAACGCGCCGGATCCCACGATCGGGGAACTGTTTTGGACGATTTTTTCCAATCCCGTCATCTGGATCACGGCCGGCGCTTACGCCTGCACGGGCGTGGTGCGGCAGGGGATCGACCAGTGGTTTCCCGCGTTCGCTGAACAGGGGTATCACATCGATTTGAAGGGCCCGCAGTTTGCGGTGCTGGTGTTCGGCATTCCGATCGTGGCGACACTCGGGTCGCTCGTTTCCGGGTATGTGTCCGATATTGTGTTCAAAGGCAAGCGCGCTCCGGTCGCGGCGGCGCTGTACTTGATGGAAACGGTGGTGATCACGTGCGCGGCCTTCATGGTGGTGGGGCCGAAGTCGGTCGTGTTCTTTCTGATCCTGATCGCCTTCACGGCCAACGCCACGCACTCCATTCTCGGTACGGCGGCGGCGATGGACATCGGCGGGAAGAAGATGGCAGGATTCGCCTCGGGCGTGATCGATTCATTCCAGTACTACGGCGGCATGC
Organism: Tepidisphaerales bacterium; assembly: GCA_038329865.1. Classification (GTDB taxonomy): domain Bacteria; phylum Planctomycetota; class Phycisphaerae; order Tepidisphaerales; family Tepidisphaeraceae; genus JANMES01. Next base: position 87,369 of record JBBQNK010000005.1, on the reverse strand, counting down.
TGGCCGGTGCGCCGCTGGGGTGGGTCATTCATCATTACGGTTGGGGCGCGTACTTTTTCTTCCTCGCGCCGGCGGGACTGATCGGCGCGGCGTTGATGTTCTTTGCGCGCAATAAAATGAATCCATTGCCGATCACTCCACCGCCGGGCGCTAATGTGCCGGGCGGATTCGTCGTCGAACAAAAGTCCGGCCGCCAGCTGTAAAAGATGTACAAAAACCTCCTCATCCTCGCCGCGCTTGCGATCGTTGTCGCGTTGCCGTTCGTTTTTCGCCAGCCGCCGCCGGCGGGGAATTGGCGGAAGGACGATCCGGTGCTGGTGATTGTCTCGCCGCACAATGAAGCGATCCGCTACGAGTTCGCGGTTGGGTTTTCGAAATGGCACGAGGCTAAATTCGGCAAGCCGGTGAAGATCGACTGGCGGAACGTCGGCGGGACGACGGAAATCACCCGCTACCTGCTGGCGGAGTTCACCAACTCCACGCGCGGCTGGTGGGAGCGCAGCGGCAAGACCTGGCCCGACGGCGCGACCGACGCACTCACCGCCAAAGATCCGCCGACTAATGCGGACGTGCTGGCCGTCTACAACGCCTACCGGCAGAGCGATTCGCCGGAGAAAGTTACCAGCGGCATTGATCTATTGTTCGGCGGCGGGGAGTTCGATCACAGCGATCTGTTCGCCCGCGGCTGCACCGTTCCGCCGTGGACGGCGAACGAGCCGCCGGCCGGCATTTTCAAATCGCCCGCGGGCGTCGAGCTGATTCCCGCAAAGCTGTCCGGCGAAATCTGGCGGACCGACACGCTCTTCGGGTCGGCCGTCAGCACGTTCGGCATCTGCACCAATCTCGATCGACTGAAAGATCTCGGCGTCGCTTCGCCGCCCACGAGCTGGAGCGATTTGGCCGACCCGGTTTACTTCCGCCAGGTGGGCGTGGCCGACCCGACCAAGAGCGGGTCGATCGCCAAGGCGTTCGAGATGATCGTCCACCAGAAAATCCACGACCGCGTGATCGCCGCCGGTTTTAACGATGACGAGATCGCCAAGCTGGAAAAATTCATCGGCGAGAAAAAATGGAAGTCAGGCGACAAGGCCGACGGATTTCCGCGCATCGAGGTGTACCAGGCCTGCATCGAGAGCGGATGGGTGGACGGCATTCATCTCATTCAGCGGATCGGCGCTAACGCGCGATACTTCACCGACTCGGCCAGCAAAGTGCCGATCGACGTGAGCATCGGCGATGCGGCCGTGGGCATGGCGATCGATTTTTACGGCCGATTCCAGGCGCAAAACAGCTTCGGTCCGAACGGCGAAGTGCGGATGATCTACACCACGCCCGTCGGCGGCACGAGCGTGAGCTGCGATCCCGTCAGCCTTCTCCGCGGCGCGCCCAGCCGCGAGCTGGCGGTGCGATTCATCCAATTCGTACTGAGCGAAGACGGCCAGCGCCTCTGGACATACAAACCCGGCGAACCCGGCGGGCCTGAAAAATTCGCGCTGCGCCGCCTGCCGATCCGGCGCGATTTTTATCCGTCGACGAACCCGTCGATGCAGGCGATCGCCGCCGAGCACGCCACCCACGCCGCCGACGCGCTGGCGGATCCCGCCGTCGACCCGTACGCCCTGGCGAAGAATTTCATCTACTACCGCCGCTGGACCGGCAGCCACTTCGGCGTGCAACGCGACATCATCCGCGCCATGTGCATGGACTCCGCCGACGAGTTGAAGGAAGCCTGGACGCAGATCATCCAACACGGCGGCCCGGCCAAATGCCCCCAAGCGATGGCCCGCCTTGGCGTGCTGCCGACGGTCGAACTGCCCGGCAGCGACGGAGCGACTCACGTCGTTTCCCTGACCTGGGCCACCGCGCCGACGATCCGCGCACCGATGTACCAGCCGCTCGACTATATGCGAGAGTGGACCGCAGCCTTTCGCCAGAATTACGCTGAAGCGGCTGAGTTGGCGCGGGCCGGGAAATAGTTATTTAGTTTAGCTAACAGGGATTGTTAACCACGAAGTCACGAAGAGCACGAAGAAGTAGAACGCGTCTCAGACTTTTCGTGTTCTTCGTGACTTCGTGGTCAAAATTCTTATCCGCCCAGGTACGCCTTCTTCACATCCGGGTCTTCCAGCAGCGCCATGGCCGAGTCGGATTTGATGACTTGGCCGGTCTGCAGGACGTAGCCGCGGTTGGCTACGCCCAGGGCCATGTGGGCGTTTTGTTCGACGAGGAAAATCGTCACACCTTTTGCGTTGATGTCGCGGATGATCTGGAAAATCTTGCGGACGATCAGCGGCGCGAGGCCCAGGGAGGGTTCGTCGAGCAGGAGGAGTTTCGGCCTGGCCATCAGCGCACGGGCGATGGCGAGCATCTGCTGCTCGCCGCCGCTGAGCGTGCCGGCGGGTTGGGATTGGCGTTCGTACAGGATCGGGAACTGGCCGAAGCAAGTTTCCATATCGGCGGCGATTTCGGCGTGATTGGTCCGCTGGTACGCGCCGATCTGCAGATTTTCCTTCACCGAAAGATTCGCAAATATCTGCCGGCCTTCCGGGACGTGGATCACGCCCTGGCTCGTGATTTCGTGCGGCTTCCTGCCGTGGAGCGGCGTGTCGTTCCTCCAGACGATCGTGCCTTCAGTCGGCGTGAGCAGGCCGCTGATCGTGCGGAGGAGCGTGGTTTTTCCCGCGCCGTTCGAGCCGATGAGGGTGACGATTTCGCCTTCCTCGATTTGCAGGGAGACGCCGCGTAAAGCCTGGATGGCGCCGTAACTGACGTGGAGGTTGGAGATGGTTAATAGCACGGTATTGGGTAATTGGTATTAGGTATTTGGGTTGGGCGCGGGGCGTTTTGTGGCGCGGGTGCGCCGCTTTAAGGAGGAGCAGTATGCGTTGAGTTGCGGAAGCAGGGCGGCCAATAGAGACTGCAAGTGATCTATTTGAGTCTGGTTCAAGAGTGAGCGGCGAAAAGCTCTTCTTAGCCAGTGGCGGGATTCGTAAAGTGAACCTCTCGCGATATCGATAAATCGCAGGTGATCTTGAAACGTGCCGCGCCCGTACCCTTCGGCAATATTCGCTCCAACACTGTCCGTTGAGCGAATCAACTGTTTTCCGATGGTATCGCGCGCAATCGCCTTCCAGGAAACGACCACGACCCAAATCGCATCGGCCAATTCCTCTGAAAGTCGATAAACCCGTAATGATTCAAAACCCTTATCCATACCAGTTCCCCAATACCAAATACCAAATACCTAAGCCTCCCCCAAATACGCCTCAATCACCTTCGAATTACCTTGCACCTCATCCGCATTTCCGCAAGCGATCGTTTCGCCGTGATCGAGCACGGTGATTTTTTCGCAGATGCTCATCACCAGCTTCATGTCGTGCTCGATCAGGAGCACGGCCACCTTGAACTGCTCACGGATGAAGGCGATCAGCTGGGTCAGCTCGATTTTTTCCTGCGGATTCATGCCGGCGGCGGGTTCGTCGAGGAGGAGGACTTTGGGCTCGGTGGCCAGGGCGCGGGCGATTTCCAGGCGGCGCTGGTCGCCGTACGGCAGGCTGGTGGCGGCTTCGTCGGCGCGGGCGAGAAGGCCGAGTCGGTCGAGGATCGCGCGGCTGCGGTCGTCGATCGCGCGCTCCTCCCGGCCCGCGAAGGGCGATCGCAATACCGCGCCCGCCAGCGATTGTCGCGCATGCAGGTGGCAGGCGACCTTTACGTTTTCCAAAACGGTCAGTTCCTGGAACAGCCGGATGTTCTGAAATGTTCGCGCCATTCCGGCCGCGGTGATTTGGAACGGTTTTTTGCGGTTGATGCTCTCGCCGGCGAGTTTCATTTCGCCGTCATCGGCGCAGTACACACCGGTGAGAAGGTTGAAGCAGGTGGTCTTGCCCGCGCCGTTGGGGCCGATGAGTCCTTGCAGATCGCCGTCGTGCAGGTCGAGCGAAAAATCGCTCACCGCCTTCAGACCGCCGAAGCTGATGCTGAGGTTTTGCACGCTGAGCAGCGGGGCGGTCATTGGATCACCTCGATTCCGCGCTGCACGGATTTGCGATTGAGGAGTTTGCGACGCATGGCGGGCAGGTCGGTGATTTCGCGCGTGCCGAACAGGCCGCTCGGGCGGAGGATCATCATGAGGATCAGCGCCAGCGCATAAAGAATCATGCGGTAATCGCCGGGGGCGACGCCTTCGTAGATCGCGAGCGATCGCGCTCCTTCAGCCAGGCCGAGCGCGACAAGCCAGCCGATCGCCGCCTTCATTCGGTTCGCCGGCCAGAAGATCAGCCGCAAGACCAGCAGCGGCAACACGTAGTACCACAGGTGCGTCGGTTCGCGCAGCCACTCGTTGCCGATGGTGAGGAGGATCGCCGCGAGCGTCGCGCCGCTGATCGACCCGAGCCCGCCGAGCACCACCATGATCACCGCGTCGATCGAACGCTGAATTCCGCTGTCGCCGGGGTTGAGCTGAAAGCTCAGGTGCGCGTACAGGCTTCCGGCGATGCCCGCGAAGAACGCGGCGAAGACGAACGCCCACACCTTCAGCCGCGTGATGTTCACGCCCATCGCCTCGGCGGCCACCTCGTTCTCGCGGATGGCGATCATCGCCCGGCCGAAGGTCGATCGCTTCAGCCGCCAGGCGAAAATCAGGCACGCGCCGACCATCAGCGTCACCCAGAAGAAGTTGGTGATGTTGGGAATGTTGATAAACGATCGCGCCGCGTTGAGCGGCGGCGGGAAGAGTTCACTCCACTTGGCGGCGGCGATTTTGGCCTTCGAGTCGAGCTGGTTGTTCGTCTGCTGCAGCAGCACGCGCACGATCTCGCCGAACCCGAGCGTGACGATCGCCAGATAATCCCCGCGAAGTCGCAACGAAGGCAATCCCACCAGCCACCCCGCAGCCGCGGCGACGAGCCCGCCGGCGATTGTCGCGAGCAGGAACAGGCCGCTCTGTGCGTTGAACAATCCCTCGTGCGCCGCCGGCGAGTTCCATAGTTCGATCGACGCGTAATAGGAGATTCCCGCCGCGGTGTAACCGCCGATCGCGAAAAACGCCGCATGGCCTAGCGAAAACTGGCCGGTGTAGCCGTTCACGATATTCAGCGAGACGGCCATGATGATCGCAATGCCTACGTTCATCGCCACGCGGGCGTAGTAGTCGTCGGTGATCGGGCGGACGACGGCGTACAGCACGAACGCCAGCGCGATCACGATCGCCGGCGCGATCAATCCGCCGAGCCACGACGGCTCGGCCGTGCGGGGTTTTGCCGCGTAGTCGAGCATGGTTACACCTTCTCCCGCGTGGCCGAGCCGAAGATGCCGCTGGGCTTGATCAGCAGCACGGCGATCAGCAGGCCGAACATCAGCACGTCGGAGTAGGAGTTGGCGTTTTGGAACAGGTAAGTGCCGTAGAACGAGCCGAAGGCGTCGACGAATGCGATCAAGAATCCACCCAGCACCGCGCCGCGCACGTTGCCGATTCCGCCGACGACCGCCGCGATAAACGCACGCAGGCCGAGCAGCACCCAGGCGTAGCTGGCTGTCTGTTGCAGGCTGAACTTCTGCGAGTAAAGAAATCCCGCCGCTGCCGCGAGCACCGCGCCGATCACGAACGTGATGCTGATGACGCGGTCGATCGGAATGCCCATGAGCGCCGCGTAATCGGTATTGAAGCTGACGGCCCGCATCGCCATGCCCAGCCGCGTGTGATAGATCAGGAAGTGCAGCGCCGTGAGCAGCACGAACGTGACGATCACGATGATCACATCGACGACGGCGATGTTGAGCATCTTTTTCATCGGTTGTTGCGATCCGTCGGGCGCGGTGAAGCTGCTTTGGAATTCGTGCCGCCACACGTACCTGGGATAGTCGGGGTAAATATTCACCGGCGGAAGCAAGTAAGGCGCGACGGCGGGCGTTTTCCCGAACGGCAGGCGGAGCGGCGTGAAAATTTGATCGAGCTGAAAGCTCGCCTCGCGCGATTGCGCTCGGCCGATCGTGCCATCGAAGCGTAAGTCTGCACCGGCCGGATATTTCCCGGCCGGCATGGTTAAGACGCGATCGATCGGCGCGGGGCTGCCCTTGGGCGTGATCTTCAGCACGTACCGTTCGCCCGCGGCGATCGTGACGGAAGTCTGCAGGCGAATGGTGGCCGGATCGTTCCCGCGTTCCGACGTCACCCCGGCCGCGATGGGCTTCACGCCGTCGGTGATCGTGTACTGGAGTTGCCCGGCGTTCTGCAGCAGCAGTGAAACGCCGATGGCGGTGATCAGCGCGTTGAGTCGCGGCGCGCGGCGGATCGGTTTGTACGCCAGTCGCTCGATCCCGAAACCTATGACGGCGCACACGATCATCGCGATCACCAGCACCAGCGGGGCGGCCCACCACGCGGGATGAGCAAGATCCACGCCCATCCGCGGCAGCAGAAACATGGCGGCGGTCAGGCTCGTCCAGGCGCCCAGCGTCACCACGTCGCTGTGCGCGAAGTTGATCAGCTTCAGGATGCCGTACACCATCGTGTAGCCGAGCGCAATCAGCGCCAGCAAACTCCCGGCGGTAATAGCGGCAACCAGCGTTTGGAGGAAATCGGCCATGGGGAGGAGGAAAGGGGCAAGTACTCAGGGGCGAGGGGCAAGTATCAATCCAAAGTCTTCACTTGCCCCTTGCCCCTTAATACTTACCCCTGATCTTACGGTTTCACGCTCGTAACGAACTGCGGCCGGCCGTCTTTGAGCTCGAGGATGACGGCGCTCTTCACCGCGTCGCGCTTGTCGTTGATGGTGATCACGCCGGTCGCGCCCTGGAAATCCTTGGTCTGTGCGATGGCGGCGGCGAGGTCTTTTCCGTCGAGGCTCTTGGCTCGCTTCATGGCGTCGAAGAGGATTTTTCCGGAATCGTAACCGAGCGCGCCCAGGGCATCGGGCGGCGCACCGTATTCGTCCTTGTACTTGGCGACAAAACCCTGAAAGATCGGACTCGGGTCATCCGGCGAGGCGTGGTTGGAGTAATAAGAGCCTTCAATTGCCTTACCGGCGATTTCGCAGAGCTTGGCCGAGTCCCAACCGTCGCCGCCGAGCAGTGGGGCGGCGATGCCGAGCTTCTTGGCCTGGATGGCGATGTTCGCCACGTCGGTGTAATAGCCGGGGACGAAAATCACATCGGGGTTGGTGCCGCGGATGGCCGTCAGACGAGCGGTGAAATCCTGGTCGCCTTTATTGTACTGCTGCTTGATGGTGATGGTTCCGCCGAACTTCACGAAGGCTTTTTCAAACTCGTCCGCCAAGCCGACGGAATACGCCTGGCTCTGGTCGAGCAGGATGGCGGCCGTCTTGAACTTCTTGTTTTCCCACGCGAATTTTCCGCACACGTAACCCTGGAACGGATCGATGAAGCAGGCGCGGAAAATCATGTCGCCGATCTCGGTAACTTTCGGGTTGGTGCTGGACGGCGAAATCATCGGCACGCCGTTCTGCTGGCAGATCGGCGCGCCGGCGAGCGAGAGCGAGCTCGCCACTTCGCCGATGACAGCCACGACGTGGTCCTTCGTGCACAAACGGGTGACGACGGCGCCGGCCTCGTTGCTGTCGCCCTTGGTGTCGTACTCGACGAGCTCGATCTTCTTGCCGTTGATGCCGCCGGCGGCGTTGACCTCGGCGATCGCGAGCTTCAGGCCGTTGGAGGTGGATTGGCCGAACGTGGCTTCCGAGCCGGTGAGCGAGCCGTAGTGGCCGATCTTGATCGTGTCGTCCGCACGGAGGGGTGCGGCCATCAGCGTAAGAAAAATCAACGCGGCGGCGAGCAGTCGTGACATGTATTCTCCCGGGCGAGTCGGTTGGTTCAATCGCAATGTATTCGCGGAAGTGGAGTGAGGCAAGTTGAAAAGTGACCGTGCGCTCGCCGTGCCCGCATTTTATTTCGATGATTTCCGGCGATTTGATTCCGCGAGTGACCTGTCAGGTTGATCGCAACATCTATGGGATGAGCAGCGGCGTGACCAGACCAAGCCCGACAATGCGGCGAGTTCCCCACGCCGCGGCCGACAAATCGGGAGCGATTAGCGCGAAATCTTGCGGGGCTGGCGTAGGAGGCCTCGGGATGACGAGTCGGAAAATAGAACCGGCTCCGAGTTTCGACTCGACCGTCAACTTCGAATCCAGCAACTTTGTCGCCTGAGCTGCAATCGCGAGCCCGAGGCCCAGACCTTCCTGGCCGTGGGCTTCGCCTCGCGTGAAGGCGTCAAAAATATGTTCCAGCTGCGCCGGGGCAATTCCCGGACCTTCATCCGAGACCCAGATTGCAGCACATTCGATCGCTGAATTGTCACACCCGATGCGGACGGTTCCGTCGACGCTGTACTTCAAGGCGTTGCCCAACAGGTTTTGCAGGACGATGGAGAGTAATTGTTCGTCTGATTCGATCACCGTTGCGTGAGGAATGTCGACCGCCATTTTGATTTTCTTGGCGGCAGCCTCGCCGGCGAATTGCCTGGCGATGTTCGTTGCGACGACGTGCAAATCCACGGCCACAAGGGGCTTTCTTTTGCCGGACGTTCGCAGCTGCTCGTGCTGCAGCAACTGTCGCATTCCTGCGACGGTGTCGTGAATCGTCTTTTGAGCGAACCCGAGCGACTTTTCCAAATCGCTGAAGCCGCCGGCTTTTTTCAATCGCAATTCCAGCATGTACAGCGACATCGTGACGGCACTCAGGTTGTTGTGCAGATCGTGAGACAAAAACGATAGGAACTTCAACTCGGTTTCGGCAGCGGCCCGGAGTTGTAACTTCTGCTGCTCGACCATCGCAATCACCGAACGCTGCAGCATGATGTCGATCGCGGCGTGTAAGGCGGCGTATTCCGGGATGTGCATCCGTCGGCCGAGGTTCGTCTCGACGTGGTACACGATGATCGATCTCAGGAGTCGGTCTTCCTGCATGATCTCGATGACGTCGAAGTTAAGTCTGAAGCGAGACAAACCTTGCCGGGGCGCGCAGGAGATCAGCTCCCGAATGACGGCCGGATCGTCCGATGCCAGCGCGTCGGCGAGCGCCAGCAGGATTTGCGGGGTCGAATCTTTCAACTCATCGAACGTCAGGTTCTGCATCTGCGGCATCGCGTGTCGAACGGCCGCATCCCACTCATGTGTAATTTGATCCGCGCCCGACCGAATAATTTCTGCGACTTCGGGAAATGGACGGTGCGTGAGTTGGAGCAGAAGTGGATTCATTGTAGTTTTCTCCGAAAACACGTCGAAATCCCGTTAAAATCGCTTCATTTCCCCGGGATTTGTCTGCAGTTCTAGGGGAATGCCTGATACCTTGTACGACGATAAAAAGTTGCGGTCTGTCCGGTAGCGGACGGTACCGAGATTATTTTCGTGATATTTCCTTTTACCGGCGTGGCAGGGCTGTAACGGAACATGAAACTACGCAAGCGAGGCCGACATGGCATTCTCGGATCGACCAGAAAACAAAATTCTCCAAAGACTTCCCGAACAGGATTACCTGCGAATCATGGCCGCTTTGGAGCGAGTCTCGCCCGATATGGGAACCGTTGTGGCGTATCCTGATAAGGAACCCAAGTGGGTTCATTTCCCCGTTTCCGGCGTCCTTTCATCGATGGTCGTCCTGGAAGACGGATCAACGGTCGAAGCCTCAACCATCGGCAACGAGGGGATGGACGGGCTTTATCTCATGGCGGACCCGCTGGCGAATCCCTACCGCATCAACGTACAGGTCGCCGGGGATATGTATCGCATGAGTGCTACAGCCTTTAAGCGGACACTGGGAGAAAGCCGTGCTTTATCCCAACTCCTGATGCGATACGCCTTGGTGCTCATCCAACGCGGTGCGCAAAACGGAGCGTGTATTCAACATCACACAATTGAAGAGCGCATGTGCCGTTGGTTGCTCGAAACCGCTTATCGCAAAGGTGAAGATTGCTTCGGGCTGACTTAGGAATTTCTGGCCGACATGCTCGGCGTCCGCCGGCAGAGCGTGAATCTCACGGCTCGCATTCTGCAGCAGGCTAATCTCATTAAATACAACCGCGGGGAACTCACGATTGTCGACCGAGCCGGTCTGGAAGAGGCGTCGTGCGAATGTTTCCGGGTCACCAGCCAGATGTACGATCGAATGATGAAGCTGGGCTGACGGCCGATCGGCTTTCATCGACTGACCAGAACCCACACTCCGAGATTTCCGGATTTTCGCGAATTTCTTCGTCGCGACAGAAGCTTACCGTTCCAAAATCCCCGGCCGGGCCAGCGTTTGGCCGTTCCACGTGCCCGTAATCGTCGGCCACTTGCTGCTGTGGCGAGTGAGGACGTCGTGGCCGGCGGGTGTGACGAGAACGGTGTCTTCACACTTTGCGCCGACGATCGATGGGTTCCACGCGAACGCCTGGTTCGGTCGGACAACGGCGGCGGTATCGGGCGTGGCGATGACTTCTCGGCCGGCATAGCCGGTGCTGCCGCCCTGGTGGTGCAGTTGCCATTGATCGGCGTTGCCGTTGTCGGCGTAGACTTTTTGCAGAATCTTGAAGATGCTGCCGAGTGTTTTGCCGGGCCGCGTCGCGAGATTCACCGCGGCATCGATGTTCGCGATCGCCAGTTGCTTGGCTTTGAGTTCGGCGCTGAGCGGGCCGAAGTGGATGAATCGCGTGCAGCAGGAAATCAGCCCGCCGTACTCGGCACAGGTGACGAGCATCGCGTACTGCTTGCACCTGTTGCTGGTGGGAATCGGATGGCGGAATTTGGCGACGCGATCGTCAGCGGAAACGAGCGTGACTGTGGGGTTGCAATGCCCGCGGTGGATTTCCTCGTCGAGCATGGCGGCGATGTCGTGCTCGGAATCTCCCGGCTTGATCGCGCGGCAGGCGGCCTCAATCGCGGCAGCGGTGCGCTGGGCGCCGTCGCGGTAGCGGGCGATTTCTTCGACGGTGAGCGACCAGCGCAACTCGCCGAAATCCGCCGGCAGGTGCGGCAGGCCTAGATCGAGGTCGTCCACATCCGCGGCGATGTTTCGACCGGCGATCACTTCATTCACGATCCGCCCGGCGACGTTTTTATCCCACCACGGAAAGCTCACGGTGTTAATGCCCGTGCCGGCCAATTCCTCGGCGATCATGCGCGGGGCTTCGATGGTGTTGGCCAGGCAGATGCGCTGGTCGCGCGTGGCGAGGATGGCGGTAACGCCCTTAGGCGTGTCGTTGGGAATGTGGTTGTCTTTGCCGCAGGTGATCCATGCGAAGTTGTTGCGGTTTTGCAGCAGCACGCCGTCGAGCTTGTGGCGGTCGAGGAATTCGTTGAGGCGATGAAGTTTAATGTCCAGTTCGGTGGCCACGTGTCGCTCCTTGGCAAAGTGCTGAGTGCTGAGGACTGAGTGCTGAGTGAAAAAATTGCGATTCGTTCAGCAGGCGGATCGCGTTACGGCATTCGCGGTGGGTATAAATACCGCATCGCGTTCGATCCATCCATGGTTCCGTGACATCCGAAGCCGGCAAAGGTACATTTCAGAAATGAAGAGCGGGTTGCTTCGACATGCGTGCGGACTGGCGGCAGTAGGCGTTCTCGCAATGGGAGCAGCGGCGCGCGCGGGCGACGAAGCGACGACTTCAACCGATTGGCCGACGCCGCGATTATCCATCATGCCCGATGCGGAGAGCGTCTACGCTCCGCCGGGCGCGCCGGTCGAAGATGCGGGGCTGAACAAGGGCGGCGTGAACTTCCGCCTCGATACGTGGTACACCACCGACTACGTCTTCCGCGGCATCGACCGTTCCGAAGTCGGCGGGCACGAAGATGCGCCCAACGCGCAGTTCGACGCGTCGCTGGCGTTCAATCTCGGCAAACTGCCGCACCCGTTCATCGGCGTGTTCGTGAATGTCTACAATGCCGACCCGATCTCACGGTTCCAGGAGATTCGGCCGTACCTGGGGCTGGACTGGACGGTCAAGCCGCTGAACATCGTCCTCGGACACAACACGTACCTGTACCCCGAGCGCGAGGAAACCAATACTTCTGAAGTGTTCGGCAAGCTGACGTTCGATGACTCGTTCTTCTTCGGCACGGAGAAGCCCGTCTTTTCGCCATACGTCTACGGCGCGTACGATTACGATCTGTACAACGGCGGGTATTTTGAAATCGGCGTTTCGCACGATTTCACGTTCGACGAATACGGTTTGACGATCACACCGATCGCCCGCTTTACATTCGTGACGACGAACCAGCTTTTCGCCGCAGTGCCGGGCGGGAATGACTCGGGCTTTCAGCATTACGATTTGGGATTCACCGTGGCGTACTCGTTGAACCATCTGTTTAGCGTGCCGCAGCGGTTTGGCGAATGGAATCTGCAGGGCGAGTTCTTCTACACCGACAATATCCACCACGACCTGCGGGCAGACACGCAGACCTGGGGCGGAATCGGAATCGGCTTTAAGTATTGATCTTTCGCGCGTATTCAATTGAGTCGTGGCGCTTTACGTAGCCGCGAACGCAAGTTCGCGGTTCGGCGCGATCTCCAACACCGCGAACTGGCGTTCGCGGCTACGGAAACATTGAGCGGTCAGGTTACTTTCTCAAGTTGTACCAGGCGTTTCGGTAGGGATTACTTCTTACCCGCCAGTTCCTGCTTGGCCATCGATCGCTTGATCGCGTTCTGGCGCTCGTCGAAGCTCTTCTCATCCGTAATCCGGCGGGCGGTCGCCTCGGCGAGTTCCGCCTTGGCAGTTTGCGCATCGAGCTCGGTGGAAGGCGTGGCTTTGGGGGTGAGGATCGTGAGCAGGTTGTCCTTCATCTGCGCCACGCCGCCTTCCAGCAGGAAGAACTTGCTCCCCTTGCTCGGCAGATCGACCCGCAGCGGCCCGATGCCGATTTTGACCAGCAGCGGAGCCCGGTTCGTCTCAATGCCCAGCAATCCATCGTGGGCGGGGATGATCGCCTGGGTGACGGATTCATCGAGGACTTGCTGCTCAGGCGTGACAATGACACATTTAAAGGACATCGGCGTTCTCCAGGGCACAGGGACAGTCGGGAAAGTGTAGAAGACGCAGGGGGGTTTGACAATACGCTTTAAATACGGGCCGGATCAAAGATTTGGTTGCCAAACCGCGGGGTGGAGTTATGATTTTGATGGTTTGATCGCAAGCCACCGCGCCACAGGCGCGGTGTTTGTTTTTGGTAGAGGGCCCTCCGGGGCCGTCAATCTGGAGCGGTGTTCATGCAGATCGTCAGCGCTGAAGAAAAAGCCACCATGGAGCGGAAGCGGGAGGAACTGTACAAGATCCAGCTGGACGTGCAGGAACGCATCCGCAAGGCCGCCGCCCTCGGCGATCTTTCGGAAAACGCCGAGTACCACTACGCCAAGGAAGAAAACCGCAAGGTGCAGCGCGAGCTGGCCGAGCTGGAGCTGAAGCTGCGGCACGTCTCGGTTGTCTCCAACGAACACGTTCCAGCCGACATGGTCTTCCTTGGCCATACGGTCAAGCTGCTGGATTTGGACGACGACAGCGAGCAACTCGTGCAGCTGGTTGGCGAAGCCCGCCCGGCCGACCCGAACAGCGACGTGCTCCCCGTCAGCGCGAACAGCCCCATGGGCGAAGCCCTCATGAAGGCCCGCATCGGCGATACCGTCAAAGTGAAGGCCCCGCGGGGGACAATGGAATTTAAGATTTTGGAAATCGTCTAGTGGGAGGGGCAAGTATTAAGGGGCAAGGGGCAAGTGAAGAGTCATTATTCTTGCCCCTTGCCCCTTAATACTTGCCCCTATTCCCTCGCCACCTTAGCTCAGTTGGTAGAGCAGCGGTTTTGTAAACCGGTGAGATAGACATGACGAAAATTTATAAATTGCTTATGAAAAACGACTTATGATTTTATCATGCTATAGCACTTTATCCGATTTCTCTTCCAAAATGGATACGGATCGGATACAATCATGGCGTCATGCCAACGCAAATTCGACTTACTTGGTTCGGCCCCCGGAACTGCTGGAAAAAATTCTGTAACGGCAAGGTTTACTACCTTGCCCAAGGTCGCTGTTCGGGCAAATCCGACTTGCAGGGTTATCGAATCGCTCTGGAAGAATGGCAGCAAAAGCGAATACAGGTGGTGGGATTCAAAGAATTTAATTCCATTTCGGACGGCAACGTCGTGCAATCACTTGCACTTTACACCGACTGGCGAACGGTGGGGCAGAAAGCTCTCGTCCCACCCATTCCAAGCACGACCAAGCCGACAGGGATCAGACAGTTGCAATCGCTTTATCTAGCATTTCACGATGGCCGAGCAGATGGAGAGCAAATAGCCATCGTGACGGCCGGTGAGTATCGGGATAACACCGAAGATTTTGTTCGTTTTCTGACGGAATTTCTGAATCTGAGTGATGTATTTGAAGTGAACGGCCTGCATTTACAGCACTATCGCCAATCGCTACTCCGGCTCACCCAAGAAGCCAATGAGCACAAGATAAGTGTTCACACCGCCAACAAGCGATTGCGTCATGTAAAAACTTTCCTTAATTGGCTGTACGAGAATGAATACTTAGAGGTAGTTCCTCGCGGACTAATATCTGCTTGCAAAGGTTTCACGCGAAAACAACCCGACGTCCTACCATTTACCGTTGATGAGGTGAAATGCCTCTTAAACGCAGCGGGGAGCCGACGGACGAAACTTTACATCCTCCTCGCAATCAACCTAGGTTACACTCAAATCGACATTGCAACGCTTCAGCACGAAGACGTCGATTGGAAAACTGGAATTGTCAGCCGGTCGCGACACAAATCTGGCATACAACAAGAACATCGCCTTTGGCCGATCACGGCCCGATTATTGCGGGAGGAAATGACCTCTCCGCATATTGGACTGATGCTGCTGGACCGCCGAAACAACGCATTGCTTAGAATTGAGCGACGTGCTGATCGGAAGCTTAAGCGTAACGATTCAATCAAGCTCGCATTCGACCGGGCAATGGTGGTCGCAGGCTTTGATAATCCTCTGGATAAGTCGAAGTTGCGGGAGAAGCGGCGATTCAAGAGTTTGAAAAAGACTTCGGCCAGTGAGATTGCCCGTTTGCTCCCGCAATATCCACATCTGCCATCACAGTTCTTGGCACACGGGGAGCGGGCGACGAAAAAGCATTACGTCAAGACGAACTACGACCTGCTATTTTCTGCCCTCGATGAACTTGAAAAGCTGTATGGAGTTGTATGCAGTGACGAGATTGCGGTGCCAGCACCGACAGCAGCTTAAACATCCTAACGATCTTGCCCGTACTCGAATTGCGGTTGAATCGAACTACCGAAGCATATTTTTTCTGCGTAACGCAGTACATAACTGAGTAACGCAGCACATAACTGCGTCACTCATGTAGTGGTTGTTTAACTGTTTATTACATAATAATTTAAGATATGCTCTGGATTATCGGCCTGCCGCTCATGACAAAAAGAGACGCCACTTTGGAAGTTATCACGCGGCTCAACGCCGCTTCGGGGACGTTCAAGCTCAGGAAAATTAAAGTCGTCTATCTCATTCAAGCGGGGGTCAAATACAAAATTGGCAAGAGCAGATCGGTAAGGCAAATGCTTTGGCGAATAAGAAAAAGCTACGCGGACGCACGACTAGTCTGCACGATTAGGACATCAGACCCAATTGCCTTAGAGCGGGGAATGAAAGAGCGGTTCAAAGCATACGAGTTTGAGAAGGGATGGTTCGCTCTTCCCGATAACTTGGTCGATTTTCTGAAAGGTGAGGGCAATGAACCTAAGCACCCGAAGAAGCCCTAAGAATTGCCAATCGTTAGACCGGCGAACCGCATTTTTCACTGCCCCAGAAGAAGATGGCTGCGATTTCGGTATCTGCTTATGTATTTTTTCGTCTGCTAAGAGGTGTCCTCAGTTGCTAGGAAAGTACGCTGGCAAGGCCGCTCTGATCGAGCGGCTGAATGAACCGCCAGCGTACTCAGAAAATGGACGCTAGTCAAGTATAATTCTACACAATTCTGCTTGACAATGGAAAAAACAACCAGAAAATACCGGGGAATTCGGTACAAATGACCTCAACCGAGAGTAACAATGAATGTCAAATCGAAAGCTTTTGCATATCTGCGGGTAAGTGGTCGCGGGCAGGTCGAAGGAAATGGTTTCGATCGCCAACTCGCAACTATTCGCCAATACGCGAAATCGTCATCGACAGAAATCATCAATGTATATCGGGATGCACATACCGGAACTGAGGCTGAGCGGCCATCATTTCAACAGATGCTTTTAGATATCCTCGGAAACGGTGTGCGAATCGTGATCGTTGAATCTCTTGATCGTTTCGCTCGTGAACTGATGGTTCAGATCAGAATGCTTGCTGAATTCAAATCACGGGGCATCACGTTAATTTCTGCCTCCACCGGCCAGAATGTGACTGCGGAAATCAGTGATGATCCGATGCGAGAAGCGATGGTGAATATTCAAGGAGTGTTTGCCGAACTCGATAAAAAGCTTCTGGTGCGGAAACTGGCGAAGGCCCGACATGCGATTCGGGAGAAAACGGGACGGTGCGAGGGTCGGAAACCGTATGGGGCTAAGCCAGGTGAATCCGAACTCGTAGAACGCGTCCTGAGTTTACGGCGAGGGAAGCGGAATCAATCACGCCTTTCCTTTGAGTTGATCGCTGCTCAACTCAATGCAGAAGGTGTTCCCACGCGACAGGGAAGGCCTTGGCAGCCAAAGTCGGTTTATCAGATTGTTAAGATGAACCGCCCGCAGCTTGCGGGTCGGGAGTGAGTGCAAGCAATTGCATGGAGGTAATTTTAGTTGGGGCGGGAAGCATATTCAGCTATGATTTGCCGGACAATTTAAGTTTTCGCTGGCTTCAGCGAATTCGTTTTCCGTGGCATCGAATTTCCACCCCGGCCTAAAGCTGGGTTTCTCAACCACTGACGAATTCCGCTCGGAGACCGGCCCCATCGCGGGGTTCGGCTCTCCGGCGGATTCATCCGTTGGTTGAAGGGCCGTGGAAAGCCCGATGCTACGGGGACAATCCGTCGGATATTCGGGCCCCGTTCCTTTTTGCATTTCCCGGGGACGATAAATCCGAAAAACCGAAAGTAGGGCAGCCATGCGGTGTTCAAACTGCGGAGCAGGGATTCCCTTTGCTGGAAATGTCTGTCCGTTTTGCAATGCAAACAAATCTGGCGACCAATTCGATCAAGCTCTTGGGATCGTCGGGATGGTGTTAGGTGCGACTGTCGGCGGTGCAATATCAGGCTGTGAGGGTGTTGCGATTGGCGGCGTTGTCGGTGCAGTCGTAGGGCTTGTTGGCTGCAAAATCCTACGAGAAAGTCAACGTCAAGAAGATCATGGCGATACTTCTCCATCACCTAAAACGATTGCTCCGAAACCAATGCCGACCCAAGTTGCCAAAACGAACCGAGTCGTCGTCACTAAATTCCGAGTTCACGGAACGGATAAAGAAACCGGCGAAGAATGCGTATTTGAATTGCAATGTGTCAATGCACAGGAAGCAAGGGCAAAGGCGAACGCTGCCGGTTATGTGGTGAGAAAGATCGAACCACTATTTTAGGCGGGGAAAATCATGCGATTCAAGGTTCAGTGTGCAGATCGAGAGACTGGTGTAGATCACGAGTTTGAGATGGACGCCCCGACGGTTCAGGATGCTCGCCGCAGAACGAATGAAGCGGGTTACTTGGTTGGCAGTATCGTTCCACTTACGTCGGAATCCGACGATGCCACTATTAGGACACCTTCCGAGTCGCCAATTCCGACAGTTGAACCCGCTCAACCCGGTCAATCACGAGACCCGCTGGCAGACAATACGGTCGCAGTGATTGTCGCCCTAATGGGTTCGATCGGAGGCCCGCTTTTAGGTTATGCCAGTCTTGGATGCGTCGGCCTAGTCGTCGGGATTGTTCTCGGCATTTCGCTAGCAGCAGTCACGTTTGGGTTTTACATGGCTACGCCGGAACGAAGAAAGGCGATAGCGATTCCGTCCGCAGTGGCTGCGGTTGTGTTTATCGTCATCTGCTTGTGCATCGGAATCCCCGTTGCAAATTGGTGGAACAACCTGTGGTCAGCCAAACCGCATAAATGGCAATCGGCCGAAACGACGCACCGTGCAACGGATGAAGAGGCGGAGAAACTGCTCCAGCGTTTCGGGGCGGGAACTGTAACGGAAGCGGATAAGGCGTTAAGGGCTGTCGGCGAAGACCCAGACAAGATTTCTTACGACAAGAGACAGAAAATTCAGAAAACGATCGAAAATTTGGATCGCAATTTGAAGGACAAGTGATGGAAGTCGGTGATTCCCGTCACTGCAAAAATGCATATCACTTAGCCTTTAGTCGAATGAGAACCAATCTTCTAGGGAGGATATTGTGCGATTTAAGATTCATGGTGCTGATCGGGAAACAGGTGAAGAAAGCGTTTTTGAAATAGAGGCACCGACAGCCCAAGACGCCCGTAGTCATGCAAATGCAGCAGGATATTTAGTTAGCAGCCTCCATCCGATGTTAGTTACTGCGGAAACCCCTCTAGGGGTGCCAGAGAGTTCAGTCCGGCTAGACGACACGCGTTCGGATTTAGTCATTTCAATCGTTTTGCTGGTGATTTGCGGTAGTGTCGTTATAGCTCTCGCAGTGTACATGCGTAATTCCTCTTCTAGCCCGTCCGCAATGCCTGCCAAGGTGGAGGATTTCGATCCCAGCAAAGTCGTTGAAAGAGAGCGAGCGGTTGCAAAGGAGCGACACTCGCGTTTACTCCAAGACAAGGAGAAGGAAATTTTACGTGAGATGGCGGAACTGAGCGTTGACCCTGATTCCCACGAAAAGAGAGCGAAAATGCAAGCACTAGAGGATGAAATGTCGCGGGTCATGAGAGAAGACTTGGATGAAATAATGCATCACTAGTGCTTGCCCGGTTAGTGACCAGTTGATAAGACAGAGAAAGTGTAACGCCACCTTAGCTCAGTGGTAGAGCAATAGTTTTGTAAACTATAGGTCGTCGGTTCAAGCCCGACAGGTGGCTCTTCCGATTCGGATACAAAACCGGATACAGAAATTTTTGAAGGTTCGTGTTACGTCGCGATGAAGATCATAAAGATCGTAATTACAATCATTAACAAGGGCCTGTCCTTCGTTAACCGATCATCGGCTTTGTAAACCGCAGGTCGTCGGTCCGAGTCCGACAGGTGGCTTGAATGTCTAAACTGACGGTCATCACCGGCGCTGCCGGGTTCATTGGGCGGAATGTGGTCGCGGAGCTCAATGCGCGCGGGAATGGCGAGCTTCTGCTTGTCGATCAACTCGGGTCGGATGAGAAGTGGAAGAACCTGGTCGGCCTGCGATTCGAAGACCTGATCGACCCGGCTGAGTTTCTGCAGCGGGTGAATGCGGGCAGGCTTTCGAACGTTGATGGCATTGTGCACCTGGGGGCGTGCAGCGCCACCACCGAGCGCGATGCGGATTACCTACTCCGCAACAACTACCACTACACGCGAACGCTGGCGGAGTGGAGCCTGGCGAACAACGTGCGATTCGTTTACGCCTCCAGCGGCGCCACCTACGGCGACGGACAACTCGGCTATAGCGATGCCGACGCCGTCACGCCTATTCTCGTGCCGCTCAACATGTACGGGTATTCCAAGCACCTGTTTGATCTGTGGGCGCTCAAGAACAAGCTGTTCGACCGGTTGGTGGGCTTAAAATACTTCAACGTCTTCGGGCCGTATGAAGATCATAAGGCCGAGATGCGGTCGGTCGTGCAACGGTGTTTTCACCAGATCCGCGAAACGGGGAAAGTCTCGCTTTTTAAGAGCTACAAGCCGGACTTCGCCGACGGCGAGCAGAAGCGCGATTTCGTCTACGTGAAAGACGCCGTCGATGTCACGCTGCATTTCCTTCAGCACCGCCAGGGCGGCGGGCTGTTTAACTGTGGAACAGGCGTGGCGCGATCGTGGAAAGACCTGGCCCTTGCGGTTTTTGCGGCGATGAACGTCAAGCCGAACATTCAGTTCATCGAAATGCCGGCCGCGCTGCAGGGGAAGTATCAATACTTCACGCAGGCCGACACCACCAAGCTCCGCGCTGCCGGTTACGACAAACCGTTCACCACGCTCGAGTCGGCCGTGAAGGATTACGTGACTACTTATCTGGCTGCAAGCGTTTCCGACTAAAACTAAAACCGATAGCTGACCTGGAATCCGAGATAGACCGTCGGGTCGACGTGGTCTTTCACGATGCGATGGCCGTTGCTGTCGTCGAAGGTGAGTTGCTGCCATGCGATCGCGCCGATTTCGCCGGACACCGTTAATTGATCGGTCGGAAGCCACTGCACGCCGAGGCGAACGGGAATCACCTGGTCATAAAGCACGCCGCCGCTGTATGAACCGGAATCAGCCAGGCGGTACTCGCGCGTGTCGTACGAGGCCGCGACATAGTAGTTCAACGCCGGCTCGACGAGGTACGTCAGTCGCAGTTCGGTGCCCTTGCCGGTGAAGAGCCAGTGATCGGCAAACTTCCAATCGATCGACCCCAGCGGAAGCAATCCCGAGCCGTCTTCCAGCCGCGTGTAATACACGAATCCGCCGCCGATGGAGAGCGTATCGCTGACGCGGTAAATCACCATGCCGACCGCGCCGTAGGTGAGTGAGTCGCCGAAGTTGGCGTCGGATTGTCCGGCCGCCTGGCCGATCAATCCGCCGGTGACGATCCACTTTTCGTTGATCGCATAAACCAACGCCGGGTATAGCCGCATCAAAATCGCCTGGTCGATCGGCGATTTCACGCCCGGCGATTCGTGAAGGAAATTGTTGAAGTCGTACACCGAATCTTCGAACTTGAACGTGGTGATCAGCTGCAGCTTCGGCGTGAAGATGTACGCGTCCTTCAGATCAGCGCCGACGCGGGTAATGTGGACGTCCGCCTCGCCGTAGCTGGAGTTGAACTGGTACTGGGCATACGGCGAAAGCGTGAACGTGTTGCTCGGCGCGTCGTCCGCATAAGTAAACGAGCCGGCCATTCCTAATACGAGAAATGCCAGCGCCAGCCGAGAGAATTTCATAGAGCCTTTCAATGGAGTTTTGATACTGTTTGATTCTGCGGGCCAAAATATCAGTCGGCCTGCAGACCGTCTATCGGGGCGACTCCCATATTGTACGGCTTGGTTGACCGGCGATGCCAGCTTCTCCCCGAATTTCGGCAATGGTCGATTTTGATCGTCACGCCGGTCGCTGTGCGCCCGGATTCCGGAATGCGGCCGCACAGCGACCGGCGTGGACGTGAAACTGCACCAGCGCCCGAATTTCGCCACTTCGAGTATGATTCGAAAATGCGCATCGGCCCGATCGAACTCGCGACTCCCTTCTGCCAGGCCGGCTTGGCGGGGTACTCCGATCGCGCCATGCGCCTCGTCGCCCGACGGCACGGGTGCCCGTACGCGGTGACCGAGGCGCTGCTCGATGTCATCCTCGCCAACGGCGGGCAGGGGCTGAAAAAGTCGATCGACATCAATGACGAAGACCACCCGATCGCCGGACAAATCATCGGCAGCGAGCCGGCCGTGATGGCTAAGGCGGCCGGCTTGCTTCAGCAG
Organism: Tepidisphaerales bacterium; assembly: GCA_038329865.1. Lineage (GTDB taxonomy): Bacteria > Planctomycetota > Phycisphaerae > Tepidisphaerales > Tepidisphaeraceae > JANMES01. The sequence goes on along the minus strand of JBBQNK010000005.1, from coordinate 65,792 downwards.
GCGGGTTATGACGTCATCGACCTCAACTTCGCCTGCCCGGTGAAGAAGATCAAAAACAAAGCCCGCGGCGGCCACATGCTCAAGGACTTGCCGCGAGCGCTCGACTTGCTCAAATCCGTCCGCGACAGCCTCCCGCCGCACGTGCCGACGACTGTGAGCCTCCGGCGCAGCTTCGACGACACGCCTGAATCCGCCGACCTGTTCGACGCGCTGCTCGCCGCCGCGTTCGACCTCGGCTACGCCGCCGCCCGCGTGCACGCGCGAACGGTCGAGCAGAAATACCAGGGCCGGGCCGACTGGTCGATCCTCAAACGCATCAAGCAGCAGCACCCGACGCGCACAATCCTCGGCTCCGGCGATGTCTTCACGGCTGAAGACGCCGTGCGAATGCTGAACGAAACCGGCGTGGATTTAGTGTGGATCGCCCGCGGCGCGATCGGCAATCCGTGGATTTTCAGGCACGCGGAGATGCTCCGCGTCGAAGGACTTAGGACTAAGGACTTAGGACTTAGTGAAGAGGGCATTTCACTAAGTCCTAAGTCCTTAGTCCTAAGTCCTCCGCGGATCGAAGAGCAGCGGGAGGCTCTCGCCGAGCACTTCGCGATCGCGATGCAGATCCACGGCGAATCCCTCGCCGGCCGGCGGATGCGGAAGATGGGGATCAAGTACAGCCGCTTCCACCCGAGCGCCACAGAGGTGAAGGCCGACTTCATCAACGTGCAAAGCCTGCGGGATTGGACGAACGTCCTCGACCGCTGGTACGCGACCGACGGCGAAGGTGTTTGGCCGGCGCCGATGGCGGTCGATCTGGTGAATGACTCAGCCGACCTGCAAAGTTGCGAGGCCACCTGAGGATTTACCACGGAGGCACCGAGGCACGGAGGCGCACTCGTGAAGGCCGAATCCATTTGGCCAACCGTGCTAACTTTTTTTTGATTCGAATTTTCAGAGAGTGATTGTCAATCCTCGAAAGCGCCTCCGTGCCTCCGTGGCAAACTCTTTCCCCATGCATTCCAAAACCCCGCCCAGAAATCGACTCGCTAAAGTCCTGCCCGAAGAGTGGCGGAAAAAACTCACCGGCCTGGGCGTGCCGAAGCGGAAGTACACGGCCGTCTGTCGCGCCACGCTGTACGGCGGGCGGGTGATCGAAGAAATGATCGTCGAGGAAGGATGGATCATCGCCCTGAGCAAGGCCGGGCTGGGCGGGACGTTCGAGCAACGGATCGACTTCGACCCGCGGACGATCACGGAACTGGATTTGATTCAAAGCATCTGAGCGTAGGACTTAGGCAAAAGGACTTAGGACTTAGTGAAGATTGAAATCACTAAGTCCTAAGTCCTTTTTTCTAGAGCATATCAACTTCAACCGTAGGGGGCGTTGGATGTTTTGTCTCCGTCATCCCGAGGTACGCCGAGGGATCTCGGGAGCCCGAGAACCGTTTGAAATCCGAGATCCCTCGGCGTACCTCGGGATGACGCTACACCTGAAGTTGACTCGCTCTAAGTCCTGCAGTTCAACCCCCGCCGGTCCGGCGCGGTACGCCGGAGCGGTTCACATCCGCGCCGAACGTCTGGTTATGCCCGACCTGTTTGCTCTTTTCGAACGGCGCGTTGGATTTTTTCGCTCCGCCGGTCTGCGGCAGGAGGTTCGCCACGCCGGCCGAGGGGGTGACGAGGTTCTGCTTCATCGCCTTGAACGCCGCCGACACCGGCCGAGCGCCACCGCCGCCGGCGAGGTTGACTCGATTACCTACCAGCGCCGCCGCCGCCGATGCGGCCGCGCTGGTGTTGATCGAAGGCATATCTCCCGACGGCATCGCCGCCGGCTTTTTGGTCGGTTCTTTTTTCGCAGCGGCTTTGGGGGCCACCGCTGATTCGGATTTCTTTTTCGCCATGTTACGAGTCCTTTGAGAGCTTTAGTGAACCGGGAATCTTACTCGGGCCGGGGGCGATTGTCTTGTCGGGCGTCAATACGCCGAAGGGGGCGAGCGTCTTACTCCTTCTCCCGGTACGCCGGGAGAAGGGGGGATGAGGGTTCTGTTCCCTTCGCCGACCTGTTCGAAAATCGCGGCAGAACCCTCGCCCTGCCCACTCCCGGATTACCGGGAGAGGAACGGAAGTTACGGCGTTCGGCAGACCGCTACTTCTCGATCAAGTAATACACCACGTCCCGCTGCAGTTCGATCGGCCCGGCGATCGGCTTGGCCGACGTCCGATAGCCGTTGAAATCCAGCGGCGTGAGCTTGAGCGATTTCGCATCGGCCCGCTTCAGCGTGACGCTGCCCCGCACGTCGCGCACCAGCCACGGGTCGCGGCCGATGTCGATGATCTTAAGCAGCGGCCCGGCGGGTTCGGTCTTGAAGCTGGTGGATTTTTCCTCCGTCATCACCTGCAGCAGCAGTCTGCCGCTGGTGGCGATCGGTTTGTCATCCAAGCTGACCAGCACCACGTTCGCTAAATCGAGATCGCTGCTGATTTTCACGTCCGGCAGGTCGATCGTCTTGCCGGCCGCGAGGTTGCCGCTGGCGCCCTGCACGCGCGGTGCGCTCATCAGCAGCAGGCCGGCGTGGTAGTCGAGCTTGAGCTGGCCGTTGGTGCTGGTGACGACGCCGGCCTTGCGGTCGATGTACTTGGCGAGCGATCCGATCTTCGCGGAGCTGGGCTTGTCAGAAAATTCCACGCGCGTCTGCCCGGCCAGGTGAACCAGCGGGTCGATCTGCTGATCCATCTCCTGCGTCACGCCGGCCGGGATGTCTTTCTTGCGGAGCTCATCAAACGCAGCGCCCTCGGGCAGCGGCGTACCTTTGAGCGAGAGCACGTCATCGATTTTCAGATTCACATCGACCAGCACGTCGCCCGGCGAGATGAGCGACTTGCGGTACACGATCGCGGCCGCGGGGAATTGGCCCATCATCGTGGGCGTCATGAGCGTCCACGGCTGCATGAAAAATCCCGGCTTTACGTTCCAGTTCTTGCCGTCGAGTGCGAAGTGAAAAATCGCGTCGGTGTCCTGGAGCGATCCGTAGGCGGCGTAATAGAGTGGGGCTTCGCTGCGGAAACGGTTGGGCCGCTCCCAGGTGGTTTCGGTGATCGTGGTGGGCTTGTCGTCGTACGTTGTATCAAACGCCGGGTGCGAGAACGCGGGCTTTCCGCCGGGCGTTTCCGGATCGAATCGGAGTGCGCTGCGTTCAAAAAATGTGTGGCCGTTGCGGATGGACCAGGCGGCGTTGTCGCCGTTGTGGTCGTTGCTGAAGTAGCCGTGCCGGTCGAGGAAATCGCCGGGCAGGTAGGTGAGTTTTTCGACCGGGCCGAGGTATTGTGCGCTGGCGGTGGTCCAGTTGCTGGCGGTGATGACGCCTTTGAAGCCGGTTTTGCGGAGGAACTTCGCCGTGTCGTCGTAAAACGCGGTTTGCCGTTCGGCCAGGAATTTGACGGTATCGATATCGCGCGGCCGGCGCTCGTTGGCGATGTTCCACATCGGCCGCATGCCGAGCCGACCTTCGGCGACGTTGTCGCGGCGGGTTTTGGTTCCCCACGCAGCCAGGGCTTTGTCGATCGAGCCATACTTCTTCGCGGCCCAGTCGCCGAAGAGTTTCTCGATCGGGCGCATCTGTGCGTCGGGGATTTTCTGGTCGGTGAACGTGTAAAAAAAGAGCGAGTCTTCATTGATCGCCTCGCAGCCGAAGACGGCCGGCTCGTCGATCAGTTTTTTGTTTGTCCGCGGGCTAGGCGTGGTGAGCAGGGCGGTCCACCACGAGTAGTACTGCTTTTGAAAATCGGGATTGAAGTAGAGCGCGGCGAACGGGTTGGTCTTGCCGTCATAACCTTGCAGGAAGGCGTTGTTCGGCGACGGCGACATCCACAACGGGAAGTAGATCGAAAGGTGAACGTATATTCCCTGCTCGCGCATGGCGTCGACGATGCCGAGGATGCGCTGAATCTGTTTCGGATCGAGCTTGCCGTCGCGGTCATACAGGCCGCCGTGCAGGCGAACCAGATTCACGCCGTGCTTGGCGAGCATCTTGGCGACGGGGACGGCCGAGTCGTAATCCTTCGCGTCGGCCGCCTGGTTCACCGCCCAGAAGCGCACGGGCTGGCCGGTCTTGCTGTGCACGAACTGCGGCCCTTTGGCGGCGATGAACCCGCCTTCGCCAGCGAAGGCTTCGTTCATCGAGCGAAGATCGAGCCCGGCATCTTTGGCGAACGAATCTTCCTTCGGATCGAACGCGAACCAACCATCGTTGGCGGCGGCGTCCTTCGCGGCTTCGGAGGCCATCTGCTCGGGCTTCAGCGCCCCGCGCGGATGAAACGCCTCGTCGGCCAGCACGAAACAATCGAGCATGCCGTGGTTGTGGTTGTCGCTATCCATGCGGAAGTCGACGACGTTCTTCCCCTTCTTGAGCTGCACGCTGCCCGCGTCCACCCACGCGATGAACCGAAGATCCACCTTGCCGTCGGCGGCGATGTTGGTGTTCCCCACCGCGTGAGCGAAGTCGATCGCCTGCCACGCGCCGCCATTAATGCGTGCGGAAAGTTTCGTCGCCGTCGGATTCGCCCGCACCCAGAACTGATAAGCACCCGCCGCCGGCGCGGCCACGTTGTAGGTCATCTCGCCGGGCTTGTCCGACCAGTTGGAAATAAAATCCCCGCCGGCTAGCTCATTGGTGTCGACTTTGTCGTACCACGACGGATGCCGCTGCACGACGGATTGAACGGCGGCTTCGCCTTCGATCCAGAGGACCGAAGCGCCGGCGATTGGAGGGTGGATCGCCAACGCCACAATCACGGCGAGCGCAAAGTAAAAAGCATATTTCATTGCGTGACCTCATACCCACACTCAGAGCAGCGATCCGGCGTGGCCCGCATGTTGTAACCGCAAACCGGGCAAATCCGCGCCAGCCGCAATCGATCGTCGGCATTCCTACGCAATGTTTTCCGAGGGCCACGACTGACCCAGACGACCCAACCGACGAGCGCGACCACCATCGTGACGCACGACACGAGCAGGCCTTTGGCATCGGTCAATCGGAAATAAACATTGATCCGGCCGGCACAAAAAATGGCCGCCGCGACAAGCACCAACAAGGACATGTATCGGCCTAGCCGCAACATCGGACTAATCCTTCTTTGCCGGCGGAGTCGACGCCTCGCGTCCGCACTCTGGACATCGGTCCGGCGTGGCCCGCATGTCATACCCGCACTTCGGACACGCGAACGGGCTGGCCGCCAGAGCTTTGGTGTCGGCCTGGTATTTTCGCCACGTTTCAAACCCGGCGATGACCCACATCGCGGCCATGATGATCCTCGCCGAGAGGCCCGTGACAAGAAATATCCGCATCACGCCGAACGAAATCAGCCCGAGGAACAGGCCAAGTGCGAGGAAACGGAGGATGGCCCATTGGACTCTCAATGACGCTCCGGCGTTGGATGTGCCTGATCCGTTGAGGGAATCTGAATTATGACGTGCCCGCATTCCGGGCAGCGATCGGGCGTCGCGCGAAGATCGTATCCGCACGCCGCGCACTGCCCCGCGGCCAGCCGATTACGGTTGCGACGCGCTGCGATCACCCGCCACGCAAAGTACGACATCGGCAAAGTGCCGAAGAGAATCGCCGGCAGCCGAAGCGGAACGGCAAGTTGGCTGGAGTAGGCCAACGGGTTTACGAGAGACGATCGTCGTAACCCAAAAATCCAAGGCGTACCTGAAGTCGAGACTTCGTAAATCTCGTAGTCCCGAGTAAGCGTCAGGCCGGGTTGGGGAATTCCGTATCCATTTTTCTCCAGCGTTTCCGCGTCAGGAGCGTGCCATGTAGCATTTTCGAACAGTAGCCAGGTATTCATGGTTCTGACGGCACGGTATTGAATCACGAGCCCTTCTTGAGTTTGGGTCCACCGCGTACATTCAAGTCTATCGCTGCAGGAATAACTGCGGACTTGAAGATAAATGATCGCTAATGCAACCGCCGTGCTGCCGATCAGCACGGCCCATTTCAAGCTTCGCAAGTATTTGCGTGAATTGGCGACAGATCCCCTCAAGCGGACTCCATCTTGGTGGGCCATCACAGATTTTCCAGCTTCTGCTGCTTATCCAATTCCAGCAGCGCTGCGACCAGCGGATCGAGTTGGCCGAGCATGATTTGGTCGAGGTTGAAGTTTTTTTCGCCGCCTCCCTCGCCGCCTAAGCGGTGGTCGGTGCAGCGGTTTTGGGGGAAGTTGTAGGTGCGGATACGCGCGCTGCGGTCGCCGGAGCCCATCATGGCTTTTCTTGTGCCCATCTGGGCGGCGTGTTGTTTCTGGCGTTCGGTTTCATACAGCGTGGCGCGGAGCAGGGCCCAGGCGCGTTCCTTGTTTTGCGTCTGGCTCTTGTGCTCGGTCATCTTGAACTGGATGCCGCTGGGCTTGTGCTTGATGTACCAGCCGGTTTCGACCTTGTTCACGTTCTGCCCGCCGGGGCCGCCGCCGCGGCAGCCGAATTCTTCTACGTCTTTTGAATTGATTTCGATTTTGACGTCCGGCAGTTCAGGCAGGATGGCGACCGTCGCGGCGCTGGTGTGGATGCGGCCTTGCGTTTCGGTCTCCGGAACGCGCTGCACGCGATGGCCGCCGGCTTCGTATTGCAAATGCCGGTACGCGCCGCGGCCCTTGATGGTGGCGATGAGTTCCTTGAACCCGCCGCGCTCGGAGTTGGAGAAGTCGGAGACGTCGAACCGCCAGCCGTGGGTTTCTACGTATTTGCGGTACATCTCGTAGAGATTGCCGACGAAGAGGGCGGCTTCGTCACCTCCCGTGCCGGCCCGGAGCTCGATGAAGAACTGCTCGACGGAATTATCGTCGGCGGCGATAAATTCGTCCTTCAGGCCCTCGAGCATCTCGTTCGCTTTGGCCTGGGCGTCGGGAAGTTCCAGCGCGGCCAGTTCGGACATTTCCGCATCGGCCTTGTTCGAGCTCAGCTCCGTTAGTTCTTTCACGGCGGCGGCGGCGGATTTATAGTCGCGGTATTTGCCGATCACCGGCTCGAGTTTGCCGGCTTCTTTGCTGATGGCCACCAGCCGTGCGCCGTTGCTCTGGATGGCCGGGTCGCTCATCTGTTCCTGCAGCGAGTTATAATAATTGAACTGCTCTTCAAGCTTTCGAAGCAGGGCAGTGTTGGATGCGGATTGGTCGGCCATGGCGGTTTTCGATTCGTCTCAAAAAAAAGTTTGAGCCGGGGAGCATAACCTAAAGAGAAGTCAGAGGGCAGAAGGCAGAATGCAGAGGGATGATTCGGGCGATCGTGCTATCATATTGCCAACACGGAGACACCATGACCATCAATAAACGCCACGCCGAATTGCTCAAGAAACACTGCACGACCAAACCCAAGGTGGTGGCGGCCGGGGATATCGAGTTTGACCTGGCCGCGCTGCCGGGGTGGACGCTGGAAGGGAAGTTGCTTCAGAAGACGTTCAACTTCAAGGACTATCACCAGACGATCGCGTTCGTGAACGCCATCGCCGAGATCAGCCACAAGGAAAACCATCACCCGGAGTTGGCGGTGAGTTACAACAAGTGCGGCGTGGTTTACAGCACGCACTCGGCGGGAGATGTCACGGAAAATGACTTCATCTGCGCGGCGAAGGTGGAGGGAATTCAGAGGACTTAGGACTCAGGACTTAGGACTTAGTGAAAGAAATGCGGGAGCGATTTTTTCTTCACTAAGTCCTTAGTCCTAAGTCCTTAGTCCTATTCTTGACACCTCCAACCCACCCCATTACAACAACCCAATCGATTTGTAATTGGCGGCGGGCGTATCAGTTGGATTCGTGCCGTTTTTCACGATTTGGCGCGCGACCATGACTTCTTTCTCGATTCCGATCGCTGCGGAAGTGCCTTCGTTCTCCTTGCAGCAATTGCTCCAGGACCAACTCGGCCTCCAGCGCGGGCCGGTGCTCACACTCGTGTACGGCGTGACGCTTTGCGCGGCGATTTTCCTGCCGGCGGTCTCGCTGGTCGCGATGTTCAGCATCTGGTGGGAGCGAAAAGTCGCCGGCCACATGCAGGCGCGGCTGGGGCCTAACCGCGTCGGGCCGATCGGGTTGCTGCAGTCCTTGGCCGACGGCGCGAAGCTGATTCTCAAAGAAGACCTGATCCCCACCTCGGCTGACCACTTTCTATATAGACTGGCTCCGTACCTCGCGTTCGCCCCGGCGTTCGCGGTGTTCCTGGCGTTGCCGTTCGGGCCGAGCTTCTGCTTTGAGCCGATGCTGAACGTCGGCGTGTTCTGGATTCTCGCGATGTTGTCGGTGGAAGTGATGGGCGTGATCCTCGCCGGCTGGGCGTCCAATAATAAGTGGTCGATTTACGGTGCGATGCGTGAAGCCTGCCAGATGGTGAGCTACGAAATCCCGCTGGGCATCAGCATCCTGGTCGCGATCATGGCGGCCGGCACGCTGAACATGGTGGAGCTCGGCCACATGCAGTCGGGCGGGATTCACACTTGGCTGATTTACAAAAATCCGTTCGTTTTCCTCTCGTTTTTTGTATTTTTCGTTGCCTCGCTGGCCAGCAACAAGCGGGCGCCGTTCGATCTGCCGGAATCGGAGTCGGAACTGGTCGCCGGCTTCCACACGGAATACAGCGGCCTGCGGTTCAGCTTTTTCTTCTTCGCCGAATACGCCGCAATGTTCGTCGTCGGCGGAATTCAGACGGCGCTCTTCCTCGGCGGCTGGAATGATCCGTTCGGCCTGATCGGCTACTTCAACCACAGTTTGAACGTCACTTACGCGGCCGACCCGTCGGTCAATAACGCGATCCCGCTGCTGCTGCTCAACTGCGTGGCCGCCGGCATTTTCGTCACCAAGGCGATGGGAATCGTCTTCGTGCAGATGTGGATTCGCTGGACGGTCCCGCGCCCGCGAATCGATCAAGTGCTTTACGCCTGCGTCAAAGTGCTGCTGCCGATGAGCATGATCCTGCTGCTGTGCGGGGCGGTCTGGCAGTTGATCGTCCCCGATCATCCCGGCCTGCCGTGGGTGGACGGTTTCAACCCGTGGAATTTCGCCGCGTGGGCGCACGACGGCCTGGCTTCGCTGATCACGCAAGTTGTATTGACGCTGGTGGGCCTGACAGGATTCGGCATGGTCGTCGGCTGGGTGCTCTACTCCGCCGCCACAGGCCGCGGGCATAAGCAGCGGTTGACTGATCCGTCGCCGATCGATGAAGGGACTGAGAATTTGGTGAAGGCCTAACGAAAGTAGTTAGGCGTTTGGCGTTAGGCGTTAGGGATCAATCGACCCCCAACGCCTAACGCTCAACGCCCAACGCCGAAACAAAAATGGACGCCATCAACTCAATCACGAACGCCAACGCCGAAGCCGTGCTCTTCTACGCCTTCGCCGGGATGGCTGCGATCTCGGCGCTGCTGCTGGTGCTGTCGCGGAACATTGTTCGGACGGCCGTTTGTTTGCTGTTCACGCTGATGGGCGTGGCGGGGTTGTACTTCCTGCTGCACGCGGAATTTCTGGCGGCTGTGCAACTCGTGGTGTACGCGGGCGGCACGCTGATCCTGATTATTTTCGGTGTGATGCTGACCAGCAAATCGCCGTTCAGCAAGTTCGAGCCTAAGCCGGGCGAAGTGGCGATCGCGCTCGTCGTCGGTACGGTGCTTTTCGCAGCGCTCGTGCTGGCGCTTCACAGCTTCCCGTTCCCGGCGGCTGAGCCGAACCTGGAAGGCAAGTACCCGCTGCTCGCTCTCGGGCAGGCACTGCTGGGCGATTATCTGATCCCGTTTGAAATCGCCAGCGTGCTGCTGCTGGTAGTGATGATCGGCGCGGCGTACCTCGCGAAGGGACGCCGTCACGAAGCGGAAGATTTGAAACTCGGGAGAACACCTGCATCGAAGACGATGCGGCAGTGGTCGTAAAGCTAAACCGGTCGCCCCGCATCAGCGGGTCGCTCTTGAAATCGCAGACGACCCGCTGAAACGGGGCGACCAGTTAGTAAACAGGGAAGAGGAATGAACGTTCTCGCCATCACCGTTACGACGATCGGCCTGCACCATTATTTGGTGCTGGGCGCGTTTCTGTTCGTTTGCGGGTTGATGACGATCCTCCTCAAGCGCAACGCGATCGGCATTCTGATGGGCGTGGAGTTGGTGTTGAACGCGGCCAACGTGAATCTCGTCGCGTTCAACTATTTCAGCTACGCCGGCACGCACGGCGAGCCGGCGCTGAACGGGCAGATCTTCGCGGTCTTCGTGATCGTTCTGGCCGCTGCTGAGGCGGCGGTGGCGTTGGCGATTTTCCTGAACTTCTACAACAATTTTACAACGATCGACGTGGAGCGTGCTTCGAACCTTAAAGGATAAGCGGGCAGATGGCAGCGGGCAGCGGGCAGTATGAACTGCCCGCTGCCCGCTGCCCGCTGCCGACTGAATTATGCCACTTCCAGCTTTACTACTTTCGATCGCCGTCCTGCTGCCGCTGGTGAGCTTTATCGTGCTCGTGTTTCTCGGCAAGAAGATGGGCAACCCCATCGCGGGATACGTCGGCACGCTCTTCATCGCCGGCAGCCTGCTTTGCTCGGCGGCGGCGACGTTCGCCTGGCTCGACGGCGGCAAGCACGACGGCAAGGACTGGGGCTTCGGCAAGGCGCCGATCAACCTGCCGATGAAGTGGATTCCTGTCGGCAGTGGGCTGTCGCAGGATCACACCGGGTTTCTCGACGTCGGCGTTTACGTCGACAGCCTCACGGTCGTCATGTTCTTCATGATCACCGGTGTGGCGACGCTCGTGCACATCTTCAGCATCGGCTACATGTCTGAGGACAAACGCTACCCGCGATTTTTTACGTATTTAGGTTTGTTCTGCTTTTCCATGCTCGGCCTGGTGATCGGCGGGACGGCGCTGCACCTGTTCATCTTCTGGGAACTCGTCGGCCTGTGCAGCTACCTGCTGATCGGCTTCTGGTACGAGAAAAAGTCCGCCAGCAACGCGGCCATCAAGGCGTTCGTCACCAATCGCGTCGGCGATTTCGGGTTCCTCATCGGCTTTGGCATTTTGTTCTACCACCTGGGCAACGTGAGCCTGCCGAGCATGTGGGGCCTGCTGCACACGGCCGGCACGGGCGCGGCGATCACGCTGCCGAACGGCACGGTCTTTTCCAGCGGGCTGCTGACGATCATGGGCATCGGTCTGTTCTTCGGCGCCATGGGCAAGTCGGCCCAGTTCCCGCTGCACGTGTGGCTGCCCGACGCGATGGAAGGCCCGACTCCCGTCAGCGCTTTAATCCATGCCGCCACGATGGTGGCCGCCGGCGTGTATCTCTGTGGTCGAATTTTCCCTGTTCTCACGCCCGACGCGAAGCTCTTTATCGGCATCATCGGCTGCACCACGCTCACTATGGCGGCGCTGATCGCGATCGCGCAATCCGACATTAAAAAGGTGCTGGCCTACAGCACGCTCTCGCAACTGGGCTACATGATCCTGGCGATCGGCGTCGGCAGCTGGGTGGGGGCGCTATTCCACCTGATCACGCACGCGTTCTTCAAAGCCTTGCTCTTCCTCGGTTCCGGCAGCGTGATCCACGCCGCCCACCACGAGCAGGAGCTGCCGCAGTACGGCGGGCTGCTTCGCAAGATTCCGGTGACAGCCATCACGTTCCTTGTCGCGGTCTTTGCGATCGCCGGGTTCGGGATCACCTTCTCCGAGCATTTCACGGTCGCGTTCAGCGGCTTTTATTCCAAGGACTTGATTCTTCAGCACGCGGCGGCGTTCGGGTTCCTCACCGATCAAACGAAGGTTCCCGGCGGGCATAACTACATGTGGCTGCTCTTCTGGTGCCCGGCGATCATCGCGTACGTCACGCCGTTCTACATGATGCGGTGCTGGACGCTGACGTTCTGGGGCAAGCCGCGGAACCAGGCACTTTACGATCACGCGCATGAGTCGCCGATCCTGTACATCCCGCTGGTGGTGCTGGCGATCGCCGCGATCATCGGCGGGCGGTTCCTCGGCGTGCGCGAGATGATCGAGGCGGCTGAGACGGAAATGAACAAGATCGTGCAGGTCGAAGGGCACCCTGCGACCGACCTGTTCGCCAACGCCTGGCCGACGCCTCCGCCTGAAGGCGTCACGCCCGCCACGCCCGAAGCGGCGCATTCCGAACACGTCGCGGAAGAACCGGGCGCCACGCACGGCCAATCCCCCAAAGCCACCGGCGGAGCCATCGGCGGGAAGACGAACGTCGACAACGCCGAAGTCCCGCACACGCTTCACACCACCAAGGAACTGCTCGAGCACGGCGAAGAACAAATGAAGGACGCACTGCTCGGCGGATGGGCGTGGCTGATCGCGCTCGGCCTGGGCTTTTTCATGTACATGAACGGCTACGGCATCGCCAACGCGTTGATGAAGATTCCGCCGCTGCAGTGGATTCACACGTGGCTGTACCGCCGCATGTACTTTGATGAGCTGTACAAGTTCGTCTTCGTCGGCACGGTGCTGTTCCTGTCGTACCTGGCGGCGGCGTTCGATCGGCTGATCGTCGACGGCGCGGTGAACTTCGTCGCGTACTTGGGCCGGCAGACGGCGTTCCTGATGGGCGCGAATGATAAGTACATCGTCGATGGCGCGGTGAACGGCGCCGGCGCGCTGGCGCAGTCGATCGGCTCAGCCGTCCGCTCGCCGCAGACCGGCCGCGTTCGGCTGTACGTGACCGTGCTGATGTGCGTGATCGCCGTCTCGATCGCAGGTGCGATCGTGGTGGTGTTGTCTCGGTAGCCGGGCATGCTGGCCGGTTGAAATAAGAGAATTGCTATGGACTTCTTAAATCACTATCTGCTGTCGATCCTGATCTTCGTGCCGACGATCGGCGCGGCGCTCGTGCTCTTCGCCAAGGGCCGCGACGCCGTGCGTTGGACGGCGCTGGGCACCACGATCGTCACGTTCATTCTCTCGCTGATGCTGTTCATCACCTTCAACTGGAAGACCAGCGGCCCGTACGCTTACGCCCAGTACGATGCAAAGACCGGCGAATACGTAGCCAACAGCGGCGTGGTGCAGATGGTTCAGTCGTGCGACTGGATTCCCGCGTTTAACGTGCAATACAAGCTCGGCATCGACGGGCTGAGCTTTCCGCTGATCGTCCTGACGACGTTCGTCTGTGTGCTGGCGTGCATCGCGAGCTGGAATATTGAAAAGCAGCTCAAAGGGTACATGGCGTTGTTCCTGTTTCTTGAGACGGGCATCCTTGGCGTGTTCCTCTCGCTCGATTTTTTCCTCTTCTATGTCTTCTTCGAAATCAGCCTGCTGCCGATGTATTTCCTGATCGGCATCTGGGGCGGGCCTCGCAAAGAGTACGCTGCGATCAAGTTCTTCCTGTACACGCTGGTTGGTTCGGTCGGTCTGCTGATCGTGCTGATCGGCACGTATCTCTACAGCCGCGGCCTGCCGGGGTTGCCGAACGGCACGTTCGATCTCGTGAAACTCGCTTCAACGGACGTGCAGAAGGGCCTGATGGCGGCCGGTATGGCAGGAGTGGCTAAGACGTTCTTCATCCTGGCGATGCTTGGCTTCCTGATCAAAGTGCCGGCCGTCCCCGTTCACACGTGGCTCCCGGACGCGCACGTCGAAGCCCCCACGCCGATGAGCATGATCCTGGCCGCCATCCTGCTCAAGCTCGGCGGGTACGGCATCTTCCGGATCGCGTACCCGCTCTTCCCCGATGCCGGCAAAGACCTGTGGTGGCTCTTCGCACTCGTGGGCGTGGTGAGCATCATCTATGGCGCGCTGTGCGCAATGGCCCAGACCGATTTCAAGAAACTCGTAGCTTACAGCAGCGTATCGCACATGGGATTCGTCGTGCTCGGCGCGGCGATGATGACCGAGGCGTCGATCAACGGCGCACAGTTCATGATGATCGCCCACGGCGTGACCAGCGCGATGATGTTCTTTGTCGTCGGCGTGGTGTACGACCGTGCTCACCACCGCGAGCTCGGCCGAATGGGCGGCATGGCGACGACGATGCCTGTTTACACCGGCTTCAGCATCGTGGCGTGCTTCAGCAACCTGGGCTTGCCGGGCCTTGCCGGTTTTATCGGTGAAGTGATGGTCCTGCTCGGCAGCTTCCAAGCCGCCAAGCCGGATTCGGTCATCATGATCGCCACCAACGGCCACGCTTACCCGTACATCATGACGCTCGCCGTAATCGCCTGCTTCGGCGTGGTGCTGACGGCCGGCTACATGCTCTGGACCGTCCAGCGCGTTTTCTTCGGTCCGGAAAAGGCCGAGTACAAGAGCTTCCCCGAGGTCGACCAGCGCGAGCTGACCGTCCTCACGCCGCTGGCCATCATGGCGGTGCTGCTCGGCATTTTGCCGACGGCGTTCTTCTTCGCCTACACCAGCACGACGGTGGCGGCGATGTTCAAGTTGTTAGGATGAAGCGTAGCACGGGCTACCAGCCCGTGACCCGGTGCGCACCATGACATGGGCTGGTAGCCCATGCTACGAAAGCGAATGATGATCCTGTCTCTTGCAAGTATCGGCTTACCCTTCATCCCCGGCTGGACGGAGCTGCGCCCGTTCATCGCCGAGCTCACGCTCATCGGCACGATCGTCGCGGTGCTGCTCACGCCGTTCTTCGTGAAAAAGTCGAACACCGCGTGCGGCCTGGTGGCACTGGCGGGATTGGTGATCGCGCTGCTCAGCCTTCTTTACGTTCAATACGTCAGCCCTGATGCGGGCCTGCAGGCCACTAAGTTCGCGCCGATGCTGGTGGCCGATCCGATCGCGTTCCTCTGGAAAATCCTGCTGCTGGTCTTCGTGATCGGCGTGATCATGATGTGGTTCGCCACCAGTGCCGCCGACATGCATGAAGGCGACGGCCCTGAGTTCTTCGTCCTGCTCCTCGGTGCGACCACCGGCATGGCCCTCATGGCGTCGGCCAACAACCTGCTCATGATCCTGCTCGCGGTGGAACTCGCCAGCTTCCCCAGCTACGTGCTGGCCGGCTTCCGTAAGACCAACAAGACCGACGCTGAAGCGAGCCTCAAGTACGTGCTGTTCGGCGCCGCCACCAGCGCGGTGATGACGTACGGCATGTCGCTGCTCTACGGGCTGTACGGCACGCTGAACCTCTCCGAGTTGGCCTCTAAGATGCCCGCCACCACCGGCGGAACGGCGCTGCTCGTTGTCGCGGTTTTTGGATTGGTCGTCGGCATCGGTTTCAAAATCGCGGCCGTGCCGTTCCACTTCTGGTGCCCGGACGTGTTCGAAGGCGCGGCCATCGAAGTGACGACGTTCCTCTCCGTCGCCAGCAAGGGCGCGGCCCTTGTCCTGCTGCTGCGCGTCGTGAACAACATCGCCGACGCGTACCACTTCAACGGCATGAACGGCGAACTGCTTTCCGCGCCGGCGGTCATCGCGATCGTGCTCGGCGTGATGGGCGCTCTCTCCGCCACCCTCGGCAACACGGCCGCTTTCGTGCAGAACAACATCAAGCGCCTGCTCGCTTACAGCTCCATCGCCCATGCCGGTTACATGCTGTGTGCGATGTCCCTGCTGCTCAAGGCCGGCAGCGTGACCGATCCGACTTCGATCTCCGCCCGCACGATTCTGTTTTATCTCGCGGTGTACCTGTTCATGAACCTGGGCGCGTTCACCGTGGCCGGCCTGGTGTTCAAGCAGACGGGCATTGAAACGCTCGAAGGGTACGCCGGCCTTTCGCGGCGAAACCCGGTGCTGGCAGTTTGCATGGCGGCGTTCATGTTCAGCTTCGTTGGCTTACCGCCGCTCGCGGGATTCTTCGCGAAGTTCAACATCCTCATGGCCCTGATCCAGACCGGCGGTTGGTGGTGGCTGCTGGTGGTGGTCATCCTGATCAACACGGTGCTCAGCCTCTACTTCTACATGCGCGTGGTGCGGTCGATGTTCCTGCTCAACTCCGATCAGCCGGCCTTCATGGGCAACCCGCTGGGCGTCGCGGTCTCACTCATGTGCGCGATCATGCTGGTGGTGATGTTCGTCGGTTACAGTCCGCTGAACAAACTGACCGAAAACTACGGCCGCATGCACTTCACCGCAGTGCCGTCGGTCAACGCCGCCGCGCCGGCCGTCTCGATGGCGAAATAGGGATTAAATGGCAAACGCACCGATCATGTCCACCGGCCCGCTGCAGATCGTCGACGCTCTCAACAGCCTCGTCGAGGCGGAACTCAACAGCCTCTTCCGCTTCATGGGCGAAGGCTCCCCGTACCTCAACCGCGCGACTGTTGAAATGCGCGTACCGCTGCTGGGCATGGTCGCCACCAGCGAACGCCACGCCGAAGAAATCGCCGCCCTGATCGAGTCGCTCAATGGAGTTCCTTCCCTCCGCTCCGTCCAGCCGGAAGAACAATACCTGGCCTACCTGTCGATCAAGTTTTTATTGCCGAAATTGATGAGCGATAAGAAGCTGATGATCGAGCGGTACGAAAACGTGATCACCTCGCTGCCGGGCGTGGACCCGGCCGTGCTGGCCGTTCTGAAGAGCCACATCGCAGACCATAAAGCGGATATCGTCGTGCTTGAAAAAGCCGCGGCGGATGCGGTAAAGCGCTAACGAGAATTCGGCCTTGTCGTCACACGTTTCTTAAGCAATTCACCTTTCATCATCGCGTTGATGTCCAACTGCACCGAGAGTTTTTCGTTGTCGTAATCGATCTTGAATCGCAGATCGACCTTCGTTGAAGCCGGAAGAAATATCCCTGCAAACGGTCCGCCGATGCCACTGGAATCGATGTGGGCCTTCCACTCCCCGTGTTCATCTCGCTGGGCCGACGCACTTCCGCGCACGATATTCGCACCATCCGACATTTCACCGATGGGAAAAAGAGTTATGCCGTCATGGATCTTCAATAAGGTGAGTGACTTCATGACTTCCCGCACCGGGTCGATCGAAGGCCGCGATGCCGGGCGAGTCGATGGCATCGCCCCTGCGCGTGGCAGCATCATCAGGTTCAGAATCGGCCGTTCGAATTCAATCGCCGCAAGCGTCAGCGGCTTGTTCAGATCCAACTTCCCCTCGGGCCGCAGCGTGATGCGATCGGCCGTAAGCAGAACCGGCTTCCCGTCTTCTCCGTCGCGGATGATCATCGTCGGCGTGGTGATGACGATCGATTGATCCGCCTCAATGCGAATCCGCGAATACCCGATCCGAACCTCTGCCGGCGCGACACGCGACCGCGAATAGTAGCACCAGAATTGCTGAGGGAATCCATCGCATTCGACGATGATCATACCCCATAAAGCTCGCTCGCCTTTCGCTTGAGATGATCGATCAACGGCTTCGACGTCAACGCCCGACCCGTGATGCGTTGCGCGAGTTCGCCGGCGGAATAAGTCTTGCCGTGCGCGTGGATATTCTTCCTTAGCCAGCCGAGCAGGGGGGCGAAATCGCCTCTCGCGAATTGGGCGTCGAGGTCGCCTAAATCCTTGCGGGCCTGCTCGAAGAACTGCGCGGCGTACAGGTTGCCCAGCGTGTACGTCGGGAAATAGCCGATCCCGCCGCCGGACCAGTGGACGTCTTGGAGGCAGCCGCGCGCGTCGTCGGGCGGGGTGAGGCCGAGGTATTTTTTCATCCGGGCGTTCCATTCGGTCGGGAGATCGTTCACAGGCAGCTCGCCGCTGAGCAGGGCTTGTTCGATCTCGAAGCGGAGCAGCACGTGGAGGTTGTAGGTGGCTTCGTCGGATTCGGTGCGGATCAGGCTCGGGCGCACATCATTGATGGCAAAGTACCAGTCCTGCTCGGAAACGCCGGCGAGCGCTTTCGGGAACGTCTCGCGCGCCTTCGGCAGCAATGCCTTCCAGAACGATTTCGACCGCCCGACCAGGTTTTCCCACATGCGCGACTGGCTTTCGTGAATGCCCAGTGAAACGTATTCGCCGCGGGGGAGGCCGAAATGCTCCTTGGGCAATCCCTGGTCGTAAAGTGCATGGCCGGTCTCGTGCAGGACGCCGAAGAAGGCGTCGCCGAAGTATTTTTCGTCGTAGCGGGTGGTCATGCGCGTATCGCCGGGGCCGATCATGGTGCAGAAGGGGTGGACGGAGCGGGCGAGCACGCCGGCGTTAAAGTCGAAGCCGACGGCGGCGCTTGCGGCGCGGGCGAGCTGTTCCTGGGCGTCGGCGGGGTAATCGCGCTCGAGGATTTCAGTCGGCGCGACTCGTCCGCTCGAGGTAATCTTGCCGATCAGCTCCACCAGTGGCCCGCGCAAATCGGCGAAGACTTTCTGCAGGTTCGCCGACGTTTCGCCGGGCTCGTACTCGTCGAGCAGCGTGTCGTACCGATTTTTCCCCGGCGCCACGCAGTCGGCCTCGGCGCGCTTGAGTTCCAGCACCTTCGCCAGCCACGGCGCGAAGGATTTGAAGTCCGAATTCTTCTTGGCCGACTCCCACGCGTTCTCTGAGAGCGAGGTGGTCTTGGCCATCTCCTCCACGAGCGACAGCGGCAGCTTGGTCGCGCGATCGTACGCCCGCCGGGTGTGGCGGACGTTGACGGCCGCGTCGCTGGTCGGTTCCTTCACCAACGGCGAACTTTCAACGGCCGCCAGCCACTCGCCGATTTGCGGCGAGGTGAACTTCGCGTGCGTCATGGTGGCGATGAGCGAAATCTGCTCCGCCCGGTGCTCCGCCCCGGCCGGCGGGCGCTGCGTGCGCTCGTCCCAGTGCAGGACCGATCCGATCGATCCGAGGACGGAAATTTCGCGGAGGGATTTGATCAACGATTCATAGGCTTGTTGCGGAGTGCTCATTCAAGGATTGAAGCCGGAGCGGCAGGAAAAGTCACGTGAGCCAGTCGAAATGCGCCCGATCTGTCCGCATCCCGGAATACCAGGCGAGTGAGCAAAGAATCGCATCAGGGCATGGGCATGTTGTCGGTGCGAACTTTCTTAATTTTGACTTTGATATCGCCCGTAATCAGCCGCGCCTCGCGGCCGTGCGTGAAGTATTCGTAGATCCAGCTGAGCATCACCCACATTCGGTTGCGGAAACTGACGAGGAAGGAGAGGTGAACGAAGCACCAGAGAAGCCAGGCGAAAATCCCGCCGAACTTGAAACCCCTGATATCCGCCACGGCGCGGCGTTTGCCGATGGTGGCCATCGTGCCTTTGTCGAAATATTCAAACGTCGGCCGCGGCGGGGGCGTGGTCGCGGCGATTTCTGCCTTGAGGAGTTTCGCGACGAACTCGCCCATCTGCATCGCCGCCGGCGCTACGCCGGGCACGGGCTCGCCGGATTTCGGGTTTTTCACCAATGCGGCATCGCCGATGACGAAAACATTGCGATGGTCGGGCACGGAAAGGTCGGCGTTCACGATCACCCGGCCGGATTTGTCGGTCGGCACGTTGAGCGTCTTGAGCAGCGGCGGCGCCTGCACGCCGGCGGCCCAGAGAACGGTGCTGGCGCGGATCTGCTCGTCGCCCATCCACACGCCGTCGGCGTCTACGTTGGTCACGCGCGAGTTGAGCCGCACCTGCACGCCGACGGATTCAAGGTCGCTCTTGGCGCGCTCGGAAAGCTCCGGCGGAAAGCCCGGCAGCAGGCGGTCGCCGCTTTGCACGAGGATTACGCACGCCATCGCCGTGTCGATCGAACGGAAATCGCGCGGCATGTCATTGACGGCGATGTCGCGGATCGCGCCCGCCATCTCCACGCCCGTCGGCCCGCCGCCGATGATCACGAACGTGAGCTTAGACTTCATCGCGACGGGATCGGCCTCGTACTCGGCTTCTTCAAACGCCAGCAGCATCTTGCGGCGGATGTTCGTCGCGTCGTCGATCGACTTGAGCCCGGGTGCGAGCGGCATCCAGTCGTCGTGGCCGAAGTAAGAATGCGTGGCGCCAGCGGCGATGACGAGATAATCGAACGGAATGCTCGCCTGCGCGCCGCCGAAGGTGCTTTTGGCAAGGTCGACGAACTCCACCTCGCCCAGCGCGACGGCCACGTTCTTTTGCGAGCGAAAAATCCGCCGGATCGGGTAGGCGATATCCGCCGGCGAGAGGGCGGCCGTCGCCACCTGGTAGAGCAACGGCTGAAACAGGTGGTAGTTGTGCCGATCGACGAGCATGATGCGGCAAGGCACTTTCCGCAGCCCTTTGACGACTTTAAGCCCGGCAAAGCCGGCCCCGATCACCGCCACCAGCGGAGTTTTGTTTTCCATCAACGGCCTCACATACTAAAGATTGTTACAACTATAGCCTTCGGTGTTGCAAATAACGCGGTGCCGGTATCATGGCCGCTCAGAGATATTTAGGAGACGTGAATGGCCAAGAAGCTCGACGAAGAATACAAGAAAAAATTCCGCCCGGACGAATCAGCGCTCGATCAGCAGGTGGATGCGGCGCTGGCGGACGTTTCGATGGACGCGCTCTACGGCTTCGATAAGCCGCAGGTGAGCGCCGCATCAACGACAGGCATGCGCAAGGGCCGGATCGTTTCGGTCGGGAAAGACGACGTCTTCGTCGATTTCGGCGGCAAGAGCCAGGGCATCGCATCACTGCTGCAGTTTGGCGAAGAGCCGCCGAACGTGGGCGATGAAATCGAGTTCAATGTCGAGCGCTACGACGCCAGCGAAGGGTTGCTCATCCTTACGAAGAAAGGCTCGCTCGCGAGCAATGTTTCGTGGGAAAACATGGAGATCGGCCAGATCGTTGAAGGCACCGTCACCGGCGTGAACAAGGGCGGGTTGGAGATGGAAATCAAGAACATGCGCGCGTTCATGCCCGCCGGGCAGGTGGATATTTATTTCCAGAAAGATCTCTCCACGCTCATCGGCCAGAAGTTCCAGGTCGAGGTGACGCAGTTCGAGCGCGACGCGAAGAACCTGATCGTCAGCCGCCGGAATATCCTCGAGCGCGAAAAGGAAGAGCAGAAAAAGAAAATGCTGCTGGAGATTTCCGAAGGCCAGATCCGCCGCGGCACGATCCGCAGCGTGATGGACTACGGCGCGTTCGTCGATCTCGGCGGTTTGGATGGACTGCTTCACGTAAGCGAAATGAGCTTCCGCCGCGGCAACAAGGCCAGCGACCTGGTGAAAGTCGGCGACATCGTCGACGTAAAAATCATGAAGCTCGATAATGAGACCGGCAAGATGTCGCTCAGCCTGAAGCAGGCGCGAGGGATTGATCCTTGGGCCGACGCCGCCACAAAATATTCCGCCGGCACCACGATCACCGGGCGCGTGAGCAACATCGAGCCGTTCGGCGCGTTCATCGAAGTCGAAGAAGGCGTTGAAGGCCTTTTGCCGATCAGCGAAATGAGTTTTCAGCGGATCAATCACCCGAGCGATGTCGTAAAAGTTGGCGATACGGTGAAACTGGTGGTATTAAAAGTAGACGAGCTGCAGCGAAAGATCAGCTTCAGCCTGAAGCAGGCCGGCCCGAACCCCTGGACGACGGCGCTGGATCGGTATCATGTCGGCGAAATGGTAGACGCGAAAGTAACTCGTGCCGCCGATTTCGGGGCGTTCGTCGAGCTCGAGCCGGGGCTTGAAGGGTTGATTCACGTCAGCGAGCTTTCGAATCAGCGCGTCCGCTCGCCGGGCGATGTCGTCAAACCCGGGCAGGACGTTCGCGTTCGGGTGCTGAGCGTTGATGTGGAAGCGCGACGCATCGGCCTGTCCATGCGGCAGGCTGTCGCGGCGGCGCCTTCGGCACCGGCTGCGGAGGCGGCTCCGGTTAAAAAGAAGAAACGTCCGGAACTGCGCGGCGGTTTGGATTTCTGATGGCCATTCACGGGAGAGGCGATCCGTGCTTAAGCCCTACATTTCTGTCCTGATTACTTTGTGTCTCATTGCGGTCTGCGCGCGTGGGGCAACGCCCGAAGCCGTCAACAAGTCGATCGGCATGGCGACGACGTGGCTCTATCAGCACCAGCAGAACGGCAACTGGGAAGAACTCCCCGCGCCTGATCCGAAGGGCAAAAATCGCGACGCCAAGGGCGGCCAATTCACCGGCCCAACGGCGCTGGCGGTTTTGGCGCTCCTGAACACCGGCGAGAGCCCGCAGGATCCGCGGATCAAGGATGCCGTCGACTTTCTCCTCAAAACTCCCACCAAGGGCGTATACGCCCTGGGCATCCGCTGCCAGATGTGGGCGATGCTGCCGCAAACGCCTGCAATCCGCGAAGCGCTCAAGCGCGACGCAGGCTTCCTTTTCGGGTCGATCAAAACCACCGGCCCCGGCCGAGGCATGTACGATTACACGCCCAATCCCACCGGAAAATCATACAGCCACAGCCGATCGCAATACGCCGTGCTGGGCATGTGGGCGGCGGATCAGGCCGGCGGCGATGTGCCCGACTCTTACTGGAAAATGGTCGAAGAAGCCTGGCGCCGCAACCAGGACCTGAGCGGCGGGTGGACTTACGCCAATCCCGCCGACACCAAGTGGCAGCCCACGCCGGGCATGACCACCGTTGGCGTGGCGAGCCTGTTCATTACGCAGGAATATCTGCACGCGCCCGAAGGCATCACCTGCCGCGGGAATGACAGCAACGACGCGATCGATCGAGGCATCAAGTGGCTCGGCGACAACATGGGCAAATTCGCCACCGATCAGCCGTACGCTCGCGATTTTGTTTATCCCACGCTCTACGCGTACGAGCGCGTTGGCGCCGCCAGCGGGTACCGGTATTTCGGCGGGATCGACTGGTACGAAAAAGGCGCCGATTGGGCTATCAAGCGGCAAGCCGCTGACGGAAGCTGGTCATCCGCCACGCCCGATGCCGTGCCGCAGCTGGCCGACACTTGTTTTGCGATGTTGTTTCTCGCCAAGGGGCGTGCGCCGATCGCCATCAGCAAGCTGCACTACAACG
Organism: Tepidisphaerales bacterium; assembly: GCA_038329865.1. Classification (GTDB taxonomy): domain Bacteria; phylum Planctomycetota; class Phycisphaerae; order Tepidisphaerales; family Tepidisphaeraceae; genus JANMES01. The sequence goes on along the minus strand of JBBQNK010000005.1, from coordinate 42,966 downwards.
GCATCAACGGCAAGGAAGGCAAGTGGGACCAGCGCTCCCGCGACGTTCCCAACATGATCAAATGGGTCGGCCGAACCATCGAACGTGATCTGGCGTTCCAGGTCCTGGACGAAAACGCCTCGCTGGCTGATCTGCTTGAAGCGCCGCTTCTGTACATCTCCGGGAACGAAAAGCTGGCGTTGCCCGACGTAGAAAAGATCAAGATCAAGGCGTACATCGAAGGCGGCGGCATCCTCATCGCCAACGCCGACTGCGGCGGCGAGGAGTTTACCGCTTCGATTAAGGCGCTCGGCAAGGAAATGTTCCCCTACACCGAGTTCAGCGAGCTGCCCGAGGACGATCTCATATACACCACCTATTACCCCCGCAGTAAATGGAAATCCAAGCCCAGCGTGCTGACATTGAACAACGGCGCGCGAAACCTGATCGTGCTCTTCCCGCAGGCCGATCCCGGCAAGGCGTGGCAGTTGCAGGACTCTAAATCGAAGGTTGAACTCTTCGAGCTGGCGGCGGATTTGTTTCTCTACTCCGTGGATCAGCAGAACCTCCGCAACCGCGGTGACCGATTTTACGTGCCGGAAGACCCCAGCATCAACGTGACCAAATCCATTCCCGTCGTGCGATTGAAGTACCCCGGTGCGTGGGACCCCGAGCCCGGCGGCTGGCGGCGATTGAGCAATACGCTCGTCCAGCGGAAGGCAACCACCGTCCCCGTCACCGTCGCCGAACTCGGGAAGAACGAGCTCGGCACGGCCAAAATCGCGCACCTCACCGGCACGTACGAATACAAATTCACCGACGCCCAGTGCGACGAACTGAAAAAGTTCATCACGGCCGGCGGCACGCTGATCATCGATTGCGCCGGCGGTAACAGCAGCTTCGTCACATCCGTTGAAGAGATGCTGACCAAAGCCTTTCCGAAAGATAAACCGGAAATTCTGCCGCCCGATCATGCGCTCTACCTGGCAGGCGGCGGGCCGGTGGATCCGGTCACGTATCGGTCGTTCGCGATTAAAAATGGCGTGGGGAAAATGAATGTCCCGCGGCTGCAGGGCATTACGATCAACGGCCGGCTCGCGGTGATTTACAGCCGAGAGGATTTGAGCGTCGGGCTCGTCGGTCAGTCCGTCGCCGGGATCACCGGCTATTCGCCCGCGACGGCGACGAACCTGATGACGCGCATTCTCACGTACAACAGCACCGTAGAGGAGCCCAAGCCCGCGGCCCCGGCGCCGACTCCCGCGCCTCCCCCAACACCAGACCCGGCCACTACGCCGGCTACCAAGCCAGCGAAATCGTTCTTCAGCAACTGACGCCGCCGCCGTTGACGATTGAAATTCATGATCCCGCTTTTCCTCGGCCTGACCGCCTTCAATCTTCTCTGCCTCATCACCACCACGTGCATGGGCTACGCGCTGGCCGGCAAGGGGCACGCGAGCAGCCTGCACATGATGCTCGGCGTGATGACGACAATGGCGTGCATCGCCGTTCACTGCATCGTCTTCACGTACTTCATCGCGACGGCCAAGTGGATTCAACACGCCGTGAGCGTGAAATCCCTGCCGGCCGAGCTGATCGAGCCGACGCGGTCATTCAAGTTGCAGGCATTCCCGGCGGCGCTGCTGGCGATGGCGTCGGTCTTCGTCACGGCCGTCCTCGGCGCGGCGGCGGACAACTACGCGATTTCGGCACGGTGGCATTTCGGCGCGGCGATCGCGGCGATCGTCATCAACGCGCTCGTGGCCATGCCCGAATACGCGGCGATCGTGAAAAACGGCAAGCTGATCGACGGAATCCTCGCGAGAATCAACGGCACGCCGGCGTAGGTCGTGGTCAGTTTGAAGTGGCATGGGCGGCTCGCCCATGGTTTTCAGCTGATGCAAAACACGGGCGGGCCGCCCGTGCCACGAAAGCCGCAAAACTCAAATGATTCTCTCGCTCGAATTCATTCCCCGATCCGTTACGATATTCCGATCATGCAAATCCAAGAGCCTGCGCGATCGATTCCTGTCCAAGGCCATTCCGACGTCCTCATCGCCGGCGGCGGGCCGGCGGGCATCGGCGCCGCCATCGCCGCGGCGCGCGCCGGCGCGAAAGTCCGGCTGATCGAAACCAACGGCTGCGTCGGCGGGGTATGGACGGCCGGGCTGCTGGCGTGGCTGTTCGAGATGGATCAGCCGGGCATCACGCGGGAAATCACGAATGAACTCGACCGCCGTGGCGCCCGGCACAATATCTGCACGCACATCACCGATAAATACGCCTACGACGTCGAAGCGATGAAGATCCTTTTGGAAGAGATGCTCACCGCCGCCGGCGTGCAGATTCATCTCCACAGCCGCGTCGTCGCGACGATCAATGATGGCAAAAAAATCAAAGCGGTGGTGACCGAGAGCAAGTCCGGCCGAGAGGCATGGTCGGCGGATCAGTTCATCGACGCCTCCGGCGACGGCGACCTTGCCGCCCGCGCTGGTTGCTCGTTCGATCTCGGTAAACCCGGCAGCGGGGCGCTCCAGCCGTTCACGTACATGGCGCTCATCACCGCGGCCGACGTGGACGCGCTGCGGCCGTTCATCGTCTTCACCAACGGATTCATCCACGAAAGCTTCACCGGCCCGACGAAGCGCTTTTACACCGAAATGTGCGACGCCGGGGTCGAGCCGTCGTACCACGCCTCCACACTCTTCCACCTGCGCGGCCAGTTGCTGGCGCTGATGATCAATCACGAATACAACGTCTCGCCGATCAACGAGCGCGACGTAACGCGCGCCACGCTGCAGGGCCGGGCGGAAGTAAACCGCGTGGTCGACACGCTGCGGAAGAAGGGCGGCGTGTGGAAGGATCTGCTCCTCGTCGCCACCCCCGAGCAGGTCGGCACGCGCGAGGGCCGGCGAATCCACGGGCGGTACAAGGTTTCGGACGAGGATATTCGCGTCGGTGCACGTCACGACGACGCCGTGTGCCGCGTGACGTACTGGATCGACGTGCATTCGACCAACCCGAAGGAAGGGAAGGGTTTCGAGACCGAGCCGTTCAAGAGCCAGCCGTACGACATCCCGCTGCGGGCGCTGCTGTCCAAGGATTTCGACAACCTGATGATGGCCGGCCGGTGCATCAGCGGGGATTTTTTGGCGCACTCAAGCTACCGCGTGACCGGCGTTGCAGTAGCGCTCGGCCAGGCCGCCGGGACAGCGGCGGCGATGGCTTCGCAACGCAAATCCGCGCCGGGCGAGGTGGCACATGCGGCGCTGCGGGATCAGTTGGGGCAGTTGTTTAAAGTGTGATGACCGCGTTTTTCGCGAGGCATCGGAAAGCAGCGCGGCTTTATCTTGCTCGTCATCCTTCGGAGCACCTCAAAGGGTGTCTTAAAAGTCTCCAGAGCTCAATTTATAAAACTCCGTCATTCCGAGGTACTCCGAGGAATCTCGGGATATCCAGCGACTTCGGTCCTTCCGAGATCCCTCGGAGTACCTCGGGATGACGCTGTGGGGGATCTTTTAAATACCCTCTCAGAATGACGAATTCTCACAACGGAAATTCTATTGGCGATCAAAACATCGGCGCCGGCCGCACCGGTCGATCGACCTTTTCCGGCTCCATCGCCGCAATCACAGCAGCATTGAAAAAACTCACGATCGGCACAAGCAGCCGAAAATGATCGACGATCGCTTTCCGAAATCCCGGCTTGAGCGCGTGCGAAGGATCGAGCGTCACGTTGAAGTAAAACTGCTTCATCCGCAACCACTCCGCCGCGGGATCGTCGGGCGAAAAGCCCTTCGCCACGCGGGCGAGCTTCGCCCCCTGCAGCGGCCCGAGTTTTCGAACCAGTGCCGGCGTGCGGATCAATTTTCCAAACGCCACCGGGGTGGAAATTATCGCCGCCCGCACGGCCGCCAGTTCTTCCGGGCCGGGCATGTAAATCCCGCCGGCGATTTCGATCTCAGTGTTCGAGACCGAAAAATAAAACCCCGCCGCCCGGTTCTTCGGCAGTTTCTGATGCTGAAAATGCGCGGCGATGTGCGTTTTGTAAGGCGTTTTGTCCTTGCTGAACCGCGTGTCGCGATAAATCCGGTAGATCGCCTTGGCCGGGTCGGCGAAAACGTAATCGATTGCGAATTTCCGAAAATCGTCATTCACCAGCCCGACCAGTTCGAGCATCGGCCGGCGAATCACATCATCAAACTTCTCCTTCCGCGGCTGAAACCACTCGCGGCGGTTGTTCTTCGCAAGCTGGCGAAAAAAGCTCAACGCGGCGGGCGAAAAAGATGCGGAGGAAGGCATCGGTGAATCATATCGCGACAAGGACGCGGGCCGAAACGTTTTGAATATGTCGGCTCATCCCCGATGACGGAAGAAATCCAAAGTGCGACAATGTGCGCCATTCAGGGGGTTGCACCAAGGAGCAACAATGAATCCGAAAGCCATCAAGCCCGCCCGCCGTCGCAGCCGACCGGTTGGCAAGGTTGATTCAAAGGCATCAACCCAACCGCATACGCAAAGCGAACAAAAGACCGGCGTGAATCGATCCATCAGCGCCGGCGACCATCGCGGCGATCGCCGTGACATGAGCCCGACGTATTCCGGAAACACCAAGCACGCCTCACGCGGAAACCTGGCGCGGAAAGACGTTTCGACGAGGAAGCGCTAGGCGAAATGTTCCAGCCGAAAAAACCGAACCCTCTCACGCCGGCGAGCCAATCATAGGTGCTGCGCACGTGGTCTCTTCAGATACGAAGCGTTCGGAACAGGCGATCCCAGAGATCAGTATAGAAGCCGAAATTCACGTGTGCATCCTGATGATGATTCGCGTGAAAGGTACTGCTGCCGAGGTGTTTCACGATCGGCAAGCGAGACCAGAGTCGCGGGAATGGCTCTACGCCGAGATGGCCGATCGTGCCGAAGGCCAGGTTCATGATCAAGTACACGATTATGCCGATCCATGTGAACGAATAGATCGACAGTACCGTCAGCCAGAGTGCGCCAAAGCCGAGGACTTCAAACGGATTCAGCACGAACAGGTTCAGCGGGCGCGGCCGGTCGTAGCGGTGGTGGGTGCTGTGGACGATCGGGAAGATCAGCCGGTGATGTGCGATTCGATGGAAGAGGTACATCAGCAAATCCATTGCGATCAGAAGGACCAGGACATCAAGGATGATCCGCCAACTGAATTCATTCCGTAGAACAATCACGCCTTGCTTCCAGAGAAACCATCCGCCAATGGCGACGCAGGTGTTGAGCAGGACGCACGCGAGCGCGAGCAGAAGTTCCGCAGGCTGCATCGGATCGGGTGGCGGTGTGACCGGGCGATTCTTAAACCTCCGAACGAGCCACTCGCCGGCCGCGAGCGCGAGCAGGAACAGAAGCCCGTTTTGCAGCAAAAGTAAGCCGGCCGCCTTGGCGAAGGAGAGATTAGACATCCACTCGATCATGATCGGCCTTGGAGATTTAACGGACTGCGACGAACGATCTTAAATAGAAGTGGGCTGGTCGGAAAGCCGACCAGCCCACAGGTAAAAGTTTTGGAAATCGCGAAAGTGGCCGCGAAAGTTACTTGGTGGAGTAACCTTTCGATCCGCTCGCCTTCAAGGCTGCGTGAGCCGCAGCAAGTCGGGCGATCGGAACGCGGTATGGCGAGCATGAAACGTAGTTAAGTCCCACGTTGTGGCAGAATTCGACGGAGGCCGGATCGCCGCCGTGTTCGCCACAGATGCCGCACTTCAAATCCTTCTTCACGCTGCGGCCTTTCTTCACGGCGATTTCCATCAGCAGGCCAACGCCGCCGATATCGAGGGATTGGAACGGGTCGCGCTCCAGGATTTCCTTCTTCACGTATTCCGGCAGGAAGCTGCCCGCGTCGTCGCGGCTGTAGCCGAACGTCATCTGCGTCAGGTCGTTCGTGCCGAAGCTGAAGAACTCGGCCGTTTCCGCCAGCTCATTGGCGGTGATGGCGGCGCGCGGCACTTCGATCATCGTGCCGTACATGTACTCGACCTTCGTCTTCTTCTCCTTCATCACGGCGTCGGCCGTGGCGACGGTGTACTTCTTGAGGTAGTCGAGCTCCGCCTTCGTGCCGGCGAGCGGGATCATGATTTCCGGCAGCACTTTCACGCCGGCCTTCTTGGATTCGCACGCGGCCTCGATGATCGCCCGCACCTGCATCTCCAGGATTTCCGGATAAGTGATCGCCAGGCGGTCGCCGCGATGGCCGAGCATGGGGTTGGATTCGTGCAGCTGCTGCACGCGGTCCTGAACTTCCTTCAACGTCTTGCCGAGGCTGCGGGCCAGCTCTTCCTGATCCTTTTCGTTGTGCGGCAGGAACTCGTGCAGCGGCGGATCGAGCAGACGAATGGTGACGGGCAAGCCCTTCATTTCCTGGAACAGGCCGATGAAATCTTCGCGCTGGTACGGCAGCAGTTTGTGCAGGGCGGTCTTACGGGCTTCGATATCGGTCGCGAGGATCATCTCACGCATGTGGTGTATGCGCTGCGGATCGAAGAACATGTGCTCGGTGCGGCATAGGCCGATGCCTTCGGCGCCGAAGCCCTTGGCCACCTTCGCGTCGGTCGGCGTATCGCCGTTCGTGCGAACCTTGAGCGTGCGGTACTTGTCGGCCCACTTCATCAGAATACCGAACGGGCCGCTGAGCTCCGCCTTCTGAGTCTCGACCGCGCCTTCGTACACCTGACCGAGGCCGCCGTCGAGGCTGAGCACATCGTTCGGGCCGTAGGTTTTGCCGTTGACGGTGAGGGTCTTGGCCTTGGCGTCGATGTTGAGCATTCCGGCTCCAGCAACACACGGCCGGCCCATGCCGCGGGCGACGACCGCCGCGTGGCTGGTCATCCCGCCGGTGCTGGTGAGGATTCCCTTGGCCACGTGCATGCCGCCGATGTCCGCCGGCTCAGTCTCGCGACGAACGAGGATGAGATTCTGCTCACCGGCCGCGAAGCGATGCTCGGCCTCTTCAGCCGTGAAGGCGATCTTGCCGACCGCCGCGCCGGGGCTCGCCGGCAGGCCCTTGGCGATCTGCGTCTTGTTCGCTTTCGGATTGAACGTCGGGTGCAGCAGTTGATCGAGCGACGCCGGATCCACTCGCAGCACGGCCGTCTTCTCGTCGATGAGTTTTTCCTTCACCATGTCCACGGCGATCTTCACCGCCGCCGCGGCGGTGCGCTTGCCGTTGCGGGTTTGCAGCATGTACAGCTTGCCTTTTTCGATCGTGAACTCGAAATCCTGCACGTCCTTGTACCGCTTCTCGAGGGTCTTCTTCACCGCGAGCAGTTCCTTCCAGCTCTTCTGGCTCCACTTGCCCATCTCGCTGTTGCACTCGAGCGGCGTGCGGATGCCGGCAACGACATCCTCGCCCTGAGCGTTGACGAGGAATTCGCCGTAGAAAATATTTTCGCCCGTGCTCGGATCGCGCGTGAAGGCCACGCCGGTGGCCGAGTCATCGCCCATGTTGCCGAACACCATCGACTGCACGTTGACCGCCGTTCCCCGCAGGCCGCGGATTTCATTCAACTCGCGATACTTGATCGCGCGATCGCCCATCCAGCTCTTGAAGACGGCGTCGATCGACAATTGCAGCTGCTTAAAGCCGTCGGTCGGAAACTCACTGCCGACGTGCATCTTGTAAACGTGCTTGTAACGGCTGACGACTTCCTTCAAATCTTCCGTCGACAGATCGGTATCCAGCGCCACGGCCTTGGCCTTCTTCACCGCGCTCAGCTCGTGCTCGAAGTGCTCGTGATCCACGCCCATGACGGTATCGCCGAACATGTTGATCAGCCGGCGGTAGCTGTCGTACGCAAACCGCTCGTTGCCGGCGAGCTTGGCGAGGCCTTCGACGACCGTGTCATTCAGGCCGATGTTGAGCACCGTGTCCATCATGCCCGGCATGGAAACTTTCGCGCCCGATCGGCAAGCGACCAGCAGCGGGTTCTTTGAATCGCCGAACGTCTTGCCGGTGGCCTTCTCGACTTTCGCGATATTCGCGCGAACTTCGTCCATCAGCCCCTTCGGCAGCTTCTGGCCGAGGTCGTTGTACTCGCCGCAGCTTTCGGTGGTGATCGTAAACCCCGGCGGCACCGGCAGCGGCACGAGCGTCATGTCCGCCAGGTTCGCGCCCTTGCCGCCCAGCAGATCCTTCAGATGCGCCCCGCCCTCGGCCTTACCATTACCGAAAAAGTAAACGCGTTTGACGGACTTCGAACTCGCTTTTTTGGACTTCTTAGCTGCCTTTGCCATTGCCATGACTCCTGTTGTCGATGTCGATCGATCCGCACTCAATGCGCATCAACCGGATTGTGTATAAGGGTGGATCGGAAGCGGCCTTTCGCTGAACTGCTCCGCACGATCATCCTCGGTTACCGCGAAAGAGGGCGGAGTATAGAAGTGGGGGGAAAGGGTGTCAATTTGCGCGGGGCGTGCTGGAAATCATGCGAAATCGAGGGGCGAAAGCCGCCATTGCGATACGCACGAGCCGAGTCCCATTAACACTTCGGCATTGGCAAAAAGAAAAACACTGTGTCGATGAACATCATGGCCGGTGTCAGGAGAATGGCTCGACCCACCGCGCCGAGGCGATTGTTCGGTTGCGGCTGGGAGTCGGGGAGATTCACGGGTTGGGCAGTCGGCAGCGTGGTGTCGAAGGAGGGGAAATTCGTGCGCATGTCGGCGGGGTCGCGGGTGGGATCGCCTGGATCGACGAAATAGACTTTCGCGGGCACGCCTTCGAGGAAAACGCCGTCGTCTTCGATCCTCGGAGTAATCAGCTCCAATGAAGTTGGAAAGCGGGCGGCTGCTTCATCGCGGCTGGCAGGCGTGAACTGGAAGTCGGCGATCGCCTTGATGCGGCCCGGCGTGCGGGCCTGTCGCAGCTCGCGCGGGGATTGCGCTTCAAACCCCAGCGGCGGCGGCACACGGCCGGTGCTGTCGAACGGCAGCCAGACGTCGAACGAATCGCCGCTGCCGTAGCGGACGATCACGCCGCCGGGGTCGGCGCCGGTGGGCGGGAAGACGGCGCTGACCTTGGGATGGTCGTACCGACTGACCAGCGCATCGTGCCACAACTCGCCGGTAGATCGGCAACCTGTCTGCAGCACAATCAGGACAAGAAGGAGCGAGCCGAGGATGAATCGCCGTGAAGACACCTGCGATACGGTAACCGCTGCGAGCATTAAATCTATATGACGCGAGTTCGAGGCGGCAGCGGTCTGAAGGAATCCGCAATTCAATCGCAAAACCGGCCGGAAGGGTCGGATTCCGACACGATGGCGGGAATTCACGCGACAAATCGCTATGGAAAATCGCCCTCCCGTGTGGTAAAATTGAATGCGGATCGAACGAAAAAACAAGTGAGCCACCGAGTTCACAGAGAACACTGTGAACAAGCGTTTGCCCTACTTAGTGTCCTCTGTGTTCTCTGTGGTAAATTCATCTGTCACCGACAGGAAATTTCACTCGTGAACGAAGCACCGACTGCCATGCCGAAAATGCCCGACAAGATGGGCTCGTTCGTCGACTCCACGCCGCTGCTTCACGACGGCGATGCGCTGCGTTCCCGGGCGACGGCGGACGGGTACCTGTTCTTCAAAAGCCTGCTCCCGCGCGAGCCGGTGTTGGAACTCCGCCGGCAGATGCTGGCGGCGATGGACGAAGTCGGGTGGCGAGGGGCGGGGCAGGATTCGCTCGGCGGGCGGCTCGACTTTGACGCGATGAGCAAAGTCACCGACGCCGAGATGCACCGTACCGACATCGGTGTGCCGGCTTCGGTTTATCACGACGTGCAGCGGCTGGAGGCGTTTCATCGGCTGCCGCACCATCCGAAACTTCTGCAGCTTTATTGCACGCTTTTCGGCCGCGAAGTGCTGGTGCATCCGCGGCACATCGGGCGGATGATCACCTCGCACCCGGCCATCTCGCCTACGCCGCCGCACCAGGATTTTCCGCTGATCCAGGGGACCGGCAACACCTGGACGTGCTGGATGCCGATGGGCGATTGCCCGCGCGCGATGGGCGGGCTGGCGGTGCTGCGCGGTTCGCACCGCAGCGGCTACCTCCCGATCCAGCCCGCCAAGGGCGCGGGCGGAATCGCCGTGCAGCTCTGCCCCGGCGAAATCGAATGGCTCACCACCGACTACGTTGCCGGCGACGTGCTCACGTTCACCAGCTATACCGTCCACCGCGGCGTGAAGAGCCAGTTGCGCGAGCAGGTGCGGCTCTCGCTCGATGTGCGGTATCAGCCGATCGACGAAGTGGTGGAAGGCGGCTCACTTCGGCCGCACTGCGAGCTGACGTGGGAGGAAATCTACGCGGGTTGGAAGTCGGAAGACCTCAAATACTATTGGCGCGAGTCGCCGCTGAAGATGAGCGAGTGGGACACGTCGCTCCTGCAGCCGAAGCGGCGGATCTGCTGAGCGGCGGATCGAAATCCATCATGAAAAAGCGCGGCAGACGGCTGAAGATCGCGGGCGTGGGCATTTTCATGATGATGCTCGCGCTCGGCGGGCTTTGGGTGGATAGCCTGCGATACACCTACACCATTTCGCAAAACACAGTCAATTTCACGGAGCGAGGAATCCTATTGACTCACGGCCATGTTCTTTTCTGGTCTGAGGCATGTCCGCAAAACCCAGCTCAATGGAATTGCAGTCGCGAGCTTCGTGATTCCCGTTATGTCATTGAACTCTGTCCTTTAAGTTGGCGCCTGCCATGGGGATGGACAACTCCAGACGGAGCTAATTTCTATCTTCATCTTTCGTGGCCGATCGAATTGCTCGCGGCAATTGAAACCGCAATCGTATTCAATTTTCGAAATCGACATGGGGGAAGGCTCGGCGAACTCTGCCAAGACTGCGGCTACGACCTCCGCGCCACGCCCGATCGCTGTCCTGAATGCGGCGCCGTCCCGGAAACAAAAACAGGCCAGGCGGCTTGAGTACGTCCAAGCCGCCCGGCCCTTATTACAAATTGGCCAAACACGCGAAAATTAGTTCTTGGTTTCCGTGTGATCGACCGTGCGGTCGCCGGTGACGGGGTTTTCACGCACGGTGGTTTCCTTGTGCGTCTGCGTGCCGGTGATCGGGTTGGTCTTGGTGGACTCGGTGTGCGATTCCTCGCAGCCGATCGAGGCGAAACCGCCGACGCACAACGCTGTCACGAGACTCAGAGAATAAAGGACTTTCATACTACGCTCCCTTGTTGATGAGTGCGTTCGCCGATCGAGCGTTGGAGACACGCGTCTTAAAAGTTCGATCGGCAACCGAACCCTGCCGAAAGAAGAATAGGCGGCAGATTCAAAATCGAACATCCGGCCCCGGACGGTCGTGCCTGCTGGAAAACATCACCCCTGCATCGAGAAATCCCCGATGGAAGTAAATGCCTAACCGTGCTCGACTGACGTACGCGTAGTTGAATCGCGGAAGTCAGCGGGAGCTTGCCATGTATAGCATCGTCGGAATTTTGATCCTTGTCCTCGACATCTTTGTCATTATGCAAATCGTTGGCGGCAGCGGCGACGCTGGAAAGAAGATCCTCTGGATCGTGCTGGTGTTGATCCTGCCGTTGCTGGGCCCGATTCTGTGGTATGCCCTGGGCCGCGGCGACGCGGTGTAGGGATTGGGGATTGTTGATTGAAAGTTGAATAGGGTCGGCGTTAGGCGTTAGGCAATTCGCAATCCGCAATCACTCTGAATACTCGCACCAGGTCTTGGGCGTTTCCCATACCGTCACGCTCGCCAGCGTTGCGCCTGCCGGGCTGAACTTCGGCTTGAGCAGGCGAAAAATCGTCATCGCGATGTTTTCCACCGTCGGGATCACGTCTTTAAATTCCGGCAGCTCCAGGTTGAGATTTTTGTGATCGAATCGGACGATGACGGCCTCGTTCACGAGGCGCTCCATCGCGGGAACATCGATGAGCACGCCGCTTGCGTTCGGCCGGCCGGCTAGCGTGACCTGCACTTCGTAGTTGTGCCCGTGTCCATTTGGGTTGTTGCACTTGCCGTAGGTTTTTTCGTTTACGTCGGCGGGCAACGCCGGGTTGTGCAGGCGGTGGCTGGCGGAGAATTCGAATTTTTGACTCAGTCGCACCATCGGTAACTCCCTGGCTAAAACGTGCCATGATTGAAACGGCGTCTGCGCGAGCGAAACCTGCTCAAGCGTCGCGCCCGGCCACTGGTCTTTGAGCAGTTCGAACAGGTCACGCACCACATTCCCACCGCCGCCGAAGGATTTTTCGCGGATCACCTTCTCCACAAACGGCACAGCAAGCTTGCGGACGACGGCGTCGATCTCCTTGATGTTCCGCAGATACCGGCTGGCGGAATCCAGCGGTCCGACGAGCGTCGCCTGCAGCGTGAAATAATGCCCGAGCCCGGTGAGCGAGGGAAACCCGCCGAAGCTGTTCGTCGGCTTGCCGGCGAGCTGATCGTCGGGCGTAGCGTTGATAGAGAAGCGGACTTCACGGGTGAGGCGAAACATGCCTGCTAGTATAGCGGTAAATTTGCCACGGAGGCACGGAGACACGGAGGCGCCCTCAGCGTTTTGTACAATCTTGCCTCCTGGATATTTGTGTTGAGGTGTGGCCAAGCCGGCGGAGCGGCGCGGGTCGGTCGGGCGTGGCTCGGTGTCTCCGCGCCTCCGTGGTTCATCAATTTTTTCCAGATTTAAACCGACGCATCTGTCTTTCCAACTCCGGCCGGCCCGGATCGGCGGCTAGGGCTTTGGTTTCGAGCGCCACCGCTTCTTTCGACTCGCCGCGCTGGAAATGCACTTCGGCCAGCGTGTCGATCAGCGCGCCGTTTTTCGGATCAGCCGCGACCGCCTGCTCGGCGAACTTGAGCGCGTCATCCAGCTTACGGCCGCTGCGCGCCAGAAACCACGCGACGGAATTCATCTCCTGAGGCGACGTGGGATTGGCGGCCAAGTCCGCCCGCAGCTTCGCTTCGATCGGCGTGAAGAGCTGGTCGGCGGCGTTTTGATCGCCGGCCTTGGTCAGCTGCGCGACCATCTCCTGCACGATCTCCGGATCGTCCGCCTTGGCGGCCTGCAATTCCTTCAGCCGGGCGGCGATTTCGGTCGGGTCATTCCGCGCGACGGCGTCGAGGAAGTGCTGGCCGATCGCGTCGCGCTTGAGGTCGAGCTTGGCGTCTTCGCCCATGAACGTGCGCCCGCCACGCATGCGATTGACCGCCGTCGGCAGCTGGTCGATCAGGGCCAGTCCTTGTTCGATCTCGGTGGCCGCCAGTCCGTGCTCTTCGGCGGAGCTGTAGATATTGCCGAGCGAGAAATGCGCATTGGCCAGGTCCGCCTTCGTCTGCGGCGAATCGTCATCGGACTGTATCGCAAGGAATTGTTTGAACTCGCCGACGGCCGCTCGCTGCCAGCCGTTGAACTGCAGGAAGTCGCCGATTTCGTGATGCGGCACAGGCTGTGCACTGCCGCTGAAAAGGGCGAGCCGATTCACCGCCGAAGCGGCCAGCGGGTGACGGTGCATCAGGAGCAGTTGCGCATGCGTGTAAAGAATCGGCGGGGAAAGCAGGTAGGCCGAGTACTGCCGGCAGTCCGCCGCATAACCGGCGAGCGGGCCGTACCTGGCGTGCAGCGCGAAAAGCTCGCAGACTGCGTCAGGCACGCCGGCGATTCGCACGGCATTGGTCCGCTGGGTGCGGCAGCGAATGAACTTCGCCATCTGGTCGTACTGCTTGAGCGATTTGCATGTAATGATCGCGTTGCGGACGGCAAAATCGATCTCCCCGAGATCGTCGTTGCCGCTGAAATCGGCATTCTGTGCCGCGCGAAGGTACAGCGCAACGGCGGCCTGCGGCTGGTCGGGCAGAATCGCCTGCGCGACCGTGCAGAGGATCGGCGGATCATTCGCGGTGACATCCAGCGACTTGGCAGTATCCACGCCGTCCAGGGATTTGTCCTGGCTCCATGATTTGCGCAGTGACTGCACGATCGTCCAGCGGATGCGCGGGTCGGTCTCTTCCTGGAGCAGGCGAAAAATGGCGTCGAGCCCCTGATCGTTGGGCAGCTTCAGCAATTGCTGAATGATCGGCGCGCGTTGCGTGGCGAGCACCACTTTGTAACGGATGAGTATCTGCTTCACCGCCGGCGGATCGTTCGGACGCTCCCATGGGAACGAGCGAAGGATGGCGCCGGCGCGAAGGGAGATTTCCGGGTCTTCAGACTTACTGGCTTCGATCAGATCATTGCGGATCGCGAGCCCGCGGGCGATGAGCTGCGTGGTGGCCGCCTCGCGGATGACCGAACGCGCATCGCCGAGCTCTTCGATCAGCACCGGAACGGGCGTGCTTTCATCCGGCTGCGTGGCGGGCGCAGCGCCCACCAGCAGCAGCGGCAGGCACAATGCGAGAAGCGATCGACGCATGGCGGGCAATCGTAACCAATTTCATCGACAGAGAGAAAGGTAATTCGCCGACCAAACCGCAGTCGGCCCGGTCGAAATCGTCCGCAATTACGAAGATACGGCCGACCACATTGCAAGCGAAAAACAGTTCGAAAATCCGTTCGATTTCGGCGTGGGTGCGCATGGCATTTTTACGGAATTTTGCGACAATTGTTCGATTGCCCCGACCGGTCTGAAATGCCGCAATTTCCAACGCTTTTGAGGAGCCTGAATGTCCGATCCGAAGTCCGCCGAAACCAACGAAAAAACGCCAAAAACACAACTCGCAGAGCCGTCCGAACAGGGCAATTCCCGAGTCACCGGCGAATACAACGCATCCATGATCAAGTCGCTCGACGACGTCGATCACGTGCGCACGCGCCCGGGCATGTACATCGGTGGGTACAACCCGCGCGGGCTGCATCACCTGGTGTATGAAATCGTCGACAATTCCATCGACGAAGCGCTGGCCGGGCACGCCCAGCATGTGGAAGTGCGGATCAATCCCGACGGCAGCTGCACGGTGAGCGACGACGGCCGCGGCATCCCGGTCGATGTGCATCCGGATACCGGATTGCCCGCGGTGGAAATGGTCTTTGCAAGTCTTGCCACCGGCGGAAAGTTCGAGCACGACGACGACAGCGCGTACAAACCTCCGGCGGGCTGCACGGCGTGGGCGCTTCGGTGGTCAACTTCGTTTCCGAATGGCTGGAAGTTGAAGTCAACCGCAACGGCAATGTCTATCACATGGAATTCGAGCGCGGCCGAAAGAGCCAGGATCTTCAGGTCACCGGCAAAGCGAGCAAGACCGGCACGCGCGTGACCTTCAAGCCTGATCCGACGCTCTTCCCCGACGTCAACTTCATTCACGAAACGCTCGCGCAGCGGCTGCGCGAATTGTCGTACCTCAATAAAGGCGTGGAGATTATTTTCGCCGATGAGCGCGTGAACAAGCACGACGTTTTCAAATTCGATGACGGCCTGATCGCGTACGTGAAATATCTCAACGAGAGCAAGACCACGATGCACGACGTGATCTATTTCGAGAAGCAGGACACCGGCACGCGCCTGCACGTTGAGATCGCGATGCAGTACAACGACGGCTACAACGAAACGCTGCTCAGCTTCGCGAATAACATCAACAACCACGACGGCGGCACGCATTTGAGCGGGTTTAAGACGGCGCTCACCGGCACGATCAACCGCCGCGCGGAAGCCGCGGGGTGGATCAAGGACACGCGGCCGAGCGGTGACGATCTGCGCGAAGGGCTGATCGCGGTGATCAGCGTGAAACTCTCCGAGCCGTCGTTTGAATCGCAGACGAAGGACAAGCTGCTGAACCCGGAAGTGGAATCGTTCGTGCAATCCGCGGTAACAGAGCGGCTCGGCGCGTTCCTGGAAGAAAATCCGAAGGAAGCCCGGCTGATATTCGAAAAGGGCATGCTGGCGGCGGAGGCGCGCGAGGCGGCCCGCAAGGCGCGCGAGCTTACGCGTCGCAAAAATTCGCTTGAAGGCGGAAGTTTGCCCGGCAAGCTGGCGGATTGCCGCAGCAAATCGAACGAAGAGACGGAACTGTTCCTCGTCGAAGGTGACTCCGCCGGTGGTTCGGCCAAGCAGGGGCGCGACAGCAACGTGCAGGCGATCCTGGCGCTCCGCGGCAAGCTGCTGAACGTCGAAAAAGCCAACCTTGTGAAAATGCTAGGCCACGAGGAAATCCGCGCGATCATCAGCGCGCTCGGCTGCGGCATACGCGAGGATTTTGACCTGGCCAAGCGCCGCTACGGCAAGATCATCATCATGACCGACGCCGACGTGGACGGCTCGCACATTCGCACGCTGCTGCTGACGTTTTTCTTCCGCCACATGACGGAGCTGCTCCGCGCCGGCCGGGTGTACGTCGCCCAGCCGCCGCTGTACATGGTCACGCGGAAGAAGAAGGACGAGTACGTGCTGAACGAGCGCTCGATGCGGCAGATCTACACGACGCTCGGGCTGGAGAGCACGTCGCTGGAAATCCGCGACGACGCGGACCATGTCATTCGCACCATCGCCGGCGATGATCTCAAAATTGTCGTCGACTTGCTCGGGCGGTTGGAAGAACTACTTACGGTCGTCCGCCGACGCGGGATCGACTTCGCCGAGTTCCTCGGCAAGCGCGATCTACAGGGCCATCTCCCCAAGTTCCACGTCGTCATCGATGGGCAGGATTTTCTGCTCCACAACGCTGCCGACCGCGACCAGGTCTTGGCCGAGCACCAACTGCTGGCCGAGATCGCCCCCGGCGAGCCCGCCGAAACCAACGGCACGCCGAAAAAGAAGGAAACCGGCTCGCGCCTGCAGAAAAACAGCGAGCTGCACGAGGTGAAGGATCTGGAAAAAATCTTCGCGCAACTGCTCACGTACGACCTCTCGATCGAGGATTACTTCCTCACGCAGGAAGAATCCGTCACCGGCGAAAAACTCAAAACCAAGTACGCCCTGAAGCAGGAGTCAGAAACCGTCGACGTCGCCGGCGTCGCGCAACTTCTCCCCGCGATCCACGGCCTGGGTAAGCACGGCATCGAGGTCAAACGCTTCAAGGGCCTGGGCGAGATGAACGCCGAGCAACTGTGGGAAACCACGCTTGATGCGAACAAGCGCGTGCTGCTGCGCGTCACGCTGCACGACGCCGCGGAAGCGGAGCGGATGTTTTCTGTGCTGATGGGCGAGGATGTGGAGAGGCGTCGACAGTTTATTGAGGAGCATGCGCTGGAAGTGAAGAATCTGGACGTGTAGGAGTTCTGGTTTTCTTTGGTCCGTCCCGCTTTAGCGGGACATGCACCTAGGGGCGCTTTGCACAAGCGCATCATCAAAGGCTCGCGGGATTATCCCGAGTACCGGGACGGAAAACACCGCTTTGAGCATTGGTACGTTGATGAGCAGGTCTATTTCATCACCGCTCGATGTCGCGAGAAATATCCCGCGTTCGAAATACCCGAAGCTCGCGCGATCTTTTGGAATCGCTTCGATCACTATTCCAAAGAATTCGGATACGAACTCGCGGTAACCACATTGATGAATAATCACTATCACTCGATAGGATTTCTCCATGCGGGGACAAATCTCGAAAAATTCATCCAACGACTTCACGGTTCAGTTGCGAAGCTCGTCAACGATTTGTTGCCCGAGCGTCGCCAGAATTTCTGGCGAGATATGAAAGGTCGCGAATACTTTGATGGTTGTATTCGCGATGAGAAGCAGTGTCGGGCTGCTTATCGGCATACGTTGCTACAAGCCGTGCGCGGGCGACTCGTAAAGGAGTGGAGCACGTATCCTGATACCCATGCGTTGATCGATCTGGAGAAGTTCGTTGAATTCGCAAAGAACCGAAACGGGTTTTTGTCTCATGTTCCTTACAAGAGATATCAGAGATGAGTCTGTCCCGCTGAAGCGGGACGGACCGAGGAAGAGGTTGCAAGTCCTGCGAATTTCGTCGGTTACCTCTCCCTATAGCATTTCCCCCTTTCTCTAACGCGACACTCCAAAAATCCCCGGTAAGATACTCACTCTGAAAGGGAGGCATCTATGCTTGCGTCATTTCTTGCTTCGAACGAAATGCCCGATTTTTCGTTCCTGTTCACGATCGCATTTTGGGTCGTGGGGTTGATCGTTGCGCTGATCCTCGTGAGTTTCGCCATCGGCCTGCGGTACATCTCCAACAACCGCGTGGGCATTGTGGAGAAGCTCTGGTCCGGCGGCGGGTCGATCACGGAAGGGCACATCATCGCGCTCAGCGGCGAGGCCGGTTATCAAGTGGAGCTGCTGCGCGGCGGCATTCACGTGGGGTATTGGCGGTGGCAGTACAAGATTCATACCGTGCCGCTGGTGACGGTTGCGCAGGGGAAGATTGGGTACGTGTACGCACGCGACGGCGAGTCGCTCATGCCCGGGCAGACGCTCGGGCGCGTCACGCCGAGCAATAACTTTCAGGACACACGCACATTCTTCGGCCAATCGCCAAAAACCGCCGGCGGCGGAGTCATCGGGCAGCGCGGCCGACAGCGGGCGATCCTTCGCGAAGGCGTTTATGCGATCAACACGGCGGCGTTCGTCGTCGTTACCGAAGACTTCGTTTACCGCCTCGATATGCACGGCAAGTCCGAGCTGCAGACCCTCATGGGCTGGCAGAACGAGCTGAAGGAGATCGGCGGGTTCGATCCCGTCGTCATCGGCGGGCTGATGAAAATCGGCGACCCGCTCACGCCTGGCAAGGACCTGGTCATCGACTCCATCGGCATCGCCACCGTGCATGACGGCCCGAGCCTCGCGCCGGGCGAAATCATCGCGCCGAGCGTCGGCAGTGATGCGAGCGACATCAACTATCACAACAGCTTCCAGGATCCCGAAGCATTCCTCCGCGCCGGCGGACGACGCGGCAGGCAGTACGTGCCGCTGACCGATGGCACGTATTTTATCAACCGCTGGTTCGCCACGATCGAGATGAGCCCGAAAACACTCGTGCCGATCGGCTACGCCGGCGTCGTCATCAGCTACCACGGGCCGGTAGGGACCGACGTTTCCGGCGATAAATTCCGCCACGGCGAGCGCGTCGTGCGCGGCGAGCGCGGCGTGTGGGAAAAACCGCTCGGCCCGGGAAAGTACCCGTTCAACACCTACGCGGGGCACACCGTGCTCGTGCCGACGACCAACTTCGTCCTGCACTGGATCACCGGGCGATCGGAATCGCACCGGTACGATGAAGGGTTGAAGACGATCGACATCGTCACCAAAGACGCGTACGAGCCGATGCTGCCGCTGAGTGTCGTCGTGCACATCGACTACATGAAAGCGCCGTCCGTCATCCAGCGCTTCGGCGACGTCAAGCGATTGATCACGCAAACGCTCGACCCGATGCTGAGCGCCTTCTTCCGCGACGTGGCTCACAAGCGCACGATGTTGGAATTGCTCCAGCAGCGCGACGCGATGCAGACCGAAGCCCGCGACACCTTGCGTGCGCGGTTCCTCGAGTTCGATATCGAATGCGTGGACGTGCTGATCGGCAAGCCGGAGACGGACGAAAAATCCGGCAAGATCGAAACGCTCCTCGAACAGCTCCGGATGCGGCAACTGGCGTTCGAACAGCTTGAAACCTTCGACCGCCAACGTGCGGCCAGCGAAAAGCTCAAGAGCCTGAAGGAAGCAGAAGCCATCGCCGCCAAGCAGGCGGAGCTCACCAACTCGCAGGTGCAGATTCGCATCGCCGAGAACCAGGGCGACGCCGATTTGGCCCGCGCGAGAAAGCAGGCGCAGCAGAACATCGTGATGGCCGAGGCGCAGCTGGAGCAATCCAAGCGGCAGGCCGAGCAGATGGTTGTCACCGCCAAGGCCGAGTCCGAGCAGCGCGTGCTGGCCGGCAAGGGTGAAGGTCAGCGGCTCATGCAGGTCGGCTTGAGCGAGTCGGCGGTGCTGATGCGGAAAATCGCTAGCTACGGCGACCCACGGCTGTACGCATTGGCGCTCGTGGCCGAGCACCTGAGCAAGAGCAGCCAGCCGCTCGTGCCAGAGCGCGTCTTCATGTCGCCGGGCGCAGGTTCCAGCAACGGCGACGGCGCCGCGAGCACGGGCCTGATGGGCACGCTCATGAGTTTGCTCGTGGCGGAGAAGAGCGGTTTCCAGATGACCGACTCGGCCGACACCGCCGCGGTGAAGGAGTTCGCCGATCGCATGAGCAAGCAGATCATGGACTCGATGGAAGCCCCGCCGGCGATCCCGGCGGCGCTGGCGTCGCGAACGGGAGAGATCAAGCCCGGTAAGAACAATGGGAATTGATGAGATCAAAAGTGGCGGCGCGGACAGAAATGTCTGCGCTGCTTTTTTGCAGAACTAGTCGAGATGTCGAGAGGGTGCCTAATACGCTGAAAATAGATCGACTTAGGAAAACTCGTCATCCTGAGGTACTCCGAAGGATCTAGCTTATTCGCGCGAGTGGGCTAGATCCTTCGGAGTACCTCAGGATGACGATTGTCTTTTAGTATGATGAGCTGATTCACTCCACGTCGCGCTGCCGTGACGCTCGCAATGCATTCCCCGTCGTCAGATTCCCCGGCACGCCGCTGGGATACGTTTCTTTCAAAAATTGATCGATCCGGTCGATGCGTGCGTCCGGGTCCGGGTGCGTTTGAAAGATCGCCGAGCCGCCGGAGCCTCTCGCGGATTGTTTCAAAATTTCCATCACGCGGCGCATCTGTGAAGGGTCGTAACCCGCCTGGCTCATGAACTGCAGGCCGAAATGGTCGGCTTCGAATTCGTCGGAGCGGGAGTATTTGAGCTGGAACATCTGGTTCGCCATGGCGGCAGCGGCAGCGGCGAATTGGCCGTTGTTGCGGTCGCTGGCGCCGACGGCGACGGCCGTCACGATCATGTTGCCGAGGTTGCCGGTCGCCATGTTTTCCGCGCCGTGCCGGCCGATGACGTGGCCGATCTCGTGACCGAGCACGCCGGCCACCTGCGCGTCATTCTCCAGCCGGTCGTAAAGCGCCACGGTGATGAACACCTGCCCGCCGGGCAGGCTGAAGGCGTTGATCGTCTGCGGGTCGGCCAAGAGGTTGAAATGAAAATAGCCGGTGTACGGGCTCTTTCCCGCGTCGCTGCGTTGCAGCAGTTGCTGGCCGATGCGCTGCACGTTCTGCTCGCGCGGGTCGCGCTGGTCGACCACGCCGCCCATCTCCGCCGCCATCTGCGGAGCCGCCTGCAGGCCGAGCGCGATCTCCTGGTCGGCCGAGATCGAAATGTGCTGCTTTTCGCCGGTGACGGGATTGATCTCGGTATGCGTGAGATACGAGACGACGCCGATGCCGGCAATCACCAGGCCGATGATGAAGCGGAGGCTGATGCCGCGGGAAGGTTGCGAGTTGTATTGGTTGGAACCGAAGATGGACATGGTTTCTCTGGTTGTGGGTATTTGGTATTGGGTATTGGGTATTTGGTATCAGGATCAAACCAAATACCCAATACCAAATACCAAATCCCTATCTTTTTCTTCCCAATTCCCTGGCCACATCGGATAGTTTCTGATGCGCCAACTCACACGCATAATCCACGGCGATTGTAGCCCGGTAGCCATGAATCTTCTGGACCGGATCGACCTGCATATCCGCCGCCGCCAGGAAGGGGGCGGCCAGGCGTTCCCAGATCGCCATTGTTTCGGCGTACGTCTCCGGCGTGCCGAGCCGCGGGCCTTTTGGCAGCTCGCTGATCGGCAAGACGATCGAATGCAGCGGCAGTAGATTGATGAGCTTGTCGATCGATCGCGGCGAGTCGTTGGGCAATTTCACGTCGGCCGTTGGCACGATCGCGACGACGCGTCCTTCGCCGACGGGGTAAACCGCGGCGAGATACGTTTCCACGTAGAGTTTTTTCTCCCTGGCGAGTCGCCGGAGTTGAATCGCGGGCGCGATCGACGCCCAGCCCGCCACGAGTAATTGGCCGTGGGGCAGTCGCTGAATAATCGCGACGCCGTCCGGCTGGTCGCTGGGCGATGTGGCGAGCAGATCGAGCTGCACGATCCCTTCGCCGCAGCGCTGGCGGACTTGCCGGCGGGCTTCCTGCAGCGGCATGTACAGCCGGGCGATCGTGTCCCAATCCTTATTATTCAGCGCGATCTTCTCGGCCTGCTCGAACGTTAGGATCGATTCGAGGTAACGCATCTCGAGCAATTCTTCAGAGCCGATTTCGCAGAGCGTTTGTACGTCGGGCATGCGGGGGATTCTACGGAGGAAAAGCAGAATGCGGAATGCAGAGGGAGGGCGAAATGCGGAATGCAGAATGCGGAATGCAGAATGGAAGGCGGCGAATTTCATTCTGCAATCTGCATTCCGCATTCTGCATTTCCCCTTATGATTAACACGTGCCGCACCGGCAGCTCCATCTCGACATCACAAAACCTACCGGCCCGATCACTTGGCCGATGGGGTTGACGTTCCTGCGACTGCTATTGCTGCCGGTCTTCATCTGGCTGCTGCTGGCGGACGTGCCGGTGGATCAGTCGGCGGGGCGGCCCCACAAGTACGCCGCGCTGGCGGTATTTGCGGTCATGGCGATCACCGACAAGCTCGACGGCTACCTCGCCCGGCGGCTCAACCAGGCCAGTAAACTCGGGGCGCTGCTCGACCCAGTGGCCGACAAGCTGCTGGTGGCGGCCTCCCTCGTCCTGCTCAGCTCCCCGGCCGTCGCGGGCGGGCTTTGGGCGATCCCAATTCCTGTTGTGGTCATAGTTTACGCCAAAGACGTGCTGCTGGGCGTCGGCACGATTGTGCTGCTCGTGCTCCGCGGAAAAGTGAGCATCAAGCCCCGACTCGCCGGTAAGCTCGGCACGGCGATACAATTGGCGCTGGTCATGGCGACGATCCTCGCGGATGATCTCTACCGGATTCATCCGGGCGTCGTTTCGCCGCTGCTGAAAAGCTTGTGGTGGGCGACGGCAGTCGTCGCTTGCGTCGCGGCGGTGGATTATGTGGTGCAAGGTGTGCGGCAATTGCAGACTGAGGCCGACGCGGAAAAGAATTAACCACAGAGCTCACAAAGCTTCACAGAGAGCACAGAGAAGTGTTTTGGATTTCCTCTCTCTGCCCTCTCTGTGAGCCTCTTTGGCCTCTGTGGTAATAATCCGCGTTTGAGAATTGAGAGAAGTTAAGGAGTACGTGATTTATGTCGTTCGCAACGATTCCAGAAGTGATTGAAGATCTCAAGAAGGGCAAGCCGATCGTCCTTGTTGATGATGAAGACCGCGAGAACGAAGGGGACATCGTCTACGCAGCGGAGTTCTGCGACGCCAAGGCGATCAACTTCATGGTCCGCCATGCCCGCGGCGTGGTGTGTCTGGCGCTGACCGAAGATCGCTGCGAAAAACTGCGCCTGCATCCGCAAACTCAGTTCAACACCGCCCAACTCGGCACGGCCTTCACCGTGACCGTTGACGCACACAAACGCTTCGGCGTTTCCACCGGCGTGAGCGCGAAAGACCGCGCGATGACGATCCAGGTCGCCATCGCCGAGGACGCGCAGCCCCAGGATCTGAATCGGCCGGGCCATATCAATCCGCTGCGCGCCCGCGACGGCGGGGTGCTCGTGCGATCGGGGCAGACCGAAGGAAGCGTCGATCTCTGTCGATTGGCCGGCCTGAAGCCCGCGGCGGTGATCTGTGAGATCATGGAGGAAGACGGCGAGATGATGCGCCGCGTTGGCCTTGAAAAGTATTGTCAGCAGTACGATCTGAAGATGGCGACGATCGCCGACCTGATCAGCTACCGCCTCAAGCGCGAGCAGTTCGTGAAGCGGATCGAAAGCATCACGCTGCCAACAGCGTGGGGCGACTTCCGGCTGCACGCGTACCAGAGCGCGATCGACCCGCAGCCGCACCTGGCGTTATGTAAGGGCGGAATCGGCGAGCTCGATGGTGCCGGCAAGATGGTGCCGCACCCGTCGCCCACGCTCGTGCGCGTCCACAGCGAGTGCCTCACTGGCGACATCTTCGGCTCCGGCAAATGCGATTGCGGCGACCAGCTTTCGGCCGCGATGACGATGATCGAAGAGGCCGGCTCCGGCGTGCTGCTCTACCTGCGCCAGGAAGGCCGCGGCATCGGCCTGGCGAACAAGCTCCACGCTTACGCGCTGCAGGAAAAGGGGCTCGACACCGTCGAAGCCAACCAGCGGCTAGGCCTGCCCGTCGACAAGCGAGATTACGGCATCGGCAGCCAGATTCTGCGCGATTTGGGCCTACAGAATATCCGCATCATGACCAACAATCCGAAGAAGATTTACGGCATCGAAGGGTACGGGCTGAAAGTGGTCGAAGAAGTGCCGATCCGCATCGTGCCGGGCCGTCATAATCAAAAATATCTCCAAACTAAAAAAGAAAAGATGGGCCATAATCTTTGACCGGTCAGCCTCGTCTCTGATAGGGTGTGAGCGCAGGAAAAGTTGACGATTGCCGGGGAATTTGCAGCGAAGCAAGTCAACCTGTCTGCCGCCTGATATCGCGCAGGATTGTGTCGTGTGAAACGCGACTCGGGCGGTTCGTTTGAATTGAAAATCAAGACTTCAGACTCATGAGCGATTCACACGCCGATCCGCATCGACCGCAAGCCCTTTCCCTTCTGGCCAGCAAGCGCCCGCGCAATCTCGGATGGTTCGGGGCGGCCGGTCTGCTGTTCGGCGATTGGGGCACCAGCCGGCTGTACGTGCTGGGCCTGGCGTTCCTGGTCGCGGGGCGGAGCAGCTTTTTCCTCATCGCGGCGATGAGCATTCTCATTCTGCTTGTCGCCTGGGCGTACACGCAGGTCTGCCGAATCTACCCCGACGGCGGCGGCGTTTACACCGCGGCGAGGCATCGCAATGCGCTGCTCGGCGTGGTAGGGGCGCTGCTCTTATTTTCCGACTACACGATCACCGCTTCGCTCAGCGCCGTGGAAGCGTTCCACTACTTCGGGCTTGGTGAGCACCGCGCGGCGCTGGTGGCTGAAGAAGACGCCGGCGACGACGTGCGGCTCGAATCCGACAAGGTCGAGACCGTCGTCGTGAAAATCGAGGAAACCCAGCCCAGTGGCGAGCCCGCCAAGGTGCTGGAGAGGAAATCCTTCAAAACGCCGACGTTGTGGCACTGGGACAGCCCCGGATTGTGGGCGATCTTCGCGATTTTTCTGATCGGCGCACTGAATCTCCTCGGCCCCAAGCACACGGCCGGCCCGGCGATCATGGCGGCGGTGGGGATGATCGCCATCACGCTCCTGGTCACGCTCTTTGCGCTGCCGCAGCTGAAATGGTCGGAGATAAACGTCGGCACTTTACACCAGCCGCCGCTGGACATGTGGCAGGCGTTCGTGGCGGTGGTGCTTGCGCTATCAGGCGTGGAGGCGATCGCCAATCTCACCGGCGTGATGCACAAGCCGGTCTACAAAACCGCGAGCAAATCGATCTGGCTCGTGGCGGCCGAGGTGGCGGTCTTCAACCTGCTGCTGGCGCTAATCATGGTCTCCACGTCGGGCCTGGGACGCGAAGGGCACAAGGAAGACATGCTCGCGTTCCTCGCCGGGCATTACGTCGGCCCGTGGGGCGAATGGCCGGTGCGAATCGTCGGCGGCGTGCTGCTGCTGAGCGCGACCAACACCGCCATCGGCGCACTGATGAGCACCGTGTACGTCATGAGCCGCGACAGCGAGCTCCCGCAGGTGCTGCAGAAGCTCAACAGCTTCGGCTCGCCGTGGATCGGCTGCGTGATTGCGACGATCGTCCCCGCTGCCGTGCTGCTGTTCTTTCACGATCTTGAAAAGCTCGCGCAGCTCTACGCGATCGGCATTGTCGGGGCGGTCTCAATCAACTGTTTGCTGACGGCGTTCCACCCGCGCTTGCGCAAGGTGCGGCGCAAGATTTTCATGCTGGCGATCGGCCTGCTGCTGATCGGCGTGTGGGCGACGCTCGCGTACACCAAGATTCACGCGCTGATCTTCGTGTCGATCGTGATGGTCGTCGGCCTGACGGCGCGGCAGCTCACGCGCTTCGCAGCGACGAAACGGCCCAAGCCTTCGCTGCTGCGCCAGGCGATCGTCGAGCAACTCACGCCCGAAGCGCTGATGAAGCCGAAGATCCTGCTCTCGACCGCCGGCTCTTCCCGGCTGGCCACGCCGGCGCTGGAACTGGCCAAATCGCTCAATGCCGCGCTCGTCGTCTGCTACGTGCGCGAAGTCGCGCTGTCGTATAAGGTCGAGAGCGACGTCACGCTCACGCTCGACACCGACCCGGCCGCCCAGGCGCTGTTCGTCGACTTCCTCGATCTCGGCCACCGTTTCGGCGTGCCGATCATCCCGATGTACGACACCGGCCCGAACTCGGCGGAGCTGATCGCCGAGACCGCCGCCATCAACGGCGTGGATAAAGTGCTGATTGGCTCAAGCCGGCGAAGCTCGCTGCACCACCTGATCAAGGGGAGCTTCCAGCGAAAGCTCGAATCGCTCCTGCCGCCCGACATGCAGGTCGAAGTCGTCCACACGACCGAGCCGACGCAAGCACAAATCGACACCGAAGCCGCCGACAAGTTGAAAGAGACGGAGCCGGTGAAGTGACTCCTGGGGCTCCGGGTCCTGAGGTCTGGGTTTGCGAGTATCGAGTCCTGAGTGGATCAAATCCATCATCCCTGAAACCCGAAATTCGAGCCCCGAAACTCAACTTTTCCCCAAGATTGTTCATAACTCCCGCCCTTGCAAACGATTGAGCGAATGTGCAAAACGCGTGTGCAAAAAGACCATTGACATCTCCCAAAAACGTGTCACGCTATCAGCCGTGTTATGTGACCGCCGAGGTCGTGCCCGATGGTGCGACGCGGGGAACCCAAGGGTGAGCAGAAGGAAGTTACTGCTCACCGGGGGCTAAGGGACTCACAAAAGTCCCGGGGCACTTTCAAGCCCTAGCCCGTCAGCTAACCCCGTAGGCCTGTGAAAGGGCGCAACGCAAGCTCCACTGTGCAGAGGCGAAGCCTCTGTGGATCAGCACATTCAGTGTTGATCACCTTCCGAGCCAGCGCTGTGCGATGAAGACGTTTCCGCGTTTCAACGATGAAAATCGTTGAGGGTGTTGAACGTCTGGGCTTTTTGACGTGAAGATCCGAATCCGTCGGTAGCCACGAACGCAAGTTCGTTGTGAACCGTGACGGATGGTCGCGTCAGATCGCTCCAATCGAAAGCGATTCGACCTATGCATTCCGCTCCCACTGGTGGCAAGGCAAAGCCTGAGGCTTTATCCCTGCTCGCGGCTGAACGGCCACGCAACGTCACCTGGCTGCAGGCGGCGGGGCTCTTGTTCGGCGACTGGGGCACGAGTCGACTGTACGTGCTCGGGCTCGCGTTCCTCTTCGCCGGGCGGACGAGCTTTTACCTCATCCTGCTGATGAGCCTTCTGATCGTGGCCGTCGGTTGGGCGTACACGCAGATCTGCCGCATCTACCCCGACGGCGGCGGCGTTTACACGGCGGCGAAATCCAAGAGTAAAACGCTCGCGGTCGTCGGCGCGCTGCTGCTCTTCGCCGACTACACCGTCACGGCCAGCCTGAGCGCGCTCGATGCGTTCCACTATTTCGGCCTGCCGCGCCATCACCAGGTTCAGACCGACGAAAGCGCCGCCGCCGCTGCTGCAGGAACCGAAACATCGAAAGTAAAAGACGCCGGGGCGGGGTTGAATGTAGAAAACGCCCCGCACCTCGCAGCCGCCGCTCCGCCGGCGGAAGTGCTGGCGTCGCCGGTCTTCAAAGCCCTGCTCAAGTACGACACCGACAAGCAAATGCTCGTCTTTGAAGGCAAGCAGTGGGTGGTGTTCGATCGCCCGATGACCGAGGAGGAGTACCAACGGCTCAAGGCGCTCTCGGCCGACGCGAGTTACCGCGCCGACGTGCAGCAGCTCTACGAAGACTCGCAGCCGCAGGCGAGCGAGTCGCTGCTGGAGTGGGATTCGCCGGGCCTGTGGGCGATTGTCGCTATTGCAGGCATCGGCATGTTCAACCTGATGGGCCCGAAGCACACCGGCGGGTTCGCGATCTTCGCGGCCGTCGGCATGATCGTCATCACGCTGCTCATCACCGCGTTCGCGCTGCCGCAGATCGATTACCACCACATCCACTGGGCCAACCTGCTCGATACCAGCACGCACATTCGCCCCGGCGAGATGTGGATCGCGTTCGTATCGATCGTGCTGGCGCTGTCGGGCGTGGAGGCGATCGCCAATCTCACCGGCGTGATGAAAAAGCCCGTCGCTCACACGGCTAAAAAAGCGATCTGGGTCGTGACGGCGGAAGTCGCGATCTTTAACGTGATCCTGGCTTTTGCGATGATCGCCGTCTTCCCGCTCGACCGCTCGCATCACACCGCCGACATGCTCGCGTACCTCGCGGGCTTGTATACCGATCACTACACGCTCGGCATTGGCAAGCTACTCGTGCAGATCGTCGGAGGCATCCTTCTGCTCTCGGCGACGAACACCGCGCTGACCGACATGATCTCCGTGCAATACCTCATGGCCCGCGACGGCGAGCTGCCCGTTTTCATGCAGAAGCTCAACCGCTTCGGCGTGCCGTGGGTGCCGGCCGTCGTCGCCGCGACCGTGCCGATTCTCGTGCTGTTGATCAGCCACGATCTTGAAGCGCTGGCCGCGCTCTACGCGATCGGCGTGATCGGCGCGGTGGCGATCAACGTCACGCTCTGCGCGACGCACCCGCGCTTACGCCGAATGCACCGGAAGATTCCGATGGTGCTGCTGGGCATCGTGCTGCTGGCGATCTGGGTTTCGCTGGCGTTCACCAAGTTGCACGCGCTGCTGTTCGTGATCGTCGTCATGGCGATCGGCCTGACGGCGCGGGCGCTGACCAAGTGGCTGGCCGACCGAAAGGGTCCGCGAATCAGCCTGCTGCGACAGGCGATCGCCGAGCAGCTCACGCCGGCGGCGCTGCTGAAGCCGAAAATCCTGCTCGGGACGTACGGCTCGGAAGCGCTGGCGCCCTCGGCGCTGGACGAGGCGAAGCGATCCAACTCCACGCTCGTCGTCTGCTTCATCCGGCAGGTGAATCTGTCGTACAAATACGACGAAAAACGCCTGACGATCGATTCCGATCTCGCGGCGTTGCGGACCTTCAGCAAGATCCTCGACTGGGGCCACTCGTTGGGCGTGCCGGTGCTCCCGATCTACGACACCGGCTCCGACGCCGCCGAGCTGATGGCGGAAAACGCCGCCATCTACGGCTGCGACCGAGTCCTCATCGGCAGCAGCCGGCAGGGCGTGCTGTATCACTTGATCAAGGGAACGTTCCAGCGCCGTCTGGAAGCGCTGCTCCCGCCGGAGATTCCAGTGCAGGTCATTGCGGCTTCCGAACCACCCGCAGGCGTGGTGCACGGCGGGCACGAAGAAGCGCATGTGACGACGCACTGAGTGTGGATGAAAATTCGAATGACGAAATTCGATTGAATGACGAAATTCGTTCAATCGGCAGGCGCATTTCTCCCTCTCCCGGTACGCCGGGAGAGGGCGGGGTGAGGGTTCTGTCGGTTTGCTCATACGATCGGCGATTGATAGAACGCAACCGAGGCCAACGTCTTTTCGATTTGAATACCGTTCGGCCCGGGAATCCGAACCCTCACCCTACCCTTTCCCGGAATACCGGGAGAGGAACAATACAAGTTGACGCGCTACCGGAGAGTGTGATTTGGTTGAAGGACTGACGCGCGGGCTGAAGCCCGTACGCCAGAATTCTTTTTGTAATTCGAATTTCAATCGAATTTCGAATTTCGTCATTCGAATTTCGCTACCGTCCCGTCAGCTGCGTCACGCTGATCCAGAGAAGGCTCACGAAAAAGCCCAGCAGCAGCAGGCCGTACATGCGCTGCATCTGGCGGTCGAACTGGTCGGTGCGGTTGGGATGGCTGGCGAGTTCGCGGATGAAATGCAGTCGCTTTTGGATGCTCCCGTGCAGCCACTCGAATTTTCCGAGCGGCACGTTGTTGACGACCGCCACGCGGTGCAGGGCCGCTGAGAAAAGTCCCGCGCCGTGTCGGCCGACGCTGGGATTCGGGAACGACGTTCGCTCACTCGATTGAATGAACTCCAATTGCGCCCCCGCGATCGCCGGCGAGAGCGGCGCGACGAGGTCGGCCGGGTTCCATACCAGTTCGCTCGTGCTGCCGTAGGTGTTGCGGTGTTCGAGTTCCATCAGCCGGGCGGCATATACGTCGGCCTGGCGCTCGCATTGGCGACTCAAGAATCCGAAGAACCAGAGCATCGTTCCGATGCTGGCCACCGCGTAAAGCTGTTGGCCGGCGAGTGTCACGCGGTTCTGAAACGAAACCGCCAGTGCGCCGGCGCCGGTGGTGCACAGAATGAAGAAGATCGCATACCACACCATGTGGCGGTGAACCACGTGCCCCATTTCATGGGCGAAGACGGCCTCGATGTGTTCGTCGGTCATCGTCTCGAGCAGCGCGTCGCTCAGCAGCACGTACCGCACCTGCGGCACAAGCCCGATGACGGCCGCGTTGCTCACGTTGCCGTTGGTTTTCCAAAGCAGAATATCCCGGCATTTCACGCCCCCGCGTCGGCTGATGGACATCAGCCGTCGCCGTAACGGCGAATCGGGCAGCGGCTCGGTCGAGAGAACCTTTACCAGCAGCAGCGGCGCGAATAGGAACACCAGCAACAGCGACGTCACCGCGCAAACCCCTTCGACCGTGTCGTTGGATGTTTGGCCCACAAGCGTCCAGGCTTTCATCAGCACGTCTTCGACCGCGACGATCAGCAGCATCGGCATGCCGATCATTAGCACCTGCATCCGAAAGTTTGAGCTGAAATACTGCCGGAAGCGCGGCGGGTCGATGATCGGCAGGTCGGCATCGAGCTGATTGAGCAGATTCTGCTCGCGTAGCGCCCGGTCGGCCGGAAACTGCGCCCACCACAGGCCCATCCACGTCAGCAACCCGGGCAGAATGCCCAGCAGCATCGTCGGGGAATGAAATCCCATCCACGCCACCGGCTCGCCCTCTTTGACGGGCGGGAAAATCATCTGCATCAAATCGCCCCAGCCCAGCAGCCAAATGCCGACGGCGAACCAGATCGGCACCATCCACCGTGCGTAATGCACCATGCGGTTGAATCGATTGACGCTGCGGTGGAGGTTGGCCGTCACCACCCGCCGGGCCAGGAATCGCGACCAGAGCCCGAGGGTGAGAATCAGCAGCACGTAAAAGCCGAAGAACATGCTGACGCGAAGGGCTAAGTGCCCCGTCATCGGCGTTTGGCCCGGCCGCCAGAGCATCCACAGGATGAACAGATACATCAGATAGAGAGACACAGTGAAAAAGCCTCGTGTGCGATCGCCGGGGTGTTGATTGATCCAACATTACAACATGGTGTGGAACGCGTCGAGAAAATCCTTGGGCGGGGTGAAACATTCTCGAAACGGGTCACTCGGGGCTCATTTTCGGGCAAATTTTCACACGCTGGTGTCTGAGGTACTCCGAAGACCCGGATTCTTCGCCCGACCGATCCGGGCCTTCGGAGTACCTCAGACACCGGCGTGAGCGCCCGATTTCCGGGAAAGTGCGGTTTTAGATGCAAAAAACCGTCCTATAAAAGAATTTATACCCCAATTACCAAAACTACCCAAATTAACACAAGCAATTCATAAAGTCGTCCGATGATAGCAGCATCGAGTGTCACAGTTCACAGTCCTAAAGGAGCCAGCGATGACGACCCTTCACGAGCACGGCCGAAAGAATTCGATGAAAATTGGTCCGTTCCAATCCAAGCCCGGATCCGAGCGTCGCCAGCACCGCCGGCATGATCTGGAACAGTCCGGCATCACGGTCGAGCGCTGGGACGGCGCCCGCAAGTCCGGCCAGACAATGGGCCAGCTCGTCGATCTCTCCGCCGGCGGGGTTCGCATCCGCACGCAGGAAGCCAACATCAAAGCCGACGGCCAAATTCGCGTGAAGCTCGCCCTCCCCGACTACGCCGGCATCTGCCCGTTCGTCGACACAAGCAGCAATGATCCGAAGCCCAAGCGTGAATGGATCGGCTGGATGACCGTCGCCCGCGTGATGAAGATTGACGACAGCCAGGCCGAAGTCTGCGGCCGGCTCGTTGACATGGACGAAATGGACCGCGGCATGCTCGGCCTGTACCTCAGCACTCAGCCGCTCGCCGCGTAATCAAACAACGCGCGACGGCAACAAGCCACAAGATGCCCGCCGGCGATGACTTTCCGAGTCGCCGGCGGGTTTTTATTTTCTGTTCCAAATCGGTGGAATCGAGTTGCAATGACGTTGTCCGGAGTGGCATGGGCGGCTCGCCCATGGTCTTCGGTGTGTAGCAAACACAAGGGCGAGCCGCCCGTGCCACAAAAGTCAGACTCACGCGATCACGCCCGCTTAATCCCCAGCGCCCTGCAGTGAAACTCAATCGCCTCGCGCACGTGCAGATCCCAGTAATCCCAGTTGTGCTCCCCGGAGAATTCTTCGTACTCGTGCGGCACGCCGGCCTTTTGCAGCGCGGTGTGGTAGCTGCGGTTTTGTTCGAGCAGGAAGTCGGCCGTGCCGCAGTCGATGCGAAGGCGGGGGAGTTTACATTGTCGTTTGGCTTTTTTCGCGAGCGCGAGTAGGTCGTGATCGGAGCCGGCGCGGTAGGGGCCGAAGATTCGGTCGAACTCACCGGCCGGGCCGCGGTTGAGGCGGTGGCGATCGATCTGCATCGCGCCGCTGTGGCTGGTGACGCTGGTGTATCGCCCGGGAAAACCCAGGCCGATGCGGAACGCGCCGTACCCGCCCATCGAGAGCCCGCCGATGCACCTCGCCTTGCCGGTGGTTTTGGCGTGGAAGGTCTCTTCGATTTTCGCCGGAAGCTCTTGGCCGAAATGCTTCGCGAAGGCGTGGCCCTGGTGCGCGTCGGTGTAAAAACTCCGCCCGCCGTCGGGCATCACCACGATCAGCGGCAGGCCTTGCACGTACTGCTCGATCCGCGTGCGGCGGTGCCAGACGGTGTGATCATCCGACAGCCCGTGCAACAAGTAGAACACCGGGAACGGCCCGCGTCCGGTGTCGGGCGTGATCACGTACGCCGAGGTTTGCTTGCTCAAAACGCCGCTGGAAAAATGGTAATCGATGAACGCCATGGTGCGGCGGATTGTAGAGCGAGAAACGAACCGGACCTAGGCTCTGGCTCTCGCGGATAAGCAGCCAAGCCCACGGCAGGCCTGCCGTGGGCTTTTAGAATGAAAGCGATTCGCAAGATACAGATAAAAATGCAGCGAAGGTCCGACCGCCCCTTAGTGCGTCGAACCTTTGGTTACAGCTGCAAAATTTCAAATGAGGGGGAGAAGTGCAAAACCGCGGTAATCAGGAAAGGCCTTTGGAAAACCCCGGGCAAGCGTGTCGCCTAGCCGACCGTCGGCTAGGCGACACCGCCCGTGGGAACCAACCGCGCTCCATGATTGACAGTGACTCTCGAGGTCACTCATCATCGTCACCGCGACGATGACGAAATGCTCTATAACAACGCCCGTGCCAGAACCGATTTTCGCGATAATTTTCTCAATACCGGCGATTTTGGAGAGATTTGTCAGTTCAAAAGCATTGGCCGCGATTCCGCTTTAGAGGCTGCCCACTTTTGATGCATGATTGTTCACCAGAACGAGGCTTCCCGCATAACAATTGCGCAGGCTGTGATGAAAATCGCACCTATGGCGCAAGCCGCTGGTCCCTACGCGGGAGAAGCGTTGAAATCACTTAAAAAGTCGGCAATTGGCTTCGAAAAGGCGCTCCACAATCTCCAAGAATCGATCGAAACCAATATTCTACGACCGGCAATCTCTACCTACTCCCGCGCGACGCACCCAATCCCCCGCAAAGTGTTCGCAGCATCAACTGCCGCAACGGTTTAAAGCGCGGCATCCACGGCAGGGCGAGATCGCGTCCCCACCCTAATAGCGGCACGACTGACTGGAAGTATGGCGCAACACTAAAGGTGACGGCTGCGTAAGTCGCCAGCGCCCGGCGCCGGCGGCGCTCGTAGTCGATGACGGCCTGCTTCACGTTCGCTTGTCGGTCGATCGCGGTGCACAATTCCCGCGCATCGACCAGCGCCAGGTTCACGCCCTGGCCCAGGTGCGGGCTCATTGCATGGGCCGCGTCGCCGATGAAGACGGCCCGGCCCGAGTGCCACCGACTCATCGAAACGTGCTGATACCGCACGAACTTCACGCCGGCGAAATCGGAAAGCTGATCGAACATCGGCGAGGCCTGTGGCATGAGCCGCACGACATCCTCCCGCCACGCCGAAAATTCCCCAGCCCAAACGGCCGCCTGTTCGCGCTCGTGCATCCCCCAGAAGAGCGAGCACCGCCCGCCGCCCATCGGCAGCAGCCCGCAGAGCCGGCGCGTGCCGTGCGTGACTTGCCGAAGTTGCCCGCGGATCGATTCATTCCGCCCGACCACCCACGCCGCGCCGCCCGCGTACGGCAGTGTCCAGTGCGCGATGCCCGACGATTCCCGCAGGCGAGACCGCGACCCGTCAGCGGCGATCAGCAGATCAAACTCGCCGAGCGACTTTTTGATTTCGTGTTGCGGCTGCGCGCGATGCGTGTCACGCGGCGCAGACCCGCCTGATGAACTGCGACTGCTTTGCACACCGTCCGCGGCGATCGGCCAAACGTGATCCGCATTTTGTGCGAAGCTCGTCACCGGCTGATTCAGCCGCAGGTCGACACCCGCCGCGAGCATCGCGAGGTGCAGCACCGTGAAAAGGTCGCCGCGATGCAGGCCGTAACCGGACCGCTTCGGCGACAGATCCGCATACCGCAGCCGGATCAGTTCATGCCCGCGATGCGTCGTCGCGTAAATTTCCCGAATCGGCTCGGCCGACGCGATCACCTCATCGAGCAACCCGATCCCGCGCAACACCCCTTGGCCGGAAGGCTGCAACAAAATCCCCGCCCCGGCCGGCCCGACGCGTTCCGACTGCTCGAACAACGTCACCCGATGCCCGCGACGGGCGAGCATCAACGCCGCCGTAGCCCCGGCCACGCCGCAACCGACGACGGCGATGTTAAACTGCAATCCCATCCCAACATCTTGGATGATTTGGAGAGAGCGATCCAGTTTCGGGTGGGATTGATTCGAAAATCGAAAATTCGAAAATTAATCAAATCTAAGATCGTTTGGATGGATTAAGATGAAACTGTGAAGCAACGCCTGTTTACCATTGCGTCGGTCCTATCGTTTGTGATTTGCATTTACATTTGTGGGGCACAGTTCGGAAGTCTTCCCGGTGGGTGCTCGTATGCATTTTCACCTGCAGGAAACAAACAAATCTGGTTCGGAGTGTCCGTTGTAGATTCAAAAATTTGGTTCAGGAAATGCGGGAATCAAAATCAAGGCGGTGTCCCGGGCCGAAGCTTTCCGTTTGATTCTGGATTTCATAGTTACGGCGTTTTTGTTCGGCAGATCATGTTGACTCATCTGCATACCCTCAGAAATCCAATCAGGTCAACGCAATTGTTTACAGGATCTTTTTCGATCTGGTATGCGATTGCGGGAACAGCCTTGCTTCCGTTGGTCGCGATTGTTCGGCGGCTGAGGCGACCCGAATACAATTCCGGTCTATGCAGAGAGTGCGGCTACGACCTCCGTGCCACGCCCGATCGCTGTCCCGAGTGCGGGGCCGTGCCCGCGAACGCTTCCGCCGCTTGAACTCTCCGCCGATCTCCGCCATGCTACTTTCATGCGATCAGGCTGGCTGCAAATCACCTTCCGGGCCGGCGTGATTGTGCTGCTGATCGTGGCCATTCTCGGCATCACCACCGCCACGCTTTGGCCGGCGATTTATCGGTCAACGTGGTTTCAGGATCGATACGTGAAAGTCAAGAAATGATCCATTCACGCCGGTCGCTGTGCGTCCGGATTCTGGGCGCTCGCGAAACATGAATCCGGCCGCACAGCGACCGGCGTGGACGGCTCTGACGAGACGGAACTTTCCAGCCCGTGCGCGATCGCGACCGGAGGCGAATTCCGCTCTATAATCACCGCACATGCTTGAATCCCTCACCCAGCGCCGTTACCTGCTCCCGTTCAAAGCCGCACGGCTGCCGCAGCAGTTTACTGACGTGCTAGTCATCGGCGGCGGGGTCGCGGGGTTGCGCGCGGCGATCGCGGCTGCCGACGCGGGCGTCGACGTGCTGCTCCTCACGAAGGACACGATCGACCAATCCAACACCTGGTACGCGCAGGGCGGCATCGCGGCGGTGTTGCAGCCGCTGGATTCCATCGAGTCGCATGTGAACGACACGCTCGCCGCCGGCGCGGGGCTTTGCGATCGGCGGGCGGTGGATATCACCGTGAAGGAAGGGCCGCAGCGCGTGCTGGAGTTGCTTGAGTGGGGCGCGCATTTTGACAAGAAGCCCGGCAACCCGCACGACCTGGCGTTCGGCCGCGAGGGCGGGCACTCGTTCGCGCGGATCGTTCACGCCTACGGCGACGCGACCGGCAAGGAGCTGGCGCAGACGCTGATCAAAACCGTCCGCTCGCGCGAAGGCGTACGCATGAGCGAGAACAGTTTCGCGATCGATTTTCTCACCGACGATCCCTCGACTTCGTCCGGGGCGGGCCCTTCGACTTCGCTCGGGACAAGCGCCTCGACTGAGCGCGGGGAAGGCGATTCGGCTGAGCGCGGAGCGGGCGCAACGAGCACTCACGGAACAGGCTCTTCGACGGAGCTTCGCGCCGGCGCCTCTGCTCCGCTGGGCGTGGGCCCCGCCGCGTCGCTTCCGAAAGGCCCGCGATGCCTCGGCGCGATCGTCATGATCGACGGGCAGGTCAACATCATCTGGGCCAAGCGAACGATTCTCGCCAGCGGCGGGGCGGGGCAGCTTTATCGTGAAACGACCAACCCGTCGGTCGCGACGGCCGACGGGCACGCGATGGCGTACCGCGCGGGCGCGACGCTCAAAGACATGGAGATGGTGCAGTTCCATCCGACCACGCTGTACGTCGCCGGTGCGAGCCGAGCGCTGATCACCGAGGCCGTCCGCGGCGAGGCGGCGTACCTCGTCGATCGCAACGGCTATCGCTTCATGAAAGATTACGACCCGGCCGGCGAGCTGGCGCCGCGCGATATCGTCAGCCGCGCGATCATCGCGCAAATCCGCAAGACGAATTTCACGCACGTTTTCCTGGACGTTCGCCATCTCGCCGGCGCGGCGTTTACCGAGCGCTTCCCGCAGCTGGCCAAGCTGCTGGTGGAGTTCGAGATCGACCCAGCGAAGGATCTGATCCCGATTCACCCGGCCATGCACTACATCATGGGCGGCGTCGACGCCGACGACTTCGGCTGCACGAGTTTGCCGGGCCTGTACGCGATCGGCGAAGCCTCCTGCACCGGCCTGCACGGCGCAAACCGCCTGGCGAGCAATTCACTGCTCGAAGGGCTCGCCTACGGCTCGCGCGCCGGCGCGCACGCGGCCGCGGCGTGCGCGGAGGAAGTGAAATTTCCGATTCATCTAGAGCACCGCGTTCCGCCGAGCACGAAGACGGAGCTCGACATCGCCGACGTTCGCAACAGCCTGCGCAGCGTGATGTGGCGCAACGTCGGCATCGAGCGCGACGGCCAGCGCCTGGAAGAAACCCGCGAGATCATCACCTTCTGGAGCCGCTATGTGATGGACAAGGTCTTCGACCCGAAAGTCATCGGCCCCGCCGCCGCGGAGAACGGCTGGGAACTGCAGAACATGCTCACCGCCTGCACGCTGATCACGATGGCCGCCCATGCCAGAACCGAAAGCCGCGGCACACACTACCGGCTGGATTATCCCGCGAAGGACGATCAGCACTGGCGCATGCACCTGCTCTGGCGCCGCCCGATGGAGACGCCGATTCCTTCGCCGCTGCAGTGATCGCGTGTTTGCGTTTGCGCATTCAGTAGGACAGACATTTCTGTCTGTCACGAAGCGAGGAACGCCTCGATTCGTACGCGGATGCGGTTTTCGTCAGGTGAGATGGGCAGATGAGTACATCCGTCCATGACAGACAGGAATGTCTGTCCTACCAAATGCGGAGAAAGTCGGGGCCTTCCATGAACACAACGCTTTGCCGAATTTTCGTGGTCATTGCCGTGTCGCTGCTTGCACTCGGTGCCGGGCCAACGTCCCGGCCATCAACAAAGCCCGCAACCACGCAGGCGGCGGCCAGCGCGACGTCGATCAACTTAAAGACGCTGGGGAATTTTGACTTCGATCAGACGAGCGGCACGATCAATGACCTTCCGAAATCCTTCCAGGACCTGGACGGAAAGCGTGTGACGTTCGTCGGCGAGATGTGGTGCCGGGCGGAACTCGGCGAGAAGGTGACTCGCTTCGAAGCGGTCTATTCGAAAACGAAGTGGTCCTTCCGCGGGCCACCGTGTGTGCAGGATTTTTTCAAGTGCAAAACCGCCGACAACGCCGGCGTGACTTACATCGAAGCGCCGGTGCGAATCGTGGGGATATTGCACATCAAAGTTGAAAAGACAGACGACGGATACATCGGCAGCCTTTACACCGTGGATGTTGAAAGCCTGCAACCCGTCGACGGCAAACCCACGCCCGCCGTGGCCCCACGCGAATGAATATCCGTCCTGCCGAAGCATCCGATATTCCCGCGCTCGCCCGCGTGCAGGTGGATTCGTGGCGGACGGCGTACAAGGGAATCGTCGCCGATTTATCTCTGCGCGCGAAAACCGCTTGCGGGTGAGACGATCTGAGCACACTGGCGGCGGGATAAATGGGTTGGGGTGCAGTGCAAATCGGATTTTCGTCGCATGTGCTAACAGCCCATGCCTCTTAACGCAAAAGCATGGGCTGGTAGCCCATGCGACTGCAACCGGACGCGAACCGATCGTTGATTTCCTGGAGCGATGCACATGGCCGTGGTGATCGAAAAAATCAGCGCGGATCGGCTGGTGGAGTACGCGAGCGTGCCGATGTTGTGCGAGGTTCGATCGGAGATGGTCGTCGAAAAAATTCCGGCCGGCCTTGGCGCGCTCGGCTTCACCGAGCGGCCGGTGAACAGGCCGTACACCAAAAACTACGACACCTACGCCGACGGCGGGCCGCTGAATTGGCCGGGGCGGTTTGATCTCTCCAACTGGGGATTCTGGCTCGCGCTCGACGCCGGCGAAACCGTCGGCGGGGCGGCCGTCGCGTGGAATACGCCCAGCGTTGAGATGCTCGACGGCCGACGTGATCTGGCCGTGCTGTGGGATCTTCGCGTCCGATCTTCGCACCAGCGGCGAGGCGTCGGATCTGCACTATTTCAAGCGGCGTCGCATTGGACGAAGACGAAGGGCTGCTCGCACCTGAAAATCGAAACGCAAAACGTCAACGTCGCCGCCTGCCGGTTCTACGCGAGCATGGGATGCGAGTTGGTGCGGATCGACCCGCAACGATACCGCCACTGCGCGGAGATCGCCGACGAGGCGATGCTGATCTGGAATTTGGATTTGAATCGCTGAAGTCGGTCGAAGATTTACTTCGCCCGGCGCTTGCGGCCCATCAGCGAGAGCGCGCCGAGTGCAAGGAGGCTCAAGCTGGCCGGCTCAGGAACGGCGAAGGTTTGGGCGTTGCTTACTGACGCGTTGAACGCGGTTTTGCCGCGGGACGATCCGCCGCTGCTGCCGCCGCCGCGGTATTGGGCGGATTCGGATTCTCCACCGCCGCCGAGGGCGAACTGGTCGACTAATGCTCCGCCGTTATTGGAGCCGGAGGAGAAGTAGGACATCGGTCCGCTGGTTGCGGAGGTGGCCATGGAAGCGCCGAGCGTGGGGTCCCACGCGCCGGTGGTGCAGGCCATCAGGTACGGGGTTACGCCGCCGACTTTTCCGTCGGCTGCTTTGAAGAAGTCTTCGCCCCACGAGGAATCGTGCGGCTTGGCGATGGCGGCGAGTTCGCGGATGCTGGCCAGCTCGTCGGCGTCGATGCCGTCCTTGGAATCCTGGGCGAAGAGATCGTCCAGATTTTTGGTCATGGCGTCGTCGTCTTGATCGGTCAGCAGGCTAGTGTCGCCGAGGACGCCTTTAGCGATGACGACATCGGGATAGGTCCGGCCTTCGCGCGGGGCGATGCGATAGACGGTATCACCAACCGCCAAGGCGGCGAGCAGGAATCCGGCAGTAATGGCGAGCGTAGATTTCACAGGCCCTCAAATTTGCGAACTACTTGAAGAGGATTTGCCCCCGGGGCACTGGCCTCTCCCTTCCAATCCCTAACTTACTCGCCAAGCGCGTACTGCGTCAACAAAAACCCAATAATTCTTCGAAAAATGCGGCCGGGCATTGCAAAGATGGGCAAACTCTCCGGCGCGTCCGTCATGGCGGGAAATAAATCTACTATACCCGTCTTAACTCGTTATGATGCCTCATCCCATGACCTCATCGGCGTTTAGCGGCAAAAATGTGTTAGTTACCGGCGGGGCGGGATTCATCGGCTCGCACCTGGCGGAGCGGCTCGTTCGCGACGGGTGCGCCGTCACCGTGCTGGATGATCTTTCCACCGGCCGCGAGAGCAACGTGGCCCTTTTGCGGGGAAATCCCAAGTTTCATCTCGTTCGCGACTCCGTCGAAAACGAGGCCACCGTCGGCACGCTCATGAGCCAGTGCGATGTGGTCTTCCATCTGGCCAGCGCTGTCGGCGTGCAGTTGATTCTGGATGAGCCCGTCCGCACGATCAAAACCACCATTCACGGCACGGAAGTCGTTCTTGAGGCCGCGTTTAAATTCAACCGGCCGGTGCTGATCACCAGCAGCTCGGAAGTTTACGGCAAAGGCGCCCGCGTGCCGTTCAGTGAAGACGACGACGTCGTCATGGGCGCAACGCGATTCAGCCGCTGGAGTTACGCGTACAGCAAGGGGATTGATGAATTCCTCGGACTGGCGTATTACAAGCAGTCGGGGTTGCCAGTGACGATCGTGCGGCTATTCAATACAGTCGGCCCGCGGCAGGTGGGCATGTACGGCATGGTGCTGCCGCGATTCGTAACGGCGGCGCTGGCCGGCAAGCCGCTGCAGGTTTACGCCGACGGCAAGCAGACCCGCTGCTTCTGCCACGTCGCTGATGTGATCGACGCCATGCTCAGCCTGATGGCCGCGCCCAAGGCGGTCGGGCAGGTCTTCAATCTCGGCAGTGATGAAGAGATTTCCATCCTCGATTTAGCCAAAAAAGTCATCGAACTTTCCGGCTCCCGCAGTGGTATAGATTACGTCCCGTACGAAAAAGCCTACGGCCAGGCGTTTGACGATTTGCCTCGTCGCGTGCCGAAGCTGGAACGCATTCGTTCGGTGATCCCATTCAATCGGCAGTTCAATCTGGAGCAGATTATCGGAGCCGTGATCGCCGAGCAGAAGCAGGCGGGTTAAGCCGCGCGGTCGTATCGTCGAAATTGAATGAGGGTTTGTACGGATTGTGCGGCGGTGTTGGATCGCTCATATTCGCCGGCTCGGCCTGAAGGCTGGAGCCGGATAGCACGGGGGCTACGGAATGTCGTATGCAGACTTCGGGACTTGCATCCAAGATTTTCACCGCCGATGAAGTGCTGTCGCCGTACGTCTACGTTTTTTATGCAGCCTTTATCATCGCGTTTATCTTCACGCCGCTGATGCGGATGATCGCGATCTACTTCAACGTCATCGATCGGCCCGACCAGAAACGCAAGCTGCACAAATCGCCGATCGCCTACTTGGGCGGCGTGGCGGTGTTCCTCGGCTGGCTCGCGGGGCTGGCGATCAGCCAGAAATTGCAACTGCACCGCATCGAGCCCGGTTGGCCGACGGATTTTCTCGTCATCAAGTTCAGCATCGTTCTGGGCGCGGCCGTGATCGTCATGCTCGGGTTGTGGGACGACATCTACAAGCTCACGCCGGGCATTAAAATCGCGGGGCAGATCTTCGCCGCCGCGCTGCTGCTGTACGACGGCGTCGGCACGACTTGCCTCGGGCCGATCCTGATTCCGATCAGCCAGAAGCTCACCGTCTACACCGGGCTGCCGCCGATCAGCATCGGGATCATTCAGTTCTTCAGCAGCTTCCTCGTCGTGGCCGTCATCGTCGGTTGCTGCAACGCTTCAAATTTAATGGACGGCGTAGACGGCCTGTGCGGCGGGGTGACGGCGATCATCGCGGCCGGCTTCC
The DNA here is from genome assembly GCA_038329865.1 of Tepidisphaerales bacterium. Lineage (GTDB taxonomy): Bacteria > Planctomycetota > Phycisphaerae > Tepidisphaerales > Tepidisphaeraceae > JANMES01. Next base: position 848 of record JBBQNK010000005.1, on the reverse strand, counting down.
TTTTCGTCGCCGTCAACCTCGCGATGTTCGGCGGCGGGCTGCACACCAACGCCGATGCGCTCCGCATCGTGATGGGACTTGCCCTGCTCGGCGCGGTACTCGGATTCGTCCCCTACAACTTCAACCCCGCCAGCATCTTCATGGGCGATACCGGCAGCATGTTCTTGGGCTTCAGCTGCGGCACGATGATCATCCTGATGGCCGAGGAACGCCCCAAGTGGTTCCTGGCCGCCATGGTGATGTTCGCGCTGCCGGTGCTGGATACGAGCCTCGCCTTCGCCCGCCGCTGGGTGGGCGGCCGGCCGCTCTTCAGCGCGGACAGCCAGCACTTCCACCATCAACTGCAGGACCGCGGCTTTACGGTGAAGCAGACCGTCCTGATCGAGTACGGCCTGGCGTTCCTCTTCGCGCTGCTCGGCGTGAGCATGGTCTTCCTGCGAACCCGCTACGCCGGCGCGCTGTACATGGTGATTTTCGGCTCGATCATCGTGGCCGCGTACAAGATGGGCATGGTGCACGAGCAGAAGCGGATCGACAAACTCAAACGCCGCAAGAGCGACCGCGTGGCGCCCGCCACCGGCGAAATGCTCCCACCGGCGACGACGACGCAGCCTGAAATCACGCCTTCGCGGTCCGCGGAATTTCGCGCGTAGCCCGTTTCCAAACCCGTTCGCTTGAAAGAAATCGTCATCCTGATGTACTCCGAAGGATCTAAATAGGAGCGCGCGAATCTCGAAGATGTATTAAAACTGGCATCCGCTTCACACAAGGGCCTCGCGTCAACGAGGCCGGAAGGGATGCCAGCCAATGGAACAGCGACGGATCGTACTTCACCCGCAGACGCGGGC
>JBBQNK010000004.1:0-142705 GCA_038329865.1 Tepidisphaerales bacterium | reverse complement strand
CTCAATCCCCACCGTCCCGGCCGTTCGAGCCCGCGAGTGGTCCGTCGGCGACCTAAGAAATACAAACTGATGACCCAACCCAGATCGACGTGGAAACGCTCGGAAAACCAAGGAGAAAAACACTAAGCTAATGGCGTTCGGTAGTGACATCGGATTCTGGCGTCCCGAACCTAAGGCACTTTCGCAAGTTACCAGCGCAGGCACCGCTGGTCTTGAAACGAGCGGTGAGCCGTATGCATGGAAACTATTGAGGGAATACGAGTCTTCAGTGCTAATCCCTCAAGCAACCACCCGTCGAGCGAGCGACATAACCGTTACGCACGTCGGTTTGTAATGTCGGCCTGCCGCCCTACTTCTCCCCCACGATCCTCGCAAACGCCTCCAGATCCCCGTACTTGTCCTGCCACGTCGTATACATATAGCCGACCACGCCCTTCACCGTCGCCGCGGATTTTTTCCACTCGCGGACCTGTTCGACATCGCCGTCGTAGTAGCCGGCGAGGATCTGCTTGTGGCCTTCGCCGGCGAAGAATTTCAGGGACTCGTCGCGGTGGCCGAAGTTCCAGTTCATCACCGTGACGCTCGGCGGAAGGCCCTTCCAGGAGTCGGCCCAGGTGCCGTTGACTAAATAGTAATCGCCGTGAGCGTTGTGGTGCGGGTCGAACATGTCGCTCCACGCGTAGACCTGCCGGCCTTTGAGCAGGCCGGCGCAGAACGTGGCGTTGTCGGCCAGGATTTCGCCGGGGGTGAGCTTGCGGGAGAGGCAGGCGTCGTCCTGGTTCTGGATGCGGATTTCGTCGTGGGCCATCATCACGCCGGCGGGGTTGAAGAGCGCCGTCACGCGCTTGGCCTGATCGGCGAGGAGGGCGCGGGTGGCGGGATCGGACATGCAGATGCAGACCGATCCGCCGCCGATGACGGTCGGGTGAAACCACGAGACGCGCAGCTGCGTGCCTTCGGGCAGCTTGGTTTTGATGCTCGGCGGCTCGTGCCAGATTTCGTACTCGCCGGGCCACGGGCGGTTGCCCAGGTGCGGGTCTTCGATCTTTTCGAAATCTTTTCCTTCTGTGTAGCCCTTCACGACCACCGGCGTGCCGGGCCGGCGCAGCACGTTGACCAGGCCGGCCTCTTCGATCTTCCAATCCTTCCACTGCAGGGTGCCCTTCGCGCCGCCCCACACGCCGAAGTAGAGTTTGACCTGCGAAAAATCCTGCGAGTTGAAGACGATGTGGTGCAGCGTCCAATCCTGCGTGGGCTTCACGCCGAGTTCGTTGTACGTGAGTGAGAGCAGCTCCTTGCCCGGCGGCTGGACGAGGGCTTTGACCTCAGGCGTGCCGGTGTAGTGGTCGGTCTTGATCGAGACCGAGACGTGGTAGCAGCGGTGCGGCGCGACGGTAACCGTCTGCACGAAGCGCGCGTTGGCGGGGTTGTCGCGCACGGTGGCGAGGCCGTGATCGATCGCGACGACGTCGTCTTTCCAATCGACTTTGGGCGCGAACGCGACGGCCGGGTCTGCCACCAGCTTGGCCTGGCCGTTGTGGACGACGAAGAGCGCGTCCTTCACCGGTTGGCCCTCGGCGAGGTTCGGGTTCTGGCTGAGGATGTCGTTCGACCACCCGATCGGGAAGACGGCCGGCACGATCTGCAACTTCAATTCCGCGGCGAGTTTTTTCACGCGCTCGGCGTGATCGAAGTACGCTTTCGGCAGCTCGCCGAGCCGGCCGAACTTGCTGTCGGTCAGCAGCACGTGCGAATACCCCGCGGCGGCGGCGCGGCGCCAGAGCTTTTCGAGCTTGTCGATGTTCTGATCCGGCAGGAGATTGACCGCGTCGTAAAACCAAAGCTCCGGCGGCGGATCGGCGCGGGCGAACGCGGCGGTCGCGAGGAGCAGAAAACCGGCGACAATTGCGAATTTCATGCGAAAAACCCTCGGAAATGGAGCGGCGGCGGTATCGGACGTTTGCCGCCACGAGCAAGCATTGAAAAGACGTAGCGTCTTCAGGATCATACAATAGCTCGTCGATGTAAGAAGCGGGAGAAAGTTGGTCGCGGTGCAGTCTGAAGTGGCATGGGCGGCCCGCCCATGGTTTTTGATTGAAAACAAAGACACAGGCGAGCCGCCCGTGCCACGAAAAATCAAACTGCACCATCACCAGAAATTCTCAGCGAAGTCGTAAGCGAGTGGCAACATTTATGAACGGTCGCATGCGCGTTCGCGAAAAGATCCGCGTCCATCGATGGCGCTGGATCGTGCTTTCGAATTGAATGAGTCTCCGAGAGGATTGGAAGATGCCCAAGAAATTCCGTGTCGGCGTGATCGGGTTCGGCCGGATGGGTCGCGGGTTTGTCGCGGCCATGCAGCACAGCGATTTCTGGGACATCGCCGCCATCTGCGATGTCAACGCCGCGTCACGCGAGCTGGCCGGCAAGACCGTTCCTGGCGCGAAGATCATTGCCGATCCGGAAGACATCTTCACCGATAAATCGATCGACGTCGTCGGGCTCTACACACTCGCCGACGCGCGGCCGGCGATGATCCGCCGGGCGTTGGCGGTCAAAAAACACGTGATGGCGGAGAAGCCGATCGGCGCGGATGTGAAGACCGAGTGGGAGCTGGTGAAAGAAATCGAAGCCAGCAAATCGCTCGTCGGCGTGAATCTCTTCAACCGCAACGCGTGGTACCACAAGGAAATCCAGGCCTTCATCGCCGAAGGCGAAATCGGCGAGCTGGCGATCATCCGCGTCAGCCACATGACGCCCGGCCACATGCCCACCGAAGGCCACGCCCCCGAGGGCCCGCCCTTCCACGATTGCGGCATGCACTACGTCGACGTCGCCCGCTGGTACGCCAAAAGCGAGTACGAAACCTGGCACGCACAGGGCCTGCGCATGTGGAATCACAAAGACCCGTGGTGGGTGCAGGCGCACGGCCATTTCAAGAACGGCGTGGTCTTCGACATCACGCAGGGGTTCGTCTACGGCCATCTCGCGAAAGACAAAACCCACAACTGCTACGTCGACTGCATCGGCACGAAGGGCATCGCCCGCATGCACCACAACTTCATCGACGCCACGATCGAATGCCACGGCGTGAACAACACCGTGCGCAAAACTGCGCTTTTCAACGATAAAAAGCTCGACGTGTTTGTCGATACGTTCGCCCGGAGTTTGATCGCGAAGAAAAACCTCGGCGTGCCGCAGGCGCGAGATAGCGTGATCGCGAGTGAAGTCAGCTGGGCCATGCTGAATGACGCGATCAAGAACACCCCGCCGGCCATCGGCACGAAAAAAGAGATGGAGCAAATTCTGCAGCACCGCCGCACGCTGAGAAGCGGCTTCGGCCTACCGGTGAACCCCCAGAACTGCCCGGCCGAACCGATCCCCGTCGGCCAACCACCGGCGGCGTGCGGCGAAGATCTGTGCAGCGCGATCGAGCTGCAACGGCGAGAGAAATCAGAAGAGCGGCCGACGCAGTGAACTCGGTAAGTACGGCTTCGCCGGACGGATATTGTCCGGCACAGCCAAACCTACAAGACTCGAAAGCGGTCACGAATGCCGAAACGATTTTCCAAGGCGTTCATCGAGAAGGCGACCGTCGTGACGGGCTTGTTCTTCATTTGGGTGTGCCTGTTGTTCCTTGCGTACATTATCTGGCATATGGATCAGGACCGGTTGGATCGACGCACGATCCTTTTCGCCGTCGCAGTCAGTACCTTCCTTCTCCCTCTCGTCTATCACTTGAAAGTCGGCCGCGATGAAGTAGCTAGCCGGGGTAGGGAAAACAAATGCGAGCGCTGCGGCTATGACCTGCGCGCAACCCCCGCGCGCTGCCCCGAGTGCGGCTTCGTGCCGAACTACGCGCGAATCGATATCAACGAGTGATCATGGCGCCCGGCGACGCACCGCCGGCACGGTGAGTGTTCTCTCTGTTCCTCTCCCGGTACGCCGGGAGAGGGTAGGGTGAGGGTTCTGCCTAGTTCCCAAATACTTTGCGATGGGGAACAGAACCCTCATCCCCCCTTCTCCCGGAGTACCGGGAGAAGGAGTAAGACAATTCCTCCGTTGCGCCCGCACTTCTCGCCTTGAATAATCCCCCAGCGCCTCGTCTAATCCCCCGCATGGCGGAGGTCGATCCATCTGACACAAAAACTCCGCCGCTGCCCGAGCTTGCGTTGCCGTTGCCGGCGACGGAGGGCGCGGCGCGGTTCGCGTTCATCGACGCCCTCCGCGGGATCGCCGCGTTCGTGGTGATGATTTACCACTTCTACACCACCGGCCCGCTCCACGGCGTGTACGAAAGTTACTTCCCCGACGGGGCCAACTCGGTCGTCGCCAAGCTCAACGCCGGCGTGCTAATTTTCTTCGTCGGCCGGCTCGGGCGACTGCACTCGCTGCTCAACTGGCGATGGCTGCAATTACTCGGCGCGATTTCCTACGGCACGTATCTCCTCCACGAAGTGATCGGCGTGCGCGTGATCAACCTCGGCTTCCGATTCACCCGCGACCGCGTCGCCATCGCGTGGATGCTAATGCCGCTGGGCATCGCGTGTACGCTCATCGCCGCCTGGCTGATGCGGCGATTCGTCGAGGCGCCGTTCATCCACATCGCCAAGCGATTCAAGCACGTGCGCGGCGCAACGCCGCGCGATCGAGCAAACCTCTCGCCCGCCAAATCCCCGTGACGCGGACCTTTGAAGAAGGCCGTTTTTTGTCAGGGGAATAGCGGTGAACAATCGACCTACTTCAAAGGCTCGCGTTTCACTTCGCGCCCAGTTTTGCGCCCGGCTGGGTATCCGGAAGTTCGCTTGGCAGATGGTGTTGGAGGTGGAACGTGAATACCGTGCCCTCGGCCGCGGAGGATTTCACGTCGATCGTCCCGCCGTGCGCGATGACGAGCTCGCGCGCAATGTACAACCCCAACCCGATGCTCCCCGGGCGGTTGTGCTTGACCGTCTCGGCACTGGCGCCGCGAACCAGGGGATCGAAGATCTTCACCATTTCCCCCGGCGGAATGGGCGTTCCCTGGCTACGAATCGCGACGTCCACACCTGCATGATTGCCGTTGAGCGACATCTCGATCAACTGCGTTCGGTCCCCATGTTGTATCGCGTTGCCAAGCAGATTTGACACCACCTGCCGAAGGCGCTGGGAGTCCCATTCGCCGGTGAGATCCCCGGCCGATTCAATTTGAAGTTTCATCGCCGGGTGAGAGGACTGGAACTCCGCCGCCACCTCGCGGCAGACGATTCCTATATCCATTGGAGCACGAACCACGGGCATTCCCGCGCCAAGACGCGTGCGGGTGTAATCCAGCAGATCACTGATCATCCGGTTCATCACTTTCACACTGCCGGCGATGTTGGATGCGAACTTCGTCGATTCCGGATCGAGCTTGTTCGCCCGGGGCAGCATGTGGGCAGACATTGCTATCGCACTGAGCGGATTGCGAAGATCGTGCCCAAGAATCGAGAGGAAAATGTCGCGGGATTCATCGATCCGCTTGGTGTAGGTGTTGACGGCCGTGGCGAGCGATTGATCGATCGATTCATGGAAAAGCGAAAGATCGTCCAGATCATGATGATCCGCCGTCGGCAGGCTCGTGCGCCACAGGCTCAGCACACTGGCGCGCAGGGCGCGGTACTCGGCCACCAACTGCAGCAGATTAAACCCCGAGCTCAGCCGCCCGATCGCGTGTTCCCCGGACGCGCCGTTGAGTCGAATGCTGAACGCGCTTCCGTCGCTATACCCGTTCGATTTTTCCAAACTCATCGCCGCGGTTTGAACCGACTCCATATCCCGCACCGTGGCCAGCAGAATGTCGGCCGCGTGATCGCGCAGCGCCAGCGAGTCCATCTTCGTTCCGGGAAGGAGCGTGCGCGCGAAGGCTTCCCACGCATCAAGAATTGCGTTTGTATGGGATACAATAAACGGGGCGAGGCGCATTGATCCAGTATTATACCAGCGATTCGGCTGGGCGGTACCCGCAATTCGGCGGTCTTTTCCCCAATGCGTGAAGGAAACCTCACCTGGCGACCCAATTACGCCACCTTCGTTGCTTCCGGAATTCGCACCACGCCTGAACGATGGAGTTGATTCTTTTTCCGAGGTCGCACCACAATATCGATATCGACCTCGAGTGCGTTCCACAGCGCAACGAGCCGGCCGGTTGAATAACCGGTGAATCGCCCTTTCATCAACTCGGAAACATCAGGCTGGCTGATGCCCAACCGTCTGGCGGCCTGCACTTGGGTGAGGCCCATGGCGCGGTTGCGAGTGTAGACGAGTATTGTCAGTTCCGCCTTCAATTTCAGTTCAGGGGTTTCGCGCGGCGGAAAGCCGAGATCAGCAAACACGTTACAGCTGCCGCCGGTGACTGGTCTATTTCTTGATCGCTTGCCCGTCATGGTATTTCTACCCTAGTCGACACTCGCCGCAATAATTTCTATTGAATTCTTAGGGCGCGATAGCAATCCCGCCGCGTTACCCTCGCCGCACCACATCGATCGCCGCCATCACCTCTGCCGGCAGTGGCTTGGCGGATTTGGTTGTCGCGAGGAAGTGATTCAAGTGCTCGAGCTTGCCCGTGCCGCCGATGGTGGTTTTCAGGTTGGGGACGCTGGCGGCGTAATGGAGGCAGAAATCGGTCCAGTCTTCGTGGCCGGATTGCTTGGCGATTTCGGCGAGGCGGATGGCCTTGGCGAGCGTGGAGTCGGTTGGGGATTCCTGGCGTTTTTTCTCGATCCAGCTTGGCTCTCCTACGGCGCCGGCTACCGTGCGTAATGCCCACAGCGGCGTGGAGTGTTGTTGCAGGTGGGTCCACATTTCATCCGTCACGTCGCGTTCGAGCGGGTTGAGGTAGAGCACGTAGCCGTCGAATTTTTTAGTCAGGGGCAGGAAGCCGGCGGAGGATTCTCGATCGACCTGCGGGCAGAACTGCGCGACTTTTTCTTCGCTGCGCAGCGCGGCGCAGACGGCGGCGATCGGGCCGTCGGTGGTGAAATCTTCTACGACCGTGCGGTAGCCGCCGGTTTCGGTGAAGACGAGTTGGGCGACGTCCAATCGTTCGAGCTTCATTCGGCCGAGCGCGTCTTCGACTTCGAAGCGCAGCAGCCGCGGGTTGCCGCAGCGGATTTTGACGATCATCGGCGGGACCTGCCGGCGCGATTCATCGAACGCCATCCGCAAAATCATGTACGTGAAGCCGCGGTTGTACGTCGGGCTGGCGTGAAACCAGACGCCGGCGTCCATGGCGGCGCGGGCGACGCGGACGTCTTCGTTAATCTTGTTCAAATCCTTGCCGAGCGACATGCAGCCGAAGGTGAAGAGAGAAGGTGCGTGGGGCATGGGCGCATCTTAATGGATGAGGCGAATCCGATTGAGGCCTGAAGTCGTTCGGGCAAAGAATTTACCACAGAGACCACAGAGAGCACGGAGAAGGAGGAAGACTTTCTACTCCGCATCCTCAGTGTTCTCTGTGGTAAATCCGCATGGAATTTAATTTTCTTAAGAAACCACCCGGTTTGCACAGAATCGGGCAAATCGGGCGGGAAAACGTGGGCCAAGGCTTGTGCAAACGTCTTAATCGGTCGTGGGAAAGCACTTTCATAGACTTCCGCAGCCGTTCGGGTATGATTGCTCTCGGTCGGTACGCTTTCGTGATTGAGAAACTCGGTGACAGTTTTGTTTCTGCCCCAATTTCCCCTTCCCCTTGCCTCCTACCTTTTGGGCCAAAGGTTGGCCTCTTTTCTTGAGACCTGAAAAGTAAAACATATGGGTCCGCATGCCCAAACTCATTAGGAGAGACCATGGGTAAGAAGTTGTATGTTGGAAATCTGAGCTACGACGTCGATAGCTCCGCTCTGGAAGAATTGTTCACCGCGCACGGCACGGTTCAGTCGGCCGAGATCATCTCGGACCGCGAGACCGGCCGCAGCAAGGGATTCGGGTTCGTTGAAATGGGCAGCGAAGAAGAGGCGCAAGCCGCTATCGCCGCCCTCAACGGCCAGGAGAACAACGGTCGCGCTCTGACCGTCAACGAAGCTAAGCCGAAAGAAAACCGCACGGGCGGATTCGGTGGCGGCGGCGGTGGCGGCGGTCGCAGTGGTGGCGGCGGTGGCTACGGCGGCGGCGGCGGTGGTCGCAGCGGTGGCGGCGGTGGCTACGGCGGCGGTGGCGGTCGTGGTGGAAGCGGCGGCGGCGGCGGTGGCCGTGGTCGTTTCTAAACCTTAAACGGTTTTTAACAGGCGAGGGCAGCAGAAATGCGGCCCTCGCTTTTTTTTGGAATGGGACTGTGAGGAATGACTGACGCTAGAGGACTGAGGACTGAGTGGAATTCCTCGTCACTCAGTCCTCAGTCCTTCAACCTCAGTCCTATTCAATCAGCGATTTTCGTTCGAGCACGCGCGTGACGATACGCCACAACGAAAATCTGCTATAATCCGGGACACAGGAGCGGTTTGATGAAAGTTCAAGAAGCAGCCAAATCTAAAGGCGTCACGATCCCCGCACTTCCGACCGTGCTCGATCATGCCGCCATGCTCGCCAAGTTCAGCCCTAAGGATCGCGACGGTTTCGAGCGGCAGATCACGGCCTGCACCACCAAGGGCGGCGAGCCGCTCGCAGCGATGTGGAAGCACTACTGTGCCCTGTTCATGACCCTCGCCAATCGCCCCGCCAAGCTCACCGGCGTGAACACCGTGCAGTTCTTCATCCCCGACGGCAAGCACCGCAAGCAGGTCTTCGCCATGCACTGCACCGACGAGGGAAACCTCGGCATCTTCATGCCCAATGTGCTCGATGACGCACTCAAGGTCGGCCTGCTCGGCAAGCCCGGGAAGCCGCCGGAAGAAAATATCTACGTGCTGACTGCTTCCAAAGAAAAGCTCACGATCGATTTGCTCGACCGCGACACGCTCAATCCGCAGTTCTACTTCAAAGACATGACCGGCTGGAACCGCAAGGCCATCTGCGTCAACCTCCTGCCGACGGCCACGCCGGCGCAGAAGAAGGCGGTTGAACAGCTGGCGGCGATCGCTTCGAGCGGCTGGCCGGCGGATGCGGTCTAAGCAGGACTGAGAGGTCAGGACTGAGGACTGAGTTCAAATAAAATACTGCGAAACGCAAGCGAACAGGCCGAGTCGACTGACTCGGCCTGTTCATTTGCGCCTTCGCGGAAAAGATATTTTCAGAACGAAAGACTCGATCCTTTCAACTCCCCGCAGTAGTCTCAGTCCCCAGTCCTTTCACCTCAGTCCTCTCCTACTTCCCCGTCGTCGGCATGCCGGTGATCGTCATCTGGCGGTCGAATTCCAGCTTCATCTGAAAATCGATGACCGCCGCCTTCGGACCGATGGCCTGGGCTTCGACCGGCAGGTCCCAGCGGAGCATGCCTTTCTTCCGCTCCGACTGCTGGTATGCGGCGTCGGTGCTGACTTCCTTGCTCGATGAAGCCAGCGTGATCTTCACGTCGTTGTCGCGGGTCGTGGGGATTCGGTCGGTCAGGCGAACGGTCGCCGGCGCGGTGCCGAAGTTTTCGACCGTGAGGTGGTAGTTGAAGTTGAGAACCTTGTTGCCGCCTTGCACGGTTTCGGTCTTGTCGATCAGCTCGCGGGTGGCCCGGAGCGAGGAATCAATCCCGAAGCCGACGTGGAAGGTTTCGCCGATCGCGACGGTCGGAATCTGCCCGCCGCCGACGAATTGCCCGGCGAGGTACGACGCCATCGGCCCGGCCAGCAGAACCATCTTGCCGTCGTTGGTGAGCGTGGCCTGGTCGTACACGTAGCTGCTCAGCACCGGCGCGGCGAGCTTGTAGAAATCAGCGGCGACGGGCATCGTGGCGACCTGGATCAGTTGCATGTCCTGCCGCGAGGGAAGCGACGTGCGGTTGGCGAGCTGGTAGGTGACGCTGACGGTTTCGTCCGACGCGAAGGACGGTCCGCCCTTGCCGTCGCGGACGTCTTTTGCGACGAGTTCGAGGACCTGCATGTCGCGGGCGACTTCATTGATGCCGCGGTCGAGTTCTTTGGCCTGATCGGCCAGATAGCCTGCGGGCTGCGTCGTCGCATACGCCTGCCCCATTTGCGCCGAGCCGTTGCCGATGCCGTCTATCCCGTTGCCGCTATTGCGAAGCATATTGTAAGACGACTTGCGATCTTCGAGCGCCTTTTTGTTTTCGTAGTAATTGAGACTTTCGTCCTGGCCTTTCCCTTTCGAGCCTGGCTGAGGGGCGCTCAGCGCGATCGCCAGCGGGTCAAGCTTTGGCGCCATCGCCACCAGTGATGGCGTGGCCGTGCTCAGCGTCATCTGCACGTCGGCCCAGTCTTCGCCGCTTTGCTGCTGGACGGATGCGTTGTATTCGAGCGTAACCTGCTTGGCACCGCGGTCGCCTCGAACATTGTACGACGGCGCCCACGTCGCGTTGCTGACGAGGTACCGTAGCCGCAGCTTGCCGCCCTTCTCGGGGATTTTCGCGAAGATCACCGCCTCGCGCACGGTTCGGCCGGAAGCGCCGGTCAGCTCGTTCCGCTGCCGCTGCTGGGTGTTGAGTTTTTCCGCGAGATCACGGGCTTCCTTGTTCAGCTTCAGCTCGCCCGTCGCGATGGCGGCCCGCTGGTCGAACTGGAACGCCGTGAGCGTCTTGATCGTCTCGGCGTTGAGCACGCCTTTGGTCATTTCCATCTGAGTCGTCGGCGCGACGAACTGTTCCAGGCGATCGAGATACACTTTCTGCTCGCCGAGCGTCTGCAGTGAACGGGCGTTGGCGGCCTGGTCGTCCTGGGTGGCGCGGATCGCGGCGTCCATCTTGCGGACTTCCTCGCGCACGTCCTGCTCCACCGCCCGCTGGCGGAAGAGCACCGACCGCACCTCGGCCCCGTCGACCGACTCGGCGAACAAACTGTTCGGCACGACCTGCACCGGCAGATCGGTCACGATCACCTCGCGCAGCCCGCCGGGCGCCGGCACGTCCACGATTCGCGCCACCAGCGCCTGGCCGCGGTAGACCGTGACCGAATCGATCTTGCCGGGCAGTTGCAGGCCCTTGCCGGCGTCCTGCGCACAGGCCGTCGATGAAATCGCCAGCAACGCAACGAAAACTGGAATCCATGAGCGCATAAGAAAACCTCGGGTAAGATTTGAACGATGTCTGACTTTGTTTCCTGTCATCGCGAGCGTGTCACAGCCGCTACTCGTCATCCTGAGGTACTCCGAAGGATCTAGCTTCCTGGGTGTTCAGGCTAGATCCTTCGGAGTACCTCAGGATGACGAGCAACGAGAATTTACCTTTCTAGACGGCCTTGAAACGTCTCGCGAACTGAAACCGACGATGAGTTGGACGTCAGCCTGGACGAAAGGTTCGCGCAAAATATCTCGTTCCGCATCGGATAGGCCCCGATGAACCTGCTTCAATTCGGTTCCTATAGTTCTCGCGATGAATCGCAAAGACACCAAATCGCCGGTCGAACTTGCCCTCTTCGCCCCCTACAACGAGAAGGTCGAAATCCTCGCCGATTTCACCGACTGGGTGCCCAAACCAATGTCCAAAGGCGCCGACGGCTGGTGGCGGGCGAAGTTCAACCTGGTCGACGGGGATTACCTCTACCACTTCCTGGTCAAATCGCGTTCGTACTTCGCCGAGGGGCAGACGCTGCATGTCTTTGATCCTTACGCGCTGGAGCTGGCTGAAGGCGAGCAGGAGAACAGCCGGCTTAAAATCCGCAACGGCAAACGCATCTGGACATCGTACAAATGGAAGCACGATGACGTGCCGTTGCCGGTCAATCACGACTTGATGATTTACGAAATGCTGGTGGCCGACTTCGCGGGCGGCGCCGAGCGGAAGGGAACGTTCAAGGACGTACTGGCCAAGCTCGACTACCTGCGCGACCTCGGCATCAACTGTATCGAGCTCATGCCGGTGAAGGAATTCCCCGGCGACGGGTGGGGATACAGCATTCGAAGCCTGTTCGGCGTAGAGAACAGCTACGGCACGCCCGACGAACTGTGCGAGTTGATCGACGAAGCCCACGCCCGCGGCATTCGCGTGGTGATCGACGGCGTGTACAACCACGCCGACTCCGAATCGCCGCTGACGAAAATCGACTACGCCTATTGGTACTACCGCGAAAATCCCGATCCGCCGGAACTTCAGTGGGGCCCGAAGTTCGACTACAGCAAGTACGACGAGAAGCTCAAGCTCTTCCCCGCCCGCAAGTACGCGTATGAATCGATCCGCGACTGGGTGGAACATTTCCACATCGACGGCTTCCGCTTCGATGCGACGCGAGCCATCGGCGATTTCAACGTGATGCACGAGATGACGGACACCGCGTTCAAGTCGGTCGAGGGGAGAAAGCCGTTCTTCACCGTGGCAGAGCACGTGGCGGAAGATCCGGCCATTACGGGTTACCCGAAGGGGCCGATGGTCGCGGCGTGGCACTTCTCGCTGGCGGCGCATCTGCGGGCGGTGCTGATCGACAAAGAAAACGACGGCCAGAAGCCCGAAGACATCGACGGACTCCTTACCAAGCTCAATCCCGCCACCAATGGATACGGCACCGGCGAGCACTATGTGAACTACGTCGTCAGTCATGACCACGATCGAATCATGCACCAGTTGGCGGAGCAGAATCAGATTTACGACGAGGCCGCTTTCCGGCGAGTGAAGATGGGCATCAGCCTGCTCGCGACCATCCCGGGCATTCCCATGATCTGGATGGGACAGGAGTTCGGCTTCAGCTCCGAAAAGAGCCTGGAGCGCCGCCCGCTCGACTGGGACCTGCTCAAAAACGAAAACAACGCCGGCCTGCTCAAACACGTCCAGGGCCTGCTGCACCTGCGTCAAACAATGAACTCATTGCGGAACGACTCGTTCAAGGTGCTTTTCGTCGACAAGGAACGAAGAGTCTTCGCCTTCAAACGCTGGGACGACGGCGGCAACGTGGTGGTGGTCGCCGTGAACCTGCGCGACGTAGACGCCGGTGAATTCGTCATTGAAGGCCACGCACTGGAAGACGGCCCGTGGCACGAGTTCACCTTTAACTACGACACTGAAGTCAAAGCCGGTGTGCTCAAAGACACCCTCATGAAGAGCGAGGTGAAGGTGTTTGTGAAGAAGTGATCCTGGTGATTGGTGATTGGTGCGTGACGGGATTCCTCGAATTGTCACGAAACAATCACCAATCACCCACCGACCATCTATTCGCGCTTCGGCTTGTACTCATCGCCATCCTCCTTATGCTATTCTTCCATAACGGGCAAAGGAGTAACCCATGGCGAAAGTGCGCAAAGCGGTCATCACGGCAGCGGGGCGAGGCACGCGGCAGTATCCGGCCTCAACGGCGGTTCAAAAAGAAATGTTCCCGCTCGTCGATCGTGACGGCATGACCAAGCCGGTCATCCAGATCATCGGCGAAGAGTGCATCGACAGCGGTATCGAGGAAATCTGCATCATCACCCAGCCGGGCGAAGAGCAGCAGTACCGCGACTACTTCAAGCGCATGACCGACCTCGACGCCCGCAGCTATCGCGGCAAGGACTGGGCGATTCTCGAATCCGAAAAGCTAGGCGCGTTCGGCGACCGGCTTTACTTCGCCGAGCAGCACACGCCCGACGGTTTCGGCCATGCCGTCTATCAGGCGAAGAAATTCGTCGGCGATGAGCCGTTCCTCCTTCTGCTTGGCGATCACATTTACATCTCCGACATCAAAGACCGCTGCGCCCGGCAGCTGATCAAGGTGTACGAGACGTACATGCTCGACACGATCACCGGCGTGCAGCCGACGATCGAGCGGCAGTTGCATCTGTTCGGCACGGTGAAGGGTACGCCGATCGATGTGAACAAGGGCATCTACAAGGCCGACCTGATCATTGAAAAGCCGAGCATCGAGTACGCGCGCGAAAATATGGTCACGCCGGGATTGCCTGCGGGAAATTACCTCGCGCATTTCGGCATGCACGTTTTCTCGCCGCGGATTTTTGATTCACTGGAATATCTCTTCAAAAATAACATCCGCGAAAAAGGCGAGTTCCAACTCACGGCCGCCCAGGAGCACCTGCGCCAGCAGACTGATAAATACTGGTGCGTGGTCACGCAGGGCCAGCGATATGACACGGGCATTCCGTACGGGCTGATGGAGACGCAACTGGCCCTGGCGCTTAATGGAATTCATCGAACCGAAATCTGCGAGGCAATCGCGCGAATTCTGACGATGCAGGTGAAAAGCTAACTCAACCGTCGGCAAATAACTTTAATTTTTCATCAATGATGGACATATAGAAATCGATATAAATCATTTATTCACAGAAGTTTATATCAATTTTTTGCCCCCGGTTCGGTTATTTTTCGTCAGCTTGTTCATAATTATCCACATAATTCTACGAACTCCGGCATAAACTATTAATGCCTACCTAGCCGACGTATGGCTACATGCGTAGTCACATGTCTTTCGTAGAACCGGTGGAAATATGACGCTCGCACAACTATTCATTTCGCCTGCTTGCAAACCTGAGACGATGACGTGCGCCCCCGACGAGAGTCTTTACGAACCCAGTTCCGATGCAACGTTTGTCTATTTCGTTCGCAGCGGCGAAATCAGAACTTTTCAAGTCGGTGATGACGACGAAGGTCGCCTGCTCGAAATCCTCGGTCCAGGTGAATGGTTCAATGGGGCCGCATTTTCAAATGATGAAAAGTGCGGGCACCGCGCCGTCGCGGCAACGCGCTCCGTCGTCATCCGGGCACAAGCGGATTGCCTGCTGGCTGAGCTCACCCGAAACGCTTCGGCTGCTACCGAATTGCTCAAGCAGTTCGCCGATCGCCTGCAGCGGGCGCGCGAAGACGCTGCCCACCTCGTGTTCGACGACTGCAATACCCGCCTGATCCGCACGCTGCTGCAACTGAGCCAGACCGTCGCCGCCAAAGCTCGGCCCGATGGCGTGGAGCTTCACATCACGCACCACCAGCTGGCCCAGGCCGTCGGCGCGGCACGCGAGACCATCAGCCTTGCCCTGACTGATTTACGCAAACAGAACATCCTCCGCACCGGCCGAAACAAACTCTTCTTCGACCCGCGCGTGCTCCGCGACCTGCAGCAAGTCTGCAAGACTGCTTCGGTCGTTCAACATGTCAATTTGATGTCAATCGAGTGATGGCGCTATCGACTGCGACGATTCCGCGCAGGGGTCCTTGATGCGTTGCGCAGTGAACTTTCCCAGGGGATCTCTCAGAACGATTTTGTGTAGCCGGCGAGCTTGCTCGCCGTTCATTACTCCGCGGCGAGCAAGCTCGCCGGCTACACAAATGCATTCACGCCGCAGCGGGTGTCGGGCAGTTGGAGAGGTCGCGCACGATCCGGTTGCGGCCTAGCTCTTTGGCGCGGTAAAGCGCCTTGTCCGCCTGCGCGACCAATTGATCCGCGTGCGGCGGCAATCCGCCTACCAGCGAGCTGATGCCGATCGACATCGTCACGCCCAGATCGCGGTTCAACATCGAAGAAGAAGCCGACTTGAACTGCTCGCCGATGCGCTCAGCCACCTGGTAGGCTTCTTCCACGTCAGCGTGCGGCAGGAGCAGAACGAATTCGTCTCCGCCGTAACGGGCCGCCACGTCAGACCTTCGCATGTTGCCGTTGATCACCTTGCCCGCCACGATGAGCAATTGATCGCCGACCTGGTGGCCGAACTTGTCGTTGAGTTGCTTGTAGCCGTCGAGGTCGATCATCACGCAGGACAGATCCTTCTCGTGACGCTGGGCCTCAGCGAACATCTGGTCGATCACCTTGGAAAAATGCCGGCGATTGTAGAGCCCCGTGAGCGGATCGGTGGCCGCCATCTGCTCCACGCGCTCCAGCGACTTTTCAAGTTGCGCGTTTTTCTCGCGGACTTCGCACAGCGCCTGCTGAAGCTCCGCCTGCAGGCGCTGGTTGTCGCGTTTAATGCGCCCCACCGTGAGATTTTTCTGAATCACCAGCGGGATAGTGAATAGGTAATCGCCGAACTTCACCACGTAGTCGGTCGCCCCGCGATTGATCGCGTCGGCAGCGGTCTGGCCGACGTTCTCGCCGGTGACCATGATGATCGGCGTGTCGCACCGCTGGCGGATCTCTTCCAGCATTTGCATGCCGGTGGTGTCGGGTAAATTGTAATCGGAGAGGATCAGATCGAACTTGGTGAAGTCCTGCAGCATCGCCTCGGTGCGGCTGCCAACACCAGCCGTCGTCCCGGCGCCGAAATAGTCCTCGAGCGTCGCACAGATCAGCTCGCGCTGGTCGGCGTCGTCTTCGATCACCAATAATTTCAGATTATCCACGGCCCACGCATCCTGGCCGACCGGGGTACAACGGGTCGATCGGCTAAGTGGATTTACGATACGATCTGCCATGGAGCCAACTCTTTTTGGGTAAGGACTTAACTGCTTATCGACGTGCAGTTGAGGGCGGTTAATCAAGTAACGAAGTGAAATGGAAAAAGACGGTCAGTCGCGATGTGTGCGCTGATTTTATCGGACGCCAGTGGCCCTATCGAAGAGAATTTGCCACGGAGCTCACAGAGATCGCAGAGAAGGACGGAGAGTGAGGAATTTGTTCTCTGAGTTCTCTGTGAGCCCTGTGGTAAATATTTTTTGTGGAAATCTACTTCTGCACCAGCGCCACGTTCAGTGGAATCACCTGCCCGGCGCGGAAGACTTTGACTTCCGTCTCGCCGGTGCGATCGGCGATGGCGGCGGCGAAGCTGGGGACATCGCCGACCGGGTCGCCGGCGATGGAGAGGATCAGATCGTTGGGCCGCATCCCCGCGCGATCGGCCGGCGATCCGGCGAGAATTTTTTCGACCCGCATCGCCGGCAGCGAGCCCAGCCCGGCCAACTGCTGCCGGAGCGGATCGTCATGGCGGAATTCGCTCACGCGAATGCCGAGCACCGCGCGATGCACCACGCCGTGCACCGCGAGCTGCTTGATGACATTTCCAGCCGCGCCTACGGAGAGAAACTGGTTGGCATTGGCGAACCCGGCCACGCGCCCGTCGGGCGTGACGACCAGGCCCGCATCGTGCATGCCGACCGTCCAAACCGCCAGCCGCGCGGTGTTGGACTGCGTGGCGAACGTCATCACCAGCGAGCCCTCCTGCGGCCGAGCGACCGCGAACCGCACGGGCCGGCCGGCGGGAATCGACAGGCGAACGAGCGTCAATCCGGTCGACCGATCGGAACCGACGAAGACCGCCTCGCCCATGCTTCCTTCGGGCAGCGCCACGCGCATGGGGCGCTGGCTGCCGAGTTCGCGATCAACGTACGACGGCACGAGCACCAGGCCGTGATCATCCATCACCACGCCGAGCGTGCCGGGCGCCGGCGCGTGCGGGCGCGGCGCGTTCATCATGTTCAGCGGCATCTGCTGCGTGAGATCGATCGGATCAAACGGGTGGACCATCAGCACCGCGCCGCTCAACCGTTCCGCGCTGGCGCGGGCGGCGGCGAACAGGTCTTCCTCGATCATCGACTTCTGCATCGCTCGCAGCGCAGCGGCTTGTTCGATCAGCTTTTCTCGCACCGCCGGCTCCAGCCGCTGCTCCCACTTGCGGAGCAATTCCTCGGCCGGGCTGATTTCCACCGCGCTGCGATCGGGCAGATGCACGCGGACGATTCCGGTAGAAACGTACGCGTGCAGCGCCTGCGACTGTCGTGAAATTTCTTCCAACAGCGGCGCCGGACCGATCGATTTCGACAATGACTCCGATGCAGACTGATCCGACAATGCTCCCGCCGACGAATTCGCCAGCGGATTGCCCGCCGATTGCGCTTCCACGTCCGCTGCCGGCGTTTGCGCCGCGCAAGGCAGAACGGCCGCGCCGATCGCCATCGCGACGACGGCCGCGGCCGATTGGAGACGCTGGATGGCCGGCTTAAAAATCATGATTCTCGATCAGCATCACGCCCCCGTTGGATTGCTTGCGGCGGTCCTGCGCCCGGTGCAGGTCGCGGGCAAAATCCTCGGCGTCACGCGCGTTGTTGAAGTGCTGCACGGCGATGACGTGGCCGTAGTCGTCGGTGACATCAACCGGGTAATTCACCGGCGTGGCGATCGTCTCGACCGCGGAGACCGCGCCGTCATTCGCCTGCAGCGGCTCTTTGCCGGCCGCGTGGTAGAAAAATCCACCGACAGCCGCGATCGCCAGGCACGCCGCCAGCGCCGAGCCATAGCTCACCAGCCGCCGCGAGTCCTGCCACCAGCGCCGGCGGTTGGCGGATTGATGAATTGACGCGACCAGCGATTCAACTTCTTTCGGCGTAGGATCGATCGCCTGGAAAAACGTCTGCCGCTGCGATCGTTCCTCACGCAGCATCCGCAGCGCCGCCGCCAAGTCGGCCTCGCGCGAAAGGCGTGTCCGCAGATTCGCCAACTCCTGATCGCTCAGCGCGTCATCGAGGTAGCTTTCCAGGAACTGCAGATCGTCATCGGACACGGGATACATAGCTCAATCCAATCACCGGAAATTATGAGGCATCAGGCTCGCGAACTTTTCTTTTCAGCTTCGTAATACTCTCTCAACATCTCCGCCAACTGTCGGCGGGCTCGGAAGATCCAAGTCTTCACCTGCGGCACGCTGGCGTCGAGCGTTTTGGCGATTTCGGCGTACGAAAGATTCTCGTACTCGCACAACACTAAGGCCGACCGAAAATGGTCGGGCAGTTTGGCGATTGCCTGCCGGACGTGCGTGACCATCTCGCGATTGACCATCGCCGAGTCCGGCCGATTGGATTTATCGCTGCCGGGGAGTTGCTCTTCTTCTACCACCGCCATCTTCGGCTGGCGGAGGATTCGCAGCGCCTCGTTCACCACGGCCCGCCGGAGGAGCCCGCCCGGCTCGCGCCAATCGTAACGGTGCCGGTGCGTGAACAAGTTCAACACCGCCTGCTGGACGACGTCTTCCGGACTGGCTCGGTAGCCTACGACCGCCCGCGCAATCGCCAGCAACCGCCGCGAATGCAGCTTGACCGCTTTCTCGAAAAGCTCGTCGGTGTCATCGACCATGCCGGGTTGGTCATCCTTCTCATTCATAGAACGCGCCGGGACGGGGCAAAGTTTCAGCCGGAATAATGGATTTTAGCCGGTTTATCGGACTTTGGGGAAGAAAAACGTGATTCTGAGGTTTTTCACGCCGGTGTCTGAGGTACGCCGAAGACCCGGATCGACGGAACGAAGAATCCGGATCTTCGGCGTACCTCAGACACCGGCGTGGGGGAATTCCTCGACGACGGCGAACTTTTTCAGTGGCCTGGGTCGGATGACACTACGCCCCGAACCCGCCGTCGATCGTCAGGCTTGCGCCGGTAATGTAGCCCGCCTCCGGGCCGGCCAGGTACGCGACCATCGCGGCGATTTCTTCGGATTTGCCGTAGCGCTTAATCGCCATGAGGTCGAGGAGCCCCTGTGCGTGAGCGCCGTCGGCGGGGTTCAGGTCGGTATCGACCGGGCCGGGCTGGATGTTGTTGACGGTGTTGCCGCGTGAGCCGAGGTCGCGGGCGAGGCCCTTCACCAGGCCGACGAGCGCCGCCTTGCTCATCGAATAGATCGATCCGCCGGCGAAGGGCATGCGGTCGGCGTTGGTGCTGCCGATGTCGATGATCCGCCCGCCGGCCGTCATGTGCTTCGCAGCCGCCTGCGAGGCGACGAAGACGGCCCGCACGTTGATCGCGAGCAACTTATCAAATTCCGCGAGCGAAATTTCCGCCACCGGTTTGATCACCGCGATGCCGGCGTTGTTGACGAGAATGTCGATCCCGCCGAGTTGCGTAACGGTCTGCTCGACGGCGGAAACGACGGCGGCGTCGTCGGCGCTATCCGCCTGGATCGCAACGGCCTTCCCGCCGATCGCCCGCACCTCGGCGGCCACTGCATTGGCCTTATCAGGCGAGGAGGCATAGGTGAACGCAACGTCGGACCCGTCGCTGGCGAGCCGGCGGACGATTCCCGCGCCGATGCCGCGACTGGCACCAGTCGCCAGTGCGCGCTTGCCTTGAAGTGGTTTGCTCATGAGATAATCCCCAGTGTTTGTCGGCTTCAATTGCACCTGTGAAGGCGTCACAAAAAAATAGAGCCGCTCTGGCAAGAAAGCGTATCGGGGCAGCGACAAAAATCAAAAGCGGTCTGCCGTTTAGAGGATATGAACTGCAGGCGCATTGTCATCCTGAGTTACTGCGATGTCTCTAGCCTATCTCTAGCGCCGGCTAGATCGTTCGGAGAACTCCGGGATGCCTTCGAAAAAGATTCGGCAATATCGGTGAAGGAAAATCCACGCGCGCGGGTAGAACTATTTAGGCAGCGAGCGATAGCCCATGCCGAAGGCAGCGATTCTTCGGAGGAAAAAATCAGTACGGAAACATGTAAATGTTATTCCGCACGTGCGGGTCGAACGCCTTCAGTTCGACGTGCCCGTCGATGTACAGAATGTTCGTTTTGAAATTGTGTCGGTACGAGATTTTTCCGTTGGCGGTATCGTACGGCGGGTACAACGCGTCGTCGTGCATCACGTTCACGCCCGTGCCGTTGCTGTCGAGCACGTCGTTGCGGTCTTCCTCGACGACCATGTATTTCTCGGCCGAGTTCTTGAACATCGAAAGCTTCGAACCCGTGGCGTAGTACGCAGTGTAGACCGAATCAACGCTCAGGCTCTGCGGCGGAACGAGCAGCGCTCCGTACACGCCTTCCGGCGGATACTGCGCGCCCCAGCCGGTGGCGGTGATCAAGCTGGTGTAACCCTTGTTCCCGAAATAGCCACCATTCAATTGAAGTGGCATCGCGTACGTACGGTAGAACTGCGAGGTCGTCTGCATGTTCTGCAGGCAGTCGGGGCAATAAAGTTTGCCGACGCCCTGCTGATACGGAAATGTTCCGTTGAGCGCGACCCAGGGAATGTAATTCGGATTTTTATAATTGAAGACTTCCTTGCTCAGAATCGTCTGCCAGGGAATGCCCTTGGGCGAGCCGGGAGTCGCGGTGGTGGCCGCCCCTTGCCCCGGCGCGCGGCCGCCGTGGAGTTGAGCAAAGAGGAAAATCCCCTGCCCGATCTGGCGCATGTTCGCGCTGCACTTGATGGCGCTGGATGCCTGCCTGGCCTTGTTGAGTGCCGGAAGCAGGATCGATACGAGTAATGCAATAATCCCAATCACCACTAAAAGCTCCACCAGCGTAAACGCGGCGGCGTGGCGAAGGGAAGTGGTCACATTACGACGATGACGTGGCGCGATCGAACGAAGAGAATGCACGCGATACCTCCGCAAGAAGTGGCAAGAATCAAACGTATGATACCAAATCGGCGGGCGAGTCAATAAGAAGTTTTGCCTGCGGTTGGATTTCGAGGGTTCTAGCCCCCCGCCGGTGCTCGCCAACTCCTCCGCAGATGCCGGGCGATCCGGCATCTGAAGCTGACGAAAATCGATGCGGGCTGGCGCGGGCGGCAATCGCTGCGGCCGGGTCTTTACGACCGCGGCTTGACAGCGAACACTTTCACGCTTGCGGCGTAATCGTTTACGTTATAACGAGTTAACAAATCATTCAGTCCGTCGCGAATTGTCGAATCGGTCGCTTTGCTCTCGCCCGATCCGCAGCAGCCGGCGATCGGGAGAGACCGCCCGCCTGCCGGCGCCGGCGGGGTGCAGCAGGCGATTTGGTTCTCCACCTTCGCATACGCGTTCAAATCAGCCCCGCTATCAATGACTTGGACGGCAGCGAAACCTGCCTCGACCAAACCGCGACGGTACGTTTCGATCTCGATCGCCCCGGCGATGCAGCCGACGTACGCCATCACGCTTTCTGCCAATTCAGCGGGCAGCGGCTTCTTAATCGCGATATCGCACACCGCCAATCGACCGCCGGGCTTGAGCACGCGGGCAATCTCGCGAAAGACGGCTGTCTTATCCGGCGCAAGATTGATGACGCAGTTGCTGATCACGCAATCCACGCTCGCATCGGCCAATGGCAGCTTGTCGATCGTCGCTAAGTGAAACTCTGCGTTGGTCACGCCGCCCTGTTGCGCGTTGCGACGCGCGAGGTCGATCATCTTCGGCGTCATGTCGATCCCAATCGCCCGGCCGCTGGGCCCGACGCGCTGCGCCGCGAGAAACACATCAAGCCCCCCGCCGCTGCCCAGGTCCACGACCGTTTCGCCCGGTCGCAACGACGCCATCGCCGTGGGGTTGCCGCACGAGAGCCCGAGGTTCGCTTCAGCCGGGATCGACGCCAGTTCCGCGCCGCTGTACCCAAACGCCTCAGCCACCGCGCGCACGCCGGGCTGGTCGTTCGACAATCCGCTGCCGGCCGACTGGCTGTATTTATTCTTAACGGCATCGAGAATGGAGTTGGACATAACAATTCCTCTTTCGGGCCCGCCGATGCAGGCCTTGGTTTTACTGCACTGACTTGAGCACGGTCGGGCATACGCCTTCGACCGCAAGCGAATCAGTCGTAACCGATTCGCCGAAATATTTTTTCTGGAACCAGAGCGCCACGTTCACCAGCCCGATGAGCACCGGCACTTCGACCAGTGGCCCGATCACGGCAGCGAACGCCTGGCCGCCGTCGATGCCGAATACCGCGACCGATACCGCGATCGCCAGCTCAAAATTATTGCTGGCGGCGGTGAGGCTGATCGTCGCCGTCTTGGAATAATCCGCCCCAGCCTTGCGGCCCATCCAGAAACTGATCAGGAACATCACGACGAAGTAGATCAACAATGGTATGGCGATCAGCAGCACGTTAAACGGCTGGCTGATAACTTTTTCGCCCTGGATCACAAACATCACCACGATGGTGAACAATAATGTGATCAACGTCAGCGGACTGATGCGCGGGATGAATGACTTTTCGTACCATGCCCGCCCTTTTGCCTTAACCAGCACCAGCCGAGTCAGCATCCCGGCAATGAACGGCACGCCGAGATAAATGAATACGCTCTCGGCGATCTGCCCGATCGTGATGCTCACCACCGCGCCCTTCAACCCCACCAGCGGCGGCAGGACGGTGACGAAGACCCACGCGTACACGCTGTAAAACAGCACCTGAAACACGCTGTTGAACGCCACCAGCCCAGCCGCGTATTCGCTGTCGCCCTTGGCGAGCTCATTCCAAACGATCACCATCGCAATGCAGCGGGCCAGGCCGATCATGATCAGCCCCACCATGTATTCCGGATGGTTGTGCAGAAACAACGCCGCCAGCACGAACATCAACACCGGCCCGATCACCCAGTTCTGCACCAGCGACAAACCGAGAATCCGCCAATCACGAAACACGCGCCCCAGTTCCTCGTATCGCACCTTGGCCAGCGGCGGATACATCATCACGATCAAACCGATGGCGATCGGTATGTTGGTCGTTCCCACCTGAAAATGATTGACGAACGATTTCGCCCCCGGCCCGACGTATCCGAGCCCCAGGCCGATCGCCATCGCGGCGAAAATCCACAGCGTGAGATAGCGATCGAGAAACGAGAGTTTTTTGGTGATTCCGTCGCTCATTTCATCGCCTCGCTTAAACTAGCTTCTTCTCGATCGATCCGACAAACGCTTTGATCTCGTCGCGCACACGCCGGTAATGCGATAGCGCCTCTTCCTCGGTCTTCGCACCTGCCGCGAGCTTGGGTGGATCATCGAAGCCGACGTGCACGCGTTTGGTCTTGCCGGGGAAGACCGGGCAGTTTTCGTTCGCGTGGCCGCAGACGGTGACGACGTAGTCGAACGGCACGCCGGCAAGTTCACGCAGGTACTTGGAGTGGTGCGAGGAAATATCCACGCCCGCCTCGGCCATCACCGCGACCGCGCGCGGGTTCATGCCGTGCGGCTCGACACCGGCGGAATACGCGTCGATCACGTCGCCTTTGAGAGCTTTGGCGAATCCTTCCGCCATCTGACTCCGACAGGCGTTGCCGGTGCAGAGGAACAGCACTTTGAGTTTCTTCCAATCTGGCGTTTGCATAGCACCTCCGGATTTTCACATTTGATGGCGGCCAGGCGCTTGCGGTCCTGCGTGATCTGCAGGCCGTCGCCGATGGCTCGCATCGCCCACTTCACGGCTTCTTTCGCGACGGCCGACGACTCGCCGCGCGCGTCGGGCAGGCGGTAGTACATCCACCGCCCGTCCTTGCGGGCATCGACGAGGCCCGCCTGCCGGAGGATCGACATGTGCTTGGAAACCGTGGACGGCGCCAGCTGCAGCAGCTCGATCAGCTGGCAAACGCAAAGTTCCCCACTGCCGACCGCCGCCAGCGCCCGCACGCGGTTTTCGTCGGACAGGGCCGCGGCGATGTTCACGACGTCGCGCATCGATATCTCCTATATTTCGTCATATAACGAATTGTAGGGATGACCTGTCGGCCGGTCAAGGTGCACACCGCCGCGGTTCGCGAAAGTACGTATCGGCCCTTCAATCGTCGCAAAAGCCCTGGGCGGAAGTCTTCTTTCGTCCCATGCTGTCGATTCCCGCCCGCCAATCTATATATTGCAACGAGTCAACTGACGATTGAACGCCCTAAAGCCAAACCGGTAACCGCGGACATGGATTCAACCGCCCTCATCCAACTTACGATTCTCAATTCCATGGCGGATCAGGATTTCCTCGCCACACTCGATCAGCACGTTGCGTGGAACCTGAAATGGCTCGATCTGAAAGCCAGCATCTTCGGCCAACCGATCGACGCGCTCCCACCCGCCGCCGCCGAGCGGGCGCGTGAAGAAATCGATCGACGGCAGTGCCGCGTTTACTGCTTTTCGACGTCGCTGTTCCACCACTACGTCGAAGACGGCCCCGCGGTGTTCCGGCAAGATTTGGAAATGCTGACGGGCGTTCTGGAATCGGCCCGAATCCTCCGGCCGACAGTCATTCGGCTCCTCTCCGCCAAAACGCGCCGCCGCGGGGAGATCGCTGATTCGGCCGCGTACCTGAACAAGGATCATTCGTGGATTTTCGATTTTTATCGCGAGGCGGTCGATCGCATCGTCGCCGCCGGCCTTGTGCCGATGATTGAAAATGAAGCGGCCGAGGTCATCTTCTCAAAGCCCGACGAGATTCTCGATTTTTTCAGCCAGCTCGATCGCCCGGCGGCGCGGCTGATCTGGGACATCGGCAATTTCTGGCAGATGGGCACGTATCCGTCGGTCGCCGTGTACGAAAAACTCGCGCCGCTGATCGGCGGGGTTCACGCAAAGGGCGGCCTGTGCGGCGACGACCCGAAGACGCTGCAGTGGGCGTCCTCGCTGCGAGAAACATCGTGGCCGGTGCTCGACATCGTCGGCCGCGCCGTGGCCGATCGCGTCACGCAGACGATCTGCGTGAATTCCCCGCACGGCCAGCGCCAGCCGGGCTTCGTCTATCGCGACGAACTCGCCGGCGATCTGCAGTTCCTCCGACAATCCATTCCAGGAATCGCACCATGAGCTATCAACGTGAATACCCCCAGCGGCTGAACGTGGCGGTCGTCGGGGCCGGGTCGCACGGGTATCGCAACATCCTTCCTGCGATGACGTACCTCCCTGTGAAGCTCGTAGCCGTCTGCGACATCAACGCTGATCTGGCCCGCGTCACCGCCGAGCAGTACGGCGCCAAGGCGTACACGTCCACGGCCGACCTGTACAAGAATGAATCGCTCGATGCCGTTTTCATTTCTGTCTCGCCGGCGCTGCATCCGGTGCTGACGATGGAAGCTTTCGCCGCCGGGGTAAATGTGTGGATGGAAAAGCCGCCGGCCGTTCGCGCCGGCAAGGTGCGCGAGATGGTCGCCGCCCGCAACGGCCGGGTGGCCGTCGTCGGATTCAAAAAAGCCTTCATGCCCGCGACGGAAAAAGTGATCGAGCTTCTCGCCGCACCCGGCGCGGGCCCGCTGCGGTCGATGCTGGCCGAGTACCCGATGACGATTCCCGCCGACGGCGCCGCCGTGTTCGCGGAAAGCCGCTTCACCAACTGGCTGGGCAACGGCTGTCACCCGCTGTCGCTGATGATCGCCGTCGGCGGAAAGGTGGCGGCCGTCACCGTCCACCGCAACGCCGGCGGCAGCGGCGTTGTCGTGCTCGATTTCGCCAGCGGCGCGACCGGCAATTTCCATCTCGCCGACGGCATGCCGCGATACAACGTGCGCGAGCGTTACGCCTTCTACGCCAACGGCCTACAAATCGAGATCGAAAACTCCCGCCGGGTCACGCTGCACCGCGGGATTCCGTACGAATATTCGAAAACCACGTCGTACGCCCCGCCGGGCGTGGATTCAGGATCAATCACCTGGGAGCCGCAGAATTTTCTCGGGACGCTGGAGAATCAATCACTCTTCACACAGGGATTTTTCGGTTCCATGCACCACTTTTGCGAGAGTATTCTGAACGGCCGCCCGGCGACGCGAGGCTCGCTGGAGTTTGCGTTGGACGTGATGAACGTATACGAAGCGGCGCTGCTATCGGATGGCCGAACGGTGGCGGTGGATCATTAAGACGCGACGCTCTGCGTAAGACGCAGGTTTCACATATTTGAATTCCAAAAACGACCTCCATCCAACGTCGCGATTTAGTTTCGGCGTGAGGCCGAGTCGCGTAAATCCTGCACGGCTGGGTACTGGCCGTTGCAACGACTGGAACCCTCACTTGTCCGTAAGACTGACACCGCCGCCCGGGTGCCTTACACTGGCGGGATGGAGCCGTCCGGGTCGTCGCCATCGCCGCTGAATGAGTCGCAAGGATCGCCGCCGCCGCGGGCGTTTACGCAGGGGGTGGGGACGGTTTTCCAGGTCGCCGGCGCGACGATGTTTCTGCTGATGATGGCCGTCTGCTGCGGCAGCGGGCTGCTCTCGAAAGACACGGCCACGCGAGAGGATTTGGCGCAAATCGGCTGGCACGTGCCCGGGCCGGAATGGCCGTTGTATTCGGCGCAGAAGGCGATGAGCGTGGCCCTCACCGTGGCGATCGTCGCGGGCGTTTCGGTCGCGGCGTTTGGGCTCGGCCTGCAGGCGCAGCACCGGCGGGCACCGATCGGGGCGGCGATCGTCAGCGGAACGGGCGCGCTCTTCTGGCTCTACCACGCAGCGTTTTTTGCTTTTGTGCTACGATCTGTCACGCTCACGTTGATTTGCCTGCTACTTCTGGCGGTCTATGGCGTGTTACTTGCACTGGCGATCGGTGCTTGGCGCGAGATGAAAAAGAACCCCCCGCCGGCGAATCTGGAGATTCTGCCTGACGGGTATAAGATTCCTTACTCGCACATGCACCAGGATTCGCCGGAAGTGCGATTCGCAGCCGAAATGGAAGCCCGCAAGCAAAAGCTGGCGGTGCAGCAGAAGGAACTTGAGGCGTTGGAAGAACGAATCCGAAATAATCGCTACAAACGAGGTGAAAAATGAGAATGAAACTATTGGGCGTACTGGTGTTGGCGTCGGCAGCGGTCATGCCGATCCCGGCGATGGTGTTCGGGCCGGCGACGGCGGCGGCGCAGATGGCGGGCGGAATGGCGCCGATCGCATCGAACCAGCCGGCCGGGCTGCCCGTGGAGGGCCGCACGCAGGAGATGATCGACAAAGGCTTGGCCTATCTTAAGAGCCAGCAGAACCCCGACGGCAGCTTCGGCAACGCGAAAATGCCCCCGGCCGTCACCGCCCTGGTCCTCCGAGCCATGGCGCAGGATTCGAAATATCCGTACACCAATGATGTCGTTCACAAGGGTTACGAATTCCTGCTGAGCAATCAAAAGGAAGACGGCGGAATCTACAAAGATATTCTCGCCAACTATAACACGTCCATCGCGATCAGCGCACTGGCCGTGGTGAAGGACCAGCCGGACATCAAGCCCAAGCTTGAAAAAGCAGTCGCGTACCTGAAGGGCACGCAGTGGACGGCCACGTCCGTCGGGCCCAACGGTGAAAAGATCGGCGATCCCAAATTCACCGCGTGGGAAGGCGGCTTCAGCTACAACCCACAGCACGGCCGGCCGGACTTGAGCAACGTGCAGTTCTCCATCCAGGCGCTGTACGACGCCGGGCTGTCCCCGGATGACGCAGCCTTTAAGGAAGCGCAAAAATTCATCACCCGCTGTCAGAACCGCAGCGAATCCAACGATCAACCCTTCGCCGGCAATGACGGCGGATTCATCTACTCCCCCAGCAACGGCGGCGACAGCGAGGCCGAAGATTTCGTCGCCCCCAACGGCCAAAAGCAGTGGCGCAGCTACGGCACGATGACCTACGCGGGCATCAAGTCGATGCTGTACGCCGGCATTAAAAAGGACGACCCGCGCGTGAAGGCCGCCATCGACTGGTGCCGCGCCAACTGGACCCTCGACGAAAACCCCGGCCTGCGCCTGCACGATCCGGCCCAGGCGAAAGACGGCCTGTACTACTACGTCCACGTGATGGCCAAGGCGCTGCACGCGTACGGCGAGCCCGTCATCACCGACACCGCCGGCAAGCCGCACGACTGGCGCGAAGAAATGGTCGCCAAGCTCGCCGAAATGCAAAAGCCCGACGGCAGCTGGGTCGGCGATAAGCGGTGGATGGAAAACATCCCGATCATCGTCACCTCCTACAGCGTGCTGGCGCTGGAAGAAGTGCAGAAGGATTTCAAGGACCATCCCACGAAATAGCGCGAAAGTATTTAACACTCGAACCCGGGCTAGCCACTTCAGTGGCTAGCTCTTTTTTTTGAGTCAGATAACATCACCGCATGAACCTCAACCTCCTCCAATCCCTGTCCGAAGCCCCTGGCGTCCCCGGTCGTGAAGAGCGCGTGCGAGAGATCATCAGTGCTCACGCGAAAAAACTGTTCGACACGATCACCGTCGACCCCATGGGCACGCTGATCGCCACGAAAAAAGCAGCGAGCAAGAGCGCCAAGCGCGTGCTGATCGCCTGCCATATCGACGAGATCGGCTTCTACGTGAAGCACGTCGATGACCGCGGCTTCCTCCGCCTCAACGCCGCCGGCGGGTTCGATACGCGCAACCTGCTCGCCCGGCGCGTGCTCGTGCAGGCCAGCACCGGCGGCGATATCGTCGGCCTGCTCAACCCCGGCGGCCGGCCGATCCATATCGCTAAGGACGAGGACAAGAAAAAGATCCCGGAGATCGGCGAGTTCATGGTCGATCTCTGCCTGCCGGCCGCCGAGGTGAAGAAAAAAGTCCGCATCGGCGATCCCGTCACGCTCATCGCCCCGTTCCAGCAGATCGGCGAGTGCGTGACCGGCAAGTGCCTCGACAATCGCGTGGCCGGCTTCGTCGTGCTCGAGGCGATGAAGAAGGTGAAGAAGCCGAAGTACGAGATCTGCTTCGCCGCGACAGTTCAGGAAGAAGTCGGCTGCCGCGGCGCCGGCCCGGCGGCGTACGCGACGGATCCGGACATCGCCATCGCGATCGACACCACCTTAGCCGTCGACACCCCCGGCGTGCCCGACGACGAACGCGTCACCAAGCAGGGAGACGGCGTGGCCCTGACGATCATGGACGGCCTGACCATCTCCGACCGTTCCCTCATCGATGAATTCGACGCACTGGCGAGCAAAAAGAAAATACCTTCGCAGCTCAGCGTCCTCCCAAGAGGCGGCACCGACGCCGGCCCGATGCAACGCTCCCGCGGCGGCTACCGCACGATGACGCTCTCCGTGCCTACGCGGTACATCCACACTGTGACCGAAACGATCCATCTGAAGGACTTGCAGGCGGCGATCGACCTGCTGGCGGCGTGGTTGGAAGCATGAGAAATGCAGAATGCAGAATGCACAATTGCTCAATGCTTAAATTAACCTGATCTTCATTTTGCAATTTGCATTTTGCATTTTGCATTTTGCATTTTTCCAAATGCCCGAACTCCCCGACATCGAACTTTTCCTCCACGCCCTTCGCCCGCGGGTGCTCGGGCAGACGCTGGATCGCGCGGTCATCGTCAGCCCGTTCGTGCTGCGGACGTTCGATCCGCCGATCGATGCGATCGAAGGCCAAACCGTGCTGGCCGTCAGCCGGCTCGGGAAGCGGATCGTGTTTGAATTCTCCGGCGAGTTGTTTCTCATTGTCCACCTCATGATCGCCGGGCGATTCCGCTGGAGCGATAAGCCGCGCGCCAAGCCGGCCGGCAAGGCCGGGCTCGCAAGCTTCTCCTTCCCGCACGGCACGCTGCAGCTCGTCGAATCCTCGCCGAAGAAACGCTCCGGCCTGTGGCTCGTCCGCGGCCTAGAAGAACTCGGCAAGCACGACCCCGGCGGCCTCGACGTCTTCAAAATCGACGCCGCCGATTTCGCCCGCCAGTTGCGGAAGGAAAACCATACGCTCAAGCGAAGCCTCACCGACCCGCGCGTCTTCGACGGAATCGGCAACGCCTACAGCGACGAAATCCTCCACGCCGCCGGGCTGTCGCCGGTGAAACTTTCGCAATCCCTCACCGAAGATGAAACCGACCGCCTGTACACCGCCGCCAGAATGACCCTCGCCCGCTGGACCGGCCACCTGATCAACGAGTTCGCCGACAAATTCCCCGGCCCCGGCGACGTCACCGCCTTCCGCCCCGACTTCGCCGCCCACGGCAAGTTCGGCCAGCCCTGCCCCGTGTGCGACACGAAAATTCAGCGCATCCGGTATGCGGAGAATGAAACCAACTACTGCCCGAGATGCCAGACCGATGGGAAACTACTGGCGGATCGGTCGCTCTCGCGATTGCTGAAAAAGGATTGGCCGCGGACGATTGAGGAGTTGGAAAGTTCTTAATCCGAATGCGCCACAGAGGCACAGAGAGAACTGAGGATTTATGTTTGGCTCTGTTTCTCTCTGTGCCTCTGTGGCTGAATCAGTTTCGATTCTTTCATGCCAGAATTGCTATCCCGCCCACCTTCTAACTCACCATCCGTCGCAAAATCAGACCAAACAAAATCATCCCTGCGCCGAGTGCGACGACCAACAATGAGACTCCCC
The DNA here is from genome assembly GCA_038329865.1 of Tepidisphaerales bacterium. Taxonomy (GTDB): domain Bacteria; phylum Planctomycetota; class Phycisphaerae; order Tepidisphaerales; family Tepidisphaeraceae; genus JANMES01. The sequence continues at coordinate 111,785 of JBBQNK010000004.1, read as the reverse complement.
AGATGCCGAGAAAAGAGTCGACTCGAACGCTCGTGGAAGAGGGATCGTAGAGAATCGGCACTCGATCGCGGATGCTGTACGAATATTCGGTGGAGTAGTGATCCATCGTCACTCGGAGATTCTGTTGTAAGACGTCTTTAAACTCGAACGTAGGACGGTACGTTCCACCATCACCCGAGTCCTGGGCGATGACTGTTGCAACACATGTTCCGCACCGCGAATGAACGCCACTGTCCGAACCGTCAGAATCAGGCCAATGAGAATCAATCCGCAGCCGATCCACATGAACAATCGCGGCTTGTGGTCTGGCGGAATGGGTTGACGGGGCGTGATGTCCGGCGAATCTGGCATCGATTTTCTCGAGATTGTTCACGCAGACTCGTAGGGTATGCCTTGGCGGACCGAAACCAATATTCGAGCTCGGTGCGCCACGAAAACAACATTGTCCGCCAAGGCGGACCCTACTCTGCGAATTTTGTAGGGCGGGATAGCAATCCCGCCGGGCCGTGACGGAGTCGGCGGGATTGCTATCCCGCCCTACTTGAGCAATGCATTCACCTGCTTCCGTGTCGGCAGCGACGGCTGGGCGCCGAAACCCGTTACGCAAATCGCGCCGGCGGCGCAGGCGAAGCGTAGGGCTTGCTCGGGAGGCATTTCTTCGGATTTCGCGACGGCCAGCGCGGCGGTGAAGGAATCGCCCGCGGCCGTGGTGTCGATGACTTTGACTTTGAATGCTTTTGCCGTCGCGACGAGGCCGGAGCGGTCAAACCACATCGCCCCGCGGGCGCCGCGCTTCAGGACGACGGATTGTGCGCCGCGCTTCATCAGCGACACGGCGATGTTCGCGGGCAGATCCTCGCCGGCGACGCCGAGCAGCGTGGCGGCCTCGGTTTCGTTGGGCGAGAAGACATCGGCGGCGAACAGATCCCGCGGGATCGGCTTGGCCGGCGCGGGGGCGGGGTCGACGATCGTGTAAACGCCGAGTTTGCGGCAGAGCGCCATTGCGTGCCGCACCACCGGCAGCGGGATTTCGTACTGCAGCACGACGACCGCCGCCGTCGCGATCAGATTTTTCGCCGCGTCGATGTCCTTGATCGTGACAGCACCGTTCGCGCCGGCGGCGGTCACGATGGAGTTCTGCCCTTTCGCGTCGACCATGATCATCGCCACGCCGCTGGCCACGCCGCGGGTGATGGGGACGCGGTCGATGTTCACTCCGTTCACCGCTAAGCCGGCGAGCAGGCGCTTGCCGAAATCGTCATCGCCTACGCGACCGATGAGGTGCACGTCGCCGCCTAGCTTTGCCGCCGCGACCGCCTGGTTGGCGCCCTTGCCGCCGGGGATCGTGACGAAGCCGCTGCCGATAATCGACTCGCCCCCCGCCGGCATGCGCGGCGTGCGGCAGACGAGATCCATGTTGATCGAACCGATGACGACGATGGGCTTGGGCATTTTCACGTTTCCGAACAAGAGATCATTCGATGGGCATAACTGAAATTTCCGTAGCCACGAGCACAAGCTCGTGGATTGAGTCGCGAATCACCGCGAACTTGCGTTCGCGGCTACGGAATCATTCTCGGATCATCTTTCACGATCGCGGTATTAACTTCAACATCGCGTTCCACGCAGGCTCTGCGTAAAACCGATGACCTTCCGCACCTTCAACGAATTTGACGCGATTCGCGGCGCGGGCGGACTGGTAGATTCGCTTCGTCTGCTTAAACGAAGCCCCCGCGCTGTTGATCGGGAAAATTTCGTCGGTCTTCCCATTCACGATCACCAGCGGGCGCGGGGCGATCGCTCCTAAAATGTCGCCCATGTCCATCCACTGCATGATGCCCGGCACGAAATTGCAGCTGCAGTGGTAGATCGTCGCGATCGAGTCGGCGAACCGTGCGGTCGAGCAGCTCGGCATGCAATATGCGACCCGCGGCAGCAGCGCGGCGGCGTACATGCTGATCGTGCCGCCGGTGCTTTGGCCCATGATGCCAACGCGCTTCATGTTCACGTCGCCGCGCCAGTCGAGGTAATCGAGCGCGCGATCGATATCGAACACGCGCTCTCCGGCGAGCGTTCGCCCGAGCAGCAGCGCCCGGCCGACGGCGTCGTGGCAGAATCCGGAAAACTTCTGCTCCTGCAGCTTCTCCACGCGCTGGCCGAAGGATCGCTGCTCGATGCAGAGCGCCGCGATGCCGCGCTTCATGCAGCCGATGGCGAAATCGCGATCGCCTACGACGGGGAACGGCTGCGTCTCGGTGGCGGCATCAACGGCGATCGAAAGGTGCATGCCGGTGCTGTGGCCTTGCAGGCAAATGAACGTGAGGCCCGGTTTGATCGGTTTGGCCGGCACGCACCAGTATCCCGGCACGTCCACGCCGGCCTCGGCGCGGAAGGCGATTTTTTCGATCGTGCCGAATTCCCTCTCGCGTTTCCAGAGCGACCGCACGTGCAGCGGCTCGTGCCGATTGGGCGGGAGCAACAGCAGCGATTTCAGTTTCGTCCGAATCTTCTGCTGCCACGGCCCGAACCGGCCGGTGACGTAAGCGAGCTGCTTGTTGACCGAATTCATTAACTCGAGATGGCCTAGCGACGGGGAGAGATTGAGTGTGGGCTGCATGGCGGGATGATATTCGGAAATGGGGTATTTCGTCATCCTGAGGTACTCCGAAGGATCTAGCCACCTTGCCGACGAGGCTAGATGCTTCGGAGTACCTCAGCATGACAAAACCCGACATCTCAGACACGCTCTCAGGATGATGAAGTGGGAATTCCGCGAAGTACTACCCCTCCGCCATCGCCGCCAGCAGTTGCTCGCCGTACATCTTCACCTTGAACGGGCCCATGCCTTTGATGTCTTCCAGCGCCACCAGGCTGCTCGGCGCGGCCCGGGCGATCTGGGCGAGCGTGCGGTCGTGGCAGATGCAGTACGCCGGCAGCGCCTTGGCCTTGGCGAGTTGCGTGCGAACCGCCCGCAGGCGATCGAAGCGCGATTGTGCGTCCTCGTCCATCGGCGATTCGTCCATCTCGATCGTCGTCTTGCTCCGCAGCGATTTCGGATTCGTGCCGAACGCGCGGGCGTTTGTGCCCATCGCCCGCGAACCGCCCGACGGCACCAGATCCACCAGCACGCCCGGCGGCGGTTGGAGCGCCTTCATCACCGCCACGCCCGTCGGCGAAATTTCGATCAGGGAGCCGTGACTGCCTTCGATGCTGCGCTGCCTGCAAAGGCCGGCTTCGATCAGGCGGTGGAGCATCGCGATCAGCCGTTTGGTGGGGAATTTTTTGAGCAGGCCGAAGACGGAAAGGGAGTTGAGCTGCCATCGCTGGGCGCGTTCGTTGTCGATGCCCGCGAGCACTTCCGCCACTGCGCCCACGCCGAATCGGCCGTTCAACCGCGCGACGCCGGAGAGCAGCTTCCGCGTGAGCATGACGATTTCTTCGCTCAGCGGCTGCGTGTGATCAGTGACGATGCTGCCCGATTCGCCGCGGCAGACGTCGCATTGGCAGTCGATGACTTCCGCCTCGTCGCCGAAGTAATCGAGAATCTGCTGCCGGCGACAGCGGTGGGTTTGCGCGTAGCGGACCATCAGGTCGAGCTTGTCGGTGGCGCGCTGCTTGCGCTCGGCCAGCGCGTCGGCATCCGTCCCTTCGAGCTGCTCGCCGAGCTTGTCGATGAAGAATTCCTGCGTCTTACGATCCTGAAAACTGTAGAGCAGCGTGCAGCGGCTGGTCGTGCCGTCGCGCCCCGCGCGGCCGGCCTCCTGGTAGTACGCCTCGAGCGTGCCGGGCAGGTTGTAGTGAACGACGAAGCGAATGTCCGGCTTGTTAATGCCCATGCCGAACGCGTTGGTGGCGATGGCGATCGCGCCGGGCGTGTCCATGAACTTTTCCTGATTGCCCGTGCGCTCGGTCGATTCCAGCCCCGCGTGGTACGGCACGACGAGTCGGCCGCGCAATCGCTCGGCCAGCGCGGTGCTGAGCAGGTCGACATTCTTCCGCGTCGCGCAATACACGATGCCGCTGCCGGGCTCGTTCTGCAGCAGGTGAAGCAGCTCCGCATCCTTCTCCGCGACCTTGCTCACCCGGCGGCTTTCGTAAATCAGGTTCAATCGATCAAACCCGGTGATGACCACGCTCGGCTCGCGCATATCGAGCTGGTGGATGATGTCCTGCCGCACGTCTTCGGTGGCCGTGGCGGTGAGAGCGATCGTTGGCGGCGAGCCGAGCAGGCGGCGGACTTCGCCCAGCCGCGCGTACTCGGGGCGGAAATCGTGGCCCCATTGGCTGATGCAGTGGGCTTCGTCGATCGCCAGCAACTTCACGTTCTGCCGGCCGATGATTTGCTGGAAATTGCCGGCGAAGAATCGCTCCGGCGCGACGTAGAACAATCCTTCGAACCCGCCATCGAGTTGCGCCATCGCCTCGCGCCGCAAGTCCGGCGGCATATTGCTGCTGAGCATGGCCGACGCGATGCCTTCATCGCGCAGCTGTGAAACCTGATCTTCCATCAGCGAAATCAACGGCGAAACGACAATCGTCAGCCCGCCCTGCACCACGGCCGGCAACTGGTAGCAAAGCGATTTGCCCGCCCCGGTCGGCATCACGCAAAGCACGTCGCGCCCGGCCAGCACGTCTTCGATCACGCCGCGCTGGGCGGGACGAAAATCGTCCAGGCCGAAGTAAGTTTGAAGCTGGTCGCGGAGGTCTGGCATCGTTGCCGATTATAGAACATTTTCGATCAGAGAGAACGGCCAGCGCTCCGAGCTCCATTGCGAAGTTCACGGCGCGGGCAGCGGCGCTCGCGGCTCGGTGGCGAACGGCTTCAGCCCGCGGAGCCGCAGCGCGATGTCGGCCAGGATGCGCGGGTCGGAGCTGGCGGTCATGTGCGCGTCATGGAAGAAAAGATTCTCCAGCCAAAGCGGCGTTTGGCCCGCCGGTGCGGCGTTGGCGGCGCCGACGACGCCGTCGCCCAGCCGCACGTAGGGGATCACCTCGTACTCCATCGGCTGCGCGTTGATGGCTTTCATGAACGGGGAATCGATGCGCATGTCGCGCTGCATTTGACTGAGCGTCGGCCAGTCCGCACGGGCAGCGCCGCGGAAGGGAGAGCTGATCGTGAACAGCCGCTTGATGGCCAGCCGTCGCCCGCCCGGCTCGGCCGGTGGCGCTGCCGCGTAGCGCGCGGCGAGGCCGCCCATGGAAATGCCAATCACGTCGACTTCCGTAGTGCGGGCCGGGTCGTCGCTGGGAAATTCTTTCTGCACCGTCTCAATGATGAGCTGCCGGCACTGGTCAAAGGTTGTGCAGAAGATCGGGTTCACGTCGATCACCCGGCGGTCGCGCGTGATCGCAGAAATTTTCCGATCGACAAACATCGGCCCCAGGCCGGGATCGTTCAATCCCGCGATGACCACGACCGGCCGGTCGAGCGGCTGCGGGCTTTTCTCCAGCGCCGCCAGCACCTGGTCCGCCTGCTCGGTGGACACATTGAACGAAGGATTCACGACCGGCCCGCTGCAGCCGGCCAGCGCGATCGCAAGGAACAGGAAAATGGTACGCCCACTGAAAATCATCAATCGCCGCCCTACTTTACCGGGCGGCGGACGATTGTAGCGCATCACCCAATCGCTGACGACCGGTCAACGCGGCCTAGGTTCCATTGCCGCTGGAAATGACTTGCGAACTTTGGCCCGGCGAAGGACGCGGCAGCGGGATTACCTCGAACGCGAAGCTTCGCTCGTCGGTCACCATGAGGTTGACCAGGTCGACGATATGCCCGATTTCAGCGTAGGTGTAATTGCGCAAGACATTGATCGCCAACCCGCGGCGGCGGGTGAAATGAAGTACGACGCTATTGCTCGTGAGCGAACGGGATAACGTCGCCCCTTTAAGATTATTCAACTCAAACACCTGCCGCGAAATCCCGTCATCCGGCGTGAAGACGGTGACCACGCCCAGCTGGATCGTAAACCCGCGCGGCCGGCGCAGGCGGATCAGCACGTTCACCAGAACTGCCATCGCCAGCAGCGATGGAGTCACGCAAAGCAGCAGCACGAACAACTCATAAAATTCAACCTTGCCAATTCGCACTCGCTGGACCAAGTGCTTCACCGTCGGGCTGAGGTAGATGAGCGGCAGAAATGATAACGCCACCCCAATCAGCGTGGCGACTAGCGTGCTGCCCAGATAACGCGGCCGCGCAAAGCAGGAAACTTCCGCGTCGGCCGTCTCGACGGTGACTGCGTGATTGCTCAAATCAGGTCGCGGCTGCAAAGACTGCTCCTTTTCTTCATTCGGTTTGCCCGGCCGATTGATCGAGCCGCGCGATGGCCTGGCACGAGTCGCTCGGACGATCGTGGCGATCCTCTCTTCAGCACGGCGGTGGTGATTGCAATATGGTTTCCTCGCGCGCTGACGACCGGCCGATGCGGATTTGCAGCTCGCGGGCGATCTCCTGCAAATCCTGCAGCGGAAACGGGTGCAGCAACCGAACACGCCGGCCGGCAATGCGAGCGTTCAGGCTGCCGGCGCGCTGAAGTTTGAAGCTTTCAGTCGTGGGCCTGAAGCTCCGGGCGGGCTTTGCCGTCGATCCGCCAAGCATCGGGCCCGCGCCGGTCGCTTCGACTGATTGAACGCTGCTCAGCGGATACGTCATCCGCCAGTGCATGATGGCATGCGGGACGATCACCACGAAATGGTCGCTGGAGATTGAAACGGAAATCGGCATGTTTCGTCGCCGCCACAGGTTGAGGCCTTTGAGGCTCAGGGCCAGCGCAAAAATCACGGCGGTGAACCCGAGACAAAACGGCTTGAGGCGGTAAATGCCGGTTTTTTCGATGATGCCGATCGCCAGCATTCCCACTGAAGCAAATACCAGTACGATGGCGCCAAGGATCGCCACGATCACGTTGGTGTACATCGGCGCGGTGGTGGAAAAGGCCACGCCGTCTGGTGTTTCAATGCGATCGAAAAGGAGCGAACCGCGCAGGTTCGAGTAGTCCAGGGTTGGGCCGGCGTTCTGCGTCATCGGCCCCACTCTTCGAAGCGACGTAGCGCGGTGGCATCGACACTCGCGGGGATTTCAGCGAGCACTTCGTTGAGGATGCCCGTCGTGATTTCCCCTTCGCCGCCGCTTGCGATGCTTTGCAGGAACGGAATCGTCGCGGCGCGGTCGCAGATGTATTTGAGGTCAGCGCCGCTGTACCCCTCCAGTCGCCCGGCCAGTGCTTCTAGGTCCACGTCGTCTGCCACCGGCCGCGTGGAAAGGTTAATCTCCAGCAGCTTGCGCCGGGCCAACAGGTCCGGCAGTGGGATGTAGACTTTTTCATCGAACCGCCCGGGCCGGAGGACGGCCGGGTCGAGTTGCCACGGGACGTTTGTCGCGCCCATCCACAGGATCGGATTCGTGCGCGCGTCAAATCCCTGCATGGCCTGCAGAAGCTGCGGGACGACGCGCTGCATCACGCTGCTGCCTTCATCGCGCCGGGCGGGAACGAGGGCTTCAATCTCGTCGATGAAGATGATGCTGCGCGTTTCCGCGGCGGCAGCGTCGAGGAGTTTTTTGATGTTCTGCTCGGCCTCGCCGACCCACTTGCTCATCACGTCGGCCGGGCTGATGCGGAAGAAGGTGGCGCTGATTTCGCCGGCGGTGGCTTTGGCGAGCATCGTCTTGCCCGTGCCGGGCGGGCCGTAGAGAAGAATCCCGCCGCCGGCCTTGATGGCGAAGCGGGCCGCCAGCTCGGGGTGCTCGAACGGGTAGAGCATTTTCAGGCGGATGTCTTCTTTCACCCCATCGAGCCCGGCGATGTCGTCGAAGCGCAGCGTGGGCTTCTCGCGGACGATCCAGTCGGCGGCATTTGCGCCGTCGGCGTCGGCGGATGCAAAAGCAGGGTTCTGCGAACCCTCGCTTCTCGTTCCAGGCGAGCGGCGGTCTTTTGTCGCGGTCTCGCAGTCGCGCGCGAGCTCGAGCAGCTTCGTGGCGGTATCGCGGCGGGCCTGGCGGAGGTCTTCACTGCGGGACTGCTTGCTCAGCTCCACCATCGCCCGGGCCGCTTCGAGCAGGTAAACGCGGGCCGACTCCCACTGCCCGGCCCGGCGGGCGTCGAGACCCTTTTGCTTGTAACGCTCAAACGTGTCGAAAGAAACGGCGGCCATGCGGGGATTGTAACGCGAATCGGCGGGCGTGTCCGCGAAATCTGCGTCGGTTCTTGAACTCTCAAACAGTGAAATGAACACAGAGGCACAGAGACACAGAGGAAGAGCAGAGGAGGCAAAATATTTTTCCTCTCTGTGCCTCTGTGTCTCTGTGTTCAATCCCTTTTTAAGTGTGGAAATACGGAATCGATCAGACCTTCTCGCCGGTCAGTACGAAGCGGTGGCCGAAATTTGTAGCGTAGCGGGTGAACGACAGACCGGCCCGGTCGCGGAGATGCAGGATCTCCGCCTTCGTGAACGATTGCGCCACGCTGGCCGGCGCGTCGTGGCGGACGATGGGGTTGGCGAAGCACGACAGCAGCTTGATCCAGCCGTAGGCGCGCTGCTTGCGCAGCAGGTCGGCGACAAAAATGCCGCGCGAAGCGACACGCGACATTTCCTGCATCGCCCGCACCACGTCGGCGTCGCTCAGGTGATGCAGGAACAGCGACGTGAATGCGTAATCCACGCCGCCGTCGGCGAGCGGCAGGTTGAGGGCGTCGGCGCGGATCAGCGTGAGGCGGTCGTCGTTCACTCGCCGGCGGGCGGTGCTGATGGTCGCTTCGTGAAGATCGATGCCGATGACTTTGATGCGATGCCCCGTCCGGTCGGCCCAGTCGAGCATCGCTACCGGCAGGTCGGCCGATCCGGTCGCCAGGTCGATCAGCTGATACGTGCGCTCCTTCTCCCACCGCCGGCTGAATTGGTCGAGGTATCGCAGCGCCGTGCGCGTGTAGCCGAGCAGCGTGTTGATTCGGCGGATGAATTGAAGCGCTTTGCGAAGCTGCTCGGGATCCGCGTTCGGATCGTCCATCCATTCCGGCTGACATTGGCGGGTTTGCAGGGAAGGCCAAAGCATCAAGCAACGCTAACTGCCAGTAATAGTGTACTTTGATTTTTCGTGGCACGGGCGGCCCGCCCATGTCTTTTTCCGCGGAAAACCATGGGCGAGCCGCCCATGCCACTTCAAACAGCACCACTGCCTAGCTACTCAATTTCTGTTTCCAGGCACGAATCAATTCAAACGCCTGCATCGGCGTGAGCGAGTCGATGTTCACGCCGCCGAGTTCGCGCTGCAGCTCCTGCGCGGGATCGACGAAGAGCGTGAACTGCGCGTCGTTCTTCTTCCGCGAGGAGCTCACCTTCGGCTTGCCGACGTGCTGCACTGCGAGCTCGCCGAGCAACTGCCTAGCGCGATCGAGCACGATTCTAGGCACGCCCGCCAGCCGGGCGACGTGGATTCCGTAGCTACGGTCGGTTCCGCCTTCCACGATACGGTGCAGGAAGATCACCTGATCCTCCCACTCGCGCACGGCCACGTTGAGATTCTTCACGCCTTTGAACCGCTCGGCCAGGTCCGTCAGCTCATGATAGTGCGTCGCGAACAGCGTGCGGCAGTGCAGCGAATCGGCGATGTGCTCGCTGATCGCCCACGCCAGGCTCAGCCCGTCGAGCGTGCTCGTGCCCCGGCCGATCTCGTCGAGGATCACCAGGCTCTGCTCGGTGGCGTTGTTGAGGATGTTGGCGGTCTCGGTCATCTCGACCATGAAGGTGCTTTGGCCGGAGTGGAGCTCGTCGCTGGCGCCGATGCGGGTGAAGAGGCGGTCGACGAGCCCGATCGTCGCGCTCTTGGCCGGCACGTAGCTGCCGACTTGCGCGAGCAGCGTGATGAGCGCGACCTGTCGGATGTAGGTCGATTTGCCCGCCATGTTCGGGCCGGTGATGAGCGCGAGCGAATCGCCATCGGCGAAATTTGTGTCGTTGCTGACGAACTCACTCCCGAGTTGCTGCTCCAGCACAGGGTGCCGGCCGTCAACGATGTGCAGCGTGTGCCCGTCGTTCACCACCGGGCGGCAGTAGCGGCGGTCAGCGGCGAGGGCGGCGAGGCTTGAGAGCACGTCCACGCGAGCCAGCGCATACGCCAATTCCTGATACGTCGGCACGTGCGGCAGCAGGTACTGGCGGATCTGCTCGAAGAGCGATTGCTCCAGCGCGATCGACCGATCGTGCGCGCCCAGCGCATCGGTCTCGTGCGTTTTCAATTCCGACGTGATGTACCGCTCGGCGTTCTTCACCGTCTGCTTCCGCGTCCAGCCGACGGGGACTTTGTCGCGGTGCGAGTCGGTCACTTCGATGTAGTAGCCGAAGACTTTGTTGTAGCCGACTTTCAGCGAGGAAATATTGCTCTCGGCGATCAGCTTCGCCTGGTAGCCAGCCAGCCAGTGCTGCGCGTCGGTGCTGAAGGTGCGGAGACGATCGAGCTCGACATCAAACCCGCGGGCGATCACGCCGCCCTCGCGCAAATGGGCCGCCGGTTCGGCCATGATCGCGCCGGTGAGAAACTTCGCCTGCGACAGGCAGAATTCCCGCAGGCTCGCCAGTTCCGGCGCGACGTCGCCGGCGCTCGGCAGTGAATTGAGCTGCTCGATCAGCGCCGGCATATCGGCCAAGCACCGCCCCAGCGCCGCTAGATCGCGCGGCCCGACTCGGCCGACGGAAATCCGGCCGATGATCCGCTCGATGTCGCACACGCCTTCAAGTTGGTCGACGATCTCCCGCAAAATCGCCGGCGATTTGAGAAACGCGGCGACCGCGTTCTGCCGGGCGGTGATGTGCTCGAGATCGCGTAGCGGCGAGCGCAGCCACTGCCGCAGCAGCCGGCCGCCCATGCTGGTGCGGGTCCGGTCGATCGCGGAGAGCAGCGAGCCTTCCGTGCCGCCGCTGCGGACGGTGCGGTCGATTTCCATGCTGCGCCAAGAGGCAGGGTCGATTGCGACGTGGTCGTCCACCACGTGCCGGTGCGGCGGGCGAAGATGGCTGAGGCCGGCCTTCTGCGTCTCGCCGAGATACGTGAGCAGCGATGCGATCGCGAAAATGCCGGGGTCATCGTCGGCGAACCCGAACCCGCCGGCGGTTTTGCTGCCGTACTGCTTGCGGAGTTCTTCGCTCGCGTGATGCGGCGTGAACTGCCAACCGGGGCGGATCGTCAGGGCGCTCGGGGCGAGCTTTTCGATGCGCTTGGCGATGTCGTGCGGCTGGCCGCTGGGGAGTTCGGGGATGAGAATCTCGGCCGGTCGAAGGCGGGCGATCTCGTCGAGCACCTGCCCTTCCGGGCCGCTCATGGCCGTCACCGCGCCGGTCGAAAGTTCCACCCACGCGAGTGCAGAACGAAATCCGTCCGCCTTGGTCAGCCCAAACGCGACGGCGGCGAGATGATTATCGGTTCGGCCGTCGAGCAGCGGGTCGTCGGTCAGCGTGCCGGGCGTCATCAGGCGGACGACGTCGCGCTTCACCACGCCCTTGGCCAGGGCGGCGTCTTCCATCTGCTCGCAGATCGCCACCTTGTGCCCGGCCACGATCATTTTTCGCAAGTATGATTCCACCGCATGAAACGGCACGCCCGCCATCGGCACGGCGTCGGCGGCGTTGATCCCGCCGCGACTGCGGCTGGTGAGCGACACGCCGAGCACCTTCGCGCACAGGCGGGCGTCGTCGTAAAACATTTCGTAGAAATCGCCCATGCGGAAGAAGAGCACGTACCCGGGATATTGCGCCTTGAACTGCTGATACTGTCGCATCGCCGGCGACAAATTCTTGTCGGCCTCGGCAGGCTTGGCGGGAGCGGAAGGTGGCGGCGGGGTTTCGGTCATAGCGTCGGCGTGACGATATGACAATGAAGTGGAGGGGGCAAGAATTTTATGAGTTGTCCCCCGGTTATCCTCAAAACGTCTCCCGTGCTATGATCGTTCGTTCGGGGTCGGGTTTTTTCGCAAAGGACGCCCATGCGTTACCGAATTTCAATCGCCCTGCTGGCCGTGCTGCTGATTTCCATCGCGCGGGCCGGGGCCGAGACGATCACCATCACCACGTACAACGTCGAGCATTTTGCGAGTCATTTTGAGGCGCAGCACCTCACCACTCAGAAATTCCAGAAGGAAAGCGACGAGAACAAGGAAATCGTCGAGAACATCCGCCACGACAATGACCGCATCAACTGGGCGACGGCTGAGACCATTCTCAACCCGGCCGTGAATCCTGATGTCATCGTCTTCGAGGAATGCTGCAACCAGAAAGACCTGGAATACTTCAATCACCGCTGGCTGAAGGACGCGTACAAGGAAGTGATCGTTTTCCCGAGCAATACTGAGCGCGATCAGTACGTGGCCATGATGATCAAGCCGGGGTTTAAGATCATCGACAAGAAGGATCAGTACTACAAGGAAAAGGACTCGGTCGCGAAGCACATCGTCACCAAGAGCCGTGGCGAACCGGAGCGGGTGGAGGACAGCCCGTTCCTTTTTGCCCGCGGGCCGGCGTTTGTGCTGCTGGAATCGCCGGGCGGGTTCAGGTTCTGGGTGGGCACGAATCACATGAAGAGCAAGTACGGCAACGGGCCGGAGGTGACGCAGTGGCGCAATCGCGAGGCCAAGCGGATTCATGAGATCATGGTCGAGCTCTCCAAGGCGGGGCCGAGCGATCTGGTCTTTCTCGGCGACACCAACGACGAGTACGGCCTCGACGGCGAATTCGAAAAAGAGAACGGCGGCGACAGCATCGCGAACCTGCTCGGGCCGGAGTCTGACGGGTTCGTGCTGGCCACCAAGCCGCTGATCGAAAAAGGGGAAATCTCCTTCGGCGGGTACTGGAACCCCAAGTACCGCAGCTTCATCGATCACGTGTTCGTCAGCCCGTCGTGGGCGCCGCAGATCAAGAACATCAGCGTGTTTAAAGACAACATGGCCCCGGTCGCCAGCGACCATTTCCCGGTGACGATCAAGCTTGAGTCGCAAAAAGCCGGGGCGACGGCGATACAGCCGCCTCCAAATCCAATGCCGCATCCAGCTGAGATCCCGGCCGCACCCAACCTTCGCGACGCAATGCCTTAAGGCGTAAGAGTGGTTCCGATGCCTTCAATTTCTTCGCCCGGCTGGGTCATTCCTTCATTCTCGCTCGCGCAGCGCGAGCTGGTGCGATTTCTGCGCCAGCGGAACCGCATCATCGGCTCCCTCTTCACGCCGATCATGTTCTGGCTGCCGATCGGCCTTGGCATGGGCAAAAGCTTCACCGCCGGCGGCGGAGGCGGCGGGGATTATCTGCAGTACATGTTTCCCGGCACGGTGCTGATGGTGATGCTTTTCACCGCGATCTTCTCGACGATCTCGATCATCGAAGACCGGCGGGAAGGATTTCTGCAGTCGGTACTGGTCGCACCAGTTCCGCGGAAGGCGATCGTCCTCGGCAAAATCTTCGGCGGCACAGCCCTCGCGGCCGGGCAAGGGGCGATCTTTCTGCTGCTCGCCCCGCTGGCGGGAATTCACTTTACCTTCGGCGGGATCCTGCTTTCGCTCCTGATCATGCTGCTGACGAGCTTCGCCCTCACCGCCCTTGGCGTGTGCATCGCCTGGCGGATGCAGAGCACGCAGGGGTTTCACGCGATCATGAACCTCTTCCTGCTGCCGATGTGGCTGCTCTCCGGCGCGCTCTTCCCGGCCGACCAGGCGCGCGGCGTGGTGCGGTGGATCATGTACGCCAACCCGCTCCAATATTCCCTCTCCGCCCTGCGGCTGAGCATGTTTAACCGATTGCCCGGCGTGAATTTCGGCATGGCGGGCTGGGGCGAGATCGGAATTACCCTCGTTTTCGCCGCCGCCCTGTTCGCCGTGGCGTCGGCGATGGTAGCCAAACCCATTGATGCTGATTTACAATAGACTCGTCTACTGCGGGGGAAGAAAGCGATGTATGAGCAAAACGCAACGTACCGTAACGACCGTGCTGTGGGCTGTGCTTGTGTTGGCAATGGTCGGCGTGATCAGCGCCGGCCTGTTCCGCCCACACGATTCGCGCACGGCCGGCCAAGGTTATGCAGAGCCGGTGTCGCTCAACATCGACGCGCCGGACTTCTCGCTGATCGATCAGGACGGCCAGACCGTCTCCAAGCAGACCCTCAAAGGCCGCGTCTGGATCGCCGATTTCATCTTCACCAGCTGCGCCGGGCCTTGCCAGGAGATGACCAAGAAGATGGACGGCATTCAGGACAAGATCGCGGATAAGGACATCCGGTTCATTTCCATCACCGTCGATCCCGATCGCGACACGCCGAGCGTGCTGAAGACCTATGGCACCGAGGCCGGCGCGAAGGCCGGGCGGTGGTCGTTTCTCACCGGCGATAAATCAATGGTCTACGACACGGCCCACGGCATGATGGTGAACGTCATCCCCGGCACGGAGAACACGCCGCTCGAGCACAGCAAGAAATTCATCCTCGTCGATGCTGAAGGCAAAATCCGGTCGGTCGTCAGCAGTGAAGACCCGGAGCTGGTTGCGAAAATGATCAAAGACGCCGAGCAGTACGCCGCCGACGCCCGGAAGGCAGCGGCGGGCAAATGAATCGAGAGCAGTTCGCCCTTCTTAACGCCACGCTCAACGGCCTCAGCGGAATTCTGCTGGTGGTGGCGTACATCGCCGTCAAACGCAAGAAGTATTACCTGCACGGCTGGCTGATGAGTACGGCGATCGTCTCGTCGGCGGTCTTCCTCGTTAGCTACCTGCTCAGCAAATACCTGTTCGGCGAGCAATCCACCAAGCAATTGGGAATGCACCCGCTGCGGATTATTTACCTGATCATCCTCGTGCCCCACGTGCTGCTGGCAGTGGGGATGCTGCCGTTGATCTTTATCACGGTTTGGCGGGCGTATAAGCGGGATTGGGTTAGGCACGTCAAAATCGCCCGGCCCACGTTTTGGATCTGGCTGTATGTTTCTGTCACCGGCGTGATTATCTACTGGATGCTTTACCACCTTTTCCCTACAATGAAGTCATGAAACGCATCGCCCCCGTGTTGCTCGCGGTTCTCCTGTTCGCCGGCGCGGCGCAAGCCTGCCCGATGTGCAAGGACACCATCGCCAACAACAGCGGCGTGGCGCCCGGCGGTCCCGGCACAGGGACCTGGGGCGGCCCGGGCGGATTAGCGGGCGGCGGGCCTCCCGGACTGTCGGCGGGATTCAACCTGAGCATCTTCACGATGTTCGCCGGCCTGTTCGGCACGGCGGGCCTCGTAGGTCGCACGATCTACAAGGGCGTCAAGAGTTCGCAGCGATAATCGCTCGCCCGCATTTCGCAATTTTCAATTGATTTTGTTGCTGGAGATGAAATCCGCGCCGGCGCGTGTTGCCGTGTACGCGCGAGCGATCAGTTCGCCTTGGTCTCTCCCACTTCGACCTGCACCTGGTGCTCCTTGTGATCGTTCATCAACGGAATCGCGCCGATCGACTGCTCCACGCCGTCGCACACTACGCGATTCGCGGCCGCGCCAGGCACCTTGCTGACGTGGATGTGATACACCGTTTCGCGATGTCGGTAGTGGATGTCGAACGTCTGCCAGTCGGCCGGCATCACGGGGTTGACGTGCAGGCGATCGACGTCGAGCCGCAGGCCGAGCAGGGATTCGGTGATCAGCCGGTACATCCATCCGGCCGAGCCGGTGTACCACGTCCATCCGCCGCGACCGGCGTGTTGCGGGTTGCTGTAGACATCCGCGGCGACGACGTACGGCTCGACTTTGTAGGTTGCGATCGAGGCTTCGCTATCGCCGTGTCGGATCGGGTTGATCAGCTGGAACAGTTCCCACGCCTTGGCCGCGTCGCCATTGGCGGCGAACGCCATCACCGCCCACACCGCCGCGTGGGTATACTGCCCGCCATTTTCGCGAACGCCCGGGACGTAGCCCTTGATATAGCCAGGGTTTTGCGCCGACGTATCGAACGCCGGATCGAACAGTTGGATCAGGCCGATATCGCGCTTCACAAGCCGCTCGTCGAGCGCCGCCAGCGCCGAAGCCGACCGCTCGCTCGTGCCCGCCTTGGAGAGCACCGACCAGCTTTGCGGCAGCGAATCGATCTTGCATTCCTCGTTCGACTCCGATCCCATCGGCTCGCCGTTGTCGAAATACGCCCGGCGGTACCACTTGCCGTCCCACGCATGAAGCTCGATGTTCGCGCGGAGTTTTTCCGCCTCGGTGCGACAGGTTTCGGCGAAGTCATGGTCCGATTGCCTCGTCGCCAGCTTGGCGAACTGCACCAGCACGTCGTAGAGGAAAAACGCGAGCCATACGCTCTCGCCGCGGCCGTGCTCGCCGACGAGGTTCATGCCGTCGTTCCAGTCGCCGCAGCCCATGAGCGGCAGGCCGTGCTCGCCGAACCGCAGGCCGTGCTTGATCGAGCGCACGCAGTGCTCGTACAGCGTGGCGGATTCTTCAGACTGGCCGGGCAGATCGTAGTAGCTCTCTTCATCGATCTTCACGGCGCGGCCGTCGATGAAACGAACGGTCTCACCGAGCACGCCGGTGTCGCCGACGGTCTGCACGTAGCGGCAGGCGGCGTAGGGCAGCCAGAGGTAGTCGTCGGAAATCCGCGTCCGCACGCCGCGGCCCGAAGGCGGATGCCACCAGTGCTGCACGTCGCCCTCGCGGAACTGGTGCGCCGCCGACCGCAGCAACTGCTCGCGCAGCAGCGCCGGCTCGGCATGCACGACGGCCATCGAATCCTGCAGCTGATCGCGGAACCCGAACGCCCCGCCGGACTGGTAAAATCCGCTGCGCCCCCACATGCGGCAGGCGATCACCTGGTACAGAAGCCAGCCGTTGGCGAGGTAGTTGACGGTACGATCCGGCGTTTGAACGTTCACCGCGCCGAGCGTGCGATTCCAGTAATTCCACACGTTCTCCAGCGCCGAGCGCGCCGACGACGTACTGTGGAACCGGCTGATGAGGTTTCGCGCGTCAGTCAGATCGCGGCCGGAGCCGAAGGTGAAGACGATCTCCCGTTCCTGCCCGTCGGCCAGGTCGACCATCACCTGCACCGCCATGCACGGGTCGAGCCCCCCGCCGACGCGCCCGGAAAGCCGCGCCCGCATCATCGCCGCCGGCCGGCCGGGTCGACCGTTGCGGCCGAGGAATTCGGTGCGGTCGCCGGTGACAGTTCGCTGCGATTCGCTGCAGTCGAGGAACGCGATGCGCTGGGCGAACTCGGTGTTGTACGGATTCCTCGCCAGCAGCGTGCCGGTTTTCGGATCGATCTCCGTCACGACGTGCGGCGCGTTGGCCGGCCGCTGCGCGCCGAGCACCAGCTCGAAATACGCCGTGACTGAAACGCGTCGCGGTCGGCCCGAGCCGTTGTGGATCTTGATGGCGTTGAATTTCACCGGCGCATCGGTCGCCACGTACGATCGCAATTCCGTGGAGATGCCTCCTTCGGAATAATTGAACATCGTGTATCCAAAACCGTGCCGCGTGGTGTACGGCATTGCCCCGCGGGCGGGAAGCGGCGTGGGCGACCAGTAGTGGCCGGACTCTTCGTCGCGGACGTAAAACGCTTCGCCGCTGGTGTCGCTGACGGGATCATTATTCCACGGCGTGAGGCGATAGGAGTTGGCGTTCTCACACCAGGTGTAAGCCCCGCCGCTTTCGCTGACGACCGTGCCGAACCACGGGTTGGCCAGCACGTTCACCCACGGCGCGGGCGTGGGCGATTCGTGCGTGGTGGTAATCACGTACTCGCGGCCGTCCTGCGTGAATCCGCCGGTTCCGTTGAACTCCGCCAGATCCGAGCGGTGGATTTCGGCGGCGACGGGAATCTCCGGGCGGCGCTTCTCGACCCGGTTAAACGCCGGCAGGGTCGTTTCAAGCCGCGGCCGGCGCTCCACCTGCTCGCCGAGCGTGCCGGCGGTGTCGCTCAGCACGACGCGCGCCACCGTCTGCATCAGCGTCTTATCTTCCTCCGACATCTGATCCGTCCTGCGGACGAAAATCCCGCCCGGCTTATCCACCAGGCTCGCTTCCACGGCCGACGCGATCACGGCCATGATCTGTTCCTGCAGCATTTGCCGGTAGCCCGATTGGTCTTCGTTCCAGATGACCAGATCCACCGTCAGCCCTTTGCCGCGCCAGTACGTGTGCGCCTGGATCAGCTGCCTTACGAGGTTGATCTGCGTGTGATCGCCGATCTTGAGCAGCACGATCGGCAGGTCTCCGGAAATGCCGTAACCCCACAGGCCAGATTGCCCGCGCTGGTTGCGGGCGATCACACTTCCCGGCGCGCGGAGCGTGAGGTTGGAATACAAAATGCTTCCCGCCAGCCGGCCGTACAGTTGCGTGTCGGACTCGGTCGCATCGAGTTGCCGCAACGCGACCTGGCTGTGCGTCCATGCGAGTTCGAACACGCGGTTGGCGAGATGGCGATCGTGATACTTTTCGACCAGTCCCATCGCGCTTTCGCGGGTCTCGGCAATACCGGTGACAACGTGCACGCGAGCCGTTTCGCCAGGCGCGATCAGCAAGGTGGTGCGGATCGCGACGACCGGGTCGAGCACGGAGCCTTCGCTGTCAGTGAGATGGCGGCGGTGCATGGCAGCGGGATCCGCCAGCGTGCGCCCGCGGCCGATGAACTCGCTCCGGCCGGTCTCGTACGACGCGGCGCCGATCGCCTGCCCGTAGACCGTCATCAGGTGCATCATCCACGGTGGCCGCTCGCCGCCGGAGCGCGGGCGACGCGTGCAGAGGATGGCCTGGCGGTCGCGCACAAGATGCGTCTGCACAAATAGGTTGCTGAACGCCGGGTGCGCCGCGTCCGCCGCCGGCGTGGCGAGAACCACCTCGGCGTACGTCGTCAGTTCGATCTTCCGCGGCTCTTGCCCGCGGTTGGTGATGCTCACCCGGCGAAGCTCGATGTCGTCTTCCGGCGAAACGCTGATCTCCACGTGCGTTTCGATCTCGCCGTCGCGGCGACGGAATTCGGCGCGGCCCTGCGAGTAGATGGCCTCGTAAGAATCGGCCCGGCGATTGGTCGGCTGATGCGCCACCGACCAGAATTCACCGCTCTCGGTATCGCGCAAATAGCAGAACGTGCCCCAGCAATCGCGCGTCGGGTCTTCCTGCCAACGTGTGACGGCCAGGTCTTTCCACCGGCTGTACCCGCCGCCCGACGCGGTGACCGCGACGTGATAGCGCCCGTTGGAAAGCAGATGCACTTCCGGCCGCGTCGTGTTCGGCGTGGTGAACCGGCGATGGTGCGGCTCGGTCTTGGTCGGCGTGCTGCGGGCGGCGGAAACTTCCGACGGGTGCGGATAGACCGACGGAATATTCGGCACGCGCTCCTGCAGCAGCAAATCGGTCGCGCGGAAGGCAGGGTCGGCCTCGAACCGCCGCTGCATCGGGCGGTCGCGCAGCAGATACACCAGCGACAAAAATGCCATCCCCTGGTGATGCACCATGTAGGATTTGATCGTGACGCTCGTCTGCCCGCGCGGCACGCGCGACGGCGTGTAGTCCACCGCTTCATAAAACCCGTACGCGCCGAACTGCCCGTCTTCAGTCAGTCGATGGAGGTTGGCGGTAGAGGCTACCGGGTCGACCATCAACCCCATGACGCTCGCGTACGGCGCGATCACCAAATCGTCCGCCAGCCCGCGCTTGAAACCGAGCCCCGGCACGCCGAACGCGTGGTACTGGTAATTGAGGTGGGTGTCGTATTCCGCAAATCCCGATTCCGAAACGCCCCACGGCACGCCCCGCTCGCGGCCGTACTCGATCTGCCGGCTCACTGCTGCGCGGTAGGTCTCATCCAGCAGCGTGCCGTCGTAGGTCGGCATGATCAGAAGCGGCATGAGGTATTCGAACATCGATCCGCTCCACGAGAGCAGCGCCGCCCGCTTGCCCGACTTGGTGAGCAATCGACCGAGGCTGAACCAGTGATCCTGAGGGAGTTTTCCCTGCGCGATGGCGACGAAGCTCGCCAGGCGCGCTTCGGACGCGAGCAGATCGTAGTAGCTGACGTCGCGCCTGCGGTCATCGACGTTGTAGCCGATCGAAAGCAGGTGCCGTTCTTTGTCGTAGAGAAACTCGTAGTCGATGTCTGCCAGTTCCACGCAGCGGGCTGCGAGTTTGTGCAATTCGGTAAGCCGGTGCGCCGCCCGCTCGGATGCGGCAGACATCACGCCCTGCAGGCGATCGAGCCAGTCCTTTTCCACCTGCGATGAAACCGAGCTCGAAAGTAATTGAATGTCCACCAAAAGACCGGATTCGAGCCGCGCGGTTTCCTCAAGCGTGGGGATTTCTTCCAGCCGGCGCAGGAAGCCAAGCAATTCGTTGAGCGTCTTATTCGCATCGCGATTGGCGCGCTGAACGAGTTCCTGCGGCACGGGCGGGAGTTCGTACCAGGGGGCCAGGAAGATTAATTCGTCGTACGCGAAGCGGCACTGGCTTTCGAGAACGGTGGACCATTCCTTCGCCTCGGGGCTGCCCCGCGTCGACATAAATGTTGCAAGTTCCGCCGCCGCGGTGGTCAGCCGCTGCAGGGATAGGCGAGTCGCAGTGAGGTTCGGCGCGATGCCGACGACCAGCAGCTTGCGGAATTGCGCCAGCTTTGCGGCGATGTCGGCGGACACCGAAGGGGTCTGACCTTTGCGCGCCGCATCGCCGGGGCCTTGTATGATCTCCGTCAGCACGTCGAATGTATCGCGCAGGCCGGCGAGCGTCTCGGTGCGGTAAATTTTTCGCCCCGCCAGTTCAATCAGGCCCGAACTGAGCGTGAGTAGCAGGCCGGCGAGATTCCCGCTGTCGACGCTCGACACGTAGTGCGGCCGAAGCGGCTCGAGCGTGCGGGTGTCGTACCAGTTGAACAGATGCCCGCGGTAGCGGAGCAACCGCTCGACGGTGGTGAGCGTTCTCCCGGTTCGGCCGATGACTTCGCCGACGGTGACGTAGCCGAAATCGTACGCTGCCAGGTTCGCCAGCAGGCTCAGGCCGATGTTGGTTGGCGAAGTGCGGTGCGCGATTCCCTGCGGCGGGTCTTCCTGGAAGTTGTCGGGCGGAAGGAAATTATCCGCCGGGCCGATGAAGATTTCGAAAAATCGCCACGTCCGCCGTGAAATCGTGCCGAGGAAGACCAGGTCCTTCGGTGTCAGCTTGGGTCGCAGCGGGATGATCGGCCGGCTGATCGCCCACGCAACCGTCGGAGCGAGCAGCCACATCGCGATGATCGGCGCGGCGAACTCAATCGCCGGCGGGTTGAGCAGACTGATCGCGATCACCGCCAGCACCGAGACCGCCACGACGATCCACATGGATCGATAAAAGCCCGTCAGATGAACGCGTGTATTGCGCTGCGCCTCGCGGGCGGTCCGCCATTCCAAAAGCCGCCGGCCAGTTCGGCAAACGCGGTCGGCCGTGCGGGTGATCGCGTCGACGCCGAAATACGCGTCGTAAGGAAGGCAGGCGATCGTGAACAGGTCGCGGAGCAGTTGCCGCAGGAGCGTTCGCCCGACGCTGCGGCAATGTTCGCCGATGGGCAGATCCGAGGGCCTTCGCGAGAGATCCGCCAGCGCGATCAACATGCCGGGCGCGACGTACACTGTGACCACCAGCAGCGTGATGAAGAGCGACTGCCCCGGCTGCATCCAGCCGAACAGCAACAGCGCGAGAATGGCGATCGGCATGACACTGCGGCGGAGATTGTCGAAGATTTTCCACCGCGATAGCAGCGAAACGGAATTCGCCACCGGCTTGCCGCCCGCGCCGGGCACGCGGCTGAGCATCCACTGCGCGATCTGCCAGTCCCCGCGAATCCAGCGGTACCGCCGGCTCACGTCCGCCGGGTAGGCCGACGGGTAATCCTCGAACAACGTCACGTCGCTCACCAGGCCCGATCGGCCGTGCGCGCCTTCGAGCAAGTCGTGGCTCAGGATCCGATTTTCCGGCAAGCGCTCGCCGAGGGATTGCTGCATCGCGTCGACGTCGTAAATCCCCTTGCCGATGAACGAGCCCTCGGCGAAGACGTCCTGGTAGACGTCGGAAACGGCCCGCGTATACGGATCGATCCCCGGCTCGCCGGCGAACAGCCGCGCGAATCGCGACCGATTCGCGCTCGGCATGCTGATGCCCACGCGCGGCTGGAGAATGCTGTAACCTTCGGTCACCCGCCCGAGCTTTTCATCAAAGTACGGCCGATTGAGCGGATGCGCCATCGTGCCGATCAATTGCCTTGCCGAGTCGCGCGGGAGCTGTGTGTCGCTGTCGAGCGTGATGACGTAGCAGATGCGCTCCAGGTTTTCGCGATCGCCGACGATCGAGGCGAACGCCTTTGAATTGCCGCGCAGGGCCGCGTTAAGCTCTTCGAGCTTGCCGCGCTTTCGCTCCCAGCCCATCCAGTTTCCCTCCTGCTCGTTCCATCGCCGATTGCGATGGAGCAGCAGGAATCGCCCGCGATGCTCGCCCGCCGGCCCGCGCCACGGGCGATCGATCTCCTCTTCGGAATCGGCCGTCTCTGCAGGACCGGCGTATTTGGCATTGAGGGATTTGATTCCGTTGACGACGTGCGTGAGCAGCGCGTCGTCCTCGGGCATTTTCCCCTGCGGGGCGTCGCAGAAATCGGTCAGCAACGCGAACGAAAGGTTATTGTCGCTATTGGCCAGGTAGCGGATTTCCAGCGCGTTCAACAGATCGTCAATCTCGTGCAGGTCCGTGAGCATCGTGGGCACGGCCACGATGGTTCGGTGCTCGTCGGGAATGCCGTGAAGAAAATCCAACCGCGGCAAAACGCGCGGCCCGACGAGCACGGTCGTCGCCCACTGCACGATCGCGATGGCCAACTGGCTGACCGAAACGGCGGCGAGAGTTCCTGCGATCACCACGCTCCATGCGCTCGCGCCGAGTTTCATCTCGTGCAAAACGACCATCCACGTAACGACGGCCGTCAACAGCAGAATCGCGCTGAGATAGCTGAGCAGTGGGATTCGACTCAACGCGCGGCGAACCACCTGCCGGACCGTTCGCCGCATGCGCGCTTCCCGCTCGAGGATCGGCAGGCCGTCGTCGATCAGAAAATAGCCGACGTGCGTCCGCCGGAAAGAATTTTTCGCCGGCGAAGAACCGGCACTTGTTTCATTACGGCGGGCGAGATTGACCGCGAACTGCGCGACCTCGCGCTCTGAAAGCGGCGACTGCCGGGCGACCTGTTCCAGAGCGTGGCGGTAGCGGTCGCGGGTGGCGAAATCGAGCGTGGAGTAAACACCAGCTGGGTCGGTCAAAAGAACCTGCTCAACTACGCTCGTCGACTCGACGAACTTCTGCCACTCCGTCGCGCCGAGAAACCGCAGGCTGCCGATACTGTTGCCGATCGAGACTTGGTCGGCGGCCTGGTTCTGGCTCGCCTGCTGGAAGACTCGGTCGATCGCCTGTCCCTGCTCGGCGAGCCGCTGCTCGAGCCACGTCATCGGAAAAATCAGCGCCGGCCCCTGCCCGTGCAATCGGCTGGCGAATTCGGCGACGAACGCGTTGGTCAGCGGCGGGTCGGCCTTCACCATTTCAGCCAGCGTGAGAACGACTTTCGTCGGATCGTTCGTGGCAACGCTCTGCAGGCGCTCGATCCAGTACGCGGCGTGCTCGCGCTCGTGCCGGCCGTGCGCGATGCGCACCGCAACGCGGCGGAGGTTCTCGAGCAGCGCCAGCCGGAGCATGATCGGGATAGCCCACAGCTCGCCTAATCGCAGCGGCTTGATCGACTGGTACGAGACGATGAACGCGCGCAGGCTTTCCATATCCACGCGACCGTCGGCATGGGAAATCAACTCCAGCGCAATGTCGTAAACGCGCGGGTAGCCGGCCAGCGTGTGATCGACCAATCGCGGCAACTCGCGGCTGTACTTTCGCGGCAGGTGACGGCGCGCGGCGCGGATCTGCTCTTCGATCAGGTGGTAGTTATCGAGAAACCACTCCGCTGCAGGCGTGATGCGCCGGCCCCGCGTCAGGGCGTCGGTGATCAGCTCGTAGGTTTTCTGCAGGACAACTTTATTGTCCGCGAGGCGCGGGAGAAGCCGGTCGGGGCTCGTGGAGGGCTTGTCTTCGACAACGTGCGACCCCGCCAGCGATTTGGCGAGTTCTTCCAACTGTCGCACGCTGAACAACTCAGACCGCAACGGCAATTCGTCGTCGGCCCAGCCATCGAGAGGGGTGCTGGCCGGACTCGTGCCGGGCAGATAGTCGGCGGCGCGGGCCATCACCGTCTTTAATCGATTTTTATTCGACATGTCCACAATACAACACGATAGGCTTATTCGTCGCTCACGGCCAGCGATGAAATTCAAAGTGAGTCGAAGCGCCGCGTCGGAAGCGATTACATGGCGGCAAAATTCGCGAGGACTTGCAGGCCGACTTTCTGACTTTTTTCCGGATGGAATTGCGTCGCGACGACGTTATCGCGCCAAATGCTGCTCACGAATGGTCGCCCGTAGTCGGTTGTGGTTGCGATGACGCTCGCGTCAGTCGGCACGACGTGAAAGCTGTGAACGAAGTAGACGCCGCACCCCGCCGGCAGATCGCGCAGCAGCGGCGAGGGCTTTTTGATCTCGAGCTGGTTCCACCCCATGTGCGGCACTTTCAGGCCGAGGGTTTTGTCTACATCGAACCGGACGCAGGCGCCGCCGATCACGCCGAGCCCGCGGTGTTCGCCGTCTTCGTAGCCGACGTCGAACAGCATCTGCAGGCCGAGGCAGATCCCGAGGAACGGCTTGCCCTTGTTGATGTGCGAAAGGATCGGCTCGACGAGCCCGCTGTTCCGCAGCGTGACGATGGCATCTTTGAACGCCCCCACGCCCGGCAGCACGATTTTATCCGCCCGCTCGATCTGCTCCGCCTGCGAGATGATCTCGGCGCGCACGCCGACCGACTCGAAGCCTTTCTGCACCGAGCGGAGGTTCGCCATGCCGTAGTCGATGATGGAGAGCATACGGGATAGTATTCAGGGGCAAGGGGCAAGGGGCAAGTAACGCACCTGCATTACTTGCCCCTTGCCACCGAATACTTGCCCCTTTTCCTACTTGACCTGAACCACAATCTCCACCCGCCGGCTCTTGGGTTTGGTGCCTTTAGCGGCGGTGGCGCCGAAGGCGCGGGGCCAGACGTTTTTGTCGCTCAGGCCGTGGGCGGTGAGGTACGCCGCGACGGAGCGGGCGCGGGCGGCGGAGAGATCGAGGTTATCCGTCCACTTGTCCTTGGTCTTGGTGATTGGATCGGTGTCGGTGTATCCGTCGACGTAGATTTTTTTGCCGGCGTAATCCTTTTTGATCGCCGCGACGATTTTGTCGAGCGTGGCAGTGGCTGACGATTTCAGCTCGGCCTGGCCGGAGGCGAAGAGGACGTCGCCGGGAACGTTCACCGTCAACTGCCCGGCGGCGGGGTTGTAGCTTGTCTCGATACCGGCCAGGCCTGGGTCAGCCGGACCGGCGGCGGCGGGTTGGCGGAGTTGCATTTCCAGATCGTGCAGCTTGGCGTTCTGGTCGGCCAGCGCCTTGTCGCGATCGGCGACCTGGCTCTGCAGCGCCGCCAACTGCGACGGGTCGGCCGATGCACGCAGCTTGGCGTCGGACTCATTCAGTTTCGATTGGAGTTCCTGATTCTGGCGGAACAGATTTTCGTTCTCCTCCGCCAACTTGCTTTGACACCCGACCGAGCAGAGACCGACAAACAACAGGCAAATCACGCCGAACTTTTTCATGCTGAATCCTTTTAATGTCCTTCAATGTCGCTATTCCAATCCATTCGTGCGAACAGGTCAATCAAAGTTGTGTCGGATCAGGCGCCCCCGTGGTCGTCGAGCGCGTCTGCAGCTTGGCGGCCTTGGCCTGCATCTCGGCGACTTCGCGGGTCGCCTTGGAGGCCTTCATCAGGCGGAACTGTTTGACCGTGGTGATCGTCGTCTTCACAAGGATCGCAGTGATGATCCCCGTGATGAAAGCACCCGCCGTCAGGTAGAGCACCGACGTCTGCAGTGAATCCTGCAGCGGGAAGTACCAGAACTTCACCGACTCGCCGCTGTTCTTGAATATGAAGAGCAGCACGTAGATCACCAGTGCCGAGATCAGCGTGGTTTTAATCCAGAATTTGAGCTTGATCCAAAAGTCAGACATGCAGTGCCTTTCGCAAAGCGGCTACTACCAGGCGCGGCCACTTAAGATGACCATGAGCCCTTCCATCCCCGGGCGAAGGTACTCGTGGATCGGACAATAAAATAGCATGACCAGCCCGCTGGCCAAACTCAAATACGGGCCGTACGGCACTTCACGGCCTTTTCCGCTCAGCCAGCGGTATAGGGCGAAGACAATTCCGAAGAACGGGGCCAGGAAGAACGCCACCGTTGCCGCCCCCGGGCCGAGCACCGCGCCGACGCCGAACATCAGGTGCACATCGCCCAAGCCCATCGCAATCCGCCCGAATGCCAACGTCGCGAGGATTCGCACGATCCAGACCACAAACGCCCCCACCAGCGCGCCCAGCAACGATCCTGCAAACCCCGCCAGCGGCGAAAACGTCAGTGCGTGCGACCATGCCGCCTGGATCGAGCCCACCCGAATCACCAACACCGCCGCGATGAACGCGCCGAACATTGGCGGGAGCAGGAAGAGCATTTCCTTGCCGATTTCAGTCCGCACCTGGCCGCGGGTAAGCAGCACCGGCATGTCAGGAGGCGTCTCGCCGCGCGATTTGGCGGCTTCGATTTCCGCTCCCACGAGTTCGCGATCGACCTCGAGCACCTCGCCATTAGGAAAGCTCAGCGGCATGAACTTTCGGCCGAGCAGCGCCAGGCTCACCAGCAACCCCGCCCCGCCGCCGATGCTCATGGCGGATGCGACGGGCGATGAAATCAACCCGCCGGGCGTCCCGGGCGAATCAATCAGCGTGTGCACGAACAGCCCGAGCACGGCGATGAAGTAGCAGATCTCCATCGGGATCATGAACAGTTCCGCGTCGATCAAACTCGCTGCCAGCAGCGCCGCGGCTGTCAATATATATAGAACGTAGATCGGCCAATCCTGCTCGAGGGTGAGGAACCGCTGCGGACCGCCGCTCATCACGCACGGGCCGGTCTGCGTGATGAAGAACATGACGTAGTAAAAAACGAAGATTCCGCCTGTGACGGCTTCCACGATCGGGTAGCGCGGCGAGATCGACTCTTTGCAATACCGGCACTTCCCGCCGAGCTTGATCCAGCCGACAACCGGCAGGTTGTCATACCATTTCAGCCGCTGGTTGCACTTGGGGCAGTGCGACGGCGGGTAAGACAGCGCCTGCCACGAGAGCAGCAGCGACCGCCACATTCCCGTGCCTTCCGGCACCTCCACGCGCGGCAGTCGCCAGACGACGACGTTCAGAAAGCTGCCGACGCAGGCGCCGAACGCGAACAGAAAGATAATGGCGACGGCTTCCTGCATAAGAATCAAATCATTTCCGCCAAAATCTGTTCGACCGCCTGGTCCGGCGTGCGGGCCGCGACTTCGACGACGATCGACGCCAGCGCGAGATAAGTCGGCTCGCGCCCGTTGAGCAGTTGGCGAATCTCGTCAATGCCGCCGCCGTGCTGCGTGAGATGCGGGCGATTGTCGCCGGTCGCAGGATCGGCGTGGATTCGGGCGTGGAGCGTTTCTGCATCGCAATGAAGATAGACGACGTCCGCCACGTTGCCGACGATCGCTTCGCGATTCGCTTCGCGCATCACCGCCCCGCCGCCGAGGGCGATCACGTGATCCTGCAGGCCGGCGAGTTCGAGCACGACGGCCGACTCCAGGTCGCGAAACGCCGGCTCGCCGTCGTCGGCGAAGATCGATTTGATCGTTTTACCTGCGCGCTTCACGATTTCCGCATCGCTATCGACGAACGACCACCCCAGCCGATCCGCCAATAGCCGGCCGATCGTGGTTTTGCCGCTGCCTCGGTAACCGATCAAAACGATGCTCACGTGCCCTACTTTATCGGACTCCCCGCTCCAATGCGTGAATCGCCGGCCCCGATTCTTTCGATTCGACGCTACATCGCTATAATCCCGGAACTTATGTCCGATTCTTCCAGCAATATTACCGCGGCGACCGGCTCTCCCATCTATAAGCGTGTTTTACTCAAAATCAGCGGCGAAGGCTTCTCCGGCGAAGGCGGATTCGGCCTGAACGCTGAAGACCTGCAGGACATCGCCAGGCAGTGCGTTTCTGTCGCGAAGATGGGCGTGCAACTGGCGATCGTAGTCGGCGGCGGGAATTTCATCCGCGGGGCGACCTTCGCCGAAGACGGCCGAATCGAACGCGCGACCGCCGACTACATGGGCATGCTCGCCACCGTCATCAACGCGCTGGCGTTGCAAGAAACGATGGAAAGCTACGGCCAGCCGACGCGGGTGCTGAGCGCGATCAGCGTTTACAGCGTCTGCGAACCGTTCATTCGCCGCCGGGCGGTGCGGCACTTAGAGAAAAATCGCGTTATCATCCTGGCGGCCGGCACGGGGAATCCATTCTTCACAACCGACACCTGTGCTGCGTTGCGGGCGACGGAAATCCAGGCGGACGTGGTGCTCAAAGCCACCAAGGTCGATGGCATTTACGATTCCGACCCGAAGAAAAACCCGAGCGCCAAGCTGTATCATGAGATCAGCTACGAGCAGGTGCATGCCGACAAGCTGCGGGTGATGGATATGACCGCCATCACCTTGTGCATGGAGCGAAAGCTGCCGCTGGTGGTGTTCAACATGAACGTGCCGGGCAACATCGCCCGGGTGGTTCGCGGCGAGAAGGTCGGAACGAAGATTAATCCGACCAAGTAGAGCGGAAAAGCAGTTCGCGGAGAGAGGAAATCAGCCATGCCATTAGACGACATCCTGCTCGAATTCGAAGAACAGTTGGAGAAATCCGCCGAGCACCTCAAGCACGAGCTGCGCGGCATCCGCACCGGGCGGGCATCGCCGGCGCTGGTGGAAAATCTTAAGGTGATGTACTACGAACAGCTGACGGATTTGAAGTCGATTGCCATGATCGCCGTGCCCGAGGCGACGCAGATTCTCGTCAAGCCGTTCGTTCAGTCGGATCTCAAGGCGATCGAAAAAGCGATCAGCGAAAGCAAGTTGGGACTGACCGCGCAGAGCGACGGCAAGCAGCTTCGCCTTCGCCTCCCCCCGCTCAGCCAGGAGCGCCGCCAGCAACTGGTCGGGCAGACCAAGGGACATCTCGAGACATCCAAAGTGCAGATCCGCAACGCTCGCCGCGACGCGAATAAGGTGATCGAAACCGAAGAAAAAGGCGGCATTCTCGGCGAAGACGAAGCCAAGAAAGGCAAGGAGCAGGTCCAGGAACTTCTCAAGTCGTACGAAGCAAAGCTCGATGAAATCGTCGAGCATAAGCGTAAAGAAATCATGGACGTGTAGTTTCAAATCTGCGGGGGGATCCGCAGAGGTTATTTCCGAGGGCGGCCGCCGTAGGTCGCAACAGTGCCTCAACGATTAGAACCATCTTCGTCTGCAGCCATTATTGGCGATAAAAACTGCATTTACTGCGGCCAGAGCCTCCGTGGAGTCAACACGCTCGATAATTGCCCGAGCTGCGGCAAGCTCGCAGGGTATTCGCTGCTGGGCGATCACTTACGCGACGCGGAATCGACCTGGACCCGAAAGATGATGCTCGGCATTGCATTTGTGATGCTGGCGTACGCGATTATCGCCGTCTGGAACGCCATCCAGATTACAGCCATCGTCGACCCAAAGGCTGAGTTCGTCGAAACGAGATTCCTGAAATTCTTCTTATCGCTCGCCGGCTGGCTGACGTTTTTCGCCGGCACCGCGTTACTGGCGCAGCCGGAAACGTCCGGCTCGCTCCTCAGCCGCCGCCGCGGCGTCGCACGGATTCTGCTTTTGTCGACGATCCTTTACATCGGCTTCGGCATCGTGCCGAAGAGCTATTTCTGGGACTTCGCAAAAGACAACGGCGTGTTCGCCAAAATCGTCGTTGCGAGTATTGCGTTGGTTGTTAGCCAATCGGTGTTGTGGATTCTTCTCCGTCGAATTATCGATCGAACGCCCCGCCGAGAGCTCAGCCGCCTGCTGACGATCGCGTTCTGGCTCAGCCTGCCGGTGAATCTGCTGCTGTGCGAAGGGTCTTTCACGCTCCTGGACGGGATGAAAAATCACGATCGATTCATTTTGCTCGCGACGCTGGGCCTGCGCGGATTGGGACTACTTAAATGCATCGCTGCGATCGTATTGCTCGTGTTGACGCGAAAAGGCATTCGCCGAACCGTCGGGTACTGGGATAATTGAGTCGCTGCTAGAGCGTCTCACCTTCACTTGTGTCGCATAATTTTTCGTCATCGTCATCCTGAGGTACTTCGAAGGATCTAGCCTCGCTGCGCAATCGGCTAGATCCTTCGGAGTACCTCAGGATGACGATCTACGTGAAGGTGAACTTCTCTAAGCCTCGACGCGATTCCGATCGCGGTATGCTTTCGGGCTGGCCTTCAACTTCGCCTTAAACCGCAACGAAAAATAAAACGGGCTGTCGAATCCCACCGCCATCGCAATCTGCTTGATGCTGAAATTCGTTCGCTGCAGGAGTTGGGCCGCCCGGTCGAGCCGCTGGCTCTCTAAAAACTGCTGAGGCGTTCGGCCGGTCTCTGCTTTGAACAGGTGCGAAAACCGCGAGACTGACAATCCCACAAAATCCGCCGCTGAGTTGAGCGTGAGCTTCTCGTGCAAGTTTTGAACGAGATAATTCATCGCTGATTGCACGCGCGGGTCGATCGCGCGCGGGCCGAGGGAGTTGGACTGGTCGCACCAGAGGAGCACTTCTTCCAGCGCGTTCATCGCGAGCATGTCACGGCTGGGCTGCGCGCCGATGGCGAGTTGGTGGGCTTGGAAGAATCGATCGACCGCCCGCGTCGCGACGGCAGCGTCGGCGATCTGCAGCCGCATCAATCCCTGATGCGCCGCCGGCCATCGCAAGAGCGGGAGCCAATGCGTTCGCGCCTGGAAGTGCGCCCAGAGCAAATCCCAATCTTTAAGTGACGATTCGACTCCGTAATCGTGCAGCGTGCCCGGGCGAAGCAGCACCCAATCGCCCGGCTCGGCGATGAGTTCGCCGCCCGGATAGCCGAATCGCCCTTTGCCGCTGACGGTGTAGATGAGAAGCCAGTCGTTCGTGCCGCGATCGCGCCAAGCGGAGTAGCCTGATTTTTGATGGAAATGGCCGGTCACTAGCGTCGTTACATCGAGATGTGGCGTCTGATAACGATCCGGCATAGCAGGATATTATATTATTTGGCCCGAACATTGTATAGCCGTTCGGCGGCGGGAGGATACGATTACTGAGTCCCCTTAACCGGAGCAATTCGATGGTCGAAACGAGCATTGTGACTGAAAAGCAGATGGCCGAGTTCCGCCGTGACGGATTCGTCATTATTCGCGGGCTTTTCACCCCCGAAGAAGCCGCCCTCGTCCGCGAGGCGTTCATGGAAATGAACCGCAACGGCCCGGTCGAAGGGATGTCCGAAATCCGCCGTGGAAAAGTCGACGGAACCCGCGACGTGTACGACGCCGCCGACCCGCTCGCGTTCTACCCCCGCATGATGCACCCGCACAAACATCCCGAGCACGCCGTCGGCCCTGTCGCGATGAAGTTCATGACCGATGCCCGCGTCGAATCCGTCCTCACGCAGTTGATGGGCGAAGCCCCGTACGCCGTGCAGAGCATGTTCTACTTCAAGCCCCCCGGCGCACGCGGGCAGGACTTTCACCAGGACAATTTCTACCTTCGCGTGAAGCCCGGCACGTGCATGGCCGCCTGGCTCGCGCTCGACACCTGTGACGAAAACAACGGCGGCATGATGTGCGTGCCCGACACCGGGTCGTACGCCATCCAGTGCCCGGATAAATCCGATCCGAAGCTCTACTTCACCACCGAACACGTCGACATTCCCGAAGGCAAGCACGCCGTGCTCCCGATCATGCAGCCGGGCGACGTGCTCTTCTTCAACGGCCAAACGATTCACGGCTCGGGCCCGAACACGAGCAAGGACCGCTTCCGCCGCTCGCTCATCTGCCACTACGTTCCGCAGAGCACAGCCGAGATGAGCCAGCACTACGACATCTACGATTTCGCGGGCCAACGCATTCGCCACATCCAGGCGAATAACGACGGCGGCCCCTGCGGCACGCCGCAACTGGCGACGGCGCCGCACTAGTTCGCGAGGGATGTAGCAACTGCTCGCCCCGCTTCTTCGGGTCGTCTCTATGGGTGGGAAGACGATTTGCGCAGGCGGGGCGATCTATTACCGGCGAGTTGTTGCTTTTGATTCGATTGCATTATTTTTGTTGATTCATGTGCCGCGCGGTCTCGTCATCCTGAAGCACTCCGAAGGATCTAGCGTCCTGCGCGATCAGGCTAGATCCTTCGGAGTACCTCAGGATGACGATGCATCTGTCGGAGCAGTGCCCTGGCTGAATCCCGCGGCTCGAAACTCCATTCGCTTCCCCGTCCGCGGATGATCCAGATCGAGTTCGATCGCGCGCAGTTGAAGTTGATCCCGCTTCGGCGGTTGCGGCCCGTAGACGGTATCGCCCGCCACCGGGTTTCCCCGGCTGCTCAAATGCACGCGAATCTGATGCTTCCGCCCCGTCTCCAGCTTTACGCAAACGCGGGAGAAACCGTCGCGGAATTCCATCACTTTGAAATGCGTGACAGCGAGTTGGCCGCTGCCGGAATCGCGGGCGACGAAGACTTTTCCTTCCTTGGACTCCACGAGGTTCGACTCGATCGTCCCCTCCTCGTCGCGCGGGCGGCCGTGAACTATCGCTTCGTACACCCGGCCTACCGAGTGATGGAAGAACTGCGACTTGAGCGAATCAAACGCCGCGGCGGACTTGGCGAAGACGAGCAGACCGGAGGCGTCGCGATCGAGCCGGTGAACCAGCCCGGCCTTGGCTCGGCGGTCACCGGCGAGGTAATTCTGAACGATTGCGAGCGCCGTCGGGCGTTTCTCGCGCGGGCCGGTGCTGGTCAGTAGACCGGGCGGTTTGTCGACGACGAGCAGGTCGGCGTCCTCGTAAACCAGCGTGAGCGGCGCGAGCGATCTGGCCGGCTTGGCGACGGCGGTGCGGTCGCGAACTTCCACCACGTCCGACTCGGATAGCGGAAACTTCAGTCGATCGACCCGGCGGCCATTAACCGTCACCCGGCCCTGCTCGACCATCCGCTTGAGCGTGGTCCGAGCACTTTGCGGGTATTTCAAAATGAGCCAATCGAGGAGCAACGCCATGCGGCCGATGATAGCGGATTTGGCGTGGTGCGCTCGGTTCAGCGAGTTCCCGGAATGACGGTGCGAAACCGCAAGCACCCGGGCCACCGTAACCACGCCGGCCCGGGCGCTTGCGGTTTCGCACGGTCCCTCGCGACTCACCCCTTTGCCGCGCAAAGCAAAGGGCCCCGGCGTCACCCACGTTCAACGCCAGGGCCCTCGAATGCTTGATTGACTACTCTACCAACCCGACGGCCGGGTGAAAATCACCGCCCGTTGGCCACCGAAAAGTATCGAGAACTGAGCGTGCCCGATCAAGCCAAATATCGTCCCTTTTTACATTTTTTGTTAGTGATCAGTAGCATTAATACATCGGTTATTTTGAGAAAATCAGGCCTTTGTGGAAATGGGTAATCTCCAGCCCGTCCGAAAATGTGTTGTCTGGCTTCCAGTCGGTCCGATGAAATGAAGATCGAAACCTAGTCGTTTAAAGAGGTGCTGTTCATGTCCGATCGTCTATTGTCCCACGGCCTGACGCTGATCATCCTAAGCCTGATCACTGCGGCCTGTGGGGGCGGATTGTTTCTGCTGTTTATGGCATGGAATGAATGTCTCGCCGCCCAGTGGCCGGCCGCCGGAGTTCAAGTGGCGGAGGCGGTCGCCTGCTTCATGATCGTCTGGTGGCTCTGCCGGCACCGCGAGGAATTGGCGGACTGCTGATCGGCGTTTCGGCCTGAGCTACTTCCCCACCGCCGCGCCCAGTAACTCAAACTTCGCCCCCGGCAGCGCGACCACATTCACCAGCGTTCCAACGGCGATGCCGCCGCTGTGCAGGTCCATCGCGTTATCATCGCCGGGCAGTTCCACCACGATCGGCACGCCGGCCTGAACGACCAGCTGCTTCGCGTCCGCGAATTTCACGCGCCCCTGGATAATCTTGGGCGGCCCGAAGATCGGCGCGACGAAATTCCCGCCGCTCGGCACGGAGTAGACCTTTCGCGCATTCACGCGGATCAGCCCATCGACCAGCGACCCCACCGGTGCGCCGAAGTCGGCCGGCACTTGCATGTGATGCTCGTAGTTCGTCCCCGCCGGTTGAAACGTCACCTTGCCCGCCTCGGCGGCGGTGATTCGGCCACGAGCGGGAAAATCAGAAATTTGGGCCATGCGAAAACTCCTTCAGGTGAGCGGTAATGTAGCGGGATTGGCTGGGTTCGGGAAGGCGGGGAAAAAGACGGGGAGATTTACCACAGAGGCACAGAGAGGCACGGAGAGCACAGAGTCGTGCTCAAAATTCGAGGGCATCGTGGTCATCCAGCTCTATTTTGATTGAGCTCAGCAGGCGGAATTGCATGAAGTGGCGAGAACGTCTCTGTGCATCACTGTGTCACCTCTGTGCCTCTGTGGTAAATCTCTTTCTTCATCCGTAAACGTACCCCTCCAACGGATAGCGAGCATGCGCAGCGATGCCAGCATGATCCGCCCCCGACCACGCGCGCCACGCGCCGACGGCCGCGAGCACCGCGTCGATCGCGTCACCGCCGGGGTTGCGGGCCATCAGGCGTTTGAGCGACGGCGGGATTTCGATTTGGCCCACCAATCCTTCGTAGATGCGCTTCCGCGTCGCGAGTCGCTTCGCCGTCAGCGGGCCGCCGGTCGGTTGCTTGTAGTTCTGGTGCGGCCAGCCGAGTCGCTTGAGCGTGGTGCTCGGGCAGGCCTCGATCACCACGCGCTTCGCCCGCTTCAGCCGATCGTACTGGAACGGCAGGACAGCCGTCCGCCCGTCGGTCGCGATCGCACGCAGCACGTCGCGCATGCCATGAAAGGTTTGGTAGATAATGCGGTAGTGATAGCAGTCGAACGGCGTTTTGGCTTCGCCGTCGGTCTGCCGGCGGATGTGATTCGCACCGCCGAGCTTTTTCGCCTCGCCGAGCAGCCATCGGCCGAACTCTTTGGCGTCTTTGAGATACACCCGCGTCGTTTCGAGCTGCTCCGCGAAGGTTTTGCCCATGCACGCAAGCTCGATCGGTAATGCGAACGGGAAGTCGATCGCCCAAAGTGTGTCGGTTGATTTCACGATGCGATCGGCGAGGTGAGCCAGCGCGATCTCGCGCTCAGCAGAACCAGCGAGCGATTCGAGCGGGTGTAGTTCCCGAAGCCGCGAGCGGCCGTCGTGCACTTCCACGTCGGCGAGCCAGATATTCTTGCCCGCGAGTTTCGCGCCGCTGAAATCGACGCCGATGATGGTTTTGACTTTCATGACGCTACTTTCGCTCGCGGTCGCGGGGCACATTTTCTTAACGGACTACGCGTAAGGTCAGGTTCGTCATTCCGAGATACTCCGAGGAATCTCGGGATTTCGAGCGCTCTTCGTCGTCCCGAGATCCCTCGGAGTACCTCGGGATGACACGGGGCGAGACTTTCAGTCGCCCACTCGGGATGACGCACGGCGCGCGTTACGTTTCAGGCCAACACGAGCGCCCGTGTCGCGGATTGTAGGGCACGTCTGATAACCGGTCACGCGATCAGTTCGACACGCGGAATCCGGGCCTTCGGCGTACCTCAGACCCGGCGTGGGGATGATTGCGCCTGCCGCGTACCTTTTCGGGAGAAATCGCTGGGATTGGTCGAAAATAGACCAGTGAATACTCCCAATTTTTCCACCGAGAAATCTGATTCAATCGGCTATCGCCTCGCGCTCGCGCTGCTGGTGCTGATCGCGGTCGCCAAGCCGATTTTGATCGACACGCTCGATCCGGACTGCTTCTGGCATTTACGCGTCGCACGCGATCTGCGCCAGCAGGGCATCGGGCCGATCGTGGATGATATTTCGTTCAACTCGATCCGCGAGCCGTGGACGCCGTACTCGTGGCTGGCGGAGCTCGGCATGCTGCGCGTGTGGGAGACGGCCGGCTGGCGCGGCGCGGTGGCGATTCATGCGATGATGTCGGCGGCGTTCGTGCTGTTGATCGCGGCCGGCTGTCGCGAGCTGCAGCGAACGCTCGACCGGCGCGGGGAACTCAACACGATTCTCGCGACGACGGCGGCGTGCGTGTGGTCGCTGGCGTACCTCAGCTTCCGCCCTGCCACGCTCGCGATCGACCTGCTGGCGCTGGCGGCGTGGTTGATTTTGCGCGACCGGCGATTGATGGAGCGATCGCGCGCGATCTGGCTCGTCGTGCCGATCGGCGTGCTGCTGACCAACGTGCACCTGACGGCGATTCTTCTCCCGCTCTGGCTCGGCGCGCTGGCGGCGGGTGCGATGTGGGAGCGGGTGCGAGTTAGGTTTGCACCTACCCGCGAAGGCGCGAGCAGTGGGCCCAGTGAAATGGCGCGGCCGGTCGCTTGCGCCTTCGCGGAAGAATCGCGGGATGCAAGCCTCTCGCAAAGATCGACGACCGAAGCGAACCCCGCGCGCGCCGAAGCCTTCGCGATCGAACTCAAGCGTCGCTCCGAGCGTTACACGCTGCTCGCGTGTCTCTGCGCGATCTCGTACCTTGCCACGCCCATGCTGCCCGGCGCGATGAAGATGCTCGGGCAGTTGCAGTTTCAGGACGTGATGGTCTCCACGCCGATCATCGCCGAAATGCGGCCGTTCTATGACGGGGCGTTCGGCAAAGTCTCCCTCGCTCTGGTGATTTTCACCGTCGCAAGCTGCGTCGCAAATCGCCGCCGGATTCGCGCGGGCGAGTGGTTTTGGCTATTGGGGATGGTGATTTTCCTGCTGCGGCTCGGGCGGTTCTCGCCGCTGTTCGCGATCATCGCAGCGCCGGTGGCGGCCGCGTGGTGGCCGCGGCTTTCGGATCGGCCACTGGCTCGTCGGCCGGTGGCGCTGGCGTTGTCGGTCGTGCTGCTGATTGCGGGATTGCGGGTGGTTAGCAATTTTCCGAACGTGAGTGCGCCGCTCGATCCTTGGCTGAATCGCAACGTGCCGGGCGATTACCCGATCGCCGCCGCTGCGTTTGTGGAGTCGCACGTTTCGCCGCGGACCGGCCATATGATCAACGAGTTCAACTGGGGCGGATATCTCGCGTGGCGGTTGGGCGATCGGTACCAAACGTTCATGGACGGCCGCACGCAGATGCACTCGCCGCAGTTCTGGCGCGACGCCTTCCTCGGCGACGCGGCCTCGCGTCAATCGCTGGTGGAAAAC
This sequence comes from Tepidisphaerales bacterium, assembly GCA_038329865.1. Classification (GTDB taxonomy): domain Bacteria; phylum Planctomycetota; class Phycisphaerae; order Tepidisphaerales; family Tepidisphaeraceae; genus JANMES01. Next base: position 74,349 of record JBBQNK010000004.1, on the reverse strand, counting down.
TCCGACGCCGACGTCGCCATCCTGCCGAAACAGGGCAGCCTGTTCGGCCAATCATTGCACAAGCTCGGATGGTCAACGGTATGGGAGGACGAGCAATCCGAAGTGATGGTGCCGCCAACGACGATCGTCACGATCGATCCGTGAGCTAGAACGTTTCACTGTCACCCGACTCGCAATATTTGCCTCACCGTCATCCTGAGGTACTCCGAAGGATCTGGCCGACTGCGCGGGGGAGGCTAGATCCTTCGGAGTACCTCAGGATGACGAAATAGCTGAAATTGAAAAGTTCCAGAATCAAGAAACAAAGACACGGGCGAGCCGCCCGTGCCACTGAAAATCCGATTTTTAGTTCAGGGACTTTTTAACCCGCCAGCTTCTTCGAATAATCCGCCACGTGCTGCGGCACCGGGTAGTGCTTCATGAGAAATTCCCGTAGCTGCGCCCGCTCGGCGATCAGGAAATAGACCGGCTCATCCAGCTTGCGGGCTGCAAAGTTCACGGCGCGAACGAGGTTTTCCGCGCTGGTGGCCGCGTGCAGATCGGTGTCCTGCCGATTCACCGGCAGCGTATGAAACTGCCACGCCTGGCGACGATTTAAAAGCCGCAGGCAGTCGGTTTCCACCGTCTGCTCGCTGAGATCGACCACGCCGACGGTACGCACGTACTGCTCCACCCAGGCGTCTTCAATGGCTTTAGGATTAATGCCATACAATCGCTCCGCCAAGTCCCCGAATGGGCGGCTGGAGGTCTTCTGCACCTTGAGAATGTGGTCCACCTGCTCGTGAGTGAGGCAGCCCTGTTCGATGAGCAGTTGTCCGATCTGAATGCCTGGCATGGAAGTCTCCTAAAACGTCTGATCCTTCATGCTATCGGTTGAAAACCGGGCAGGCTTAGGATGATTTGCGAGGTTATCGGGTGGGGACGCGAGTCCCGGAGAAATTTCTGATCGAGGCGCGATATGAGAGTTTCAACCCGCTAGTTGGATGAACCGGTCGCCCCGCTTCAGCGGGTCGCTGCATTCAATGAGAAACGACCCGCTGAAGCGGGGCGACCGGTTTGCGCTTACAGCGTCACCAGCTTCCCGCTCCGGCTCGATTCGTACACGCCCAGGATAATCTCGAGCGGCTTTCGCCCCGCGACCGCATCGATCACCGGCGTGCCGTTTTCGCGGATGGCGCGGATAAAATCGCGGAGTTGCGCGCCGTGCGAATCTCCCCAGACCGCGCCAGGATCCGACGCTGCCGTGCGGGTGACGGTTTCGTCCTTTACCGACGCCGTGCCGCCTTTGGCGACGGATACCGCGTGCGCCGCGGCAGGCTCGCCGGCGAAGGGCTCGCCGTTTTTGAGCTTCAACATTTTCACGCGATCGCCTTCCAGCACGACCGAGCCCTCGGTGCCGAAGATGTCGATGCGCACGGGCAGCCCGTCGAACGCGGCGGTGCTGGCCGTCAGCGTGCCGACGGCGCCGTTACGGAACGTCAGCGCCGCCACCGCGATGTCTTCGACTTCGATGCGCTCGTGACCGGCCGTTCGCGTGTGGGCGAAGATCGTGCTCACCCCGCCGACGAGCCATTGCAGCAGATCGACCGTGTGCACGCCCTGGTTCATCAGCGCGCCGCCGCCGTCGTATTTCCACGTGCCGCGCCACTCGCCGGAGTCGTAGTAGCTCTGCTTTCGCCACCATTTCACGCTGGCGTCGGCCAGGATGATCTTGCCGAGCTTGCCGCTGTCGATCGCGTCTTTCACGATCAGGGTGGCCGCATCAAACCGGTGCTGGCTGATAACAGTGAAGAGTTTTTTCGTCTCCTTCTGCGCCGCGATGATTCGATCGCACGCAGCCAGCGACACTTCCATTGGTTTTTCCACGACGACGTGCTTGCCCGCCCGCAGCGCCCGCTCGGCCCCTTCGCCGTGCAGGCCGGAGGGCGTGCAGAAAATCGCGACGTCCACGTCCGCGTCGCGTAGGAGCGAGGCTTCGTCGTTGTACACCTTGGCGACGTTGAACTTTGTCGCGAGCTCTTTAGCCTTCTCGGGCACCACGTCTGCAACGGCGACGAGTTCTGCGTCCGGAATTTGCGCGATCGCGCCCGCGTGGGTGGGAGCAATCACGCCGCAACCGACAATGCCGAAACGAATGGGGTTCACTGAGGTTTCCTCGTTTTAAATTTCTGGCGGTAGTGTACTCAGAAGTTTTTCCGACGCACGTGGTCGGAGGGGTGGAATGGCATGCGGGCTTCAGCCCGTGTGGAATCGAAGTGATGCTGGGAATTTTTTTTCGGTGGCACAGACATTCCTGTCTGTGACGGGCGGATGTACTCATCCACCCGTGAATGCATTACCGCCCGAAGCGTACGAATCGAGGAGTACCTCGCTTCGTCACAGACAGGAATGTCTGTGCTACCGAAGAAAAAAAACATTTCGTAGGGATTGAAAGGGATGCGTCACGCCGCGTCGATGTTCATCGCGGCGCGGATCTTGTCGATCGCCTTCTGCTGAATCTGCTTCACTTTTCGCGGCGACAACCCGAGCCGGCGGGCAAGCGGGTCGGCCGCTTCGCTCAGGCCGTAATGCGCGAGCAGGATTTCGCGTTCGTGTTCGTCGAGCACCGCCAGGAGCTTGCGGAGATGATCGCGGTCGGCCAGGCGATTGGAGTCCGAAGTCACGCGTGGGTCCGCCACGTCCGGTAGCGATCGCCCCGCCGCCGGTTGAACGGCCCGGCCGGTGAGCATGAGCGGGACGCTTCGTGCGAAACCTTTCATCAGCGCCAACGACGCGTACGTGCTGAAGCGGAAGCCGCGGTGAATATCGAAACTTTCGACCGCGCGGAGCAGCGTGATGTTACCGTCGGAGACGAGTTCCATCAGCGAAAGGCCCGGCCGCAGGTGCTTGCGGGCGACACTCACTACCAGCCGCAAATTCGCGCGAACGATCGCATTTTTCGTATCGGTCGCCTTATGCAGAAACGCTTCCAACCGATTCAAATCGCCGGCCCGTACCAGGTGCGGTTCGAGCTTTCGGCGGGCGGTCACGAACTGCCGCTTGTGGAAGTTGAACTTGAGAAACAGCGCCCGCTCCTTCGCCGCGGAAAGCAGCGGCGTGCGGTACAGCTCAGCCAGGTACGGCGGCAGGTCGCGCGGCACGCGGGCAGTCTCGCGATCGAAATCCCCAGCCAGCGGCTGCTGCGCGACGATCTGGTTGATCACGTTTTCCGCGTCGTCGTCATGATAGAGCGTGTCGTCGATGAATTTCGTCTTGCGGCGGGAGAGTTTTTCGATTCGCTCGTCGATCACCACGCGGTAGACCGCAATTGTCGGCCGGCAAAGTTTGCGGGCGATCGCACGCATCCCAACGCCGCGACGGTAGCCGCGAACGATCGTGCCGCGCTCGTCGTCGGTAATCGGCACGCCGGCACGGGTGAAGATCGCCCGCGCAGGATTTTCCGCGTCGTGCTTCTTTACTAAATGCTGAACCGTCAGCGGCGAGCGGTTTACCTTGCGGGCCACGCGGCGGGAGATTTCCAATTCGCAGCACCCGCACTGCCCGCTCATGCGGCGCGCGCGGCGGAGGATTTCGTCGCGCTCTTCAGATGACACCTGCGAAAAATTCGCCCCGCGGCTGACCTGCTCGGTGTGCGTCGATAAAAATCGTTCCACGCCGCTGAGCAAAAAGCCCACGCGGCGTTTGCCGTCGGCACAGATGAACCGCCGCGCGACCAGGCCGCGCCGGCGCCATCGCTGGATCGTTTTGCTGGTAACGTTGAACCGCTCGCACACGTCGTCGATCTGCAGGACGGGTTCCGGCGTCGCATCGACGCGAAGGTCGAGCGAATCAGAAACGGTCTCAATCAACTGCCCCAGATCGTGCTGCAGCGCCAAGCCGGCCAGCAGGTTTTGATCGATGCCTTTGGGGTGGTAGCCGGTGATACGGAAGACGATGTACTCGATCGGATAAGCCTTAAGCGGGTCGAGCGAGTAAAGAAGTTCTTCCGCCGCCTGTAGCTGCGATGCCCTGGTCGAATGCGGCGTAAACGCCATTTGGCGTGCAAGATCGGCGAGGGTGTCAATTCGAAAGCGCGCCATCGGAGATAAGCAATTATCGGCATCGGGTTTGAAATAATCAAACAAAAAACGATTGCAGAGACCAGCGGAGGCGTTTTCAGTACAAATTTGCCGTATTTGTATGGGTAAGACAGACATTCCTGTCTGTCGTGGAAGGATGTACTCATCTGTCCATCAATCGTGTCACGCCGATCGGTACGAATCGAGGCGTACCTCGTTTCGTGACAGACAGAAATGTCTGTCCTACCGAAGAATGAAATCTCGCCTGCTCATCCTTCGCCGCTCAGATTTGCGAACCACGCCCCCCGCCCGATACAATTTCCGTCAGCGCGGGCGTAGCTCAGTTGGTAGAGCGTGACGTTCCCAACGTCAATGTCGAGGGTTCGAACCCCTTCGCCCGCTCATTCGCCCCGTCCCTGCCGGACGGGGTTTTTTGTTGGCGGGAACGGTGCCGACATGTCACGGAGACGCAAATGGGTTTGGCGACTGATCGGCCTGGCCGGCGTTGTCGTGGCGGTCGTGTATTTCGTGATCCTGCCGATCGTCGTTCGCCGGCAGGTGGCCAAGGTGCTGAGCAACGCGGGACTCGGCCAAGCGACCTACGGCGTTTCGGGCGTCAGCCTCTTCCAGTCTAGCCTCGTCGATTTCAAAGCGTCGGATACGGCCGCCGTCAAGCGACTCGTCATTGAGTATAACCCAGCTGCCCTCGCGCACGGCCGGATTACTGGGCTCCGCGCGGAAGGACTCAGCCTGCTGATCGACCTGAAGGCCGGGCAAGTCGATCTCGGTGTCATCGGCGAACTGCTCAGCCACAAAGCTACCACTCAGCCGGCCGAAGATGGATCGGCCACAGATGAAACCCTGCCGCTCGATCACATTGAACTCGTCGATTCCGTCGTCACCTTGAAAACGCCGCATCAGGAATTTCGCCTGCCGATTTCCGGCGCGCTCACCGTGCAGGCCGACGGCAAATTGCTCCTCGATGCCGAAGTCCGCGAAACTTCGTCGGCGGTTCACGTCGTCGGCACGCTCGAGCCGGCGAAGAATCGATACGATCTCCGCGCCGCGTCGAGCGCCGTTGATATCCCCGCCCTCGCGGCAGTGCTGCAGGAACTTTTGCCTTCCTTTCACACCAAGTTGTCCGGCAATACATCGGCCGACGTGCATTACATCGTCGACGGGCCCAGCCGTTCGCTTTCCGCACGCGTTGAGCCCAGCGACCTCATCGCCCGCATTCCGTACGGCCAGGACCGCGTCACCAAACTTCAGTTCGAGAAGGGTGTCTTGAATTTCGAAGCCGCCTGGCCGGCCGACGAATCGCCGAGCTACAAGCTCAGCGCCGTCGGGCTTGCCGTGGCGAGTGAAGACAACAACGCCCGCGTCGACGGCTTGGCCGCTTCGCTCGCGTACGGGCCGAACATGGAATCGAAGTCGCAATGTTTTACGGTCGCGTCCGCCCGCATCGGCAAGATGCTGGTGACGGACGGCTCGTCCACCTTCACGGTCGATGCACAGCGTAACGTGACGATTCAAAAAGCCCGCTGTGCCTGGCTCGGCGGACTGCTGTCATGTGAAAACGTGCGGATTCAACCGGGCCGGCCGACCGACCTAGTAATCAACGGCACCAGCATCGATCTAAAGCCACTGCTCGAGTCATTCGCCTCCGGCCGAGCGAGCGGTGAAGGACGAATCGACCTCTACCTGCCCTTGCGGATCGACGGCAAGCGCCTCGGCTTCGGTCACGGCGAACTGAAAAATATCGGCCCCGGCCAGCTGCAGATCGCCGACGCGGCTAAAGTTGCCCAGAGCGTCGCTCAGCAGGCCGCCAAAAAAGATGAGCAGGAAAAGCTGAAGCAGGACGTGATCCAGGCGCTGCAGGACTTGGATTACGAGCAGTTGACACTCACGCTTCACCCCGCCGACGGTGCGCTGTCGGCCGATGCTCACCTGGCCGGGCGCGGTCACGCGGGCGCGAAGAAGGCGGTCGACCTCGAACTTCACCTGAGCAACGTGGACGACCTGCTCGAATTTTATCTTGGCATTGCCGGACAGTTGTCGGGACAATGAACGACTCTGACTCGATCTGATCGATCTGACTCAAGGAGCCCATGAAACACTCGGCGATTATTTTAGTATTGGCAATGTGCGCCGCGGCCGGCGGTTGCGCCCGCGTGGCTGTGGAGGGCGGCGACAAGCCGATCCACATCGTCATGGACGTGAACATCAAGATCGACCAGAAGCTCGACCAGTTCTTCGCTTATGAAGATCGCACGCCCAGGCCCGCCACCCCGGCGGCAACGGAACCTACAACGAACCCCGCATCAAACGGAGGCGCACAATGAACCGCTATTTATTCACACTCTTAGCCGGACTTTCCATGCTGCTTGGCGCTGCGAATTTCGCGCGGGCCGACAGCGACGCGATGAAGGCGCTGCAGAAGAATTTCCAGGAGCGCTACCCCGCCGTCCAAAAGCTCAAGGCCGCCGGCGTGATCGGCGAAACGTCTACCGGCGTGCTCGAGGCGCGAGAAAAAATCGACGGCGAAGGACAACAACTCATCGACGCGGAAAATTCCGATCGGGCCAAGCTCTACCAGCTCATCGCCGACCAGGAAGGCGTAACGCCGGAGAAGGTGGCCGAACGGAATGCGCTGCGAAATTTTCAGAAGGCCAAATCTGGCGAATATCTCAAAGGCGCGGACGGGTGGAAGAAGAAGGCGTAGCGAAAATTCTGGCAACACTCATGTCAATCGCAAACGCGAAATCGTCATCCTGAGGTACTCCGAAGGATCTAGCTTCCTGCGCGACCAGGCTAGATCCTTCGGAGTACCTCAGGATGACGATTTACTTGAACGTGAATCATTTGGGAGCGATCGCCGGCGCTGCCAATTCCAGAACTATCACCGAATCGATCGGATCAGGAGCGGCGGCCGGGATTCCGACAATGGTTTCCTCGCGTTCGGACGTGTATTTGAGCAATTTAGCCGGGTCAGATAGCAAATACGCTTTAACCAACTGCCTCCCGCCAGGCAATCTGACCGATCTTTCCTTCGGCCAATCAAATACATGCAAAAATAATTTCTCGTTTTTCTGCGTGATCCGCCCCCACGAGGGCTGCTTCGGAAACGGACTCGCCGTCGTGCCATAGATCGATTCGCCGTTCACCTTCATCCACTTGCCAACTTCTTTCAGCCGATCCGCTTCGCCGGCCGGGATCACGCCCGTCGCATCCGGGCCGACGTTCAGTAAATAGTTCCCGCCCTTGCTGGCGATGTCGACCAGATTCCTCACCAGTGTTTCCGTCGATTTGAAATTCCTGTCGTACGACTTGTAGCCCCACGTGTCGTTGATCGTCATGCACGTTTCCCAGTTTCGGCCGTCGGGAAAACCGTTCGCGGGAATCTCCTGCTCGGGCGTTTCGCTGTCGCCCTTGAAGCCGCCGCCGAGGCGATTGTTGGTGATGATATTCGGCTGGAGCTTGAGCAACTCGTGCAATCGCCCGGCCTGCGCGGGCGTGATTTTTTGCGGCGTGTCCCACCACAAAATGCTGATCGGGCCGTAGTCGGTCAGTAGCTCACGCACCTGCGGCTCGGCGACGGTTTTGAGGTACTCATCGAACGAGCCGGCCTGGCCGGGGTCCCAACCGCGGTGCGGGTTGGCCTCGCGGTGGACGGCGTCGCCGCCCGGGTGGTTCCAGTCCTGCGACTGCGAGTAATACACGCCGAACTTGATCCCCTGCTTGGCGGCGGCGAGCGACAGTTCTTTGATCACGTCGCGATTGAACGGCGTAGCGTCGACGATATTGAACTTCGAAGCGGCCGAGTGAAACATCGCGAAGCCGTCGTGGTGCTTGGACGTGATGACGATGTACTTCATCCCCGCCGCCTTGGCGAGCGAGACCCATTCGTCGGCGTCGAATTTCGTCGGGTTGAACTGCTCGGCGTACTTCTGATAGACGTCCATGGGGATTTCGGCGTCGTTCATGATCCACTCGCCGATGCCGGGGATCTGCTTCCCGTCATAAGTCCCAGCCGGCACGGCATAGAGGCCCCAGTGGATGAACAGCCCGAACTTCGCCTCCCGCCACCACGCCATGCGGGCGTCCTTTTGCTCCTTAGTTTCGACCGGTTGCATTGCGGGAGTTTCGGCGAAGGCGCGATGCGGAAAAGCGAGCGAACCGGTGATTGCCAATGTTGCAAGAGATGCGAACCAGCGGAATGCGAACATCGAGCGCCGAACATCGAACGCCGAACTTCGAATGGCGATTCGACGTTCGGAGTTCGATGTTCGATGTTCGACGTTCGTCTTGATCGCTGGCCTGTGGTTCATCCCCACAGGTTACCCTTTCATCCCCGTCGTCGCGATGCCTTCGATGAACGTTTTCTGCGCCAGGAAGAAGATCACCAGCACCGGCAGAATCACCAGCATGCTCGCCGCCATCAGTTGGTGCCACGGCGTGCCGCCGTGCTGGCTTTGCAGGTTTTGCAGGCCGAGCGCGAGCGTGAATTGCTCGGGGCGTTGCAGGTAGATCAGCGGGCCGAGGTAGTCGTTCCACGTGCCCATGAACGCGAAGAGCGCGACGACCGTCAACGCCGGTCGCGAGAGCGGCAGGATGATCCGGAAGAAAATCCCCAGCTCGCTGCACCCGTCGATTCGGGCGGCCTCGCTCAATTCCTCCGGCACGGTCAGGAAGAACTGCCGCAGCAGAAAGATATTGAACGCGCCACCGAACCACGCCGGCACCCACAGCGGCTTGAACGTTCCCAACCACGGCGTGCCGGTGTGATCGCCCAGCCAGCGGAACATGCTGAACAGCGAGACCATCGTCACGGGGAACGGGATCATCATCGACGAGAGCATAACCGCGAACAGCAGGCCGCGACCCTTGAACTTGATCTTCGCAAACCCGTACGCGACGAACGCGCTCGAAATCGTCGTGCCGCTGACGGCCAGCACTTCGATGATCAGCGTGTTGCGCGTCCAGAGCAGGAAGTTGAATTTTTTCGCGTGAAACAGGTCGAGATAATTCGACCACTGAAACGGCGCCGGCCACCACTGCGGCGGGTACGCCTGCGTCTGGTCGGCGGTCTTCAGGCTGGTGCTGAGCATCCACAAGAACGGCACGATGGCGCAGCCGCAGACGATCCAGAGCAGCGCGTGCACCAACCACGCGTTGCGGGCCGATCGCTCCTTCGGCTCCGTCTTTTTGGCCGGGGGCGCGTATTTATAGTCGATCGCTTTGCTCATGAATTTATCCGCGGTCGATTCATCCTCGTTTGCGTCTTTCGGTAGGACAGACATTCTTGTCTGTCAGAATTCGCATTCGACTTCGGTGGCACAGACATTCTTGTCTGTGACGGGCGGAGGTATTCCTCCGCCCGTACTCTTTAGCCCATCGATCGCGCCTCCGCGTACGAATCGCGGCGTACCTCGCTTCGTCACAGGCAGGAATATCTGTGCCACCGAAAGCCCACCGAATCCGTCGCATCACTTTCCCTGGTAATGCACCCATCGCTTGCTCGACAAAAACACCAGCGCCGTCAGCACCAGCACGATCAGCAGTTGGATCCACGCCATGGCGCTGGCCTTGCCCATGTGCAGGTTGATGAACGCTTCGTCGTACAGGTACATCGTGTAGAAGTAAGCCGAGCGGTCCGGACCGCCGCCGGGGACGATCAGCTGGGGCACGGTGAACGCCTGCATACAGCCGATGATCGCCATCACCAGGTTGAAGAAAATCACCGGCGAAATCGACGGGAGCGTGACGTGAAAGATCTTGGCGAACGTCCCCGCGCCGTCGAGCTCGGCCGCCTCGTACAAGTCGCGCGGCACGTCCTGCAATCCGGCGAGATAGATGATCACCGTGTTTCCCACGCCCCAGAAACTCATCAAGATCAGCGCCGGCATGACCCAGAACGCGTCGCTGAACCACCCGGGCGTGGAGAAATGGAACGGCCCGTCTTTGAACGTGAACAGGTGGTTGATCAAGCTCTCGATCCATCCCGCCGGCGCGGAAAAAATGATCGGCCCGAGCGCTTTATTGATCAGCCCCAGCTTGGAATTGAACAGCCACAGCCAGAGCATCGCCGACGCCACCGCCGGCACGAGCGAGGGGAGAAAGACGATCGTGCGGTAGATCGCCTGCCCGCGCATTTTCACGTTCAGGAGCATCGCGCAAACCAGCGCGATGATCATTCCCAGCGGCAGCGCCACCAGCGCGAAGTAGGCCGTGACTTTGAGCGATTTCCAGAAGACAGGATCGTGCGCGATCGTGTGATAGTTCTCCAAGCCGCGGTAGAACGGCGGCTTTTCCATCGGGAAATCGCAAAAGCTGTAGTAAAGCGAAAGCCCGATCGGCAGGAGCGTGAACGCGCAGAACCCGATCATCCATGGCGAGATGAACGCCAGACCTTTCTGCATTTTTCGTCGTTCGAGACGCGAGATCATTCCGCTTTTCCTCTGGCGTGCGGGCTTGAGCCCGCGTGTTTCCTCACGCGCAGACATGCGGGCTGAAGCCCGCACGCCGACCCTACTCTACTCCCGCGGCTTCGCGGGCTTTCTGAATCTCCATGAACTTGTCGTACTTCTTCTGCAGAACGTCCTGGCAATTCTGCAACGCCGTGAGCGGCTCGACGTCTGTGTGCAGCACCAGCGTCTGGATCATCTGGTTCATCTCGGTCCCCACTTCCGGCATGATCGGGATCTGCGGCACGGAGTGCGCGTTGGGGCTGTTGGCCAGGTCCTCGAATACCTGAATGTACGGGTTCTTGTGATGCTCGAGAAAATCCCGGCTCACCTTCGCCAGCGGCGAATTCTTGCTGTGCATCTTGCAGAGTTTTTCCATCACGTCCTGCCGATTCACGTACGCCATGAACTCGAACGCTTCCTTCGGGTGTTTGGCGCCGCGCGGGATGACGAAGGTGTCGAAATTGGCGACGGTGACGTCCTTCAACCCCGGCACTGCCGAAGGAAACGGCGCAGCCGCCCACTGCAGGCGCTTGAGCCGGTCCGCCAGCGGCAGGTTGAAATCGTCTCCCTTGGAATCCGCCAGCCCGTCCATGCTCGGCTTGAGGTTGAGGATGTAATTCGCCATCCACGGGCCCTGCTGCTCCATGACGACCGAGCCGATCAGGAACGGATTCTGCGGCGAATCAAAGTTCCCCGTCCCGCTCTTAAACTCACTGACGGCATCCTTGCCCAGCCGCTTGGAGTAACTCTGCAGCCATGCGTAGGCCGCCACGACTTTCGGATCGGTGAAGGTGAACTTCTCCGTGGCCGGGTTCCAGATCTCCCCGCCGAACCAGAGATGCGTGGATGTGACGTACCACCCCGGCTCCATCGGCAGGTAGCCGCTGCGGATGATGTGGCCTTTCTCGTCAACGACGTCGAGCGCTTTGGCGCATCGGTCCAGCTCGTCGATCGTCGCCGGCGCGCGAGTCGGATCGAGCCCGACGGCGCGGAGCTTGTCGGCGTTGTCGGCGAAAATCTTCGTGTTGTAATGCAGCGCGATCGTCGACGGCGTGCTGATCAGCGCGTACAGGTGGCCGTGATAGTTGCACGCGTTCCAGTAAACCGGTTTGTACGTGGCCGACGTGATGCCGTACTCCGCGGCCAGTTCGTCCAGCGGCTCGAGCGCGTTGAGCTCGGCGAACTGCACCAGGTTGCCGTCCCACATCCCCGCAATATCCGGCGGCACGCCGGCGGCGGTGGCTACGAGCGTCTTCTGGTTCACGCTGCTGGTCGAGACGTACCGCACATAAATGTGCTTGTCTTTCCCGACGGTGTCGTTGAACTCGTTGACGATCTCGCGCATCTGCGCTTCTTCGTCGGCCGTCCACTTCTCCCAGTAGTCGACAATGACGCGATCTTTCGGCAGGTCTTGGTCCGAGCGCGGCCCGAACGCGAGAATCGCAATGGCAGGAATAATCAGGCAGGCGGTGACAATCGATTTGACCGGTTTCATCGCTGGGCGGAAGTGTACCGGAAAATCCAGCGACGCGAGACCTCGTCACGCCGGTTGCTGGGCGACCGGATTCCAGAATCCCGCCGCAAAGACTTCGACGAGCTCAGTCGAGTCGTGACCGGCGTGAAAAGTAAACGGCAACGATGCGTCAGGTTCAGATCAGGTGCAGTTTCCGCGCGAGGATGATCGCCGCAAGAATTCCCAGCACGACGTAGTACGGCCACATCCGCTTGGTTTCCGTGCCCTTATAGGCGTTGTTGATGCGGCTGATACGCGCGTCGGCGGCCTTCTCGGCATCCTTCTTGTCGCGGTAGCACTTGGGGCAGACGAACTGGCCGTCGTAGGCGAGCATGTTCTGGACTTCGACTTCCGTGCCGCAGGACGTGCAGGCGGTCTTGGTCTGTTCCTGGCGGACTTTTTTGCGGCGTTCGTCTTTCTTGGCGCAGGTCGGGCACCAGTAGCGCCCGCGTGAGTCCTTGAGGCGCTTGCGGCCGGAGACGTCGTTGCCGCAGTTGCAGCAGACTTTGGGGGAGTCAGAAGAGGATTTGCTGCTCGGCCTGGCGGGCGGGGTCGACCGGGTCGACGCCATCGCCGCCGCCGCCACCGATTGCTTGGCGGCGGGTTCTTCGACGGGCTGATTTGCGCCCGTGCAGGTGCACGGCGATAGTTCCATCGCGCTGGCGTCGTCGCTGAATATCAGTCCGCCGCAATTCGGACAGGTGATGTCCTGTGCCATAAGCCAACTTCTCCTGCGTTCGGCTCTTGGAAGTGTGCCGACTGCGACCGCTAGTTCGATTTGAAGCCGTTTCCAGACCCTTGCGGGACTTGACGGGCAAGGTGCAAAGCCCGGAAACCGCTTACCTGCTGCAGAGCGGAACACTTGCTCTGGCGGTGCAGTATATCAAATGTCTAACGCACTGCTCACATTTCTCGATCGGCGAAGTGTTCCTTCCAACTTGATACGACTGCGGCGGGAAAAAGATCGAAAATCTCAATTTGAGCACCGCAGCCAAGGTTGAGCACGGTTTATTCAACAGGTTTTCCACCGCTTTATGGTGCACGAGAGGTGGATAAGTTGAGCCTGCGACAATGCAAAGATTGGGTTTGAAAAATATTTCTGTACTGTTCGCCCCTCTTAACTCGCGGGCGATCAATTTGTTACGCGCTGGCCGTATGTGCGGTTTGGGAAAGATGGAAAAGTTTTCGTTGAACGATACTACATCTTGTGTATAGTTCCGCCTCACGTCCTACCGATAGCACAGTTAGTCATGTGCGAATGGGCAGAAGTAACGCGGAACAACGGTTCCGGTCAGTAGGTCGTGGAGTGGAACAGTGCGCGCCTTGGATGAGTCGTCAGGACGACGACCCGGTTGTTTTGTTTGGTTGATGATAGGTATAATCGGCGAAGGATTCGTCCGGTCTTGCTTGCGTCATTCACCCGAGATGGGAACCGCGTCATGGGGATACTTTGCGACACACAAATCCGCGAGCTCGTCGGTATCGAGCCCTTTGAAGACAACGCCAAACGCCCGGGCCGCATCAGCTACGGCGTTTCCAGCTACGGGTACGACCTCCGCGTCGGGCCGGTCTTCAAAATCTTCACCAACGTTAATTCCGAGATCATCGACCCCAAGCGGTTCAGCGACCGCTCGTTCGTCACGGTCGACACCGAAAAGACCGGCAAGGACCACGTCCTGATCCCGCCGAACAGCTTCGCGCTGTGCGAGACGGTCGAAACAGTCGAAATCCCCCGCGGCATCCTGGCGATCTGCGTCGGCAAGAGCACGTACGCCCGGTGCGGCATCATCGTGAACGTCACGCCGATCGAACCGGAATGGCGCGGCAAGATCACGCTCGAAATCAGCAACACAACCCCCCTGCCGGCCAAGATCTACGCCAATGAAGGCATCTGCCAACTGGTGTTCCTCAAGGGCGATCGCATCTGTTCAGTCAGCTACGCCGACAAGGGTGGGAAGTATCAGGACCAGGCGGGTCTCACATTGCCACGAGTGGATTAGTTCAATTGTATTCAGCGGTCGGCCCGCTTCAGCGGGTCGTGTTCGTCGTTTCAGATGTAATCGAATCAGTTGTCGTCATGCGTCACTTCGGAGTCGTTTCGGGTGTGTATTTGATCCCGCTTTTGCTGGCGGGCGTGGGGTGCGAAGAAAAATCTAAAAACCCAATGGGAATGACGTTTCGCGACACCTATGGCCCCAGCCAGGAGGTGATCGAGAGCCCGAAAGGTCAACCACCGGTGCTGGTCGGCAAAGTGCCGCTGGCCTACATGGTCGACTTCAATTGCGTCGTTCGGGTGATTAACGTGGACGCCAAAACAACGCTCGCCGCGCACGACTGCAAGGCCGGCCAGATCGTTTCGATCGACGCCGCGGACGGCGTGCGAGTCGGAGACGTAAAAGTAAAACCGGGGCCGTTGGACGCGGCCTCGAGGTACGGAATTTTTCTTGAGGTGAAGTGAAGTTGCTTGCGACAGCTCTTCGGTAGGACAGACATTCTTGTCTGTCACGAGGCGAGGTACTCCTCGACTCGTACCGATTGGCCGGAAACGGTGAACGGACGGATGGGTACATCCGCCCGCGACAGACAGGAATGTCTGTCCTACCGCGGAATCAGAAAAGCAAAGCAGAAAACCGGAGTCGCTTGGAAGCGGCGCCGGGGCGTAGGAAACAGGAAACGAGATTCAGGACATTAGTACATAGAAGGATCGACCCATCATGAAAATTACTCGCCGATTTACCAAGGCCGGGCAGGACGCACTGTCGACTGTGGAGTACGAAAAACGCACCAGCCGGATCAGTAATCCAGACGGCAGCGTCGTCTTCGAGATGACCGATGCGGAAATTCCGAAACAGTGGAGCCAGCTCGCGACCGACATCATGGTCAGCAAGTATTTCCGCAAAGCCGGCGTGCCGCAGGTCGACTCCAGCGGCTCGCCGCTGCGTAACACCGACGGATCGCCGTTGCTCGGCCCGGAGAAATCGGCGAAGCAGGTCGTCAACCGGCTCGCCGGCTGCTGGCGACACTGGGGCGAGACGCACGGGTACTTCGACACCACCGAAGACGCCCAGGCGTTTTACGACGAGCTCTCGTACATGCTGCTCCACCAGATGTGCGCCCCGAACAGCCCGCAGTGGTTTAATACCGGCCTGCACCACGCCTACGGCATTACCGGGCCTGCACAAGGTCATCATTACTGCGACCCGCGCACGGGCGAGCTCAAACAATCCTCCAACGCCTACGAACACCCGCAGCCGCACGCCTGCTTCATTCAGTCCGTCAGCGATGACCTCGTGAACCCCGGCGGGATCATGGATTTGTGGACGCGCGAGGCGCGCCTCTTCAAGTACGGCTCGGGCACGGGCAGCAACTTCTCGCGACTGCGCGGCGAAGACGAAAAACTCTCCGGCGGCGGGAAATCGTCCGGCTTGATGAGCTTCCTCAAAATTGGCGACCGCGCCGCCGGCGCGATCAAGTCCGGCGGCACCACCCGTCGCGCCGCCAAGATGGTCTGCCTCGATCTGGATCACCCAGACGTCGAAGATTTCGTCAACTGGAAAGTGCGCGAAGAGCTGAAAGTCGCCGCGCTCGCTGAAGGCATGAAGATCCTGCCGAAGGATCAGCAGGAACTGGCGAAGAAGCTCGGCCTGAAGCTCGATTACGACTTCAACGGCGAAGCGTACATGACCGTGAGCGGCCAGAACTCCAACAACTCCGTCCGCATCCCGAATAAATTCTTCAAAGCGCTCGAAGACGACGGCGATTGGCATCTCACCAGCCGCTTGAGCAAGAAGCCGGTCAAGACGATGAAAGCCCGCGCACTGTGGGAGCAGATTTCCTACGCCGCTTGGCGCTGCGCCGATCCGGGCGTGCAGTACGACGACACGATCAACGACTGGCACACCTGCCCCAAGTCCGGCCGAATCAACGCCAGCAATCCGTGCGTGACCGGCGACACCCGCGTGCTCACCCCGGGCGGAATCTGGCGCCGCATCGACCAGATGATTCACTTGCCGGCCCGCATCGTCACGAACTTGAACGCCCAGGAAATTCACGTCGTCGACGGCGCGTTCCCCACCGGCACGAAGGAAGTCTTCGAGCTCCGCACGCAAGGCGGCTACACCCTCAAGCTCACGGCGGACCATAAAGTATGGACGCGCCGGCGCGGCTGGCAGATGGCCAAGGACCTCACCCGCACCGACGAAATCAAACTCCCCAGCCAGCCGGCCGCGGTGCATTCCATCGGCGAGCCGCAGGACCACAAGCTGTTCCAGCTCGTCGGCCTGTTCCTCAGCTCCGCGAACACCGATTGCAACGCCGTGCAGCTCGACCGTGTCGTCGAGCCGGCGCAGATCGATGCGTTCACCGCCTACGTGCACAACACCTGGGGCGAGCGCGCTTACGATGATGATTACGTCAACGCAGAAATGATCGACGGCCCCGCCGGTGAGCCGGAAGTTTCCGGCGACAGCAACACCATCACCACCACGCTCACCAACCGCCGGCTGATTTCGCGCCTGCGCGCGTTCGTCAAGCTTGAGAACGGCCAGAAACGCCTCAGCGACGACGCCTTCACCGCCGGACTTGCCGCGCAGAAGCACCTGCTCCGCGCCCTCTTCACCGCCGACGGGCGGATTCACGCCAACTCGCTCGAGCTGCTCTCCAGCAGCGCCGGCCTGCTGGCGGACGTGCAGCTGATCCTCCTGGGCTTCGGCGTGCAGAGCTCACTGTTCACCGTCCATCATGCCGCCGATCTTACGGCGGATCTGCTCAACAAAATTACTACGACTGCCACGCCGTTCGGTGGGGAACGCACCCCCGCCGACGCTCCAAGCGGGGCAGTCGGTCGTACCGGGACTGACTCCAAGTCGTCCCGGTCCAACGGAAGCATGGATGCTTCTGAAAGCGGAGGCCATTTGGCTTCCGCGCAGAGCGAGAGATTGACTGCCATTCAGTCGATTCCCCATCAATCGACTGGCTCGCGGCCCGACCCCATCGGGAGCCGCCAGAGCAACGCAGCCAACAGACGCCACGGCCTGCGTGTTGACGCAGCCAGTCTCCGCTCTTTTGGAACACACGTCGCGCTGCTGCCGGGCCAAAAGCTCGAGCAACTCGCCGACGCCGTCTCCCTCGCGGTCAGCAACGGAAGCGAACGCGAGGCAATCCTGTTCGGTCTGAACAACTCCCCGACGACGGACGGCGCTCCGCGCGTCGCCGGCAACTTCGATCGCGTGAGTTCGCTCACCCCGCTCGGAATGCAGCAAGTCTTCGATCTCACCGAGCCGGCCACGCACAGCTTCATCGCCAACGGCATGACCGTGCACAACTGCTCGGAGTACATGTTCCTCGACGACACTGCCTGCAATCTCGCGTCGCTCAACGTCCTCACGTTCTACGACACCGAGACCGGGCAATTCGATCTCGACGGCTACAAGCACGGCGTGCGAATCTGGACCATCGTGCTCGAAATCTCCGTGCTGATGGCCAGCTTCCCGTCCGAAGAAATCGCCCGCCTCAGCTACAAGTTCCGCACGCTCGGTTTGGGTTACGCGAACCTCGGCGCGATGCTCATGCAGGCCGGCATTCCGTACGACAGCGAGAAGGGCCGCGCCATCTGCGCCGCACTGACTTCTATTCTCACCGGTGAGAGCTACGCGACTTCCGCCGAGATGGCGCGCGAGCTCGGCTGGTTCGCCGGCTATCCGGAGAATCGCGAAAGCATGCTCCGCGTGATCCGCAATCACCGCCGGGCCGCCTACGACGTGCCGCGCGATCAGTACGAGTCGCTCGACATCCGCCCGATCGCGATCGACGAGACGCAGTTCGGCCCGAAAGAACGCCTCTGCAATATCGACCTCCTCAACACCGCCCGCGACTGCTGGGACCGCGCCCTCACGCTCGGCCAGCACCACGGCTACCGCAACGCTCAAACGACCGTCATCGCCCCCACCGGCACCATCGGCCTGCTGATGGATTGCGACACCACCGGCGTGGAACCGGACTTCGCACTCGTGAAATTCAAGAAACTCGCCGGCGGCGGGTACTTCAAGATCGCCAACCAGTCTCTCAAGCCCGCGCTGGTCAACCTCGGCTACACCAGCGAGCAGATTCACGACATCCTCAAGTTCGTGCTCGGCACGCTCACACTGCACGACGCACCGAAGATCAACCACCAACGGCTGATCGAGCTCGGCTTCACGCGCGATGAACTTTCCAAGATTGAGCAAAGCCTGCCCGGCCAGTTCGAGCTTTCCTTCGCATTCAGCCCGTGGAGTTTGTCGCCGGACACCTTCCGCCGGCTGAATATCTCCGAGGCCGAGTGGCAGGCGCCCGGGTTCAACCTGCTCCGCAAGCTAGGGTTCACCGGCAAGCAGATCAACGAAGCCAGCGCCGTCATCTGCGGCCGCGGCACGGTGGAAAACGCCCCGCACCTCCGCGACGAGCACCTGCCCGTCTTCGACTGCGCCAACAAGTGCGGCAAAACCGGCAAGCGCTACATCCACTACACCGGCCACATCAAAATGATGGCCGCCGCGCAGCCGTTCCTCAGTGGCGCGATCAGCAAGACGATCAATCTCCCCAATGAAGCCACGCTCGATGAAATCAAAGCGGCGTATCAGCTGTCATGGGAATTGGGATTGAAAGCCAACGCGTTGTATCGCGATGGAAGCAAGCTCTCGCAGCCGTTGAACATCAAGTCCGATGACGACCTGGATAAGACGACCGACGAAGAAGACGCAGAAGCAGTGATCGCAGCACGCGAAGAAGTCGCGAACCAAGTCGCGCAAGTAGTCGGACAAGCCCACGGTTCCACCGTGGGAGCCTCCGAGCCCGTCGGAGTCTTAGGTCTCCAATCCGACAATCTTTCTTTGGCTCACACCAACGTGATCGAGAAGATCGTCGAGCGAATCGTCGAGCGCCCGCTGCGACGTCGTCTCCCCGACACGCGCAACGCCCTCACCCACAAGTTCGACATCTCCGGCCACGAGGGCTACATCACCGTCGGCCTCTACGAAGACGGCCAGCCCGGCGAAGTCTTCATCACCATGGCCAAGGAAGGTTCCACCATCGGCGGCCTGATGGACTGCATCGCCACGCTCGTCTCGGTGAGCCTGCAGTACGGCGTGCCGGTCGATTCCCTCGTCCGCAAGTTCGAACACGTGCGCTTCGAACCGTCCGGCATGACCCGCAACCAGGAAATCCCCTTCGCCAAGAGTTTGGTCGATTACATCTTCCGCTGGCTCGCCATGGAGTTCATCCCCGGCTACCGCGACGCCCACGCCCCGCAGCGCGCCAAGAAGGAAGTAAAACCCTCGCTCCCCCCGACGACGAGTGAAGCCCCCGCCCCGCACCCCGAAGCCCGCCCGCGCCTCCAACCCGACGCCAAGCCCTTCGACTACGGCTCGGGCCTGGAAAACAAAATCGCCGACCCCACCCCCTCCGCCAGCGCGAAGCCGACCGAATCCCAGTACGGCAGCCCCCTCCGCATCGCCCAGGTCGCGCTAGACCCGCTCAGCCAACAAGGCTCAGAAATGCAAGCCGACGCCCCGGGCTGTGACGTGTGCGGGTCGATCACGGTGAGGTCGGGGACTTGCTACAAGTGCTTGAACTGCGGGAATTCGATGGGGTGCAGCTAGAGCCCAAGAGAAACTATGCAATGAAAGTGGCCGGCCAATAGAGCCGGCCACTTTGTTTTCACTCTTTCATTATGTGCGCGAAATGGCACAACGATTTTGATCCGGCGGCTTTGCTCGCAAAGTTAGGTACCCGCGCGAAAGTAACAAATGGGAAGGCGAGCTTTGAAGGTTTCGAAATCGGTGAATGGCAAGCAATAATTGATGAGAACATCTCGCTTCATGATGAGATCCCTTCAATTGAGAGCAGCCGGATCGTATGGAAGGCCCTTACCGACTGCGCACTCTCAACTAATTTCTCGGCCCAATTCTTTCTTCGCGCCGCATCAGTCGCGGAGGGCACTTATCTCAGCCAGCCGTTAAAGCAATTCTACTTGATGACAAGCCTGTCAATTCAGTTTGAGAAGGATCTCGTCCTTCCAGCTTTTCACGGGTGTCGCCTCATTCTCAGTCGTGCGTTCCCTAAAAAGTTCGACCGCAAGCCGATCGAAAGCAATCTGCGTTGGGACTTTAGGAATAGACCATTACCCGAAAACTACACGCAAGTGCGGGTCGCGGTTCGTGGACGGACAGCCGAAGAGGCCGGTGTGAAATCTGTCAACTCCATCGATCTGACCCGTAGCTTGATCAACTTTCAGATTAATCTCACCAAAGGAGCGCGTTGGTTTAGCGGTAGGCCGCAAGCGATCAATTTAGTTGCCGCAGGCCCAATATCGACGCTCCATGAAAGAGCGGGCAAACTCGCTGACGAAATGTGGTGGTTTGAGCCGGATTACATTGAACCCGCCAAGTTAATTGAATCGGGAGACCTGAAAAAGAAACGGCAAAACGAGGTGATTCTGCTAAGGCTTCTTCGAAGTCATCCTTATCGGAAGGAGCTTGAAACTCTATTTCGCCAATACAGCCGCGCGTTGGACGAACTTAATTACGACTACGCAATCATCAAACTTTGGTCTGTCCTTGAACGGCTAATGGCAACCGACAGGTACGAAACTGTGACGCGTCGCGTTGCATTTCTATATCCCGATTTCGAACATCACCGCTCGATTTTGAACCATATCAGACGCTATCGCAACCGGATAATTCACGGTGGTCATTCATCTTCTAACCGCAATGAGATTATTCATCAGCTTCGAAGTTACGTACAAGTGGTTCTCCTGTTTCACTTAAATAAGGCGCGGGGGGAAAAAAGTATTGCTGAACGAGTGCAGTTACTCGATTTGCCATTCAAGCTTACTGACTTGCGCAAGAAGCGTCGGCTAATAGACTTCGCAATTCGTTTTCGCAGGGGATAATCCTGTAGCTTTGTAGGGTGTGCTTCAGTTGTGTAGGGGCCGCCTTGGCGGACCGGTTATTGCTTGTAGTCCGCCAAGGCGGACCCTGCATTTTGGGAATGCCGGATGATCGGGGGAAATAACCGGGACGGATACAATTGTTCCTCCCAAGGAAAGTGATGCCCAATTTCAATGTCGATCTCACCGGTTGGTTTCTGCGAGGCGCGCCCAAATGTGCCAAACAGGTGGCCGGGTTCATGCTGATCTGGGGAGTTTTATACGGATTTCTCGCGGTCATTTTGCTCGGCATGATTATCTCGGGCACAAGGCCGAACTTTTCGACCGGCGAGGTTGTGTTTTGGTGCATCTTGCTGGTTCTATCGGTGATGGCACTGACGGCTTTTGCGCTGTTAATGCGTCGCCGTCGTCTGGGCACGCATCTGGCCTGGATCGTTTCCTTCTTTTCTTTGCCGCTGTTCCCGCTCGGAACATTTGGCGCCGTCGCCTGCTTCTTCTATTTGATGCATCCGGACATGAGCATCTGGTTTGACCTCAATGGCTCGGACGTCAACAATTGGTAGTGTTGTAGTGTTAGTAGGCAGAGCGGAAGCGGGATCTCCGACCTTTTCGATTCCACTCACTCCACCGCCTCCGAAAGAAAAGCCGAGCGTCTAAAAAACTGATAAGGGTAACGCCGGCCCGGCGAATTTTTTGGCGCATTTTCGTCGGCCGAACGTGGCTCAGACTTATACCGAACACAATACCAATATTTTTCTTGACTCCACCGCCGGCGGAGCTAATATTGGCGTGTTCTTTGACAAAATGAATCGACCTGTGCGACGCGGTGAGACGAACGCTACACATCGTACGTTCCCGCTCATTCGGCTTTTCCTTTCGTTGCCTGACCCGTCCCTTTCCGTACCTTTCCGGACCTTTCCGTACGTTTTTGTACTCGATTTTCCCCTGCTCGATCGGCCTAACGCATGGCCGGGACGGGGATTGTGATTTTGCGGCGTTCGGCCGAGAGGAAAAAATCGGCCGATGTGCCCGATCATTCAAATCGGGAGTGAGCGAAGACCTCGATCCAAACGGCCGTGATCACTCTGGGCCGGATTCTTCGCCGAGTTCTTGTTCCTCCTTTTTCGTCTCGACCTTCACCTGCTGGATTTCCAGTCGGAGTCTTGCGTACAGGTTCAGGTAGATGTTGGCGACGAAGACCAGTGCGAAGAACGCGATGATGTAGCCGCGGAAATCGGTGAGGATGAGGAGCTTGAATCGTGTGAAGATCAGGAATGCGATCGTCACCCAGTGGCTGAAGCAGTATTCGCAGGTGAAGACGTAGAAGAATTTCCGCTGCAGAAGATATGCGCACGTTTTGCTGAATCGAACGCAGACGTTTCGCGGCTCACGGAAAATTTCCTCGAAGATCACCGTGCGAACCACGCACGCGATCGGAATCGCCAGCACCATCAGCCAGAAAAGTTGTTGGGCCATGGTGACTATCGTAGCCGGGTAACTGGCCGAGTCATCCGGTGTTCAATGATTTAGCGCCAGCGTCCAATCGCGCGGCCACGGTACGAGCGGCTCACCCGTGGCGGCCGTAACCTTCATGCCCGTGGTCGCCGTAACCGCCGCGATCGCCATAGCCGTGGTGATCGCCGTAGCCTCGGTGGTCGTCATATCCTCGTCGCCATTGGTCGTCATGGTCATGATGCCCGCCATACGGCCCGACGGGAACGATGCAACCGGAAACGCCGATCATCGAAACACCCAGGAGAACGATCGTGATGAGTGATTTTAATTTCATACTGGCTCCAGTGTGAACTCAATCGTCCACACCTCATTGGACATGCAATCCAATCCAAGGTTAGTGATCACTTGCCATCGCGCTCGCGGCCCTGTGGCAGGCTGGAGTTACGGCAAGCCGGACGGATCAAAAATAGTATTTCAAAGCTATTTGCACCTGGGCCTGCTACAGTGGCACGTTCCACTACAGAAAGCCGGGCCCCCTATGAGTCGCATCCTCGGAATTATTGTCATTCTTGGATTGCTCGTGCTGGCGGTTTACAAAATTGCCAAGTCGCACGTGGATTTCAGCGATCCGAAATCCGTGTCAACGGCATTTCTCAAAGCGCTCAAGACCGAAGACCTGAGCCGCGCGAAGGGGTACTATCTTCCTGACCAGGCCGACGCGTGGGAGACCAAAACGCACGACAAGTTATTCGCGATGCAGAGCAACGCGTCGAAGAATTTCAAGGAGAGCATTCCCGACGAGCCGCAGTTCACGGTCGTGCCGAGCGAGAAAGGATCGACCGACACGACGTACAAGACCGGCGAGATTCTCATCAGCCTTCGACAGGTGGATGGCAAATCCTGGTACGTGAGCAAGTCGCCTTACTGAGTTGGAGATCGGCGCGCATGAAGACCACGAAATGGCTCGCCCTGAATATTCTGATCGCAAGTGTCGCCGGATGTATTCGCCCGCCGAACCCGTGGCACGAGGCCGCGGCGATCGGCACGCCGGACCGGCTTGAAGCCGTGAAGGCGACAGGCGCCGACATCAACGCCAAAAACGCCGACGGCGACACGCCGCTCCACCAGGCGGTTTTCGACGACAATCCCGCCGAGATCGATCGCCTGCTGAAGTACGGCGCGAAAATCGACGCGCTCAACGACCAAGGCCAAACGCCGCTGGCATTTGCCGCCGAGCGCGGGAAGTTTTCAGTGATGGAACTGCTGCTGAACAAAGGGGCCGACCCGAATCGCGCCGACGACGACGGCTACGCCCCGCTGCACTACGCGGCCCGCGACGGGAACGCGGCGATGGTCGAGCTCCTGCTACAACACAACGCCGCCATCAACGCCCGAGACCATCACGGCATGACGCCGCTACTCGTCGCCACCACCATGGGCCGCACCGCGGTGGTTCAAGTGCTTAAAGAACACGGCGCGCGGTGAAGGGCAGGCAGCTTTCCCCGGAAAATTCGCTTCAGATCGCCGGAATTCCCGCGGAGGATCGTTATATACTTCGCCCAGAGATATAACCCGCGGGAATCTTGGTGACTCTACGCACGCGGCGGTAAAATGCTTCGAGAGGAGTCGACTATGAAACGTCTGTTCAAGTTGGTGGTGGTGGCGTTGGTGCTGAGCGGCTGGCCGTTGGCGCTGTCGGCGATTCACGTCGTTCGCACGCCGGGCCAGGTGCCGGGCGTCGGCTCGATGCTGCCGGCGGATTGGGGAACGCTGCACGTGTTCACCAAGGAGCAGCTCGGCTTCAAGCAGACTTTCGCCGACACGCGGAAGTGGGATCTGGAAAACGTGGCCATGCATCACACGCTGGTGACGCGGATGCAGGATTTGAAACTGGACGACGCGATACCGTTGAACGGTTCGCCCGCCGATGTGGCCGCCGCGCTGGCCGGCGATTACAAAGCTCCGCCCGCCCCCGCCACGCCGGTCGTCGCGCCGCAGCATCCGGTCGAACTCGTCCCGCAGCCGCAGGCGCCGCCGACGGATCCGTGGAAGACGGTCGTCAAGCCGGTGGACCTTCACAAGCCCGCGCCCGCCACACAGCCGGCGGATCACAAGCCGACCAGCATTTTTGATTTTTAGACGGATCAACGGTCGTCTAATGTTTTCCCGCGCTGCGATTCATGCGCGATGAAAACATTCCGCCCAGGTTCGGCAGCGAAAACTCCGGCCACGGGATCGGCTCGCCGGTGAACGGCCGCGCGACGATCGCACCGAGCAGCCGGATCGGCGCCATCATCCGCTTCACGAACGGCGGCCGCTTGGCCATGCCGTTGGGGCGGAAGAGCAGAACGGTCACGTCGTCGGCATCGAGGCTGCCGGGGAGTTTCTGGTCGATCGCCTTGAGAAGTGCCTGCGTGAAGATTCCCGGCTCATTCGGATCGAGTTGATTGACGATTTCGAGCAGGCCTTTCTGACCGAGAAAATCCTGGCCGGGCGAGCGGGCTTCGATCAGCGAATCGGTGTAGCACATCACCAGGTCATTGATGCGCAGGCGGACGTTGAACTGCGTGTACTCGTCGATGTCATCGATCCCGAACGGAATGTTCACGCCGTCGCGGTCGGCGGCGTCGAGATATTCCCACGTCTTGCGATTCGCGCGATACACCAGCGGCGGCGGATGGCCGGCGTTGCAGAGTGCGAGCTCGTTCGTCGGCGCGAAAAATGTCGTCACGAGCGCCGTCGCGAAACAGCCGGCATCGGAGAGCGCGACGAACTGGCCGTTCATCGATTTGACGAATTGTTTCTGATCGAGGTGGTTGACGTACCTTCGCATCAAACCGCGCAGCGACGAGGCCGTGCCGGCGACGATCTCCCCGTGCCCGCTGACGTCGGCAACGAGCAGTCGCGTGATGCGTCCCGTCGCGCACGACGAGACGTAATACACATCGCCGCCGCCCGCGGAATTCCCGTAGGGCCTGCTGAACACCCAGGCGTCCAAGCCCGCCATGACCACGCCGCTGTCCACATTTTGATTCCCGCCCCAGACTTCCATGCACTGCATGAACTGAGGGGAGTCGGCGTGCGTAGTGCTGTTGTTCATGTGTTCATGCATGATAGTGATGTAGGATGCGAATCGTCGACAAATCCCGCGAAGGCGCGGTGTGATTAAGCGGATTTGACCGACTTTTTCCCATGGGTGAAGTAATTTGCATCATTGTGGAAAATTTAACAAAATTTTCTTGACTTCGTTTCAGGAAATATCATAATCACTAACTTCCTTGACCGCCTAAGTCTTTCGAGCCATTCGAAAGACGCGGAGAAACCAATACGAGCCGTTCCGCAAGGTTCAGTTCGTATCGTCACAGGGAAGGATGTAAATCTTTCCTGCGTGGCACGGGGCTTATCGGTAGATCAGAAGTTTTTTTGATCTGCTGAGGGAGACTTTCAACTCCCAGCCCGTCAGCTAACTCCGTCGGCATGTGAAAGGGATCGGCGCTTTTGCGTTCGCATTCCTACCTAGTTCCAGTTGCTGCACGCCCCACGCTGTTAATCAGCGATTTTTTGCGGGGCACAGTCGCGCCGCACGGCGCAAAAGGAGTTTGTGATGATGTCAGTTACACAGGCCGAGATGTTGCGTAAGGCGATCGAAAATCTCATCGACGCCAAAATGATGGACGCGATCGCCCGCCCCGGCGGAATCGATCGCCTCCTGGCCCACCGCCAAACCGGCGTGGCCACGTTCGACATTCGCAATGCAGAGCGAAAGCTGCAAGAAACCATCGCCGGCGTGCTGGCGGGTGGTGCATCGCTCGAAACCCAGGTCGCCTGATCGATTGCGAAACCAAGCGTCGGCAGTGCCTTGGCTGAAAAATTAAATTCCCGCGGTCTTCCCACAACCGCCCGGTCGCCACTTGTTGCATCGAGGAAAGCACCCATTCCTCCCTACGGCCTGTGACGTCGGGCGGATTTTTCTGCGCTGTTACTTTCCCATTCTTTGGCGTGCGGGCATCTGCTGTGCGGGCTTCAGCCTGCATAAATTCCCCTCGAAAACTCCCCTGCGGGCTTAAGCCCGCACGCCAACTCTGGCTCTTCTGCCCCGGGCGCGTATAGTCGATAGTCCGAAAGTGAGTCTCAACATGGCAAAGCACACGATCGTATTACTCTCCGGCGACGGAATCGGCCCGGAGGTTTCTTCCGCTGCCCGACGCGTCGTTGACGCAACTGGATTGTCCGTCGAGTGGATCGAAGTCCCCGCCGGCGCGACTGCGCTGGAGCAGGGACACGCCAATGTTCTCCCCGACATGACGGTCGATGCGATCAAGAAGTACAAGATCGCGCTCAAGGGCCCCATCACCACGCCGGTGGGCAAGGGCTTTAAGAGCGTGAATGTGCAGCTCCGCCAGAAACTCAACCTGTACGCCGCCGTTCGGCCGGTGCGGTCGCTGGACGGCGTGAAGACGCGTTACGACGGCGTGGACATGGTCATCGTTCGCGAGAACACCGAAGGCCTGTACACGGGAATCGAAAACGAAATCGTCCCGGGTGTGGTCACCAGCCTGAAGGTGGCGACCGAGGCCGCATGCATGCGGATCAGTCGCTACGCGTTCCGCTACGCCGCCAAGCGCCGCCGCAAGAAAGTCACGATGTTCCATAAGGCGAACATCATGAAACTCACCGACGGCCTGTTCCTCAACTGCGCCCGCAAGGTGTGGGACGAGGAATATCCCAACATCGAACTGGAAGAAATGATCATCGACGCCGGCTGCATGAAACTCGTGCAGGACCCGAACCGCTTCGACGTGCTGCTGATGGAAAATCTCTACGGCGACTTAGTCAGCGATCTCTGCGCCGGCCTGGTAGGAGGCCTGGGCGTTGTCCCCGGCAGCAACATCGGCGACGACG
Source organism: Tepidisphaerales bacterium (assembly GCA_038329865.1). Taxonomy (GTDB): domain Bacteria; phylum Planctomycetota; class Phycisphaerae; order Tepidisphaerales; family Tepidisphaeraceae; genus JANMES01. The sequence goes on along the minus strand of JBBQNK010000004.1, from coordinate 47,031 downwards.
CCGCCGTCTTCGAGGCCGTGCACGGCAGCGCCCCGGACATCGCCGGCAAGAACATCGCCAACCCGCTGGCGCTGATCATGTCGTGCGTGATGATGCTCAACCACATCCACGAAGAAAAGTTCGCCGACAAGATCAAAAACGCCTACAACGAAGTGCTCTCGCAGGGAAAAACCCTCACCCGCGACCTGGGCGGTTCCGCAACCACCACCGAATTCACCGACGCGCTGATCGCAAAATTGAAGTAAGACGGTCGCTTCAGCGGGTCGTCAGCGCGACGAGCATTTCCGTCATTGGTTATTCGAACTTCGTCATTCAATCGAATTTCGAATTTCGTCAGTCGAATTTCACGCCCCAACGTCCGATATCTCGTGCACGCAATCCATTAACTTCCTCCACAATTCATCCGATAAAACTTAAGAGGAATTCATCCATGTTGTCTGCTGAGGCACTATCCGAAATCGTCACTGCTTTCGGGGCGAGCGACGTGATCGATCCTGTTCATAAGAACCGGCGGGCCTTGCGCGTACAGCACAACGGCCGGACGATGATCTTTCGCGCCGGCGAGAACATCACCGAGACCGCGATCGCCGTTCAAATGCGGGATATTTCTGCACGGGGGTGCAGCTTCACCTGCAAGACCAAATTGACGAAGGACTCGAACTTCGTCATCCAGTTTTCGCGACAGGGTCAACCGCCGACCGGCATGCTCTGCACGGTCATCCACTGCCGGCCCGGCAGCGGCGGGATGTTCCGGGTCGGCGCCGAGTTCACCTGCTCGCTCGACACCGGCAGCGCCGCCCGCGCCACCAACTTGTCGGAAATGGACCGCATCCGCAATTCGATCCTCGATTGAACGCCCTTTCGTCGCCCGTACGTTCTGCTCCACGATAACTTGCCGGCGTCGGCCGATTGAGCGATTTCGCTCAAAGCCCGCTGCAGATTTCGATCGCTGACCATTTCGCGAAGCGGCGCAAGATTCACCGCGATGCCGTCATCGATGAACCTATTCCATTTTTTCGGAGGCGATTGCTTGCTGCGCCGCAGCGCCGAAGCCAGCGTCGCACGATCCGCGCGATCGTGAGCTACCAGTACACGATGCTCGCGATCGCCGAAGATCCACCAGCGCGGCCGCATCCGGTAGAGACGATTGTGCCACGCCGCGAATGGGCCCTGCAGGAACGATTCGATCCCGCCGATTGTTTCTTCGATTTTCGCCGCTGCCGCTCCGCCCGATCGTTCGAGCGCGTGTCGCACGCGGTGCGCCAATGCCGCTTCGATCGTCGCCCATTCCAGTTCGCCCATCGCGTCTCGCAGCGCGAAAGAAACCCATCGGCGGGCCAATTCCTCGCGATCAAGCCGCCCTCGATCGGCCGGCGCGGCGTCGATCGGCAAATCGTACAGCCCCGCCACTTCTTCATCCGCCTCTCGCTCCAGTTGATCGATTTCGTCGGCGATCGTCGCCCATTCTTCGTCGGCCGACTCCCAGTTCATCGGCGAAACAAATTCCGGCGCGGTTTCATCGAATTGATCGACCTGCCGATGCAGTTCGATCAGCCGGCCGGCATTCTGCCGCAGCGAGTCCGGTGCGCTCGTCAGCATCGGCAGTTCCGCGAGATCGCCGACCTGGAAATTCACCGTAGGATTGATCGCCGCCAGCAGCCGCCGCGCGACGGAGGAATTCAGCACCGCCAGCGCCAGCAGCGGATCGTCGGGAAAGAGCGACGAGCCGGCCACGTCGAAGATCGAACCCGCCGTCATCTCGCGTGCGCTGAACCGCCCGCTGGTGAGATACGAATACGTCACGCCCGCGCGGCCGTAGAAATCGGAATTCTTCGCGACCCAATCCCACTTGCCTTTGAGGTACGGATATTTCCGCACGATGTTGGCCTTGATCTCGGCCCCGTCGCCCTCCCAATTCACGCGATGCCGCGGCGATTCGTGCCAGCGACGGTTCTGCCCCGCCTTCACATATGGAAACCATCGCCCCGCCGTCGCGACCATCGCCGGCTGCGGTGAAAAAGCTTCGATCTCCCACCAGGCCCGCACGAACTGAGCATTATCCGTCGTCGCCAACCCCTGCCGCGGCGGCGCGATCTGCTGCAGCTTGGGGAATGTCGCGAGCACTTTTCGCTCGCGATCGGAGAGCCAGTAAATCCACGCGCCGCGCGGGGCTTGGCTCAGTTCGCGCTGAGTGAGATTAAATTCTGGCGTTGCATGGGCTACCAGCCCGTGCCCAGTTGCGCCGCTTGATTCGTCACCCGGCATGGGCCGGTAGCCCATGCAACAGGGAGCCGACAGCGCCTCGAACTTGTCATCGCAATCTATGAGGCGGAGCGCTCGCACGTTCTGTTCCGCCCGTGCAGACGCGTTCGCCTCCTCACGCAGAACAAACGCCACCGTCTGCAGCGTCCCCGGATTGCCCACGTCGAACAACCCCGGCCCGAAGTGCGCGATCCGCTCGATCGCCGAGCGATCCGCGATGGACTTTCGCAGCGGTTCGTACGAGCCGGTGAACATAAACGACTGCATCGTGAGCAACCCCGCGCGCCCACAGGGCCGGAGCAGGCGGAGCGAGCGGTCGATGAAGCACGCGTACGCATCGCGGGCAGCGAGGGGATACTCTCGCTTCCAGCCGCTAAGCAATTCCGGCGACACATTGCGGGCCGAGAGGTACGGCGGGTTGGTGACGACGACATCAAACCCGCCGGGCCAGCGACGATCGAGCCCGCTGTCGAGCAGCGCGTCGCCGCGGAAGAAATTGAGCGACGCCGTCTCCAGCGGGCGACCGATTTTGAGTTCGAGCGCGTGGCGGGCGAGTTCGAGCGTGAACGAATCGAGTTCCGCGCCGAAGAGATTGTGGCGGAGGATCGCGTCGTCGATCTCCACCTCGCTCCGCACCGACGGATCAGCCGGCCAGCCAGGATCGCCGGCACGGTCGAATTCTTCGCGGTACATTTCGCGGAACAGATCGATCGCCCCGAGGCCGAAATTCATCGTGCCGCACGCGGGGTCGATCAGGCGGAGATCCTTTATCTTCCAATCGCACCGCGGCCGGCGGGGTTCGGGTAAGGATGAACAATGCGCGGAATTTTCCTCTTCATTCTTCCGCATTCCGCCTTCATACTTCTCCACGAGCCGCGTATCCGGATGCCGCTCGCGCCACGCCCGGCCGAGCGTGGTGTGAAGCAGAAAATCCACGACAAATCCCGGGGTAAACAGCTGCGTGACGGCGGGAATCTCGGCGGCAGAGAATTTGCGCTTCCCCTTCCCCGCCGCGGCGAACGCGCGCTGCAAGGCCGGCTCGTTCATCGCCTGCCAGAGCCAGCCGATGCTCTGCGGCTCGACATTGACCGCATCGGATTGTTGCTTGAGAGATTCGACGTAAGAAAGGATCGCCAAACGAGCCAGCCGCGGCGGCTCACAGTTGCCCGCGAGCCGCCGCGTCCGCTCGAGCAAGTCCTTTGCCGTGGCGCTGAGAGCAGTCATCCTTGACCCCGCGCGCAACTTACCAAATTCTTCCGACTAAAAATAGTCCAAAAATCAAAAAAATTTTGGCGCGTCAAAAAATTCCTCGGACGTCGGCTTACGAGTGGCGTCATCCCGAGGTACTCCGAGGGATCTCGGGATTTTAAGCGATATTCGCAGGTTCGAGATCCCTCGGAGTAACTCGGGATGACGACCGTCGGGATTTACGCGTTCTCATGCCGGTGATTTTGCCTCGTGCGCACCGTCCTTCGCGTCGTCGATCGGCGCTTCCATCGTCGCCGACCGCTGGTGCAGAACCTGGTCGAGCCGGTCCCACGTGAAGGCCAGGAACAGAATGTTGTCCCACTTCTTCACGGTGTGGCCGTTAGCGTCGATCGCTTCGAGGTCGCACGCGCCCATGCCGAGGATCGTCTCGAAAATATCGCGATACCGCCGGCGGAACTTCAGGCCGGAGCGGTCGATGATCTCGCAGCCGTGGCCCATGTGCGTTTCTTCAATGCTGTTCGGCGTGAACGTCTTGCGCCCCTGGCTGAACGTGTGGAACAACGACCCAATCCACGGCGGCAGCAGCAGCCAACTGATCGCGGTGGCAAAGCCCGGATCGAGCTTCGGATGTAGCCCGCGGAAGTACGCGACAAAACTCGACACCACCGGCACGTGATTCAAATCCTCCATGTACCGGGCGGCCAGCCAGAGGAACGCGAAGATGCCGAACCAAAGCAGGAACTTGCTCGTGTTCACATCAAACAACACCGAGACGAACGTGTAAAGCAACACCCAGAGATAAACCCACCCCCACACCGGCGCGCTGCCCGACCAATGCTTCACGCACTCCGCCCCGACAAATCCCGTGAGCAATAGCGCCCACAGAAAGAACGACTGATGCACGGCGTAAACGACGATCTCCTCGTTCTTGTTCCGCCGCCTGGGCGTGCTGAACAGGCCGAAGCCGGTGAGCAGCCAGCCGAGGAACCCGAAGATGCGGCGGGTCCAGCCCACGCGCGGCGAAGAAGTCACACGAACCGGCGGCGCGGCCGGGGCGGTTTCGATTGTTGTAGTGGTGTTATTCATACGCCAACAGCTTAACTGGTCGGCGGGCGCTCGCCAGTTAAGAGGGGAAATGTGGGCGTTATGATCCGAAATGCAGTTTGTAATGACGGATCATTTGACGAGAAAGACGCTTCTTTTATACGCCCTCGTCATCCTGAGGTACTCCGAAGGATCTGGCCGATTCTTGCGAGGCAGCCAGATCCTTCGGAGTACCTCAGGATGACGAACTTTTTGTAGGGTGTGCACTACTCACCTCTTCGGCGTGATAGTGGACTGTGTCCACCTGCAAGACTATGAAGCTACCGGTCCTGCGCTGAATCTGGATCGATGGGAAATCCACGCCCCCTATCGGAGTCCCCACGGTTGGGAAGAAAACAGCCGATCAAGATGAGTGCAACGCCAGCCTGCAAGCTCACGAGGAAAACGTCGTTCCAAGCGTTGAGATCGACGACGTTCGGCAGGGAAAAGCTTTGAGAAAGGCTCCGTGAGAGGACACGAAGACCCAGCGCAATTGTTGCTATCACCACGCCCGTATTGAATGCCTTCTGGTGTGCCATGGCGAGATCACTACGTCCAGTGTCAGACGCGGGACGCCCCATTTCGCGATCGCCGACTACGCCTTCAGCATCTTCCGAATCACCGTCTGCAGAATCCCGCCGTTGCGGAAGTATTCCTGTTCTACCGGCGTATCGATTCGGCAGGTCGTGACGAACGTTTTTTCACCGGCCTTCACGATCACGTCCTGCCCCGGCTTGAGCGAGTCGTCGAGGTAGATGTTGAATTCCTCCTCACCGGTCAGGCCGAGTGTGGCGCGGGTTTCGCCGGGCTTGTAGACCAGGGGCAGCACGCCCATGCCTACGAGGTTGCTGCGGTGGATTCGCTCGAAGCTTTCGGCGATGACGACTTTCACGCCGAGCAGCATGGTTCCCTTGGCGGCCCAGTCGCGGGAGGAGCCCATGCCGTAATCCTTGCCGGCCAGCACCACCAGGGGCGTTTTGGCGGCTTGGTATTTCATGCTCGCGTCGTAGACCGGCTCGACAACGCCGGTCGGCAGGTACTTGGTCACGCCGCCTTCCGTGCCCGGCGCGAGCAGGTTTTTCAGGCGGATGTTCGCGAACGTGCCGCGGACCATCACCTGGTCGGCCCCGCGGCGGGCGCCGTACTGGTTGAAGTCCGCCGCTGTCACGCTGTGGTCCATCAGGTATTTGCCCGCGGGCGAATCCTTTTTGATATTGCCGGCCGGCGAGATGTGATCGGTCGTCACGCTGTCGCCGACCATGACGAGCACGCGCGCGTTTCGGATCGGCATGATCGGCGCGGGAGCCGGCGTCATGTTCGTGAAGAACGGCGGGTTCTGAACGTAGGTGCTGGCCGGGTCCCAGTCGAATAGTTCGCCGCCGCGCACGGGGATTTCATTCCATGCCGGGTTCTTGGCGCCCACGCCGTCGTATTGCTTCTGGAACATGGAAGGGTCGATGCACGAGGTGACGGTTTCGTTCACTTCGCGCTGCGTCGGCCAGATGTCTTTGAGCATGACTTTCTTGCCGGCCTGGTCCACGCCGAGCGGGTCTTTCGTCAGATCGACATTGACATTCCCCGCCAGCGCATACGCCACCACGAGCGGCGGGCTGGCGAGGAAATTGGCCTTCACGTGCGGGTTGACGCGGCCTTCAAAATTGCGGTTGCCGCTCAGCACCGAACAGACGACCAGCTCGTTCTTTTCCACCGCCATCGCGATGTGGTCGGGCAGCGGGCCGGAGTTGCCGATGCACGTCGTGCAGCCGTAACCCACCGTGTTAAACCCGAGGATGTCGAGGTATTTGTCGAGCCCGGCCTTGGCGAAATAGTCGGTCACCACGCGGCTGCCGGGGGCGAGCGATGTTTTCACGTAGTGCGGAACTTTCAGCCCCTTCTCGACCGCCTTCTTCGCCAGCAGGCCGGCGGCGATCATCACGCTCGGGTTGCTGGTGTTGGTGCAGCTGGTAATGGCGGCGATCACCACGTCGCCGTGCTTGAGGTCTGTCGCGACGTCTTCCATCACGGCGACGCCGCCTTCATTGTCCATCTTCGGATTGGCGGTGCGCATCTGATCGGCGAAGCTGGATTGGAAGGTCGTCTTGACTGCCGGCAGCTCCAGCCGATCCTGCGGGCGCTTCGGCCCGGCCAGCGACGGCGTGACGACGGACAAATCGAGTTCCAATTTCTGGGTGAAGACCGGTTCGACGTCGTTCTGCCGCCACAGGCCCTGCTCTTTGCTGTAACGCTCGACGAGGTCGATCTGCGCCGGGCTTCGGCCGGTGAGACGCATGTAGGCCAGCGTCATGTCATCGACGGGGAAGAAGCCGATTGTCGCGCCGTATTCCGGCGCCATGTTGGCGATCGTCGCGCGGTCGGCCACGCTCATGTGCGCCAGGCCCGGGCCGTAGAATTCCACAAATTTTTCCACCACGCCGTGCTTGCGGAGGATTTGCGTGATCGTGAGCACCAGGTCGGTCGCCGTCGTGCCTTCAGGGAGTTGGCCGGTGAGTTTGAAGCCCACCACCTGCGGCATGACGATGTAAATCGGCTGCCCGAGCATGCACGCCTCGGCCTCTATCCCGCCGACGCCCCAGCCGACCACGCCCAGGCCGTTGATCATCGTGGTGTGGCTGTCCGTGCCGACGAGCGTGTCCGGATACGCCACGCCGTCTTTGGTCCAGACGACTTTCGCCAGGTGTTCCAGATTCACCTGATGCACGATCCCGGTGGCGGGCGGCACGACGGAGAAATTCTTGAACGCCTTCTGGCCCCACTTCAAAAACTCGTACCGCTCGCGGTTGCGAATGAATTCGAGCTTGGCGTTGTTGAGCTGCGCCCACTGCGTGCCGTACTCGTCCACCTGCACGGAGTGATCGATCACCAGATCCACCGGCACGAGCGGGTTGATCTTCTGCGGATCGCCGCCGGCGTTTTTCATCGCGTAACGCATCGCGGCCAAGTCCACCACGCACGGCACGCCGGTGAAATCCTGCAGGATCACGCGGGCGACCTTGAACGGCACTTCCACGTTACCGGGCTTGGCGGCATTCCAGCTCGCCAGTCCTACCACGTCGATGTCGTTCACAATAAAGTTGTCGTGATTGCGCAGGCAGCTTTCCAGCAGCACCTTGATCGAGAACGGCAGCTTATCGAGATGGCCAATGCCGCTCTCGGTGAGCTTGTTCAGGCGAAAATACTTGAGATCGCCGGCCTTGGAAGAAAGCGTCGACTGGGAACCGAAGTTGAGTGAATTGGGCATAGGGTTTTCTTTGTTAAACGTCGAAAGGGTCATCTTATGCGCCGCGGGCGTGTGCCTCAAGCCAATATCGGCCTTTAGCGGAAAGTCTGCCTGAATTGCCATTCGGTTGAAGATTAAACTCACTTGAACGTCGCTCGGGCAGGCCACTACAATCGATTCGCTCCGGCTTTGTACGCGTATGTCATCGTCTTCAACCCGCCACACGATCGCCTTCCGCCTTGTCGCACTCGGGTGCGGCGCTTTTGTCGCGCTGACCTTGCTGGCGATGTTTCTCTTCACCGGCGGGACACAATTCGACCACTCGCTCAAGCATTACGAGTTTTTCAACAACTTCTTCAGCGACCTGGGCGGCACGCGCACGCCCACGGGAGCGACCAACCGCCTGCCGATGCTGCTCTTCATCTGCGCCATGACCGCCGCCGCTTCGAGCACGGCTGGGTTCTTCTGGGCGATGCAGCACTTTCATCGCGAGAACGCCTTCGCGCGGCGCGTGAGCCGGATCGCGGCGATGCTCGGGCTGCTGGTGGGGATTGGTTTTGTCGGCGTGGCCGCGACGCCGTGGAACAAAAGCCTGCCGGTGCACCTGGTGATCGTCGTCTGGACCTTCCGCCTGCTGTTCGTCGCGGTGGTGCTGGCGGCGGTGTTGATGTGGCGTGAAAAATCGATGCCGCGACGCTTCGCCGTCGTCTTCGCCGTGCTGGCGGGCCTGCTGCTGGGGTACACGGTTCTGCTGGTATATGGCCCGAAACCGCACACGCCGCAGGGCCGGGTGATTCAGGTCGTGGGGCAGAAAATCATCGTGTACAGCGCGATCCTGGCGATCGGCTGGCAAACCCTGGCAGCCGATCGGCTGCTGCGGCGGTCGGACGCAATGCAGCACAGTCAACCGCCTGCGTCATCTTGATCGAAATGCGAATTTATTTCGGTAGGACAGACATTCCTGTCTGTCACGGGCGAACGTACGCGTTCGTCCGTACCCTTCTGACGATACATCGCGCATCCGCGGACGAATCGAGGCGTACCTCGCTTCGTGACAGACAGGAATGTCTGTCCTACCGAAGAAAGTCATGCACGAATTTCGTCACCTTACTCGTACTTCAACGTCAGCACCCACGCACGCCATTCCTTCTCGAAATCCTCCAGCGACTTCGGCGCAATCAGCGTCTTCAACGTCGCAAGGCCGGTCGGGTCTTTCTCGTGGCCGTCGCGGAAGGCTTTGTAGTAGGTCGTGAGTTGGCCCTTGTCCTGTAAATAATGCATGAGGTAGCGCGCCTGCGTGTAGTTGATGCCGGTGAGTTTGGCGTCTCGAAAATCCTTGTCTTCGATCAGTTCCTGCAGCGGCCGGAGCGTGTTTTCCTTGATGGCCTTCTGCAACGCCGGCAGTCGCCAGTTCGGCAGGCCGACGATCGTGTTATTCTGCATGCTCGATTGCTCGTACAGGCTCGCGAGCCCTTCATTGAACCAGTCGGGCACGTCGGGAAAGTCCGGGGCGATCATCGCGTGCGTAAGCTCATGCACCAGCGTGCCGCCGCCGGTGGTGATGTTCATCAACATCGCATGCCTGGAGTTCATGTAGAAGCCAAAGTGCGGCACGTCGCGGTAATCAAACCATTTGTCGGCTAGCCGCTTGTAGGTGTCGGCGTCGTCGAAGAGCAAGATCAGAATCGGCTGCTCGATCGGCTTCTTGAAGTAGAGCGCGCTCAGCGCCTTCTGTGCCCCGACGATCGTGTGATCGCGATACCTCGCCAGCGCGGCATCGCCCATATTCCCCGCGATCACAAACTGCGGCGTGACGGTGACGTGGAATCCTTCGGCCTTGAATTTCGCCGCCCATTCATCGGCGAGCGCCTGCGTCTTTTCAGCAAGCGTTGGCTCGGCGGCGCGGGCGATCGATCCGAAACAAATCAGCACGGCCGCCAGGTAGAGCAGAGATGATCGCATCATGATCATTGTGACGCCCCGGCTGGAAAAGTGTTGCATGAATCGAAGAGAATTTACCACAGAGGCCACAGAGAACACGGAGGGAATTCAGAGAACGGCAGAAATGTCCTCTCTTGATTTCTCCATTCTCTCTCCGTGTTCTCTGTGCCCTCCGTGGTAAATTCTTCCGCGGTTTTTTGACAATTTCAATCCCTTGCGACTTTATCGGACAAGGCTGTGAAAATTGACGCAAAGCGGCGTCGCGGCTCGATAACAATCCAACCTACATGGCCTATCTCGTCGTCTACAATCGCGGGCAGATCATCGCTCGCCAAGCCCTTGCTGACGAGATGACAACCATCGGTCGCAGCCCGGATTGCATGCTGGTCGTGCGTGATATTCTCCTGTCGCGCTCGCATTGCCGGATCGATCGCGCGGGCGACGAGTGGACCGTTTCCGATCTGCACAGCAAGAACGGCACGATCATCGACGGCAGCCGGATCGACAAGCACACCCTGCGCGACGGCGATACGCTGCGGATGGGGAACACGCTCATCAAGTTTTACATCGACGAAATGCCCCCCGCGCTGGCCGAAGGCGCCCGCAAGCCTCGGCCGACGGATCCGATCGAATCGCTCGAAGGCACCGTATGGGGCATGACGCTGGAATCCGAGCCGCTCGATCTTCCCGGCCGATTCGCCAACCCGCGCCCCGCCCCGCCGCTGCCGGAGGCGTACGAGCGCGAGAAGATCCACGAGATGCTCGAAGAAATCGCCAGCAGCAGTTGGGACAGCATCTATGCCGAAAGCCGCAAGCCGGTGAAGCGCACCGAGACGGCCGCCACCATCGACCGCCCCCGCCAACGCCCGCAACACCCTGGCGGCGTCTGCCTCTCACTCCAGGTGAACGCCGACGTGCTCCACTCCTTCCGCAAGCACCAGCGAGACAAGACAAAAGTCCGCCGCCGCGTCAACCGCGTACTGCGGACTGCATACCGGATCACGCCATGGATCGCGATGCTGGGGATTTTGAAGGCAGCTTGATTTATCATTGCGGTTCGAGTCGGATCACAATGTCAAAACCACGTTTTTTCACCGCCGTGTCTGCACTTATGTTTTGCGCGGTGATTATTGCATTGGCCGTGACTTGGCTGGTACTTCGCGCGACGCGGATCGTTCCTCCTACTGTCGTCGATGGCGAATTTTCCATGCCCGACGGCCCGGTGAAGTTTCACTCGGAATTTTTTGGCGACGGATATAGCGTCGAAAATTCAGTCCCCAATCGAATGGCATCGGCCGAGCCATATTTGAAATTGCGTATGCGTTGGAAGGCTGCGAAAACCTTGGATGATATCGAATCGATTTCCACCCGTGGTAGCATTGAGAATCTTCGGACGAACGCCGACGCACTCAAAAAAGTTATTGATTACAACCAATCGCACGCCGGAAGAGAGCCTTTTATGCGGATCTTCCTCACCATGGAAGCGAAAAGTGCTACTGAGCAAAAGCTTTACGTCGTTACCTCACACGGGAATGTCCATTGGGATGAGCCTCTTGGCATCAATTCGATGGGCGTGTCGATGTTGCGTCTTGAATCAGACGGATACAAGCTCGACATGTTTGGAGATGCGATGTCACTCGCTCTCAGCCACGGCGAATGGAAGCAGTTCGGCGCGCCACACGATCTGAAGCAGTGACCACGGTGCCTGTTTGCGCCCTACTTCGCCTCATCCACCGGCACCACCGGCAGCGTAATGTGTGACGGGTGATCGGCCGAGAAATGTACCTGCTGATGGGCCGTCGGGGCGCCGTCGATGCTCTTGACCGGCGTGAACGAATTCGGATGCACCTGGAATGCGTCCTTGCTGCTGCTGGTGATGATCACGCCGAGCTTGTGGCCCTTGGCGAGCAGGATGGCGGTGCTCCAGAGGTCGAGGTTCAGCTCGTAGATTTTCCCCTTTTCCATCGCGGCGGGCTTGCCTTTGAATTCTTCGGCGTAGCGGCCGAGGACGGCGGACTCGCGCAGGATCATTTCGTAGCCGTCGGGTTGTACGTCGGTGAATTTCACGACGAATTCCGTGTCCGGCACGTCGGTTGAAACGTAGAGCGTGGCCCGCACCTTGCCGGTGATTTCGATCGGCTCGGCCAGTTCGTCGCTGGTGAAGTGGAGCACGTCTTTGCGATCGAGCAGCGGCCGCTGGTCCTGCGGGCCGGCGCCGGTGGGGGTTTTCTTATCGGCTGCGACGCCGGAAATGTAGGTGTAGTTGCCGCCGTACGACGGGGCGGGATTTTTCGGGTCGTAGTCGTACGCCTGCGATGAATCCTTGCCGTCCTTCTCGGTCGGCTTGTCAGTCGAAAGCTTGCCGCCGGCGTGCAGGTACCAGGCGGTGGGCGTGTTCGGCACCGGCCAGACGTCGGTCGTCTTCTGGAAATTGCCCGGCGTGGTCGGATCGCGAAAATTGCCCATCACGAAGTAAACCAGTTGCGATTTCTCCGGTACTTTCGCCTTGTCGAGCAGCAGATCGGTGATGCTCGGTGCCCGCCGCAAGCCGGCCGGGTCTTTCGATTTCGGCCAGGTGAACAGCAGGTTCCCGCCGTGCGTGCCGGGGCCGATGCGGACGAAGACTTTGCCCGTCGGGCCGAACTGTTCGAACTGATCGAGCGCCGCCTCGCTGGCGATGTCGTACCAGCCGGTGGAGTTGGTGAGCACGGTCGGGTTGCCCTTGGCCTTTTCGACCAGCGCGTTCCACTTCTCCATATCGAACGTGGGAATCGTCGGCGAGGGGAACGGGTTGGTGTCGAGCCCCGTGTATCGCATCCATGAGTAGAGCCCGCGACGCGTGCCGTTCATGAACGCCCAGTAGTAAATCGGACTCGGCGACGAGATGCTCGGCGAAGTCATGATCAAGTGCGGATTTCGCGTAAGGTACGCCGCACACGGCCCCACGCCGTTGCCGCTGGCGCCCGTCATGCCGATTCTGCTGTTGGACCATTTCTGCGCGGCGATCCAGTTGAGGGCGTCGTCGCAATCGCCGACTTCGTAGTCGAACGCCTGCGGGTTGGTTTTACCTTTTCCTTCAGAGTCGTACACGCCGCGCGCGTCCTGAACGACCAAGGCAAATCCGCCGTCCTTCATCTGCGGGAACGCGCGGGTGGAATTAGCCCGGCTGTAATAACCGCGGAAGAACATCGTCGGGAACGGCCCGTCGCCGGGTGGGACGTAAACATCAGTCGCGAGCTTTGTGCCATCTTTCATCGGCACCATGATGAATTCGTGCTTCGTCCCCGGCGCGCAGGAGGCAGCGATGAATTTCTCGGCGTCGAGCTTCGCGCCGACCGATTCGGTTTCGTGTCCTTCCTTCGCCGCTTGCGCCAGCACCGGCGATGCAAGGCCGATCAACGGGAGAGATAAAAAGGATGCGAGAACAAGTGATCGAAGCATGATCGGTTCCTCCGCAGGCGGCGAGCAGGACTTAGGGCCAAGGACTTAGGACTTAGTGTAAAGCTTCCTTCTGCGCATTTCACTAAGTCCTAAGTCCTCAGTCCTCAGTCCTACTCTTCTTCCACGGGTTCGACAATCGCTTTCATCGAGCCTTCCGACTCTTCGATCCGCGGGTCGCGGCCGAACTCGTCGATCTGCTCTTTCTTTAGCTCGGCATGCTCGCGGTGGGCGGTGTAAACCACCACCTGCCCGCGGCGGTCGACTTCGTCGGCCAATTGAAAGCCTGTCTCGACCGGGTAGGAGAAGATCGACTGCAGCATCTCCACCACGTACTCGTGCGAGTGTTCCTCGTCATTCATTAAGACTACGTTGTACTGCGGCAAGCGGGCGCGGCGTCGCTTCTTGCCGGGCTTCTCGCGGCCGGCGGATTCAGAGGAAGTGTTTTCGGGCTCGGACATACGCCATATCTCGCGAACTTTTTGCTTGCTCGATCATCCAATTCTTCCGGACCGAGGGCAAGCGGATTTCACCATTATACCCCATTCACATCGGCCGGTGCGGAGTTACACTCAATCTGCCGAATTTCCCGGCAAGGTTATCGGCAAAAAGGAGCGGCCATGCGAACGTTTGTTTGCCTCGCGATCGGGTTTGTGCTGTTTTTCAATGTGCGACCGGCCCCCGCGTGCCTTCGGGCGGAGCTGGACGAGCGGGCAGTGCAGTGGTCGTCAGTGATCGTGAAGGCCAAGTTCGTTTCGTCGAAAGATCCGGTCGTTATTAAGGACGTGCTGTTTGCGGTGGTGGAATCGACGTGGAAAGTCACGCAGGTGTTTGACGGCGGAGTGAAGGTGGATGCGGAGATCACGGTCTACAAATTCATCCCCACGGAAGTCGCCGGCGAGCCCAAGCCCGACCCGTGCGGCGAACTCCCCACCGCCGGCAAGAACGCGATCCTGCTGCTGCGACCTTTGAAGGATTGCACTTTTGCACAGCGAAAAGATCTGGCCGAAAAACCCGCCGACGCGTACGTGATCGTGCAGCATTTGAGCGAGGACGAGATCACGGATGATTCAGTTAAGGATCTGCAGACGAAGATCGCCGACACCCGCAAGTCCGAGGCGGCGTTCAATGAAAAAGAAGCTGCAATTCAGGCCGAAACGCTGGCGAACGCCGTCGACGACACCGAAGCCGACCACGCCGACGCCGCCCTGCTCGAGATGGGCCCCAAGGCCGTCCCCGCCATCAAAGCCGTGATTGAAAAAACGCCCGACGCGAAGAAGGCAAGACTGCAGCGGATCATCGACGAACTCTCCCCGCCGCCAGCGGATACGCAGAGGAAGGGATGAGGGGTTGGGGATTTGGTATTTGGTATTAGGTATTAGGCGTTGGGCGTTGGGCGTTGGGCGTTAGGTATTTGGTATTTGGTATTTGGTATTTGATTCGTGGAATTTCGGATTATTGCATTCCTGCGTGCGTCACTCGAATTCGAACCGAATACCTAATACCTAACGCCTAACGCCCAACGCCTAACCCCCAATACCTTTCCCCTCATCTCTCCCCCGCCACAAACTTCACCGACCTTACCAGCAATTCCTTGAACTTCGGATGCGTCAACCCGCCCGGTGTGTGGCCGTTGCCTAGATAGACGACTTTTCCCTTTCCTTCATTCCGCGACCAGCCCATCGGAAGCTCTTTGTCTTCATGCCGCGTGGCGAGGAACGGGCGGTAGTCGCTTTTCTTCTGTGTGACGTACAGCTCGTCGTCGATTTCGAAGCCTTTTGTGCCTCGAGCGATCGGGTGCTCGACATCGGTTACGTAAATCGTGTGCGGGGCAATCACGCCTTTGATGATCCGCGCGCCCAGCAGCTTGCCGAGTGGTTCGGAGGTTGGATTGGTCGCGATGGCCGTGTGAATGCCCACCAGGCCGTTGCCGTCGCGGACGAATTCGATCAGCGCGTCGATGTCGTCGTCGTGCAGGTAGTCGCCGAAGGTGTAGAGCACCACCACCTTGTACGGCCCGGCGAGCAACTGCTTAAGCTCGTGTGGATCGGCCGACTGCGTCGTTTTAAATCCCGCAGCCGTGAGGGCGGCGGTGAGCAGCGCGCCGTCGCGCGCGTACTGCGGATGATCGGTCGCACCGGCCAACACCAAGACGTCGGGTAAAGGCATGTTCCTCCCAGGCAAATGATGAATTCCGATTGGTCCGCCGTTTATCGCGAACGGCAGGCCGCTTGTCTATCACCAGGCAATGGCGTGAATTCTATATTGTGGATTGAACAATGCAGCGCGATTGCATTTCGATCGCGCCGCTTATCAAAGATCAAGGAATTCCGCACCACCGCAGCACGGCAGGACCGGCGAACACAATCAAACCGCACCCGCCGACCATCAAGACAAGCCCGGGCAGCAACAAATCGTGTGACCGCAACACGCCTTGCCCGTACGCCATCGCATTCGGAGGGGTGCTGATCGCGAACGGAACTCCCATCGAGGCCGCTAGCGCGATGAGGATCGCGTAGCCGGGTGACGGAAGAATCCCGAGTCCGATCTGGATCATCATGGCCGACGCAGCGGTGTTGCTCGCCAAGGAGGACAGGATCGCGCACGCTGCAACCATCAGCAGAAGCACCAGTCGCGGCGACAACTGGTGCCACGCGACCGAGCCGGCCATCGCGCGTGCCATGCCGGAGGTTTCGAACAATTCACCGAGCGTCAATCCGCCGGCAATTAGCAGCAAGGTGGCCCAGTCGATGCGGGTCAAATCCTTCACGTTAAGCAGGCGAGTTCCGAAGAGAACCACCGTCCCCACCAGTCCGACGACTGCCGCCGAAAGCCCGTGCAGCGGCTCGAGCAGCCAGGCCGAAACGACGGCGACGAAAATTCCCACGACGCTCCAGCCTCGCAGCGTTAATCGCGGCGTTGCAATGACGGTCGGCGGGACGCGCCCGACGACCCGGTGCTTCCATACGATGATCCCGTAGCTCAGCACCACCAGCACGATCGCAAACGGAACGCCGAATTTCATCCAGTCAAAAAAATCGATCGCATGTGTCGGCGAGATCGCGGCGATGGCGATCAGGTTCGGTCCGCTGCCGATCGGCGTGCCCATTCCGCCGAAATCGGCTGCAAAAGCTACGCCCAGGAGCAATGCCCGGCGGAATGAAACGTCGCCGTCGCCTCCGGCAAACAGCGGCTTCAACGTCGCGATCATCATCGCAGCCGCGGCGATGTTGGACATCCACATCGACAGGCACGCCGTGCCCCCCATGATGGCGCCGAGCAGCAACCGCCGCCGCCCGCCGGATGCGCGCACCATCGTCGTCGCGATCCACGCATCGATCCCGAATTTCGTGCCCGCGACCGACAACGCAAGTCCGGTAAAAAAAAGCAGCAGGATCGGATTCAACACGACGGCCAGTACCTTGGTCACCGCGAAGGTTTCACGATTCAGCGGCCCGAGCAGCAGCGGTATGGCGGCCCACATGACGAGAGTGCCCGCGTACGACGGAACGACTTCCGAGAACCACAACACCATGCAAATGCCCGCGATGATGGCGGCCCGGGACAACTTCGGATCTTCAATGCACAAATTCGCGAAGAAAATCACGCTGCCGATTGAGAGAATCGCCAGAAGCCAACGGGTTGCCGATTTTGCTCGAACGAATGGCGTGAAGCCGCCGCTGATTGCTTCGGGAACGCTCGTATCTGCTTTAGGCACCACGACATCAAGCGGCATTGCGGAAACTCCATTGGACTGCGGCCATGACTCCAGCGGTGGCTACGCCGGTTCTCATTTTCCGCTAAAAAGGGGGCTGAACCAATCAAAATGCTGACCGAAAGCAGTCTACGAGATCCGCCTAATTCCATTGGATGCCCTTGTACGAAAGAATTGTCCCCGCCCGATTGCGGCGCTGCCGTCCGTGGTGTGACAATAACGGGGTCGAGTGTGGCATTTTAATTCAATCGATCAGGAGAGCGGCCATGGGCTTCAAAATTCTCATTGGATACGACGGGTCTGAATTCGCCAGCGCGGCGATCGCGGACTTGATCCACGCGGGCCTTCCCACCGACGCCGAAGCGCTCGTTCTCACCGGGGCCGACGTGTGGCCTGCGATCTTTGACGGGGATGATCCACGAACAACACCCGATACTGCCCTGCCCCTTTCGTCGGCGGTTCGGTCCCTGGCGAACATCGCAATGGACGACGCCAATGCCCTGGCGCGATCCGGCGCCGAGCGAGTCGGCAAGCTCTTTCCCGGTTGGGCCGTAACGTATGAAGCGGTTCCACGATCGCCCGCGCGTGCACTGATCGAACGATCG
This sequence comes from Tepidisphaerales bacterium, assembly GCA_038329865.1. GTDB lineage: Bacteria > Planctomycetota > Phycisphaerae > Tepidisphaerales > Tepidisphaeraceae > JANMES01. The sequence goes on along the minus strand of JBBQNK010000004.1, from coordinate 29,540 downwards.
GAGACGTGGAAGCCTGATCTTCTCGTCGTCGGCGGGCAGGGACGGTCGGCGGTTGCACAGTTGATCGTCAGGGTGTCTCGCGGCGTAGGCAGCGTGGCGCAGACGGTCGTTCGGTCGGCGGCGTGTTCCGTCCGCATCGGGCGCGTCGGGACGGCTGCCGTTGGCGATATGGCCAGACCCGTCCGCCTCATCGTTGGCATCGACGGCTCGAACGAATCCGCGACCGCGCTCGCCGCCGTTACCGGGCGCCAATGGCCGGCCGGCAGCGAAGTGAAGGTGATCGTCGTTTTGGATCTCTATGCCTTGACCAGCCAACCCGAAAGCCGACTCGTTGATGTAACACCACTGCGGGACGGTAAAACATGGGCCCGATCCGCGGTCGATCGCTGCGCCGAGGAGTTGCGTGACGCGGGCGTGACGGCCATCCCGATGGTTCTCGAAGGTGACGCGAAATACGTGCTGATTCAGGAAGCCGATGAATGGCATGCGGACAGCATCTTCGTCGGCGCGCACGGGATGAGCCGAATCGAGCGATTCATGCTCGGAAGCGTATCAAGCGCGGTGGCCGAGCGGGCTCACTGCTCGGTGGAAGTCGTGCGACACCCGGCCTCTCACGTTTAATGAGCGCCAACGTTGTCGAGGTTTCCGAATCCCGGCACATCTTCTAAACTAGCCGGTCATGAAACAGCGCATCCTGACCGGCGACACGCCGACCGGCAAGTTACATCTCGGGCATTACGTCGGCAGCATTGAGAACCGCCTGGCGCTGCAGGACGCGTACGATTGTTACTTCATCATTGCCAACAAACACGCCTTCACCACCCGCGCCGACAAGCCGGCCGAGATCCGCCAGAGCGTGATCGAAATCGCGATGGATTACCTCGCGGCAGGGATCGATCCGCAGAAGAGCACGATGTTCATCCAATCCGAAGTGCCGGCCATCGATGAGCTGACGTTTTTCTTCTCGATGCTCATCCCCTTCAACCGCCTGATGCGCAACCCGACGCTGAAGGAAGAACTGGTCGTCAAAGGCCTCGGCGAAAGTTACCCGTTTGGATTTCTGCTCTACGCCGTCGGGCAGTGCGCGGACATTCTCGCGTTCCGCCCGCAGCTCGTGCCGGTGGGCGAAGATCAAATCCCGCACCTGGAAATGTGCCGCGAAGTAGCGCGAAAATTCAACCAGCTTTACTGCGGCGTGAACCCGCACACGGACGACAAAGACAGCGTCAAAGCCGGCGGGATTTTCCCGATCATCGAGCCCAAGCTCGGTCGGGTAAAACGCCTCGCCGGCCTCGGCGCGCCCGGGCCGGAAGGCAACCTGCTCAAGATGAGCAAGTCCCTCAACAACGCCATCTTCCTCTCCGACTCCGCCGCCGAGGTGGAAAAGAAAATCAAAGGCATGTACACCGACCCCAAGCGCCTTCGAGTAACCGACCCCGGCGAGACCGATCCGGACAAAAATCCGCTCTGGGCCTTCCACGAAACCTTCACGCACGACAAAGCCTGGGTCGACGAACACCGCGAGCTGTATAAGAACGGCAAGATCGGCGACGTGGTCATCAAGAAGAAACTGATCGACGTCATCAACGAGTTGATCGACCCGATCCGCACCCGCCGCAAGCATTTCGAAGGCCGCCCCGACGACGTGATCGACGCCCTGCGCCTCGGCACGAAGAAAGCGAACGCCGTCGCGGAAGAAACGCTGGCACTGGCGAAGAAAGCGATGAAGCAGGATTACTTCCCGCGCTCGCTGACGGTGGGTTGATTTTTGGGAAGTGTGGCGCAACCGTCCTTGCCACTTAAGTGGCAAGCCCAGAAATGCTACACTTTTCAAAGTATGGGGAAATTTCGAAAATCCTCTCTCTCCACCAACAAACGTCCGTTTGGTCAACACCGCTTCGAACACTGGTATCGCGACAACACCGTCTACTTCATCACCGCGCGATGTCGCGCGAAATATCCCGCATTCGCATCCGAGCATGCGAAAGTAATATTCTGGAACCGTTTCGATCACTACACGAAGCAATATGAATTTGTGCCTTTTGTCACGTCGCTGTTAAGCAATCACTATCACACGCTTTGGTTACCTGGCGACCGGTAGCAATCTCGGTCCCATGATGCGGCACATCCACGGTTCAGTAGCGAAGATGGTTAATGATCTGCTTCCCGAATGCCTCACGCCCTTCTGGTACGACACCGGCAAGCAAGGCTATTTCGACGGATGCATTCGCGATGAAACCCAATGTCGTCGCGCGTATCGCTACACGCTAACGCAATGCACTCGACATAATATCTGCAGCGATTCGCGCGACTATCCTCACACTCACCTCAAAGTGCAGTTGGAATCCGCGGTGAACCGTTCACTTGAGAAGCACGCATTCATGGAAGGTATTCCGTACCGGCGATACGCGCTACAACGTCGGGAGAAATTCACGGCAGTGAACACGACATTTCATTAAATCGCAGGTGGCCGCGGCTCGTTGCTGACAGGCTGCTGATTCAGAATCGGCTCAAACCCGTGCGGCTGGGCCATTTGCCAGAGCACACGTTTATCCATCATCATTTTCGCCGTCGCCAGGCGGTCGAAGGCGGCGGCGTTGAGGAGGAACAGCGCCAGGGCGCACGCTTCGCCGATGAAGGAATTGAATGTCGCCAGGAGGATCAGCGTCAGGCCCGCGCCGGCACACCAGAGAATGAAGATCGCGATTCCGCCGATAAACGCCCAGCGTTGCGTCTTCATGATCCCGTACGCGAAAAAGCCGTGCACGAATCCGCCCGCCCCGATCGCAATGCCGATCCAGAAGCGCATGCTTCGCCACCCGCCCACGTCAGCGACGGCCTCGCGCGCGATGCCCGCGCCGATCACGACCCACGGCAAGCCGAGCACGATCAGCCAGATCCCGCAGACCAGCACGCCGCGACGATAGGAATGACGAACAAGCATGGGCAAAGCTTTTTTATGCCGACCGCTCCGGCTCGTGCGGTGTCGCGAACGGCGTAATCAAAGGCGCCTCGGGGTTCGCGACGAGGACCGTAAATCCTTTGGAATCGAGCAGCGGCCCGTCGCGACTCCAGCCGTCGTCTTCGATGATCTCGCGCCGCGCCTTGCCCGCCAGCACCGTTGCCCAGATGCCGCCCCACACGACCAGCAGGCCCACGAGCATCGGCGGCACCAGCAGCGAAAGGGCGACCATAAACAATCCGAAGGTGAGCCACACGTACCCCAGCACCATCGCCGCCGTCGCCGCCCAGCGCATTTTGCGCTGCAGGCAGAACGCCACCACTCCGTGCAACACGGCAAAGAGAAAAATAATCAACACCGCGCACATGCCGTAGAGATACTCGCCGCGGAAGTGATTCTGCGCCGCTTCGGGAATCGTCATCACCAGCACGAACCCCGCCAGCAGCGAAATCGGCACCGCCACCACCCAGAGAGCGCGAGCAAGTTGCCTGACCCGTTCGAACATAAATCCCCGCGACTATGAATTCCACCCGCTGCTTTCTTGAATGTCAATCGCAATTTACTTCGGCGCTGATTTGTCCGGTGCCGGCTCAATCGGCAACACTGATTGTGCCGGCAATACCGCAAAACCATGTCCGGTCGCGCCGAGCATCCGCGCGATCTGGCGGGCCTTGTTCATGCTGAACAGGAACGCGATCAACGCCGGGACGAAAAACAACGACACAACCGCCGGCACGATCATCGCGGGCGACATCCACGACGCCGTGGTTAGCGACGCGAGCAGCAGCAGCGGAATCGCGCCGATATGCGCCACCGCTGCCCACAGAGCCAGCCGCGCGCCGAACGCTTCGCGATTGCGGATCTTCACGCCCGCTAGCGCGTAGAGGATTCCCGGCGCGAGCATCACCACGCCGCACGAAGCGGTCATCAGTTGCCCCGTGACGTCGTCCCGCGCGGCAAAGCCGACTGCGAAACCCAGTGCGCCCAGCACGATGAAGACGAACGCCAGCGTCCAGGCGTCGGCGACGATGCGCTTCAGGGCTTGGATCAGTTGAAATTCGTTGACATCGAGCGGCATGGTTCCCCCAATCATCTACGCCGCGACAGCGGCAGCGGTTCGACGTTTTGATCGCGCGGGCCGGCCACAAACGCTCGGCTGAGGAGCAGATCGTACATCAACTTTCCGAACGCCGCAGCGAGCAGCAGTTCGATCCCGATGACGAGATAAATCCCGCTCGGCCGATTGCCGCCGATGACGCTCAGCACCGTTTCGAACAGCGCCACCGACACCACGCCGAGGCAAAGCCCCGCCAGCGCCATCATCACGACGATCGCCCAGAGCCGTTGCCGCCTGATTTTCGCCGCCAGCACGATCAGCGCCACGCCGAACAGGGTGTAGATCCCCGCGGTGACGAGGCCGACGACCTTCTGCCCGCCCGCCTGCCCGGCCGGCGCGGTCAGCGCGCCGGCCAGCACGATCAACCCGAACAGCAGGCCGATCGCCCCGATAATCCGCGCCAGCCGCACCGCCTGATGCAGCGGCCGACTGGGATCGCGCTTAGGCGGAAGGGGCATCGTCGCTCCTAAGCAAAACCGACTGGGCCGGTAGCACACTGGGCGATGGAAAAATCGGCTCAAACCCGTACGACACCGGGCCTTCGCAAATTCTCCGAGCGTGGAGGAGTTCGATCAGGCACCACGGCGCGAAAATATGAAACACCGCCTGCATGGTTCCGAAGTGAAATGAACTCAGCATATCCAGCAGTTGCGGCAACACGATGATCGCAACCATCCACACCGACGGCCGCTTGCTGCGATGATTGGCACGGGCGACGCGAAGCTGAATCAGGATGGCGACGGCCAGGCCTGCGCACGCAACTCGCAATAAGGTTGGAATATAATGCATCGTCATGTTCCACGACGGTGCCGTCGAAATGATCAGCAGGGTTACACTGAGACAACACAACGCGATGGGCAATCGCCTGGTCGCCGCAACAACCGCTTTGGCGTTGGGTATTTCCTGCCACACCCTGCGCGATTTCGTCAGTGCGACAATCATGATCGCGTGAGCCACACAGTACACCGGAAACACGATCAAAAATCGCGGCGACGTAAACAGCTTGGAATTCTCAGATTGCAACGCAAAAGTGGCAAATAGCGCGCGAATTAGGGTCGTGAGGAGAATCACCCACGTGCTGATATAGGCTCCGTATCTACCCCGACGGATGAACCGCGAGAAAACAAGGTAGAGCCACGGCACGCAAAGCGAACCCAAGTACTCCAGCGGAAAAAAGTCGAAGGACGGGCGTCGAAGGAATTGTCGCCAAAAGATAAGCCCGAATTCCAATGCGTTATCCGCAGTGATCAGACAGAGAATCCCTCCGCCAATCGCAAGGGCAATCGCGGTGCGTTGTAGCACGTCTGACGGATTATCCGGCGAGTCGGTCATTGGCAATTAGTTCTTATTCCGCTACTTCCCCGGCCTGTCCCGCTTCAGCGGGACGTAACTTTCATGTCCCGCTGAAGCGGGACACGCCGGGGAAGAAAAAACTCCTCATCCCGGTGGCGGTGGTGGTGGTGGCATTCTGTACTGCTGTTGCTGCGCGTACGACTGCTGCTGCATCTGCCAGGCGTAGGCCTGCTGGTGCTGGTTGAAGACGCGCAGCGGGCCGGCGTTCACTACCGCTTTGGCGAGCCAGTACATCTGCAGGCCGAACAGCGCTGTCGCGACGGTGCTGAATACGAGAGGAATAAACGCGCCGACGGCGTTGCCCTGCAGGCCGATCAGGACCGCCTGCAGCACCGTGTAGGCGAAGTAGAGGAGCATCAGCGCCGTGATCACCACGCCAAGCACCGCCGGCACGAGTCCGCCGCGGCGGACGAACAGGCCCAGCACGATCAGGATCAGCCCCGGCGTGGCGACGATTCCGCCGGCGATCTTGATCAACGTCATCACGCTCGTGCCGGACTCCGCCTCGATCTTGGCGATCTGCGGCTGAATCTCCGGCAGCCACTGGTCGTTCGGCACGACCATCGCCGCGCCGAACATGCACGCGCCGAGCAGGAGCGTGAGCGTCCCGAGGATGATCATCAACACCGACGCCCGCCGCGCCGGTTTCCCGAGATCAGGCGGGTAGCCGTAATACTGCTGCACGGGCGGCTGGTACGGGGAAGGGTAGTTACTCACGAGACTCCTTTAGTTCTTAATCCGTGTTGTCTTCTGTAGGACAGACATTCCTGTCTGTCACGGACGAACGTCCTCGTCCGTCCGTGCTCTTCAGCCGATCCTTCATGCATTCGCGTACGAATCGAGGCGTACCTCGCTCCGTGACAGACAGGAATGTCTGTCCTACCACATGCGGTCGCGCTTCCGCGTCCGAATCGCGGTGTACCTCGCTTCGCGACAGACAGGAATGTCTGTCCTGCCACATTCCGTCAGCCGCGATTTTCGGCAGTCGCTTTTTCCGATACTCGGGACATCGCGATCACCGCGGCCGCAATCGCGGCGGTTTCTATGCGCAGGACGGTCGGGCCGAGCGTGACGGCGCGCCATTCGGCGGCGAGGAGGCGGGCGATTTCGGCGTCGCTCCAGCCACCCTCGGGGCCGATGAGGATTGTCACCGGCGAAACGGCCGCGGCGATCGCGCCGGCCAGCGGCACGGCGGGCGACGCAGTCGAGCCGAAAAAACCCGGCTCGCCGGCGAGCATTTTATCCAGCCGTGTGAGCGGATCGATCGCCATCACGCCGACGCGCCCCGACTGCCTCGCAGCCTCCTCGGCAATCCGCTGCCACCGACCGATCTTGCCGACGCCTTCTGGCAGCACCACCGCACGCTCCGTCGCCAGCGGCGTGAACCGCGCAACGCCTAGCTCGCTCAGCTTTTCGACCATCCAGTCCGCGCGCGAGCTCTTGGGAACTGCCGAGGCGATGTGGACGGGGCTCGGTTCAAAGCCCACGGCAGGCTTGCCGTGGGCTTGAGTGTCAATCCGCACGATCAGCCCATCGCTTGCGTCATTCGTGATCTCCCCCTGACCGACGTTCCCCGCGTCATCGAAAAGCTCGACTGCGTCACCTGTTTTCAGGCGCAAGACTTTCTTCGCATGGTGCGACGCATCGTGGCCGAGACGGTTTTCGCCCATCACCACCCGCTCGATATGAAACCGCCTCGCCACGCGAGCGATTATCAACCGGCAGGGGTAGCGGTCAACTTGCGTCGGAGATCGCGGCGAGTTTATGCGATCGAAAGTGCATTTCCCCCTACAACCGGTGCAAGTTTTCATTGCGGGCGGGAAAGGGGCCAGTTAAGATGATTCTGAACCGTCCGATAAAAGCGCAGGATGCGCGCCCCACCCTTCACAGGCCGATGGAGTGTGCGGAGCGAAAGGAGAAATCGCATGGGACAGGCCGCCGTTGACCTTCCCGATCCATTGCAAGCCCCGCCGACCAGCGCCACCAGCGCGGACGATCTCCTTTCGCAATTAGCCGGCGACGAAATCGACCGCCTGCTGACGGAGTCCGACGTTGAACCGGCGGATGACGAGCTGCCGGCCGACGCGCCGACGGCAGTGCGCGAGAATTCGGCCACGCCGAACGAATCAAACGGTGCGGCGGATCCATACCTCAAAGCCGATTCGACTTCTGATGCGACGCCAGACGACCCAAAACACCTGGCCGGCAATATTGCGACACAACCAACCCCCACTAAATCGACCAGCACCGAGGCGATGAAAGTCTCGGTTGACGGGTTCACCGAGCAACTGCCGGGCGCGCCTGCGACGATGGAAGAAGCATCGCCGGCTGATCCGATTTCTCCGGCCCTCGCCGCTGCCGAAATCGATGCGGTGTTGAGCAGCTCCATCTCCGGCACGAGCCTGCCGGCGGGAGAATCCGCCCTGCCGAAGATTTCATCAGCGGACCTCGATCTTGCCGTGGCGGCCGACGCGGAGCGGATTCTAGCCCCGCAAACATCCGAGCTGCAGGCTCACGCCGCCGACATCGCCGCGGCCTCCATCGACGCCGACGAACGGCAGGAACTGCTCGCGACCGTGGCGGCAGAATCGACCGAAGACCCCGACGAAGTCCGCCCGCTGCCGATCTGGCTTCGTCCACTGGAATGGCTCAACGCTCCGATGGACGCCTTTTCCGACGCGACCCGTGATTTCCTCGGCAAAGCCGCACTACTCACGCTGGTAAACGCAGCCGCGGTGATTGTTTACGTGCTGATGTTCCGGAGACATTGATCAGAATTACGGATTTCGGATTGCGGATTTTGGATTGAAGAAGAATTCGCCCCCCGAGTGCAACCCGCAAACAACAACCCACATTTCCTCGGCATTCATTGCAAAACCAAGCTAGTGACTGTAAACCAAGGTCTATGGGACGATTGAAAGCCCCGCAACGTCGCGAGCAGTTGATCGAGGTGGCGACTAAGTTGTTCGCCAAGTTCGGGTACGAAGCGACCACCACCGCCGCCATCGCCGAGGCCGCGGGCGTGACCGAGCCGATTCTTTATCGCCATTTCAAATCCAAGCACGACATGTTCATCGCAATCACACGGGCGGTGAGCGAGCAGACGCTGGCGAGCTGGGCCGCCCTTATCGGCCACGGGACTGACCCGGCCCAGAAGATCCGGCTTGTCGCCAGCGAATTCCCGAATCACCTCAAAACGCTGGCCGACGCGTACCACGTGATCCACGGCGCGCTGGCGACCAGCCGCGATAAAAAAGTGCTCGGCGTGCTCCGCGAGCACTACGGGGAGATCGAGCGGTTCTTCGTAAAAATCGTCTCAAATGGGCAGGAATCGGGCGTTTTTCGCAGGGACATGGACCCGAAGGTGGCCGCCTGGCAACTCATCCATGTCGGAATCGGGTACGCGATGATCGCGCTGAACCTGGCGAACTTTGATTTCGTCTCGGTGGAACAGACGATCGAATTCATCCTTCGCGGGATGAAGTAAACCCTTACAACTTTTTTCCACAGTTCCGGCAGAACCGCGCGTGCGGCGGGTTGGGCGTTGCGCAGCCATCGCAGGCTTTCGGCGCATTCAGCGATGTCGCACTCCGCCGACGCGAACCGCCGGCGAGCATGACGATCAGCCAGACGACGGCGATGATCAGCAGGAGCGTGACGAATGGACCCATGCGGCTGGCGTGCCCTTCCATGCGTTGATACATCTCCAATAAAAACATTGATAGTCCAAACGCCGGGCCGGTCTCCTGCTGCAATTCACCGTCGCGAACGTGCAATTCTACGAGAGCAGCCTCGGATTTTTAAGAAAAAATCAGTGGGGACGAAATTCCCGAACATTCTCCAAATTTTCCACTTGACGTACGGGCATGATTAGGGTTAATATTAATCCTAACAGAGTTTGACTTGAAAGGACTCAGGCTATGCTCACTGTCCGCCACTTGGAACGCGAATGGAACGCCCGGGCTTACCGGCGTTTGATGGCCGAACTGCTCTCAGCTCGTGGCGAGGCGTCGCCCAAGGCGATGACCGACCTCGCCAAGCCCGCCGGCGTGGCGGCGATGGTCATGGTTCGCCTCGACGAACTCGGCCAAGCCCATGTGCCCTTATTCTCGACTCTGCTCCGCACGGTCTTGGCCGCCCAGGACGCCGACGGCGGCTGGGGCGATCCGGTCGTGACCGCACTCGCCGTTCGCGCGCTTCGCCTGGCGAACGGTAACGGCGTGGCGGTCGATCGCGGGATGCAGTACCTCGCCAACCTACAAAAAGAGAACGGCCTTTGGCCGGCCGAGCCGCTTAAGCGACTCTCGGGCGATTCGTTCGTCACCGCGTGGGTGCTCTTCCACCTCGGCGGCGATCCGAGTTTCCGCCGGCTCGTTCAATACGACGATGCACTCGCAGCGCTGGAGCTGATGGAATCGGAACACACCCCCGAAACCAGACGGCTCTGGGCGCGGGTGAACCGCCGCCAACCCCTCCGCCGCCCGGCAGAACGCCCGGCAACGATCTGGAGTTGAGACGGCACCGCGGCCCATAAAGAAACCGGGCATTGCTGCTTATCGAAAGCAGCAATGCCCGGTTTTTTTGCGTACGAATTTATTAACTTCATGCTCTGGAGCAGTTCACCTTAGCGGATTCCGTCATCCTGAGATCAAACTTCTGTGTAGCTGGCGAGCTTGCTCGCCGTTCGGCTCTCCCACGGCGAGCAGGCTCGCCGGCTACACGAAATGCCGTATCCTTCGGAGTAACGCGGCATGATGATACGCGTGATTTCGATCTACCTTATTGCACTGCAACCGTCGGTGCGGCCGGCAGTGTCAGGACCATGCCTAGCTTGAGCTTGGCCGGGTCGGAGCCGATGGCGGCTTTGTTGAGGTTGTAGATGACGTCGACGTTCTTCGGGTCGCCGTAAAGCTTAATGCAGATGCGGTGCAGGTTGTCGCCGGACTGAACGCGGTACTGCGTCTTGGCGTCGACGGGTTTCTCCACCGCGGCCGGGGCGGCGGGTTTCACTTCGCTCTTCGGATCAAACGCCGGGAGCGTGATGACCTGGCCGATCTTCAGGTGCGTCGGGTCGACCTTCGGGTTGGCGGCGGAAATGAGCTTGTGGTACTTGGCGTTGCCGTAATAGGCGGCGGCGATGGTGGAGAAGGTCTCGCCGTTCTTGATCAAGTGGGTGGTGGCGGTTCGCGGGTTGTCGGAACTGGTCAGGCTCGGGCGAACCGGCGTGGTGAGCGTGTTGGCCGATGCGGTGACAGCGGCGTCGGCGTCGCCCTGCTGGCGGTGATCGACGTAGTTGAACCCTGCGGCGCCCGTGCTCACCGGACCACTCGGTGCGCGTGTGATCACGCCGGAGCTGGCGACATCGGGCGTCTTCACGTCGGTGGCGGACATCAGGATCGGCGTGCCGGTCTTGAGGGCCTTTTCACCGGTGTTGAGCGTTTTATCCCAGTCAGTGGTGCCGAAGACGTCGTGGCTGTCGCTGGCGGCATTGGCCTGGGCGGTGGAGTCGTTCTTCGGAGTCGGGGTGTTGTCGGCCGCGGCGCCGCCGGTCTCGGTATGCGTGGGTGCGACGTGCGTGTCAGGCTTCACGTCGACGGCGGTATTAGCGCCGGTCTTGCCGGCATCGGCAACGGTGGTGTCGGTTTGTGACGTAGTGTCGTCAACGACCTCGTCATTTGTTTTGGTACGGGATGAATTGACGAGGGCAAAAACAATTGCCACAGCCAGCAGAACGCCGCCAATGGCAAATCCGAGTTTCACATCTTTTCGCATCGTGGGACTCCTTCCCGGTTCGAACTTTTCGCGATCGACCGCAATCGATCGCGTTTGAATTCACCGCAGACACGTCCTGTGTCCGGGTTCAATTATATTTTCTTCCACTACTACGCCGGCTGCCGGGCAATCATTCGAGAGGGGTTTAAGTACATCCACCCGTCGTGAAGTGATGCCCCAAAGAATCGTAAAACCAGCGTAAAAGCCCTGTATTTCGTCGCTTTTCGACCGGTCTTCAACCGATCTTCTGCAACTGTCCCGTCGGCTTCTTGGCGCCCGACGGCACTTGCACATCCTGATCGGCACCGATCAGCAAAATCGGCGCGGCGATCACGATCGACGAATACGTCCCGACTAATATGCCAATCAGCAGCACAAATGTAAAGCCATGAATTCCGGGGCCCCCCGACAAGTACATGCCCAGCAGCGTGACGACCGTCGTGCCGGCCGTCAGCAGAGTTCGGCTCATCGTCTGGTTGATCGAGTCGTTGATGACCTTTCGGTTGAGGTGTCCGAACTTGCCGCGGTTCTCGCGGATGCGGTCGAACACCACGATCGTGTCGATCATTGAATAGCTCATCACCGTCAGAATCGAAGCAACGAGCGTGAGGTTAATGCGGAATCCCTCGTCGATCAGCAGTATCTTGCCGACCACCGTGCCCGCCACCACGTGCGTGAGGCCGATGGCGCCGATCACCAGTAGCGTGTCGTGCAGCATCGCCACCACGGTGGCCGTGCCGTACTTCAGGTTGCCGAACCGCAGCCAGATGTACGCCATGATCAACGCGACCGACAGCACCAGCGCCATCAGCGCATCACGCTGAGCATCGCCGGCGACGGAGGCGTCGAAGTTACTCACCTTCTGCAATTGCGCCGGCTTGGTGATGGCGTCGTTGACGTACCTCCAGTTCGGGGCGGCCAGGTTGTCGCGCCACAGGCCTTCTCCCTTATCGAAGGAAAAGTTCGGATCGTTGAATAGGATGACGGCGATGTCGGTCGGAACGTCTTCGCCGCCGTTCGGGGATTCGACGACGAAGTCGCTGGCGGTGATGGATTCTTTCGATCCGGTCAACGTCATCTGTTGCGAGCTGATACGCGCCCGAATGTCCTTGGGCGTGAGCATCGGCGAAAGGTGCTTCAGAATAATCGCCGCACCGTTGCGATAGTTGCCGGCGTTGGCGGGCTTAAATCCGTTGACGTTGAAATCGCCCTTGATCGGCAGGATGACTTTATCCATCGCCGCATCGAGCGGCTTGTTCGCCAGATCAAAATCCGACGGCTGCGTGATGTTCAACTTACCCTGCAGCGCCGAAAGAATCGTATCGCGAACGATTTTTGCGTCGGCGTTGGGCGTGGTGACTTCGTAAACCAACTGGTCCGACCCGACCGAAACCACGCTCACTGCCGGCAGTTCCGTCGGGTACTTCGAAAGTAGCTCGCGGATCTGCCCGTCCGACATCTTGTCTTCCTTCTTCAACTCAAACTGCACGGCAGTACCCGAGGCGAAGTCGATATCGAGCAGGCGGCCCTTATGGAATTCCCAAACGAAGACGCTGCAACCGATGAGGATGAATGCCGCCCCGCTGACGATGAACATCCAGGCCTTGCCCATCCAGTCGATGTTCGGATGCAGCAATCGGCTCCACGCCGGCACGGAAAGCGGAAAGCTCCCGAGCTTGGTGATGTGGAATTTTTCGACCAGCACGCCGAAGATCGCCTTGGTCACGTATAGCGAGGTGAACAAGCTGGCCATCAGACCGATGAGCAGCGTGATGCCGAAGCCTTTGACTTCTTCGGTGCTGAGCCAGATGAGCACGAGCGAGGTAATGACGGTGGTTGCATTGGAGTCGATGATCGCGCTGAGGGCGCGGTCGTACGCGTGCTGCAGCGCGAGCTTGAGCGACAGCCCGCGGAGCTGCTCTTCGCGGAGTCGCTCGAAGATCAGCACGTTGGCATCGACGGCAGCGCCGATGGTCAGCACGATGCCCGCGACGCCCGGGAGAGTGAAGGTCGCGCCGAACATCGCCATCACACCCAGGATCAGCACGACGTTGAACGACACGGCGATGAACGCGACCACGCCGGCAAGGTAGTAGTAGCAGATAAGGAAGATGGCGACGATCACCAAACCCAGGCCGCACGCCGTCAGGCCGTCTTTCAGATTTTGAGCACCCAGTTGCGGACCGACGGTCTGCTCGCTGATCGGCTCGTCCGCCAGTTGTGCGGGCAGCGAGCCGGCGTTGAGCGTGTCGACGAGGTAGTTGAAGTCCTTCATCGTCGCTTTGTCGCCCATGGTGATGGTGCCGGTGCGGCCGATGGTCGCGCGGAGATTGGCGGCGGAGATGATCCGGCCGTCGAGCATCACGCTGAGCGTCTTGCCGACATTTTCGGCGCGGGTGAGCTTGCTGAACAACCGCCCGCCGGCCAAGTCGAACGTGAACTGGACGGCCTTGGTGCCGTCCTGCTCGGTGACCATCTGGGAATTGTCCAGCGTCCAGTGATCAGGCCCGGCCTTATCGACCATGGAATCTTCCGGCGTGATCCACGCCAGCGCCCAGAATTTATCGTTGTAGCGGTCGACCACGCCGCCGCCGCGAGCGTCTTCGTCGCGGTCGAACCGGAACCAGCGCATCGTGTCGCCCGGCTGCACGCCCGGGCCGTTGAGCTTCAGGCGCTCGCGCATTGTTTCGACCATCGGGCGATCGGCCGACGTGCCTTCGACCAGGATGTGGAATTCCAGCACGCCCGAGCCCTTGAGCAGCCGCTTCAGGTCGGCCGAGTCATCGAGCGTGTTTTTGATTTTTTCAAAATCGTTGTACGCAGCGATGAAATTATCGATCGCCGCTGTTCGGGAAGGGAAGTCGGCCGACTCCTTGCGGATCGTCGCCAGTTTCTGCGCCTTGGCGGCGTCGGCAGGCGCGAGCAGCGATTGAAACTCAGCGGCGGTGAGATTGTCTCCGCCGAGCAGCTTCTGCATGTCTTCGTAAGCGATTTCCGCCTTGGCGGCGGTATCGAGATCGTTGCGCGCTTTGGCGGCCTGGATTTCATCGAATTTGCCGCGAAGCGTGCCGTAGAGTTTCTTGCGGCTTTCAGAATCGCTTTCGAGTTGCTTGAGCCGGGCCTCGCGCTCTTCGCCTTTGAGCGTTTCGATCGCGGAGATTACATCGGACGGCCGGGCGTTGGTCGATTCCAGCGTACGCTGCGCGTCTGCAAAATTCTGGCGGATTTTCTTGGAGGACCCGGAATAGTCCGAGGCCGGCATCTGGATTTCCAGCCGTGTAGCGCCCTGCGGGCGCCAGATGAGGTTACGCGTGCCGGTCGGGTCGATTCGCTTCTTGAGCGCGTCCATCGTCTTGATCGCCAGGTCCGGCGACACCGGCGAACCGGCAGGCGCGTGGATTTCGTACGTCAGCGACGTGCCGCCGACCATGTCCAGGCCGGGCTTGAGGTTGGTCTTCTCCCAGAACCGAAGCGTCGGGTCGAACAGCTTCTTCGGCTGCGGGAAAATCATGAAAAGCGCGAAGATCAAAACGCCAAAGATGATCGCGAATCGGGTCGTGTGTTTCTGCTGCATGGGGCGAAATAGGACTTAGGACGAAGGACTTGGGACTTAGTGAAATACAAGAGGCTGTCTTGTCCTGCACTAAGTCCTTAGTCCTAAGTCCTAAGTCCTTCCTTTTCTACTTCGTATCAACTGCTTTGCCGTCGTCGAGCACGCGGTGGATGGCGCTGCGGGAGAAACGGATCTTGGTGTTGTTGGATTCATCGACTTTCACGAGCACGTCGGCCTCGCGGGCTTCGATGACCGTGCCGAGGATTCCGCCGATGGTCTGGATGCGGTCGCCTTTGCCGAGGTTGTCGAGCATGTTCTTGCGTTCCTTGTCGCCGGTCTTTTTAGAGCGGAAGACAAAGATGTACATGACCGCGACCATCAGGATCAGGAGCGTCATCGGGCTCTTGATCGCCTCGGCCCAGCCGGGCACATCGGGCTGTGAGGTGGGCGTTACGGTCGGCGCGGCTTGCGCGAGAAGGTTCATCAACATGTTCAAGGCGGCTCCTGTTGTTTCGTCTGTCTTCGTCTTCGGCAGGACAGACATTCCTGCCTGTCACGAAGCGAGGTACCCCTCGATTCGTACTTGTTGCGGCAGGGTGCTTACGGGCGAATGAGTACACCCGCCCGCGACAGACAGGAAAGTCTGTCCTACCGCAAAACAAAATCCGTAGACCGACGTCATGTTCCAGCCGGTCCGATGGTGGATCGCGGGTCGTTCCGACGAAAGTCGTCGAAGCGGCCGTCGGCGATTGCTCGCCGGATGTCCTCCATCAGCCGTTGGAAGAATCGGACATTATGCACTGAAACCAGCAGCGGGCCAAGCATCTCGGAGGCAAAAAAGTAGTGCCGGATCGCCCCGCGGGTGAAAGTCCGGCAGGCGTAGCAGTCGCAGCCGTCCTCGATCGGGCCGGTATCTCGCGTGAATTTGGCGTTGCGGATGCGGATCGCCCCCTCCCGCGTGAAGGCGTACGCGTTCCGCCCGTTCCGCGTCGGCAGCACGCAATCGAACATATCAATGCCGCTCGCGACGGCGGCGACGATGTCGCGCGGGAAGCCGACGCCCATCAAATACCGCGGCTTATCGGACGGCAGCAGCGGCGTAGTGAAGCTCAGCACCTGCTTCATCGCCTCAAACCCCTCGCCGACCGCGCACCCGCCCACCGCGTAGCCGGGGAAGTTCATGGCGATCAGCTTTTCGGCGCAGTATTTGCGCAAGGCTTCGTTCGTGCCGCCCTGGACAATGCCGAAGAGCGATTGGTCGTCCGCGCGCTTGTGCCCGGCGAGGGAGAGCTCGGCCCAGCGGATCGTCCGGTCGACCGCGATCTTCTGATACTCCACCGGCTTGTTCGGATCGGGGCATTCGTCGAACGCCATGATGATGTCGGCCCCGAGATCGTTCTGCACTGACATCGACTTGGCCGGCGTGAGGTGGTGCATCGCGCCGTCGATGTGCGATTTGAAGATCACGCCGTCGTCGTTGATCTGGTTGATGTCCGCCAGCGAAAAAACCTGGAACCCGCCGGAGTCCGTAAGGATCGGCCCCGGCCAGGCCATGAATTTGTGCAGATCGCCCAGCGCCGCCACGGTCGTTGGCCCCGGTCGCAGCATCAAGTGATACGTATTCCCGAGCAGCACCTGCGTGCCGGTGCTGGCCAGATGGTCCGGCGTGACGCCTTTCACCGTCCCCTGCGTACCGACGACCATGAACGCGGGCGTATCGAAGCTGCCGTGCTTCGTATGGACTTTGCCAAGTCGCGCGTTCGAGGTCGGATCGGTCTTCAGCAACTCGTAGATCAAAGGTCGCATCATTAATTCCATCAAATCAGAAATGAACACAGAGACACAGAGGCACAGAGAAGAGCAGACAATATTTCTTCTCTGTGCCTCTGTGACTCTGTGTTCATTCTTCTATCCATAACCGAGACGAGTCAGATCATCCTCATCCAGCCCGAAATAGTGCCCGATCTCGTGCAGCAGCGTCACCCGAATCTGCTCGATCAGCTCCGCCTCGGTCGAGCAGACCGATTCGATGTTCTCCTGGAACAAATAGATCGAATCCGGCAGCCGGCCGGAATCTTCCACGCAACGGAACGTTCTTGGCACACCGGTATAGAGGCCCAGCAGCGGGCCGGCCTTTTTCGTGCCCAGGCGAGAAAGCAGCTTCGGGTTCGGGCTGTCCATCACCTCGATCGAGACGTC
Source organism: Tepidisphaerales bacterium (assembly GCA_038329865.1). Taxonomy (GTDB): domain Bacteria; phylum Planctomycetota; class Phycisphaerae; order Tepidisphaerales; family Tepidisphaeraceae; genus JANMES01. The sequence goes on along the minus strand of JBBQNK010000004.1, from coordinate 12,584 downwards.
TTCCACGGCCGCGATGAAGCGTTCGGGGAGTTCGTCGATCGCCGCCTGCACAATTCCGGTGAAATCCGCTTTGCTCACGGGATACGCCATCGGGTACGATTCTAGCGAGTGAGGGGCAAGTATTCAGGGGCAAGGGGCAAGTAATGCCCAGCCTTACTTGCCCCTTGCCCCTGAATACTTGCCCCTTGGAGTTTGCATGTACAAATGGATTTGCCTCTCATTCCTCGCGCTCCTCACCGGTTGCGGCACGCCCAGCTTTCTGATCACGCCGGTGAAATCCACCAGCAATCTTGAGGAAGTCGAACTCGAGTCCGGCAGCGGATGGAACCCCGCCAAAGTCGTCATCGTGCCGATCGACGGGATGCTCACCAACTCCCAAACGGGCGGCCTGCTCGCCCCGTCGGAAAATCCGATGAGCCTGTTCCAGCAGCAGCTCGATTACATCGCATCCGACCCATCCGTGAAGGCCGTCGTCCTTCGCGTCAACTCGCCGGGCGGCACGGTCACCTGTTCCGACGCGATTTACACTTTGCTGCTTCGATTCAAAGCCCGCACGCACATTCCGGTCGTCGCCAGCACGCAGGAAGTGTGCGCCAGCGGCGCGTACTACATCTCGTGCGCTGCCGACAAGATTGTCGCGCAGCCGACGAGCGTGGTCGGGAGCATCGGCGTGATTTTTGAAACGTTCGACGCCACCGGCACGATGAAGATGCTCGGCGTGAAGATAGACCCGGTGAAATCCGCCGCCCACAAGGACATCGGCTCGCCGTTCAAGCCGCAGGAGCCTGAGGAGCGGGCGATCATGCAGAGCATCGTCGACGAGTACTTCGCGCGGTTCAAATCGGTGGTGAAAGAGCACCGCACGATCAAGCCCGAAGACTGGACGATGGTCACCGACGGCCGAGTCTTCAGCGGCGAAAAGGCGATGCAGCTGGGCCTGGTCGATCAGACCGGCCTGCTGGAAGATGCGATCGCCCTGGCGAAGAAAATGGCGAATACGCCCAACGCCAAGGTGGTCTCGTTCCGCCGCCCGTTCGCGTACAGCGGGTCGATCTACGCCTCGTCGCCGATCCAATCGCCCCAGGCGAACGTATTAATGTTACAGTTACCCGGCGAACGTTCCGTGCTGCCGACAGGATTTTATTACGTTTGGCAGCCGTAGGAGAAAGAAGGACTCAGGACTTAGGACTTAGGACTTAGTAAAAGCAAGAACGCATCTTGTATTTCACTGAGTCCTAAGTCCTTAGTCCTAAGTCCTACGAAGTCCATGATCACCATCACCTGCACCAACTGCCGCGCGAGCCTGACGATGGACGAAGCCTTTGCCGGCGGGGTTTGTCGTTGCCAGCATTGTGGGACGATTCAGACCGTGCCGAAATCCGCGCGCGACGGCGGCGAGGCGAGCGGGTTGATGGGGCATGCCGAAGGAACTTCAAAAACACTCTGGCGCCAGAAGTCGACGACCGAAGCAACGCCCGGCACTGGGCTGGATGATCTGGCCGACGTCGTCGCGTCGTCGGGCCTGGCGGGCAGTGGACTGCAGTCGAAGCGCCTCCGCCACTCCGCACCGCCGACCGAGGAGAAGAAGAAAAAGTCAGGCGTGCTCATCGGCGGAATCGCCGGCGGCGTTGTCGCGCTGATTCTCCTGCTCGTCTGGCTCTTCGCCGGTGGCGGCACGTCGACGCCCGCCGACGGCACGGGCACCGCCGGGCCGGGACAGACCGGCGGAACGCAAACGCCCACCGCCCCTGCCGGGCCCAACTTCGCGGGCGTGAAACTCGATGCCGCCAGCACTGTCATCTTCGTTCTCGACCGCGGCAGCGGGACGAAGAACGTCTTCAGCGATTTGAAGTTGCTCACGCTGCAATCGATCAAATCCCTCACAGCCGACCGGAAATTCCAGATCCTCTTCTGGGAAGTACACGGCGAAGTCGTCGCGTACCCCGAAACCAACCCGACCGTCGCCGGCGACATCTCGCTGACCGAAGCGTCGCGAAAGCTCGATGACGTCGCCGCCATCGGTTCCAGCTCGATCGGCCCCGCGCTGAAAAAAGCCGCCGCCGCCAATCCAAGTGCGATCATCATCGCGACCGGCAAGGGTGACGATCTGGATGACAAATTCATCGCCGAAGTAGATGCAAATCGCCCACCCGGCGCGAAGATTTATACGTTCGCGCTCGGTTACGATCACCCGGTGAGAGTGCTGCAGACAATCGCCGCCAAAACCGTCGGCGAGTACCGGACGATCAGCGACGCTCAGTTGCGCGAACTGACCAAGTAATTCCGGCGCGGTTTTCGGTGGCACAGACATTCCTGTCAGTGACGGGCGGATGTACTCATCTGTCCGTGCTCCTCTGACGATCCGTCGCGCATCCGCGTACGAATCGAGGCGTACCTCGCTTCGTCACAGACACGAATGTCTGTGCCACCGAAGAGAACGCATCCGCCCGTGACAGACAGGAATGTCTGTCCTACTGAACACACCGAACGCCTTTTACCGCGGCGCCCGCTTGAACTCCTGCCCCCGTCGTGGTTTAATGCGCGAAGCGATCCCGCCGACAGACATGGATGTCAATCGGTTGTTCCGGATCGCCTGCAGCGCGGGGAATCCTTCCCTTCCGCTTGACGTCCAATCCTCCAAAAGAAAAGTAACGAGAATCGGCCAATCCGCCGATGAAGTTTTCTGAACGCCGCTACCGATTTTATGGGACTTCGGTGGCTGGCCGTGGATTTCAGGGATGAGACCAACTTGAGCAAAACCGCAAAATCCACGAAGCGCGTCGCAAGCAAGGGAAAATCACCCGCCACGCTCGAGTACAGCTCGGAATCGCCCGCCGCCAAGCGGAAGGTCGTCGTCTTCGGGTCGCTCGTCGTCGTGCTCACGCTGACCAGCGCCCTGCTGCTCGCGCTCGAGCCCGGCCAGCTTCGGCCGGACAAGCCGACCAATCTTTTCGCCATCGAATCGCGCGACGCGCTCGACCCGATCTTCAAGACGCACGTGCCGGCCGGCAACGGTCGCTGGAAATACATCTACATTCACCACAGCGCCAGCCCGCAGGGAAGTGCCCTTTCGCTGGCTCAATCGCCGAGCGGGCTGGGCGATCACTTCGTCATCGGCAATGGAGAAGGAAGCTTGGACGGTTCGATCGAGATCAGCCAGCGGTGGGCCGAGCAGCTGCCGCCGGCCGCTCCACAGGGGGCGAAGAAGATCGACCCGAACTGCATCAGCATCTGCCTGATCGGCGACTTCCACCAGAATCTCCCCACTCCGGTCCAAATGCAGCGGCTGGGCGAACTGGTTTCGTCGCTCCAGATGAAGTTTGGCATCGGCGCGAACCAAGTGCTAATGCTGACCGACCAGCCCGGCAACAGCGGCGTGGAAATCGGTCGATATTTTCCGGTTTCGGCCTTCCGCGGCCAACTGATGAAGTAGGCTTTTCTTACGTATCGAATCTGATCGATTTGGATTTTCGGCAACCGTACTTCGGGCAAACGATTGATCAATTCGAGCGTTGGCGAAGTCGATCAATCGGCGGCTCAATCCTCATTTTTCGAGCAACAAATCAGCCCGCCCTGCGTCTTTATGGGCAGTGGGCGTTTTGCAAAGATTTGCTTGCTATTGGCATTATGTTTCTCTAATGTTGCCCCGGTCGGAATCATGAGGAGGGTGACCTGAACCGTCATTCCAAAGTGGTCACGACGTATAATTGAACGTAGGCCTTCTGGTCTGTAGCGGCTGGCATCATAATATCATTATCCGCCGCGAGAAGATCGTGATCCCGCCCTCAAAATCCACCTTAGGGGGCAGTGGGGAAGGTTTACCAGGTGGTTTCGCAGGGTCATGGCTCAGAAACTCCTCCACTATGAGGTGATCGAGTCGTTGGGAGAAGGTGCGCGTAGCAAAATCTACGCGGTACGCGATCCCAATACTCGTCAAATCTATGCGCTCAAGCATGTTGTGCGCACAGATGCTAAGGACATCCGCTTCATCGAACAGATGGAGACGGAGTTCGAGCTCTGTCGTCAATTCACGCATGCCAATCTCCGCCGCGCCTTTGATCTGAAGATTGTTAAGACCATCCTGCTCAAAGTCAGCGAAGCGTTCATGGTCATGGAGTACGTCGAAGGCAAAGCCTTGGACGTCAAACTCCCGCCGACCATGATGGGGATTATCGACACATTCATTCAGGTCGCACAGGGCATGCGGGCCATGCACCAGATGGGCTACGCCCATTGCGACATGAAGCCGAACAACATCCTGCTCAGCCCGACGGGTCTGGCCAAGGTCATCGACTACGGCCAGAGCTGTAAGATCGGCACGATCAAAGAACGCATCCAGGGCACGCCCGACTTCATCGCCCCCGAGCAGGTGGCTCGGCGGCCGGTTACGGTTCAGACGGATGTCTTCAACCTGGGAGCGACGCTCTACTGGTGCATCACCGGCCGGCACATTCCCACGCTCTATACTGTCAACAAAAAAGGTGAGAACAGCTTCCTTCTCGACGCCACGATCGACACGCCGATCGACCTCAACCCGCGCGTGCCGCTGGCGGTGAGCAACCTTGTGATGGAGTGCGTCTCCACCAAGCCCGCCAAGCGCCCGACGGATATGGACCAGGTTTTAAGTCGCCTTGAGCTGGGCAAGCATATCTTGCAGAAGGCGGCGACCGCCGACCCTTTCGCCAAGATGGGGTGACCAACCCGCCTCCCAAGCGCGGGGCCGAGAAGTCGTCGGATGAGTCGACCGAAGATATCTCGAGAGACGAGTAGTTTTTGATTTGCAATTTGCAATTGAAGAGCGAGCACGTCGCCGTTCATGCCGATTGCAAATCTATCGCACGCGGCCAACTTCCACCTTCTCCTGCACCGCCCGCACCCAGCCCAGTTCTGCCGTGATCATCTTTCGGCGGTACTCGAAGATTTCCGTCAACTGCCGCTTCACCATCAGCGCATGCGCCACCCGCCCCACCGGACCGCCGGGGAGTTTGTAGATCACTCGGTCGCTGCACTCCACCCCTTCCGGCGTTTGCTCGAACGTGTGCCGATGGCACCACGCGGCGTACGGCCCGCGCACCTGCAGGTCGATAAACATCCGCATCGGCTCCCAAGCGACGATGAGCGACCGCCACCGAATCGGCACGCCGTTGGACTTGATCCGGTAGTCGAGCACCGTATCCAACCCAATCTCGATCGGCCCAGGCGTGAGCGACTCGAACGACAACCACGTCGGCGTGATCCGCGGCAGATTCCCCGCATCGCTGAAGAACTTCCACGTGGTGGCGGGGTCTGCTTTGACGATGAATCGATCGGTGAGCTGGTAGAACATCGAAGAACTGTAGGGACGACGCGCGCGGATTGCCACGATTCGCCACGCGACGGGAAATCACGTCACGGGAATTAAAATCTGTGAAATGAATAGGCAATTTAGCGGTGAACAACATCGACCGGCAAAAAGTTCGGGCCGTGATGGCGGCGGCAGTCGTTGGAATGATGGTGACGTGGAAGAAGTGAACGTGGAAAGTCTCACATGTGCTTTTGCATTCTTCGGCCGGCCACACAGGCTTTCCTGCCCTACCGCCGATTCGCAACCCTTACCACCGCCGCGAGCGGCCGCGGACCAGGCGGGCGGACTCCGACTTCCGCGGCGGCTTGCCGCTGCTGATCGGCGCGACCAGCGGGAGCGACAACGTCGGCCGATCGCTCGCGAACGAAGGGAACGCGAAGGACATCTCCACGCTCGACATCGTCACCCACACGCACGACACGCCCGACAACTCCGCCGGCGAAACAACCACGGCCGGTGCAGCAACCGGCGCGACGGACGCTGCGGTGGCTGCCGGTGCAGCGCGATTCGCATCGGCCGGCAAAGCTTGAGCGACGACCTGCGAAGCCGCGACCGGCATCAACGACGGGATCGGATTGACTGGCGTTGTCGCCACAACAGCCGGTTGGGCCGCGATCGTTACCGCCAGCGGCGGGATCGGATCGACCGGCGTCGGTGATACAACCGCGGGCTGAGAAGCGATCGTAGCTACTGCGGGAGCGATCTCCGTCGCGGAAACCGCGGCGGGCTGTGACGCGTTTGTCGCTTCGATCGCGGCCGCTTGCGGAATCGCGGTGGTGATGGCGGGCACGATCGGAGAAGCGGCCGGCGTCATCGCGGGTGCTTCGGCGGCGGATTGAACCGCGGGAGCCTGCTGGGTTTCGGCGGTCATCGCCAGCGGCGGGAGCGGCTTGTTCAGCGGAAGATTTTGCGGCGCGGGTTTTTTAATCTCCGGCGGCGCGGCCGGAATTTTGATTTCGACCGGCTCAGCGCCCGGCGCGAGGAACAACGACGGCCGCGCCGCCATCGCTGCTTCGCTGATCGGCGTGGGTTCAATCTCAACGGCTGGTGATTCGACGGCCGGTTCGTTCGCGGGCTTGGTGCTCGCTTCCGCTTTCACCGTGGTTGATGCCGCCTTCGTCGCGGGCTTGCCCGGCTTGGCGGGTGTCGCCTTGACGACGGCCGGGCACTCGGCGGCAGCGGGCGATTCGTTTCGCTTCAGGCGATTGCGGATTTTCGAGGACGACCGGTCCCACTTCGTCAGCCAGGCGAGATTTTTCCAGCGGCTGGGCGTCGGCAGGCAGCGGTCGGCGTTGCGTTCGTCTTTCGTCGTGGGAGCCGGTGCGGTCGGCGCGAAGTGCATCGATCCGCGTTCGCTCGCAGGCACTTCCGGGCGCGTGCTCTGCCACTGCTCGGTGTCGAGCACGAGTTCGAACGTCGCGCCGATGACCCACTGCACCAGGCCCGTGCCGCCGGGCTCGCAGCGGTGCACCATGCACTGGATGGTGATCAGCGTGCCGTCCTGCCGCGGGATTTGTACGATGAATTCATCGCCGACGGCCAGCTCTTCTTCGAACATGAAGCCCACACTGGCGGGCGAGATATCGCGGATCAACACCGGGCAACCGTTGCCGCCCGCGCCGTCGATGAGCGGAAAGATCCGCGCCCGACTGCCGAACAACGCACGCCCGTGCTGGCGACGGTCGTCGCCTTCGGCGTACGTGGAATCATCAGCCTGGACGCCGACGATTTCGACAAATTGTGTTTCGGTCAGTTCCACGAGCGCGATTCCTCCGGCCGCGACGGTGCGGCTCACAGGTGTTGTCGAATACAAATTGGGGGAAAGCAAACGACCCTGAGGGCAACGACCGATAAAAACCCCCGTGGGGTTGCGTGGTGCTTCGCACCGAGATTTCCGGCCGAATCGGCACGAGAATCGACCAGCTCTTCCCGGCTCAACGGCCGTGCCCGCCTCTTGTCCCCGATCAGGCCGTAAGCCAGACCCAGCCGATTGCCGGCCGAGTGTCATGGGTCACCGCACGTTCTAATCTCCACAGTTGCGACTCGCTCGACAGCCGGGCCGGACGATTGCGACTTTTGGAGCAACCCGCTTTAATGCTACTATAGCATCGTTCATTGGACTGCCCGGAATCGAAATTGGGAGACTGTTGAGATAAAAATTGGCTTAAAAAAATATTTTTTGAGGTCGAAAAAATGCAAATATATTTTCATTTTCGCCTTTTGGCGCGCGTCAGGGCCGATCATCCACGGAAAATTTTTTCGACAATTTTTTTCTGTCGGGATGTCCGGAAAATATCGTTTGATAACGTTAAGCCACGGGGTAAAATAGAGTGTCACTTCAAGTCGGAGCTCGGTACAAGCAGGCAAGCTGAGTTTGGGCAAGGCCGCGAGGGCCTTTAGTGGTATCGTCGATTCTGCGAATCGCCTTTTAATTGCCTGATCTGAACAACCTATTCCACTCACCCCGCGGAGGTTCTCATGAGCGAGCAGGACATGTCATGTCGTCGTCGCGGCCCAAGGCGCGGCTTTACCCTGGTCGAACTTTTGGTTGTCGTTGGTATCATTGCAGTACTGATATCGATCCTTCTCCCGGCCCTCAACAAGGCCAAGGAAGCCGCGAATTCCGTTACGTGCGCCTCCAACATGCGGCAGATCGGCATGACGATCCGGCAGTTCGCGGATCTTCACAACCAGCGCGCTCCGGGCAGCGCCTCAGAGCCCAGCAGCGTGGCATGGTCGGCGATTCTCAGCCGCGAAATCTTTAAAGCGCCTCGCTACAACGCCAAGGGAATGCGCATCAACATGGGCGCGTACGACGGCAAGAGCCTGGCTTGCCCGGACTTCGTCGGCAACGCCTCTTACGGGCGCGGCTGGGCGATGAGCACCAACGCCACCGGCGGCCAGATCACCGCCACGTACCCCGCCGGGCAGTACGGCCGAATCGTCAATCCGCCGACTTCGATCGAGTCGTTCTACACCTTCTATCGTTACGGCGCGAAGCTGACGAAATTCCGCTCGCCGTCGATGAAGTTCCTCGTCATTGAACACGAGCGCGCCAACGACACCTTCGGCGCCAAGTTCCCCTATAACGACGCGTTCACCACCTGGCACCTGGGTGACACGGCCGCCTACCCGCTCTGGGCCGGCGCCGGTGGCGTCTACTCCTTCCGCCACGGCAGCCCGACCGCCCGGCGGGGCAACTTCCTGTTCGTCGACGGCCACGTTGAATCGTTAACCAGCGGCGATGAGATCAACACCTCACGCCGGACGAATTTTTCGATCTGGTAAACCCGATCTGGTTAACACTGGACTCCTAATGAGGCGGATCCACACGAATTCTTTCCTTCGCGCGGATCCGCTTTTTTTGGACTCTGCATTCCACGATCATTTAGAGCCCAGTTGCTCGCCTGATCGTCGTCGCGCATCATGGCTACGCTGTTGGACGGCAGATCGATGATCGGCACGGGGTTCGGGCGATGAATTTTCGAGCATTTCGCGTCGGCAACTTCCTGGCGAGCCTTTTCGTCTTGATGGTGTTCGCACCGGCGGTCGCTCGCGCGCAGGCGACGCGCCCGGCGAGCATCGCCGCCCCACCGTCGACACGCCCGGCGCAGCCTTCAACGTGGCGAGGGCCTGACGGCGACTTCCACATAGTCGATGGAAAAATCCTCGGCCCCTGGTGGCAAGGCGGCGGGCCTGCCGTCGTCTACTTCACCGGGCCGGCGGCGCAGCGGAGCAAAAACTTCGTCCACGTCGGTTCAGCGCTCGCGGAAAAAGCCGGTCGGCCTTACCTCGAGATCGGCAAGGAAAGCCTTCAGCCGAGCGACGACGACGCCAACGGCATCCTCGCATACCCCGACGGCACCGCCCGCGTTCGCCTGCTGATGTTGGCCGGCGGCAACGCGTTCAACAGCATGTGCGAGATCGCGGGGATCAGTAAAATCACGCGCGACGCCGCCGTCGCCGAGCGCGGCAAATTCGTCGAAGCGCGAAAAGTTCCGCAGGCGGCGTTCAAGAGCGGGATGAATTACGTCGGCGCGTGCGCCGGCTGCTTCGCCGCCGCCAGCGGGTTCGATGTGAAGAAATCCCTCTACGCCGACTGGGGCCTCTGGCCCGGCAAGATCAAAGAGCTCGGCCCATCGATGCAGCGCCCGCTGCCCGATGTGATCTTCGATCCGGCGATGAAAGACCACCCGCTCTTCAAAGCGACCGACGGCGGCACGCTCAAAAACATGTACTTCAACGGCGGCCCGCTCGGCCCGCAGGATAAAATCCCCGACACCGAGTACCTCGGCAAGTACGAAGGCGGCGGCATGCCCGAGTTGCCTGGCAACTGGTTCCTCATCGCGTATCGCCCGAAGGACAATCCCCTAGCCGGCCGCTGCGTCATCACCACCGGCCATCCGGAAGTGAACCACCCCGCGTTCCTCCTCGCGATGGCGACGTACGCGCTCGATCACGAGTACGAAGTGACGACTCACGTCATCCAACCCGGCCAACCGGTGCAAGGCGTGAGCGGCGACGATCAGGTGCAATATTTTTCGGTGAAAGTAGACGCCGGCAAAAAGCTGACGATCACGCTGACCGGCCTCGACGAAAATTGCGACCTCTACTTACGAGAAAATCTCCCGCCGACGTTCGCCAAGCACGACGACCAATCCACGAACACCGGCCTGACCGACGAGCGGATCATTGTCCCCGCCACGCATGCCGCGACGTACTTCATTGCCGTGCACGGCAAGCACGCGGTGCTGAACGGGGCGAAGTATTCGCTGAACGTGGCGGTGGAATAAACTGCCTCTCTCCCGATCCTTCCATTGTTACGATACCGCCATGTACGTCACTGAATTTCGGCTGAAACTTTATCCGAAGGACTTTCGCAAGGTGCGGGCGTTTTATGAAATCACGCTCGGCCTGCCGATGATCCGCGACTGGGATACGGCCACGAGCAAAGGCGTGATGTTTCAGGTGGCCGGCACGGTGCTTGAACTGTTGTCGCCGCCGGCGGATCACGTTCCCGTCGCCGGGGCGGACGTGTCGTGGGAAGTGGCGGATGTTCGTGCCCTGTGGGAAGAGATGAAAAGCACGCAGCCGATTGTTCACGTCCTCCGCGATAACAGTTGGGGCGACACCTCGTTTTGCATCAGCGATCCGGAGGGATTTCAGATCACTTTTTTTACGAAGCATTAGTCAGAACGGGTGGGAACTCGAAAACAGCGTCGAGAAAAACAGCGGCGATGGGGAAGATCAGACAATTTGTCAGTAGTGACCGTTTCCGCTCCGGTCGAATCACCCGACTCACTTGGCGGGCGCGGGATCGAACTTCATCGCCTTGGATTCGATCGCTTTCGTCGGGCCGCTGCCGGTCACCGTCACCAGCTGGTCCTTGCCGAACGCGAATAGAAATGTGCTGTCGAGAAAGCCGGAGGCCGGTGCCGGCACCGTGGCCACCACGGCTCCCGTTTTGCTTTCCAGTACCGCGCCGTGACAGTGAACGTGCGCACCGTCGTCAAAAAATTCGATGTACCGGTGACGATCCTCTATCAATGGAATCCGGAGGGGAACTTTAATCGCATCCATCTTGAGGTGGCCGCTGCTGATCTCCCAGCTGAGCGCGCGCGTCCCTTTCCCGTCACCCTGGTCGATAAAGATAGCGGCCAGTTGCGAGCCGTCGCGCGAAAAAGCGATCCCCTTGCAGGCGTGCGGTGGGCCTTGGTCGCCTCTCGCGCCCGGCGGAATGGCCTGACCGGCGATGGTTCCGTCCTTCAGATCGTAGACACCACACCGCTCCTCGCCGCCGTCGCGACGTACCGCCCGCCCGGGCTCACTGTCGTCACCTTACGGGCATCGTCAAGGCAACGTCGGCAGCCGTGCCCCGACGTATACGGCGCGGCGGCGGTTGTCGTCGAAGGCGAAGTGAAGGTATTTGCGATCTTCACTCACGAAGCTGTCCGGGTAACTCAAGCCGCCGCCCGGGCCGTAAGCAGAGTGTGCGACCAGGACGCGTTGGTACGGCCAAGTCTTCATCCCTTCGAAGCTGATCCAGAGCGATAGAGGCTTTCGATTCGGCATGTGCGGCGGCGTGCCCGGCGGAGTGGGGTTAGGGTCATTCAGTAACGCCACGACATCGCCGCCAAGTGAATACATCGTCGCTCGCGTTCCGGGGTTCGGAATGTCGGTGGGCGTCGCCATTGCCGGCCAAGTCAGGCCGCCGTCGGTGGAGACGGCGGAATACATCACGCCGGTGTGGTCGTTCCGGATGATCATCGCAATCGTCCCGTCGGCGAGTTCGACGATGTTGTTCTCAGCCCACCCGTGATAGCCGTCGTTTGGCGAAATGCGGATCGATCCGTGCGTCGTCCACGTTTTGCCGTCATCGGCGCTGATCAGGACGCCGTTGCGCGGGTTTCGCGGGGTTGTGACGTTCCGCCCATCGGGGATCCGGGTCGACGAGGTATCGGTGAACAGGTAACGCTGAAACGGCAGCATCAGCTGCCCGTCACGAGTCACGATGTGACCCCAGATTAAGGTGTAGAAATGGGCGTTGCCCGGGGCCGGTTCCAGGCTGGACCACGTATGACAGGAATCATCACTGTGCGTCATCCATTGCCGCCAATTGGCGAACGTTCCGTCATGCGTTATCACGAACATCGTGGCGCGGCCGCGATGCATCATGACTTCGGCGTTCAACGTGGTCTGACCCGCTCCGGGCGGAATTTCAAGTTTGACGGGCTCCACCTGAGTCCAGGTTTTACCCGCATCGGTGCTGCGGCTATGAATGACTCGGTTTTCAGGCATCGGTTCCATGTCGCCGCCGCCGAACATGAACATCACCCACGACCCGTCGGGCATGGGGCGGATCATGGTGTGGCAGGCCATTTTGTTGGGCGATATTCCTTCGAAGACGGTCGTGATGACGTCGTGCCTGGCATCCTCGGCCGCCCGGGCGGACCAGTCGATCTCGGCGGCGGATGATCCCGACGCTGCGTCAGGCGATGAATGGTTCGTCATGGGATTAGTCCTTCACGAGTTGAAATAGGAACCGAAAAGCGGCTGTGTTTAATTTCAAGTGTTTTGAGGAATGATTTCGTTTCGCCACGGTCGGTTCTCCCTGATGAGGACATTGAGGATCGTCAAGAGCTTCCGCATGACGGCGGTGATGACGACTTTGAACGGCTTGCCGGCGGCTTTGAGGCGTTCGGCGAATCGACGCAGCGGCGGGTTGCACCGCCAGGCACTG